>CANKVS010000059.1 GCA_947487155.1 uncultured Flaviramulus sp.
GAACAAATTGAGTTTGAAACATCAGATTACTTCAAAGAGAAATCAAAACATCGTTATAAAATAGAAGCTAAAAATGGTATTAATTTAATACGCTTATCCGTAAGGTTTCCTAAGATAATTCCATCTATATGACACTGTAGTTATAATCAACCTACCGAATAAAAAAAGCGTCCAATTTCTTGAACGCTTTAAATATTATAGATGTATTATCTTTTATCTATTCATATTCTTTATTTCGTCCATAAAAGTATCTAAGTCTACGCCATTATTTACTAATACTAAAGCCTTATCAACTATATATTTTACGTTTACAGCATGAAAACCAAGACCAACTGCAATTTTTCTTAGTAAAACCTCTTCATCATTACCTTTAATATGGTCAACATGTACCATACGAGATAGGTCGTATAAACGCTCTAAACGACGGTCGTAAGCTGTAGGCGGATTAATAGGATGTGTTTGATAATCCTTTAAAATCTGTTTATAATCTCCTTCACTTATTCCTAAATTTCGAGCTAATCTATCTAAAAAAGCTTGTTCTTCATCTGAAATTACACCATCAGTCATAGCAACTTTAACAATTGCAGCAAAATGATCTTCATTACGCTTTTTAAACCCACTATCAAATAAATCTGAAAACGACATATATTATTGTTTTTTTAAGTGGCACAAATATAGTTTTATTAATACATTTTATCAATATCAATTGAACAAAAATTTTATATTTGCCAAAATCAAAATTTCGTGAGTAAATCTACCCTCTCGCAAACCTATGCACAGCTTTTGCAAACGCAAAAACTGCAAACCGTTATTGCCAATACCCAACCATTAAGTCCCGCAGAAAACAAAACTAGAACGCATATAAAAGGTCTTGTAGGTTCGTCTTTTTCTTTTGTAATTTCTAGTGTTTTTAAACAAACAGAGAAACCTTTTTTAATTGTTTTTAACGACAAAGAAGAAGCTGCTTTTTATTTAAACGATATCGAGCAACTTTGTAATGGTAAAGACGTCTTGTTTTACCCTGGAAGTTATCGCAGACCATATCAAATAGAAGAAACCGATAATGCTAATGTGTTATTACGCGCTGAAGTTTTAAATCGGATTAATTCTCAAAGGAAACCTGCTATAATAGTAACTTATCCCGATGCACTTTTTGAGAAAGTGGTTACCAGAAAGGAGTTAGAAAGAAACACGCTAAAGGTTTCAGTTAACGATAATTTGTCAATAGATTTTGTTAACGAAGTTTTGTTTGAATACCAATTTAAACGTGTCGACTTTGTAACCGAACCTGGTGAGTTTTCGGTGCGTGGAGGTATTGTAGATGTGTTTTCATTTTCGCATGACGAACCATATAGAATAGAATTTTTTGGCGATGAAGTTGATAGTATAAGAACCTTTGATGTTGAAACACAACTTTCTACAGAGCAGATAAAAAAAATTAGTATTATTCCTAATGTTGCTAATAAGTTTTTAGATGAAAGGCGTCAGAGTTTTTTAAAATACATTGCCCAAAAAACAGTGATTTGTTTTAAAAATGCCGATTTATTCTTTTCTAGAATAGACGATTTTTATGCCAAAGCGGAAGAAGCGTTTAAACAACTTTCAACCGATATTAAGCATGCTGAACCTAATGAGTTATTTTCAAATTCAGAATTACTAAAAAAACAATTACTTGATTTTTCTATTATTGAGTTTGATGCTTCGGCTATGCTCAGCAACCTAAATGTCATTGCGAGTGAAACGAAGCAATCTCTTTCAATAAATAATGAGATTACCACGTCGCAAGCTCCTCGTAATGACAAGGCAATTATCTTTAACACCACTCCTCAACCGTCTTTCAATAAGCAATTCGATTTATTAATTGAAGATTTAAACACCAATCATAATAAAGGTTACACCAATTATATTGCTTGTGTAAGTGAACAACAGGCAAAACGGTTTCATGATATTTTTGAAGACGTAGAACAGGAAGTTCACTACAAAACTATTATACTTTCTTTACATCAAGGGTTTGTAGATCACGATTCTAAAATAGTATGTTATACCGACCATCAAATTTTTGAGCGTTATCATAAATTTCATCTTAAAAATGGTTACGCCAAAAAACAAGCTATTACTTTAAAAGAGCTTACTAATTTAGATATTGGTGACTATGTAACACATATCGATCATGGTATTGGTAAGTTTGGAGGGTTACAAAAAATAGATGTTGAAGGCAAAAAACAAGAGGCTATTAAGTTGGTTTATGGCGAGCGCGATGTGCTGTATTTAAGCATTCATTCGTTACATAAAATCACCAAGTTTAATGGTAAAGACGGGAAACCACCAAAGATTTATAAACTGGGAAGTAATGCATGGAAAACCCTCAAGCAAAAAACGAAAGCACGAATAAAACATGTGGCATTTAACCTGATAAAACTTTATGCCAAACGTAAAACCGAAAAAGGTTATCAGTACAATCCAGATAGTTATATGCAGCACGAGTTGGAGGCCTCTTTTATTTATGAAGATACGCCAGACCAAAGTACGGCAACAGCCGACATTAAAATGGATATGGAGAGCGAACGTCCTATGGACCGTTTGATTTGTGGTGATGTTGGTTTTGGTAAAACCGAAGTAGCTATTCGAGCTGCTTTTAAAGCAGTTGATAATGGTAAGCAGGTCGCTATTTTAGTACCAACAACTATTTTGGCCTATCAACATTCCAGAACATTTGCACAGCGCTTAAAAGATTTTCCTGTAACTGTAGATTATGTAAATCGTTTTAGAACAGCAAAAGAAAAACGAGAAACACTTGAAGGCTTAGAACAAGGGAAAGTAGATATTATTATAGGCACGCATCAGCTAGTAAATAAGAATGTAAAATTTAAAGATTTAGGACTTTTAATTGTTGATGAAGAACAAAAATTCGGCGTAGCCGTAAAAGAAAAACTAAAAACTTTAAAAGATAACGTTGATGTGTTAACCTTAACAGCAACACCAATTCCTAGAACACTTCAGTTTAGTTTAATGGCAGCGCGTGATTTATCGGTTATTACCACACCACCACCAAATAGATATCCTATAGAAAGTCATGTGATTCGTTTTAATGAAGAAACCATTCGTGATGCGGTGAGTTATGAAATTCAACGTGGCGGACAAATATTCTTTATTCATAATCGTATTGAGAATATTAAAGAAGTAGCTGGTATGATACAGCGTTTGGTTCCCGATGCTAAAATAGGTATTGGTCATGGGCAAATGGACGGTAAAAAATTAGAACAATTAATGCTCTCGTTTATGGACGGCGCGTTTGATGTTTTAGTAAGTACTACCATTGTTGAAAGTGGATTAGATGTCCCCAATGCCAATACCATTTTTATAAATAATGCCAATAACTTTGGGTTGAGCGATTTACACCAAATGCGTGGTCGTGTGGGACGAAGTAATAAAAAAGCGTTCTGTTATTTTATAACTCCCGAATATTCTGCAATGACCGACGATGCCAGAAAACGAATTACAGCCTTAGAGCAGTTTACAGAATTAGGTAGCGGTTTTAATATCGCTATGAAAGATTTAGAAATTCGAGGCGCGGGCGATTTATTAGGCGGTGAGCAAAGTGGTTTTATTAATGAAATTGGATTTGATACCTATCAAAAAATATTAAATGAAGCCATAGAAGAACTTAAAGAAAACGAATTTAAAGACTTGTATAATGAAAATGAAGACGATAAAGTTTATGTAAAAGATGTGACTATTGATTCCGATTTCGAATTGCTTTTTCCAGATAGTTATGTTAATAATATTACTGAACGATTAAATTTATACACACAGCTTAATAATTTAAAAACAGAAACCGAATTACATACCTTTGAAACCGAATTAATTGACCGTTTTGGGGAATTACCAAAACAAGTGACCGATTTATTAAATAGTGTCCAAATAAAGTGGTTAGCAACTAAAATAGGTTTTGAGAAAATAATTATGAAACAAGGCAAGTTAGTTGGCTATTTTATTAACGACCAACAAAGTGATTTTTATCAAAGTCCAAATTTCAAAAAAGTCTTGCAATTTGTTCAAGCCAATGCAGGAGTTTGCAAAATGAAAGAAAAACAAACTAGAAATGGTTTGCGATTAATGCTAACCTTCGAAAATATAACATCTGTAAAACAAGCTTTAACAGTATTAAAACCTATTATGGCTTAATTATTGACTAAGTAAAATAAACAATTATTAAAATGAACAGAATCGTTGCTTTGGTGGTTTTATTACCAAGTTTCCTATTTGCTCAACACACCATTAAAGGTACATTTTCGCCTGCAAAAGATTATAATGTTGCCCTATTATACAAAGTAACGCCTACCATTTCTACTTACATTACTAATACAGAGATTAACGACGATGGCAGCTTCGAAATTCAATTAGATTCTACAGCCACAAAAGGCATGTACCGTTTGGTGTATGCTATTCCGCAAGAAGATTATAATTTCGATATAATATATAATGAAAAAGAAGATATTGAACTTACGTTTAATGCTGAAACTGGTGTTGAATTTCAATCTTCTGTAGAAAACAAACTCATAGCGTCTTATACAAACAGTATGTCTGCGGTAACGCATAGTATTGGTAAATTTTTTAGAGAGCAAAGTACAGATACATTAGCCCTAACGGAAATTTTTAAAACTCAAAAAGAAACTCAATTAAATTTTGAAATTGAAGCTAAAGAAACTATTGCTTATCATTTTATTAAAGCTAACAAACCCTATATTCCAGAAGGATTTGAAAGTGTAGAAACCTATGTTAACAATTTAAAATTACACTATTTCGATCATGTCTATTTTAACAATGAAATTCTTCAAAGCTCAAATTTTTTAGAAGAACGTATGCTTAATTATGTGTTTGGAATGTCGTTAAATGATGGTGACGAGATTAGCAATTATAAAACAAATATTAATGTGTTTTATGAAGCTATAAAAACTATTCCTACCGAAATAAAAAGAACATTGCTTGTAAGTTTGTGGCAACAAATGGCAGATTTAAATTTAGAAAGTGTTGCCAATTATATTGCAGAAACTTACCTCATGGATATTGCAGTATCTTTAAACGATCAAGATCTTTTAAAGGGATTGCTACAGTTTCAAAAGCTATCAATAGGAAATAAAGCGCCCGATTTTTCTATTGAATTGGATACCGATAAAACTAAAACTACTAAAAAATTAAGTGAGTTAGATGGCGCCGAAAATTATATAATCGTATTTTGGAGTAGTACCTGTTCGCATTGTTTAGATGAAATTACTCAATTACAAACATTTATAAAATCTCAAGCAGAAGGTAAGTTTAACGTAGTTGCTATTGGGTTAGAAGACGAGCCTTATAAATGGAAAGACCTTACTTACGATTTCCCTGATTTTATACATGTATATGGTGAGGGTAAATGGGAAAACAATATAGGAAACGATTACGGAGTAACTGCCACACCAACTTATTTTGTACTTGATAAAGACAAAACTATTATCGCTAAACCTGAAGATTTTGAAGGGTTAAAAAAAAGGTGTCTTAAAGAATAATTCGTCATGCTGAACGTGTTTCAGCATCACAGAATATTTCTGTTAAAATTAAAAAGATTTCCTTCTTCAAGAACATTTAAAAAATGAGTTTATTAGAAGTGATAAAACGCATTTTCTAAATGTTCAATATTAAAGCTGTTATTTTCTTTAACAATGGCAATAATATCAAAACGAACTTCAAGATCTAAACCGTTTACATTTACATACTCATCAATCGCTTTTACAAGGCGTTGTATTTGTTTTGGTTTTACAAAATCTTGTGGATTTCCAAAGTCTGTGCTAGATCGTGTTTTTACTTCAATTATGGCTAAAGTGTCATTTTGTTGTGCAATAATGTCCACTTCAGCTTTATCAAACCTATAATTACGTTCAATAATATTATAGCCTTTTTTCAGTAGAAAATTAACAGCGAGTTGCTCCCCTTTTTTACCAAGTTCGTTGTGTTGTGCCATAATATTATAGAGAAGTCCTTGTAATTTCTGATTAAAAACCTAAAGATAAAAGATATCATTAAGAATATGGTAATAGAACATTCAATTCACTGTAAAAAATTAAAATAAAAAGTGTTTAAAAAAGATTATGTCTACATGTAAAGAAAAAATATTTTGCTTTTACTATTTTTGAAATCAGCAATTATAAATTAAACCCTTAGCGCGTAAAAATGAAGATTTATTATAGAGTAATTCCGATTATATTATTTTTACTAATGTTTTCTTTTCACGGGAAATCTCAAAGCATAAACGATTGGGAAAACCCTTTAGTTATTGGAATTAACAAATTACCAGCAAGAGCAACATCCATATCTTTTCCAAATCAGGAATTGGCTTTAGCAGGAAACAGAAAAGCAAGTCCTAATTATAAAAGTTTAAATGGACATTGGAAATTTCATTTTGCACCTGTTGCCGAAAAAAGTATTAAAGATTTTTACAAGCAAAATTACGATGCCTCTAATTGGGATGAAATTCCTGTACCAGCCAATTGGGAATTGCATGGCTATGGGCAAGCAATATATACCAATGTAACCTATCCGTTTGTGCCTGTAGCACCACCAAATGTTCCAAAGGATGATAGTCCTGTTGGGTCTTACCGTACAACATTTAACATACCCAATAATTGGAATAAAAATGATGTTATTATTCATTTTGGAGGTGTAAGTTCTGCGTTTTATTTATGGATAAATGGCGAAAAAGTAGGCTATAGCCAAGGAAGTCGTTTACCAGCAGAATTTAATATTACACCATTTCTTAAAAAAGGAGAAAATAGTTTGGCCGTAAAAGTTTTTAGATGGAGCGACGGATCTTATTTAGAAGATCAAGACCACTGGCGTTTAAGTGGCATACACCGCGATGTTTATTTAGAAGCTGTACCCAAAACATTTATTTACGATTTTGGAGTTAGAACCAATTTAGATGAAAACTATAAAGATGCAACCTTAAGCATTCGTCCAGAAATTAGTGTAAAAAACAATACGGATATTGAAGGTTGGCAAATTGAAGCGCAACTATTTGATGCAGCAAATTTACCCGTATTAAAAGAACGACTAAATAAACCTATAAAACGTATTGTGCGCGAAGGTTATCCGCAACGGAATACTGTAAAATATGGGCTGTTAGAAACCAAGATTGAAAACCCATTAAAATGGTCGGCAGAATACCCTAATTTATATAAACTAGTTCTTTATTTAAAAGATAAAGATGGAAATATAGTAGAAACGCGAAGTACTAAAATAGGATTTAGAGAAACCGAATTACGTGATGGCGAATTTTTTGTAAACGGTAAACCTGTATTGTTATATGGTGTTAATAGGCACGATCATAGTCAATATAACGGTAAAGTTATTTCTGATGAAGAAATGCTTAAAGATGTACTGCTAATGAAACAGTTTAATTTTAATGCAGTACGTACGTCTCACTACCCCAATAATCCAAAGTGGTATGAGTTGTGCGATGAGTATGGTATTTACGTTATGGATGAAGCAAACTTAGAAACCCACGGTGTTGGCGGAAAACTTTCTAATAATCCGCAATGGACAAATTCGTTTATAGAACGAGGTATTCGAATGGTAGAACGCGATAAAAATCACCCATCAATTATTATTTGGTCGCTTGGTAACGAAAGTGGTATGGGACCAAATCATGCGGCAATGGGTGCTTGGATAAAAGATTTCGATCCAACACGACTTGTACATTATGAAGGTGCACAAGATGGTGGGCATTACGAACCAAAATTTAAAGATCCAGATTATGTAACTATAAGAAGTCGTATGTACAATTCTACAGAATACATGGTAAAAATGGCAAATATCCCTAACGATAATCGCCCCATAATTTATTGCGAATATGCACACGCTATGGGAAATTCTCTAGGAGATTTCATATCTTTTTGGGAAGCCATTAAAGCAAACAAACGCTTTATTGGTGCTTTTGTTTGGGATTGGACAGATGGCGCTTTAGTTAAAAAAGATGCTAATGGCAAAATGTTTTGGGCTTATGGTGGCGACTATGGCGAGCCCATACACAGTGGTAATTTTAATAACAATGGGGTAATATCTCCAGACCAAACACCAAAACCAGCAACATGGGAAGCTAAAAAAGTACAGCAACCTATAGAGATTAGTGCCGTTAATTTAAATACAGGTACGTTTGAAATACATAATAGACATCATTTCTCTAATCTTGATAGATATAACATATCATGGAAATTAGAAGCCGATGGAAAAACAATTCAACAAGGTACAGTGGCAACGCCTTCCTTAAACCCATTAGAGAAAACCACAATACAAATAGCTACTAAAAAACCAAAAATAGAACAAGGTGTTCATTATTATTTAACAATTAGTTTCAAATTAAATACAGATTTTAATTGGGCAAAATCTGGATTTGAAACAGCTTGGGAGCAATTTGAAATGCCTTATTTTACAGAAGCAAGTTCAAAAAAATGGAGTTCAATTTCAACTTTAAAAATAGAAGAAACCCCTGTAACAGCATCTGTAATTACAAAAACAATACAAGTGGTTTTTAATAAAAAGACAGGCGAACTGTCTTCATTAAAACTTAAAGGAAAAGAATTATTAAAAGCATCGTTACAGCCTAATTTTTGGAGACCACCAACCGATAATGATTTTGGTTCGAGCATGCCAAAACGATTAGGGTACTGGAAAACAGCTTCTAAAAACAAAACATTAAAAACGTTTAAAGTAAATCGCCTTAATGAAAAAGCTATAAAAATAACGACAGCCTATAATTTACCCAAAGCAGATACAACGTTAAACGAAAGACCTACTCTTAATATCGAATATATTGTATATGGCAACGGCGATATAGATGTTAAAAACAGGTTTGTAACCAATGTAAAACTCCCTAACCTTCCAAAATACGGAATGCAATTACAATTAAATAGTGCTTATGACACTATGAAATGGTTAGGAAAAGGACCTCATGAAAATTATTCAGATAGAGCTTTAAGTACCCCTTATGGGGCATATAAAAAATCAATTAAAAACGATTTCTTTCATTATGTAAGGCCGCAAGAAAGTAATAATTATAGAGGTGTTGATTGGGCATCTTTTACAAATGCTAGCGGTATGGGGTTAGAAGTGTTAAGCGACACGCCTTTAAATGTAAGTGCATGGCCATATACAATGGAGGATCTTTCAAATAGAAAGGGGCATATAGCAGAACTCCCTGAAAGAGATAGTATTACACTTAATATAGATCATGTGCAAATGGGACTTGGTGGCGACGATAGTTGGTCTCAACATGCAAGACCTCATGAACTATTTAGATTATCTGAAAATAAATACGAATACCGTTTTGTAATTAGACCTGTTTTAAAAGCCACAAAAAGGGTTAATCATGAATTGCCGCCTAGAGAATAGGAGGTAAAAAAGATTAATTTTGCTTTTTTGAGTATCTATTAACTCTCTTTTGATATAAAAGAAATATGATGATTAGTATTGAGCAAACGATGTATGTTACCCCCTAAACAAAAAGAAGTCGTCTTTCATATGTTCTATTTGAGCATCTTCGTTGGTAATAATATAATCAATAGCTTGCGAGGTAAAGTCCTTGCCCTTTTCGGTTAACGATACAATATTGTTTTCAATACCAATCATATTGTTTTTAAGTGCCAATTCTAAAACCGTTTTACTACGTACTTTTTGCCAATTAATGTGTTCGTTAAGGTGATTTACATGGCGTTCCTCCTCCTCGTTATGATTTCTTAAATGCAATAGGAAAGTAAGCAGAGAGACTTCGGTTCGTTGTTGTTTTTCTCTATAAAGCACTGCAATAACACCTTTGTTTGGCGCAAATAAATAAACCATTAAAAATAGTAAACCAAGCATGGTGGTAATAGATCCAGCAATAGAAGCATCTAACCAATGTGCCAACCAATAGCCAGCAATAGCACTAAAAACACCAAAGCAAACGGCATAAATAAGCATGCGTTTTAAATTGTTAGTAAGCAGGTAAGCGGTTGCCGCTGGTGCAATCATTAAGGCAACAACTAAAATAGCCCCCACAGCATCAAAAGCACCCACTGTGGTTACTGATGAAACCGTCATTAATCCATAGTGAATAATAGCAGGAGAAAACCCCAATGACGCTGCCAAACCAGTATCGAAGGTGCTCACTTTAAGTTCTTTAAAAAACGCGAATAGTAATATGATTGAAATAATTAAAATGCTACCAATAATCCATAAAGATTTTGGTCCAATATCAATTCCTGCTATAAGTAATCTATCAAAAGGCGCAAAAGCAAGTTCGCCTAACAAAACAGCATCAACATCTAAATGCACATCGTTGGCGTTTTTAGCAATGAGAATTACGCCAATACTAAATAACGTAGGAAACACTAACCCAATAGCGGTATCTTCTTTTACCAATCCTGTTTTTTGAATATATTCTACTAAAACAACCGTAAGAATTCCTGTTAATGCTGCTAAAAAAATTAATAATGGTGAGTTTAAATCTTGTGTAATAAAAAATCCAATCACAATACCTGGTAAAATAGAATGACTAATCGCATCACTAATCATGGCCATTTTCCGAAGCACTAAAAATGTACCAGGAATAGCACAGGCAATAGCTACCAAACTTGCAATAAGTTGTATTTCTATTTGGGCATTACTCATTATTATTGGTTTGTTGATTATACAAATTAGAAGCTATTTTAAACCCTTCTTCAGTTAAACTCCAATTACTACCATTTAAAGTCACGTAACGTTTATCTACTAATTTTTGAAGTGTCCCTTTAGTAAATCCTTGAAAATTATTTAAAATTTTAACGGTGTGCGGATGCGAAATGTCCTCATGAGTTTCTGCAATACGATACATAAACGCTAATGTTTTATGAAGCTTTAAATCGCGACGATTTTTTATGAATCGAATTTGTTTGAATAACAACCCGCGACTTGGTGAAAATATAAATGAAAAAAACACAAATACACCTGCAATAATAACAATAACCGGACCTGTTGAAAGATTGTTTTGACTGGCACTAACGGCGGTTCCAAAAACACCAGATAAGGCACCAAAAATAGCTGCTAAAAATACCATAACAGCAAGACTGTTTGTCCACTGTCTTGCAGCAGCGGCAGGCGCTAATAACATGGCACTCATAAGAACAACACCAACCGTTTGAAGCCCTAAAACAATGGCTAATACAATAAATGTAGTGATTAAAATGTCTATAAATTTGGTATTGAATCCCAGAGTTTTAGTATAATCTGCATCAAAAAGAAGAATTTTAAATTCTTTCCAAAATAGTAATAAAACAAACAGACAAATACTGGTAACGATAGTCATTAACCAAACATCACTTTCAACTAATGTTGCTGCTTGCCCGAATAAATATTTATCTAGTCCCGCTTGATTAGCATTAGGTTGTTTTTGAATGAAGGTTAAAAGTAGCATGCCAAAACCAAAGAATAAAGATAAAATCAACCCTAAAGCCGTATCCGATTTTAAATGTGTTTTACTTATAATTCCGCGAATCCAAAAGGTGCCAATAAGGCCACTAACTAAGGCACCTATTAATAATATATTACTGTCTTTTGCTCCCGTAATTAAAAAAGCAATAGCAATACCAGGTAATGCCGCATGAGAAATAGCATCGCCCAATAAACTTTGTTTTCGCAATACCGCAAAACTACCAAGCATACCACAAACGGCACCTAATATGGCTGTTCCTAGTGTGATGGTTCTAAGCGTGTAGTCTGTAAAGACGAGTTTTATATATTCTGTTATATCCATTTGTTATTCTCGCAAAAGCGGGAATCTTTTTAATTTGTTTTGTTATTTTTTCTTCATCTATTCTGCACCTTGACAATCAATTCTATTGAATTGAATAAGGACTTGACTATCTGTTGTTTTTTCCATTCGAGTGAGTGCTGTTTACTGCGACTGAAAACTGCGAACTTTTTTATTCTTGTATACTCACTTTATAATTAATGCCGTAAGTTTTGGTTAAATTATCGTCGTTAAAAATATCTTTTACAGGTCCTGTGGCAATTTTTTTCACATTTAAAAAGGTGACCCAATCAAAATATTCTGGAACGGTTTGTAAATCGTGATGTACAACAATTACTGTTTTACCTGCTTTTCGCAATTCTTTTAAAATATTAATGATGGCTATTTCAGTAGTGGCATCAACCCCTTGAAACGGCTCATCCATAAAATAAATAGATGCATTTTGTACTAAGGCTCTGGCTAAAAATATACGTTGTTGTTGTCCGCCAGAAAGCTGACTTATTTGTCGGTTTTTAAATGGAAGCATCCCTACTTTTTCTAAAGCTTCTAATGCTGCCTTTTTTTCTTTTTGTCCAGGACGTTTTATCCACCCTAAACTACCATAAGTACCCATCATTACTACATCTAAGGCCGTAGTGGGGAAATCCCAATCTACACTTCCTTTTTGAGGGACATAAGCAACTAACGATCGTTGTTTTTCGTATGATTTCCCATAGATACTTACACTACCAGCAATGGGTTTTAATATGCCCAAAATGGATTTTATAAGTGTAGATTTTCCAGCACCGTTAGGACCAACAATAGCCATAAGTACACCTTCAGGAATTTCTAAATCGATATCCCAAAGCACTGGTTTGTAGTTATACGCAACTGTTAAATCGTCTACTTTTACTGCTATTTTTTGTTCCATCACTTTTTTATTTATTTGTTCATTTTGTTTTGATACAAAACGAACCAAAAAATCAAATCAATCTGAGGAAATTCTTGCGGAACATTCGTTTTCAAAACTTCATGCTTGAAGCTACGCTTCGCAGTTTCGTTTTTTCACTCTCTATTTCTGCAGATTGATGATTCCGATTATATCGGAACTCGGGACTTGGTTTTCTGCTATGCTTCTTTCTATATATTTTTACTTTTCATTTTTGCTAACTGCTAACTTATTTAAGCGCATTCACAATTGTATTTACATTATACTCGAACATGCCAATGTATGTACCTTCTATAGTTCCTATATTGCCTAAAGCATCAGAATATAACGTACCGCCAATGGTGACTTCGTGATTTTTAGATTTTACTGCTGCCTGAAGCGCCTCGATAGTCCTTTTTGGAACAGAGCTTTCTACAAAAATAGCTTTTACATTTTTTTCAATAATAAATGCAGCTAGTTTTTGCACATCTTGTACCCCAGCTTCCGTAGCTGTTGAAAGCCCTTGTAAACCTACGACTTCAAAACCGAAGGCTTTTCCAAAATAATTAAAAGCATCATGCGCGGTTACTAGAATACGATTTTCTTTTGGAAGTGTGGCTATAGTGGTTTCAAGATTAGATTTAAGTGTAGCGAGTTGTTTTAAATAGTTTTCACCATTGGTTTTGAATACCAATTTTTGTTCTGGAATGGCTTCAGAAAGTTTAGTTACAACAAATTTTGTAGCTTGTTCCCAATAGGCGATGTTAAACCAGATATGCGGATCGTAATTAGACGCAAAATATTCTGAACCTATTAATGTGTTTTTATCTAACGCATCAGATATGGCAATAGTTTTTGTTTTTTGGCTATGCATTTTTTCAAAAACTTCAACAAGTTTGCCTTCTAAGTGCAATCCGTTGTAGAAAATTAAATCAGCATTGGCCAATTTTGAAACGTCCCCTTCACTTGCTTTGTATAAATGCGGGTCGACACCACTCCCCATTAAACCTTGCAGATTAATTTGGTCGCCTGCAATGTTTTTAACCAAATCGGTAATCATTGAAGTTGTAGTAACGATGTTGAGTTTATCATTAGTTTTTTTTTCGTTTTTACAGCTAAATAATAGGGTTATTAGACTGAATATAAGTATAGTTTTTTTCATTTGTTTAATTTTATTTTAGAGATTACCATGTTGTTCATACTTCTCTCCTTGTAATTGTATTTCTTTATTAACTTTTTTTCGTAGGTATTCTAAAACTAATACCTCCACTTAACAAAATATCCTGTCCGTTAGTAATACTAGTACCTACGGTGGCATCTAATTGTACACTATCTGAAATTAAGTAGGTAAGTCCAGCATCCCAAAAGTGATTCGCTGAACTATTTTCAGGTAAATCTCCATAAAGTTCTGCATAAACTCCAAATTTATCAGATACACTTAAACCATAAGCAAGTGTATATACATAAGCCGTTTCGGGAGAATCGTCTCCCCATTGTGCTCCTAAATTATAGGATAAGCTTGAATTTTCACTTAAAGTATGAGCAAACGAAAATCTAAAATCTACACCTGTAGTTTGTGGTTTATAATCTTTTCCAGCAGTAAATGGCAAATACAAATGTCCTAAAAGTCCAATTTCGGGGAAAGCACCATGCTCTGAAGCTATATTTACTTTGGCTCCAAAAAGTAAGGGGGTAAATCCGCTAGTAACATTATTTATTTTATTGCCGTTAACATATCTTGAGCCTTCAACAAAATCCCATCCCAAACGGAATTCTAAATTATCTAATAAACCAATACGCACTAAAGTGGTGTTTAATGTAAAATCTTCAGTTTTTATATTGTTGGTTTCAAAGCTTTCAAAAAAAGAACCTGTTTCTACCTGAATATAACCTACTGGAATTGTATTTGGGGATTCTGTAGCATCTGGTCTATCGGTAATTAGCGTACCTAAAGTATTTTCTTTTTCTTGTGAAAAAGCCGAAAAGGACAATATGAAAAGTCCAGCAAAAAGGATAAGTTTAGTTGTGTTCATTGACATAAATAATTGAAGTAAAATCTTCGTTTAGTAAAATGGTATTGTTGTTTATTTGAATTTGAGTCATTTTGTTGTTGCTAAATTGCTTAGAGACCAAAACGGTATTGCCATATTTTAAGCCATGTTGTGCGCAGAAATCGAAAAATTCTTTATCGTCGCTCATTAATCGAGTAATGATATAGGTTTTGCCTTCTTTGGTGTTTGATAATGCTATAGAATTATCTGTTGTTGTAATTTCGCCATTTGCATTTGGAATGGGATCTCCATGCGGATCAAACTTAGGGTTTCCTAAATATTCACTTATTTTATCAGCTAAAAAGTCTGAGGTTTGATGTTCTAGTAATTCAGACTCACGATGTATTTCGTGCAATGACATATCGAACATTTTAAAAAGTAACGACTCCCAAAGGCGATGCTTTCTAACCACATTTAAAGCCATTTTTGTGCCCTTATCTGTAAGTCTTAATTCTTGATATTTTTCGTAATGTAGAATGCCTTTAGCTGCTAACTTTTTAGCCATATCTGTTGCTGCCGCATTAGAAACACCTAGTTTTTTAGCAATGTTACCTGGTTTGGTATCGTTACTAGTATTCTTGTCGTTTTTGTAAATAGCTTTTACAAAATTTTCTATAGCTATGGACATTTATTGCTTGTTTAATTAAATATTTAAGTAAGCTTAAATATTTTTCAAAAGTAACTAAAAAAACAATATGATTATTAAAATGGATTAAAAAATATTGAAACCGTTAAAATTATAGGTATAGATGTTCCATTTATTATTGATGGGGAAGAACTCTTCTTTTTGTTTCATGAAACTGAAACCCTCAATAAAACATTAAACCTGCTCCCTGTTTTTATTGATGTAGCTTTGAACAGACAAGATTTCGATCCAATGTTTGAAGATATTTATGAAACCAGACATAGTAATTGGTATCTCGTATTAACGGTATAGGGTAATAATTTTAAAGACCGCTTAAGACCAAAACTATCAATATAGAGATGAGGTGTTAAAATATCTTAGAGGTTTAAAAAAACGAGTATTTAAGTACAAGCGATTACACACACGGAAGCATTATTAAAAAAGCAATTTTTAGATTGAACACATATTAATGACAGCCACAACCATCATCACTTCCGCACGATTTTTTGCTTGATGCTTTTTTCCAAAAGAACTTTTTAATCAAAAAATTAAGTGCCAAACTTATGGTTATAAAAACGAGTATATTCTGTATTATAGTATTCATAAATAAGGTAGTCGTTTTACAAAGATAATTATTTCATCTGTTAATAGTCGTAGCCTTTAAAAGGCAAGTGTAATAAACTTAATTGATATAGTTTATTTCAAAAATTGAAATGCAATTAAGGCAACTATATACGCAAAAAGGCTCATAACTGTTAATTGTAGCATTGGCCATTTCCAACTATTTGTTTCTCGTTTAACTATAGCCAAAGTACTCATACATTGCATTGCAAAAGCATAAAATAAAAGTAAAGATATGCCAGAAGCAAACGTAAATACTTTACTGCCGTCTTTATAGGTTTCGTTAGCCATTCTGTTTTTAATAGTGTCTTCATCTTCTGCATTATTTGCACTTCCAACGCTATATATTGTAGCTAAAGTACCAACAAATACTTCTCTTGCCGCAAAAGATGTTACTAACCCTATGCCTATTTTCCAATCGTAACCCAATGGTTTTATAAGGGGTTCAATAGTTTTTCCTATAATGCCTATATAGCTATTTTCTAATTTATGTGCTGCAATTTTATCTTCTAAGGCATCATCTGTTAGTAATTTATATTCCGTTTTTACTATGTGTTCTGCATTATCAAACTGTTCGCCAGGACCATAAGATGCTAATACCCATAATACAATTGAAATGGCAAGAATAATTTTACCAGCTTCAAATACAAAAGTTTTGGTTTTTTCAACAACTGTAATAGCAACATTTTTAACAAGAGGTATTTTATACGCGGGCATTTCAATTACAAAAAACGACTTGCTTTTAATTTTTAAAACTTTATTTAAAATATATGCTGAAATAATTGCTGTTAAAAACCCGATAATATAAAGCGACATTAAAGTTAGCGATTTGTAACTAAAACCTATAAAATCTCCCTCAGGTATTACTAAAGCAATAATAATAACATATACGGGTAACCTCGCAGAACATGTAGTAAACGGGGTCACTAGAATGGTTATTAAACGTTCTTTCCAGCTTTCAATATTTCTGGTAGCCATAATAGCGGGAATAGCACAGGCATTACCCGAAATTAATGGCACTACACTTTTGCCGCTTAAACCAAAACGTTTCATAACATTGTCCATTAAAAAAACCACACGACTCATATAACCACTTTCTTCTAAAAGAGATATAAACAAAAATAAGAACGCTATAGGAGGTATAAATACCATAATTCCGCCAATTCCAGCAATAATGCCTTCGGCTAATAAATTAGTAAATACTCCAGGAGGTAGTGTGTTTTTAACCCAATCGGCTAGAGCGGCAAAACTTTCGTCAATAAAATCTGTTGGATATGTTGCCCAATCGTAAACCGCTTGAAACATTAAAAGTAATATGACGAAAAAAATAAGATACCCCCAAATTTTATGAGTTAAAACTCGATCTAGTTTGCTTCGTAAATCTTTAGCCTGAGAAGCATCAATGGTTTGCCCTTTTTTAAGCACATTGTTTATAAACTGGTAACGTTTTATGGTTTCCTTTTGCTGTAATCGTTTTAAATCGGCTTTACTTTTTGTTTTAAAACTAGCAATGGCATCAATTTCTTTTCTATTGGTTTTGCCAAAATTAACATCTTGAGTTATCACTAACCAAAGCTTGTAAATTAATTGATTTGGAAATGCTTTTTGCAGGTTGTTAAAATATTCGGCATCTATTTCAGAAGGATCTATACATGGTGTAACAGAAATATCTTTATAATTGCTGATAAGATTTTTTAAATTATCAATGCCTTCATTTTTGCGTGTGCTTATTAAAGCAATTTTTGTTTGAAGGTGTTCTTCTAAATAATCCAAATCGAGAGAAATGCCTTTATAATGCATTCTGTCGGACATATTAATAACAAGAATGGCAGGAATTTCTAAATCTTTAATTTGAGTGAATAAGAGTAAGTTACGTTTTAGGTTTTCTACATCGCTCACCACAACAGCTATGTCTGGAAAATCTTTATCGTTTTTATTGAGTAATAGCTCTATAACAACGTTTTCGTCAAGTGAAGATGCATTTAAACTATAAGTTCCTGGCAAATCAATAATATGGGCTTTTATACCACGAGATAATTTGCAAACCCCTTCTTTTTTTTCAACAGTAATTCCTGGATAATTACCAACTTTTTGATTTAACCCCGTTAAAGCATTAAAAACTGAGGTTTTTCCAGTATTAGGATTCCCAATTAAGGCGACGTTAATTTGCTTACTCATGTTCTATTTTTTCTATTTGAATATGAATCGCCGTTTCTTTTCTAATAGCCAAATGAGTTCCGTTTATGTTTAAATACATTGGATCTTTAAAAGGGGCTAGCTGTAAAAGTTTAACAGCATTACCAGGTAAGCATCCCATTTCTAAAAGTTTTAATGGAATATGAATAGACGAAACATCGGTAATGATGGCTTTTTCTCCTCGTTTAAGATGTGCTAATGTGTCTTGCAAGCTTATTTAGATTGATTTTAAAGAGGCAAAAATAAGCTAAATGTTTAAAAGTTTAGGAGATTAGTGTTTAAAGTTTTTGATAGAATCAAAAAACTTGAGATTTACATCAATTAAACACCAAAAACAATCAATTTATCAATAAACTATTTTCCTTTTTTAAATGTGCAATATCGTTTAATAACCTATCGATTTCTTCTTGTTTTGTACCGTCGTAAAATCCACGAATTCGTCGTTTTTTATCAATAAGCATAAAGTTTTCGGTGTGTATCATATCAAAAGCGTCACCATTACCTTGATCTTTTACAGCTAAATAACTTTTTCTAGCCAACTGGTAAATTTGTTTTTTATCGCCAGTTACTAAATTCCATTTTTCATCATTCACACCTTTTTTTATAGCATAGCGTTTTAACTGTGCTACGGTATCAATTGTGGGCGTTACTGTATGAGAAAGTAACATAACTTCGTCATCATTCATAAGTTCTTTTTGTATCTGTGCCATATGGCCTGTCATAATTGGGCAAATGGTTTGGCAGGTGGTAAAAAAGAAATCGGCAACATATATTTTACCTTTATAATCATCTTGAGTAATAGTTTTCCCGTTTTGATTGATGAGTTTGAAATCGGCAATTTTATGATATTTTTTTTGATGCTGAATGGTGCTGTCAACCAACTCTGTACTTACCATGGCTGGTTGATAAATATCTAATGGCTTATATACATTTAGGGTGTTATAAATAATAGCAATAATAATGATAGAAATGATTCCGAAAACTATTGCAAACCCTTTATATTCTTTAAAAAATGAAACCATTAAATGAATAACTAAAAATTAAGTACATGCAAATTTACAATGATTTTTAAAGTGAGCATATTTAATTTCTGCTTAAATTACTGTTAAAACAAATCACATTTTATAATTGGTTTCTTAAAGTTGGTTTAAAAGCTTACTTTTGTGCGATTATAAAAATCTGATAGAAGATATATGGAGTTTATTATTAAAATATCTCAATTTTTATTGAGCCTTTCATTATTAATTGTTTTGCACGAATTAGGACATTTTATTCCTGCAAAAGCATTTAAAACCCGCGTAGAAAAGTTTTACTTATTTTTTGATGTTAAGTTCTCATTATTTAAAAAGAAGATAGGCGATACTGTTTACGGAATAGGTTGGTTGCCATTAGGAGGTTATGTGAAAATCTCTGGAATGATTGATGAAAGCATGGATACCGAGCAAATGGCGCAAGAACCGCAACCTTGGGAATTTCGCTCTAAACCTACGTGGCAACGTTTAATTATTATGCTTGGTGGTGTTACTGTTAATTTTATTTTGGCTTTAATAATTTATATTTTAACCTCTTTTGTATATGGAGATACCGATATTTCTGCTGCAAGTATTAAAGATGGTTATCATATAGATAATCCTTTATTAACTGATTTAGGCCTTAAAACTGGAGATGATGTTGTTGCTGTAGGTGATGTACAAGTTGAAAACTATTTTGATATTAAAGGAAACATTATTGGCGCAGAATCTGTAACAATTAAAAGAGACGGAGTTGAAAAAATAATACAATTCCCTGAAGACTTTTTAGGACAATTATCGACTAGTAAAGATCGAAGCCTTTTTGAAATAAGAATGCCATTCATCTTTGGTAAAGCAGCCGATTCTTCATTAAATAAAGAAGTCGATTTAAAGAAAGGAGATTATATTACTGGTATAAATGGAAAAAAAATTAAATATTTTGATGAATTTAAACCTACTTTACAATCTTTAAAAGGAAAGGTTGTTACTGTTGATATTATAAGAGATGGAGAAGAGTTAAAAAGAGAATTAAAGGTTGATAACAATGGTGCCTTTGGAATCTATCCTGGTGGATCGTATAATAGGTTTGAAGAGCTAGGTTATTTGTCAATCACAAGAAAGGAATATTCTTTTGGAGAAAGCTTTGGAATAGGTTATGATAAATTTATTAACCAAATTACCTCTTATTGGGATCAATTAGGTGCTATTTTTAGCCCAAGTACAGGAGCATATAAAGGTGTTGGTGGCTTTAAAGCTATTTTTGATATTTTTCCTGATACATGGAGTTGGGAAGCTTTTTGGGGCATTACCGCCTTTTTATCAATTATGTTAGCTGTTTTAAACCTATTGCCTATACCAGCTTTAGATGGCGGACATGTTATGTTTTTACTGTATGAAATGATTTCTGGTAGAAAACCAGGAGACAAGTTTATGGAGTACGCACAAATGGTTGGTTTCTTTATTTTAATAGCCTTAGTTTTGTTTGCAAATGGGAATGATATATTTAAAGCCATTTTTAATTAAATTTTTTAAATATTATATTTGCAGTAATTAAAAAATAATATATATTTGCGCTCGCTAAAGCGGAAAACACACTCCTTCTTAGCTCAGTTGGTTAGAGCATCTGACTGTTAATCAGAGGGTCCTTGGTTCGAGCCCAAGAGAAGGAGCTTAGTGATAGCAAGCCATTCAAGAGATTGAATGGCTTTTTTACTTCCCATTAAATCGGCTTTAGTACAACATATGTACAACATTTTATTTTGGTCAAAAATAGAAGCTAAAAAAGGCTCGAATATTCTATTCGATAATTTCCAGTTCTAACATGATTAATTTAGCCAATATTGTTCGTTTACTTTTATGGAATTAGCA
>CANKVS010000060.1 GCA_947487155.1 uncultured Flaviramulus sp.
CAAGTATCTAAAATACTTACCGCTTTTATTTAAGTTCGTGACTTTTTCAGTAGCCTCTTTTCAGACAGCCTCTTTTTAATGTGTTTATAAAAGTTTCTTAGGCCTCAAATGGCTCAATAGAAACGTAAGATTTGTTATCTTTTTTCTTTGTAAATTTTACAACACCATCAACTTGGGCGTGTAATGTATGATCTTTTCCTCCATACACATTTTCACCTGGGTGATGTGTATTACCTCTTTGTCTAACGATAATATTTCCAGCTAAAGCAGCTTGACCACCAAATATCTTAACACCTAAGCGTTTCGATTCTGATTCTCTACCGTTTTTCGAACTTCCGACTCCTTTTTTATGTGCCATTTTATTTCGATTTTATATTTTTAAAATTAACTTAAAGCAGCAATTAAATCGGCTTTCTTCATAGAAGAAATCCCTTCAATGCCTTTAGCCTTAGCCATCTCTTTTAATTCAGCAACAGTGTTTTTGCTTAAATCTTGAGTAGCTTCTGCTTTTGGTACAGCAGTTTCAGCTTTTTTAGTTTCTGCTTTCTTAGTTGCTTTTGCTGGGTCAGCTTTTTTTGCTCCAGAAACAGCTATACTTTCAATTACAATTTCTGTTAAAGATTGACGGTGACCATTTTTAACACGGTAACCTTTACGTCTCTTCTTCTTAAAAACTATAACTTTATCACCTTTAAGGTGTTTTAAGACTTTAGCTCCTACTTGAGCTCCGTCTATAGCCGGGGCGCCTACAGTTACATTGTTACCATCTGCTACAAGAAGAACATTATCGAAAGAAACTTTCTTACCTTCTTCTGTTTGTAAACGGTTAACAAAAACTTTTTGGTCTTTTTCAACTTTAAATTGATGCCCTGCTATCTCTACAATTGCGTACATAGCGTAACGTTTTTATTTATTAATTTATTTAAAAATAAGCTCACCTATTTGGAAGGCGGGTGCAAATATACTGCTATTTAATTAAATTACAAACGTTTTCTTCGCTTTGAAGAATATTTTCTATTTAAAAAAAGGGGTCTATGAATACGCGTAACATTGATAGTGAAATCTAATTTTAAATCTGTAAAATTTTCAACGTCAGAAAATATGGGTGAATTTTGGGTGTTTTTTAGGAAATAGAAAAATTCAAGATGAGTTCAATCACAAAGTTCTACTTTTTAATACAATAAACAGCTTTATTTAGTAGTTTTGTACATATAAAAAGAAATCTCATGAAAATCATAAAATCACTTTTAACCATTACTTTAGTTGTTGCTTTTACATTTAGTTGCAAAAATGAAGCAAAACCCGAAATTAAAACTATTGAAATGGCATCAGAGTCTAGTTCAAAATTAGATCCTAATGCTACTTATGCAAAAGCAGAATTTACAATAGATGGTATGACTTGCGAAATTGGATGCGCAAAAACCATTGAAAAGAAAATATCTAAAATGAAAGGTGTAAAATCGGCTAAAGTAGATTTTGATAAAAAACTTGCCATGGTAGAATATAACGAAGCCAAAGTAACTCCTAATTCACTTAAAGAAACTGTTACTAAAGTTGCTGATATTTATAAGGTTAGTGATATGAAAACTGTTGACACTTTTTCGACTAAATAAAGTTTATATAAAATTGTTTAAGTAGTATAATTAAGTGTTTCTTGATTCTCTTATTAAATACCAGCACATAAAATAATGTGTTAGATTAAAAAATATAACAGCTAAGAATTCCATAAAATGACTATCTTCAATAAATAAGTTATACCCCTGTGAATAGGAGCTAAAAAGTATAGAAACTATTGCGAATACCAAAAACCGATTGGTATTTGTTTTATTGTTTAGATATAACATGAAAGTACCAAATATGAATGTTGAAATTGAAAAAAGATATAGCATTATTTGATAAGAAATGTTCATCTTTATTATCCCTTTAGAATAAATAATACTTGGTATAACGATAAACAATACTACTATAATAGAAAATCTCAAAAAATTCTTTGCACTAATTGTTTTATATTTTTTAAATAAAATTGTACTGTAAATAAAAAAGGCTATGGCATGAAAAATTATACCTATAGTATTATACTCTTGGTATGGATTATTAAATGTACAAACCCCTAAAAAGTTAAATACAACAGAAAGTAAAAACAGTTTATTTTTTCTATTAGCATTTAATATATATACAATAAAAATTAAAGGAATTGGAAAAAACAGTGTTATTCGTCTATCTAAATAATCAGGAAAAACTGCGCCTAATGCATCTAAAAAAAGAATACCTATAAAGAATAGGCTTGTTAGTGGTTTTTCATTAATTAATTCTCGTAATTCATTTTTTAAAATCATTCACACATGTTTAAACAACCAATATTAAATGATCCCCAATCATAAAAGACTAATAGCAATTTCAAGAAAATAAGTTATAAATATAAAAAACTTATTCTTATTTCCACTTTATAGTTTCCATTATATGCCGTATGTCTTTTTGCAAATAGTTTGCAGCAGGTAAAATAGAATCGTAATTGGGTTTGGCATGAAAATATAGTGAACCTGTTAAAAAATGATTAACACTATCTGTTACATAAAACTGTGCTGGCGATGCAACATTGCCTTTAACTTCAGATAACAAGCCATACACTTGTCGTTCCTTATTTTCATAAGGATAAGCAGGAATCTCATCGGCTCTTTTGGTGTGTTCCAAGGTGAATTTTTGAGCATCTCGCAAGAACAATCTTAAATTATCTTTATTGTTTTCTACTGCTTTATACGTTAAAAAAATAGTTCCTTTTAAAGACGGATACTCTATATTAATTCCATAACTTTTGGTAGTTGCTACAATGCGTTTAGTTTTTAACTTTGTTGCCAACAAATTCGTTTCAAAAGAAAAAGGAACATCAACTTTTGCATCTACATATTTAGCTTGAGGATAATCAAGCCTTAAAAGCCCTTTTGGCTTGGGCACTGGGTCGTCACCACATGAAAAAAATACAATTATAATTAATAGATAGCCTAAATTTCTCATTAGTTTTTGGTGAATTTTATAAGTTTTATGCGTTTTTTATCTAAAGCCTCAATAGTAAAAACGTAATTTTTAAAATTTATTTTACTATTTAACTTTGGAAAGCTACCAGAAATCTCTAGAACAAAACCAGCTATGGTTTCTGCCTCTCCTTTATTATCTTCAAAAATAGCATCGTCTTCTAACCTTATAACTTTATAAAAATCTTTTAATACCGTTTTTCCTTCAAACACATAATTGTTCTCATCTAACTTCGAATACATTAAATCTTCATCATCAAACTCATCACTTATATCGCCTACAATTTCTTCAATAATATCTTCTAAAGAAATTAAGCCCGAAGTACCTCCATACTCGTCGACCACAACAGCCAAATGCACTTTTTTATCTTGAAACTCGGTCATTAAATCGTCTAACTTCTTATTCTCTGGCACAAAGAAAGGATCTCGTATTAACGATGCCCAATCAAACTGTTTTCTGTCTATATAAGGCAATAAATCTTTTACGTAAAGAATACCCTCAATAGTATCAATATTATCTTTATAAACAGGAATTCTAGAATATCCGTTAGTAATAATTTCGGGCATTATCTCGGTGTACTTTTGTTCTATATTAAGTGCAAAAATATCAATTCTGGGGCGCATAACTTGTTTGGTATCTGTATTACCAAATTCTACAATACCTTGTAATATTTTATGCTCTTCTTTGGTGGTATCGTCCTCACTTGTAAGTTCTAAAGCTTGCGAAAGTTGATCGACACTTATATTAGATTTTTGTTTCCCTAACACATTATGAATAGACAATGTTACGCTTTGCATGGGTAAGCTAATAGGTGCAAACAAAAAATCTAATACCTTTAAAGGATATGCCATAAAAGAGGCAAACTTCACATTGTTTCTACTGGCATAAATTTTAGGTAATATTTCGCCAAATAATAAAATTAAAAAGGTTATAATTACAACTTCAATAGTAAATTTTAATGCAGGAGACGATATCCCATCAAACACATCGCCACTTAAATACGCAAACAAAATAACAATAGATATATTTATAAAATTATTGGCTACCAGTATGGTGGCTAATAATTTTTTAGGACGTTCTAAAAGCTTAGAAATAATTTGAATTCGTTTCGATTTTTGTTCTAAACCATTATCTATATCTGCTCTAGTAAGCGAAAAAAGAGAAACTTCTGCACCAGAAATAAGTGCCGAACAAATTAAAAGCAAAAACAGCAATACAAAACCTAGAGCAATCGAAAAATCAATTGCAATTAATAAGGGTATAAAACTAGCAGGATCAGGATCCAATACCTATGGTTTTAGTTAAACTTATAACGCGTATTTTACAATAACAATTAGGCATAACATTAAAACGGGAGATCATCATTTTCTTCGGCAACAGGAGTTTCACTAGATGCTTGTTGATTTGAATTTGCTATTGGGCTATTTGTAGCAGGTTTATTTGCGGCGTTACTTTCACTTTCTTTCTTTGTTGAAAGAAATGTAAAATCGTTGCAATTAATTTCAGTAGAGTATCTGTCATTGCCTTTATCATCCTGCCATTTTCTTGTTTTTAAGCGTCCTTCAATATAAACTTTATCGCCTTTGCTTAAATATTTTTCACATATTTCGGCACCTTTATTTCTAACAACAACATTATGCCATTCGGTATTTGTAACACGCTCATTGGTTTGTTTGTTTGTATAGGTTTCGTTTGTTGCTAAAGGAAAACGACCAATACACCCGCCACCTTCAAAATAATGCATTTTTACTTCATCGCCTAAATGCCCAATTAGCATCACTTTATTTAATGTTCCCGACATGATTTATTTAATTTATAACTGCAAAATTACTCTTTTGCGATTGATAAACTTAAAATTAATAAAAAAATATGATTGTTAGCACGTATAGGTAGAAAATGTGAAACTTAGAAATTAAAAGCATCTATAAAATTTCCAATTAAAATTGGGACTGCATAGTCGTGAATTGTGGTGGTTAAAATCCCTTCAACTGGTAATGTATTTACATTAACAATCCAGAACTTAGTATATAAATGCCGATGTGATAATTTATGAATAATTACATCCTTATTATATGGTGTCAATTCAAAAGGTGTATCTTTTAATAAATCGTGCGATTTTATAAGTGTTTTAAAATCTGATGTATTTATATTCGTATCTGTTTCTACCAATGGAAATTGAAATAAGTTTTGCCAAATACCTTTACCTTCTCTTTTTTCTAAAATAGTTTTACCATCTTCAGAAATAAAAACCATAAAATTAAAATGCTTCTTTTTAACTTTTGCAGCTTTAATCTTTACAGGTAAATCACCTATTTTATTTTTACTAAAGGCAAAACACGAATCCTTAAACGGACAAGTACCACAATTGGGATTTTTGGGTTTACATTGTACAGCACCAAACTCCATAATGGCTTGGTTAAATTGGGCTGGATCCTTTTTATCAATAAGTTTCTGCGCCAATGTTTTAAACGTCTTTGCTCCTTTTGATGAATTAATAGGTGTATCAATACCAAAATACCTAGAAAGCACCCTATACACATTCCCATCAACAACAGCAGCAGCTTCGTTAAAGCAAATTGAGGCAATAGCGCTTGCCGTATAATCGCCAACACCTTTTAATTTTAAGAGGCCTTTATAATTATTAGGAAATTCTCCTTTTAATTCATTCGCAATATATTTTGCTGTTGTATGCAAATTTCGAGCACGAGAATAATACCCAAGCCCCTGCCAAAGTTTTAGCACTTTTGCTTCATTGGCTTCGGCTAATTTAAAAACTGTTGGGAATTGGTTTGTAAAAGCATTGTAATATGGAAGCCCTTGAACAACTTGTGTTTGCTGTAAAATAATTTCAGATAACCAAATATAATATGGGTCTTTAGCTTGCCTCCAAGGAAGATCTCTCTTATTGCTTGAGTACCAAAGAGTTATAATTTTTGAAAATATCATTAATTAGTTAAATAGAGCAAACAAAAATAAACCTTTATATTCTTAAATTTTAATGAATTAGGTTTGAAATATTGAATATTTAATTCCTATATTTGCATCCCTTTTATAATCAATAATAGTAACTAAAAATAAAATATTAAAAATGACAAAGGCTGATTTAGTAGCAAAAATCTCTGAAAAATCGGGAATGGAAAAAGGTGATGTTCAAGATGTTGTTGAAAAATTCATGGAAGAAGTAAAAACATCATTAGAAAGTGGTGACAATGTTTATTTAAGAGGTTTTGGAAGCTTTATAATTAAAACCAGAGCTGAAAAAACTGGCAGAAATATTTCTAAAAATACAACAATTAAAATACCAGCTCATAACATACCTGCATTTAAGCCTGCAAAAGTTTTTGTAGAAGGTGTTAAAACAAATGTAGACGTTAAATAAAATACGAGTGTTAAACTCGTTTCAGTATTAAAAATAAATTATTAATTAAAAAAGACACTATTTATGCCAAGTGGTAAAAAACGTAAAAGACATAAGGTTGCAACGCATAAGCGTAAGAAACGCAGACGCGCTAACCGTCACAAAAAGAAAAAATAAATCAAAAAAGTAGTTAGATTAACTACTTTTTTTCGGTTTTTAAAACAACAAGTTCTTTGAAATGAGTTCATTAATTTTTTAACGTCTATTGGCGTTTTATGAACTCCACAGATTTAAAATCCTGTGAAAAAAATAATGTATAATCCATCTGTATAATTTGGTTGCTGGTTATTAGTTATTGGTTGTTATTCTAAAATACTTCAACTATTAACTATGTAACTACTAACTAGAATGTATGGATAAAAATTAACTGAATGGATAAAGAATTGATCATTAGATCTAGTTCCGATAATGTTGATTTTGCCTTATTAAAAGATGGAAAACTTATTGAATTACAGAAAGATGAAGGTGGTAATAACTTTTCGGTTGGTGATGTGTTTATAGCCAAAATACGAAAAGCTGTTCCAGGTTTAAATGCTGCATTTGTTAATGTAGGTTACGAGAAAGATGCCTTTTTGCATTATCACGATTTAGGCCCAAAGCTTCCTTCGCTTTTAAAATTCACAAAACGTGTAAGCACAGGTAAACTAAAAGATTTTTCTTTAAAAAATTTCCCATTTGAAAAAGATATTGAGAAAGATGGCAAAATTGCCGACGTCTTAAAATCTAATCAATCGCTATTAGTACAAATAGTTAAAGAACCTATATCAACAAAAGGCCCTAGAATAAGCTCCGAGCTTTCTATTGCTGGTAGATATATTGTTTTAGTCCCATTTTCTAGTCGTATTTCTATTTCTCAAAAAATAGAAGACCGTGAAGAAAAAGACCGATTAAAACGATTGGTAAAAAGTATCACACCACAAGGGTTTGGTATAATTGTACGTACAGTAGCACAAGGCAAAAAAGTAGCTGAACTAGATAAAGATTTACAAAATTTGCTAAGTCGTTGGACCGCAATGTGTAAAAAGCTACACAAAGCCCATCATCCCAGTAAAGTATTAGGAGAAATGAATAAAGCCTCGTCAATTTTACGAGACATATTTAATGACACTTTTACAGGAATTACTGTCGATGATGAAGAGCTTTACTATCAAATTAAAGATTACGTGCAAGAAATTGCACCCAAAAAAGAATCAATAGTAAAATTGTATCAGTCTAAGGTTCCCATTTTTGAAAAATTTGGAATTGAAAGACAAATTAAAACCTCGTTTGGTAAAACCGTATCTATGGCAAAAGGTGCTTATCTAGTAATAGAGCACACAGAAGCACTACATGTTATAGATGTAAACAGCGGTAACAGATCTAACAAAGCAAATAACCAAGAGGATACAGCATTAGAAGTAAATTTAATTGCTGCAACAGAAATGGCTCGCCAATTACGATTACGTGATATGGGCGGTATTATTGTAGTAGATTTTATTGATATGACTAATGCCGAAAACAGGCAAAAACTGTTTAATCACCTTCGCGACGAAATGAAGGACGATAGAGCAAAACACAAAATATTGCCTCCAAGTAAATTTGGATTGATACAAATAACAAGACAACGAGTACGCCCAGAAATGAACATTAAAACGCGCGAGGAAAACCCCGATGTAATAATTAATGGCTCTGAGGTTGAAGCACCCATAGGTTTAGTGCAAAAAGTAACTCACGATCTTGAATTACTATTAAAAAAAGACTATAAAAAGCTGACTTTAAACACACATCCTTTTATAGCAGCCTTTTTAACAAAAGGCTTTCCATCTATACGTTCAAAATGGTTTTTTGAACACAAAAAATGGGTTAAAATTTTACCAAGAGATGCTTACACATATCTAGAATATCATTTTTTCGATAAAAATGGTAATCAAATTAAATAATTTAAAAACGCCTTATTATTTATTTAGTAAGGCGTTTTTGTTTTTACACGTCATTGCAAAACCTTTAGGTTGTGGTAATCTCATTCTAAGTAACAATTTTTTATTTGGGCGTTACCCCAAAAAGGGGTCGGGCTATACGTTACAAGTCCTCGGTCGTGCCTCCCTGTGGGCTTTCCACTGCTATCCCTAACGCGGGTTTAGTACTAATACCATTTCTCATCTGAAATTATTGTAAAATAAATTATAGAATTAAGTTTACTGTACACCACTAAGTAAAAGTTAGCGTTAGCCATACTAGGAGACAGCAAGTCGTTCAAATAAAAACTTTTTAATCTATATTTAATTAATAATCATAAGAACTTCTGAAGGTGTTTTTTAAAATAGTTAGAGCTATCGGCTGCACTTTTCATAGAATTAATTAAAAAATTACCCCCTTGCTCTATAAAATAAAATTCAAGACCAGATACATTTGGATTAGGAAGTAATTCTGTATAGTTAATAGAACCATTACCTAACTCGGTATAATCTTTGGATACTTTATCCATATCTTTTATATGCCACATAACATACCTCCCTGGTTGATTATTAATTAATTCCTTAGGGGTGTATTGGGAAGAGTGCATTACCCAATACATATCCATTTGAAGCTTTACCAGAGATGGATCTGTCTCATTTATAATAATATCAAAACCATTTTTACCATTTTGGTCTTCAAATTCAAAACCATGGTTATGATACGCAAACCCTAGACCTGCATTAGTTACTTGTTCTCCTATAATATTAAGCTTTTTAGACATTAACTTAAAATTATCAATAGTTCGTTGTTCTGGAGCTATCCATGGCCAAGTTATATATTTGCTATCTAAAGCTTTAGCTCCTATGATACACTGATTGACAAAACGTTTTAGGTCATCTTCAGATTTTTCTAAATATGGAGAAAAACCATAGTGACCACTACTAACTGATAAATTCAAATCATTTAAAATTTGCTTGAATTCCGAAGATTTATATCCGTAAAACATGCCTTTCTCATTATCAAATCCATAGGTTTCAAAATCCTCATACCCCATGGCTTTAAGGGCTTTTAACGTAGCGATGGGGTCTTTAGACATTTCATCGCGGATAGAAAATAGCTGATAACCCATTTTATATTTAGGTTTTTCAATCATAGAAAAAAATGATATAGGTAAAAGCGTTATTGCTCCAATGATTCCTGATTTTTCAATAAATTTTCTTCGTTCCATTCTAATATTTCACGTTTTGACTTTTCAAAGAGTTTACACAAAAAAGTTTTATACTCGTTACTAATACAAAATCAAGTGGTATTCTTTTAAAAATTAGGCACTTAGTTTCTATCATAAAACTTACCACCAACTACTAGTGCTGCAGAAATAATCATTAAGTTTTTAATAATATATTGACCTTCCATAGTTGGCAACAATACATTATGGTTTTGATATACCACCTCTGGTAAAAACACCAATGGCATAAAAGTACCTGTCATTTGCAAAAACAATAAGCCAATAGCAATACGGGTTGCTTTTTTAAATAAAAACAAAATACCAATAGTTACTTCCCACCAACCAATAACATGAACCCAAACATCGGGTTCAATAAAAGGTAACCAAACAACAGTTGCTTTTACTAATGGAATAGCAGCCGACAAACCAAAAGGTTTAAGAATTCCGAACCAAAAAAAGATGATAGCAAAAGAAATACGTAATGCTGGATTACCCCAAGCTTTCATGTACTTGATAATAGCTTGATCTATTTGTTTTAGCTTAGATACCATTTTTTAATTTAAATTATGGTGCTGGGTTAGGAATTACATCATGCACAGCATTTATTTGAGCTAATACCTCTTCATTTAAAACAACATCAATACTATCAATATTTTCTTTAAGCTGCTCTAAATTGGTAGCACCAATAATATTACTCGTTACAAAAGGCTGTTGGTTTACAAATGCTAAACTCATTTGTGCTAAACTCATATTATTATCCTCGGCTATTTTTAAATATTGTTCTGTAGCTTTGGTTGCTTGCGGGTTGGTATAACGCCCAAACCTAGGAAACAATTTTAATCGTGCATTATTTGCTGCGTTACCTTTAATATATTTACCAGAGAGTACTCCAAAAGCCATTGGCGAATATGCCAATAAACCTATATTTTCTCTAATAGACATTTCAGCTAAATCGCCTTCAAACGTTCTACACAATAAAGAATATGGGTTTTGAATGGTTGCCATTCTTGGTAAATTATGCGTTTTAGATTCTTCTAAATAACGCATGGTTCCCCAAGATTTTTCATTAGAAATTCCTACCTGTCTAATTTTGCCTGCTTTAATAAAGTCATTTAGTGTATGAAGCACGTTGTTAAAATTATCTTCCCAAGCATCATTAGGGTTATGCTTATAATCTCTAACACCAAAATAATTAGTCTCACGTTCTGGCCAATGCAATTGGTACAAATCTATATAATCGGTTTGTAAACGTTTTAAACTATTATGTATGGCTTCTTTTATAGCTTCGGGTGCAAAACCATTGGTACGAATGTGTGCTGTATAATCGCCATTTCCTGCAATTTTTGAGGCCAAAATAACTTTATCTCTATTACCTGTTTTGGCAAACCAATTGCCAATAATACGCTCTGTACTCCCATAGGTTTCTGGCGTTGCAGGTACAGCATACATTTCGGCAGTATCAAAGAAATTTACACCTTGTTCTAAGGCATAATCCATTTGCGCAAAACCTTCTTTTTGGGTATTTTGGTTTCCCCAAGTCATGGTTCCTAAACATATTTTACTAACTTTTATATCAGTATTCGGTAGTATTGTGTATTTCATATATTATTGAATTACTCTGCTATTAATATATAAGGTTTCTATGTATAAGTCTATAACAAACCTACTAGATAATTTATCTTTTTTTAAAAAAATAGTGTTAAATTTTAAAGTATTATAAACATACTTCTAAAAAGCATTAATATTTTTTTATATTTAAACATAGCTTAAGTTATTGCTTTTTTTTCAAAAGATATGGTATTACTAAAATAAGAAAAAAAATGCTATAAGCTATAATATTGAATACAATTGAAAAGAAAGACAGCCTTACAATTATTATCTTCCATACCGTTTGTTATAGGCATGTCTGCACACGCTATAACAAACGACAAAAAAGACAATACCACCAAATCAAATCTTAAAACAAGTTTAAATGCTTACTCATTTAACAAGCTACTAAAAGAAGAAAGCATGTCGGTTGATGAACTTTTAGTGTTTTGTTCTGAGGCGCATTTTGATGGTCTTGATTTAACAGGGTACTATCTTTCTGGATATCCCATTCCACCTTCAGATGAATATATCTATCGCATAAAAAAGAAAGCTCATAAATTAGGGTTAGATATAAATGGAACGGGTATAAGAAATGATTTTACTAATCCTGATGCTAAGAAAAGAGAGGAAAGTTTACAACAAGTAAAACAATGGATTGAAGTTGCAGCAAAATTAGGAGCTCCTGTTCTTCGGGTTTTTGCAGGACATTCTGATTATTCTGGATATAACAGAAAAGATGTATTAAAATGGGTTGTAGGTGGCTTACAATCTTCTGCTAAATACGGATCTGAACATGGCGTTATTATTGCTATGCAAAATCATAATGCATTTGTTAAAACTCCAAAACAAACATTAGAAATTATTGAAGCTGTTAACTCAGATTGGTTTGGATTGGTATTAGATATAGGCAGTTATCGTGAAGGAGATTTATATGCTGATATTGAAAGTATGATACCTTATGCTGTTAGTTGGCAAATAAAAGAATTAGTGCACAACCACGGAAAACAAGAAACAGTAAACCTTGAACGCTTAATAAAAATGATTAAAAAATCGAATTATCAAGGATATCTACCTATAGAAACATTCGGCGATACTAATTTTAAAGAAAGGGTAGTGAATTTTTTACGCAAGCTTGAAAACGAATTAAATACATAAAATATAATATACTTTAAAGATTAATTAAAAAACCTTTTAGAGAAATTACTCTAAAAGGTTTTTATTAACAGATTGCCCACCCCTGCGTGTCCTTGCAATGGCGATTATATTAATTCTCGTTCAGCAACTTAGAAAGTTCATCTAGCTTAGGTGTTAAAATAACCTCTATACGTCTGTTTTTTGCTTTTCCTTCGGCAGAATCGTTTGTTGCTACAGGAGCAAATTCACCACGACCAGCGGCTGTTAAATTTTCTGGGGTTATGGCGGCGTTTTCTCTAAGAATATTCACGATAGCAGTTGCTCGTTTAGTCGATAAATCCCAATTACTTGTTAATTGCCCATTACCTTTGTAAGGGACATTATCGGTATGTCCTTCAATTAATACGGCAATATCTGGGTTATCTCCTAATACAGATCCTAATTGCTGTACTGCTCTTCGGCCTTCAACACCAACAGCCCAACTTCCTGAACCAAATAACAACTTATTTTCCATAGATACATACACTTTTCCATCGCGTTGCTCTACGGTTAAACCTTTACCTTCAAAGTCTGTTAATGCTCTAGAAATGGCATCTTTTAACTGTGTCATTGCTGCATCCTTTGCTGCGATAACACTTTCTAATTCGGCTACACGATTTGAACGGTCTTCTAATGCTCTTTTAAGATTTGCTAAACGTGCACTTTCATCGGCCAAGGCTTGTTCTTTTGCTTCTAATTGTGCTAGTAATTCTCTATTTCGTTTAGAATTTTCGGCTATTGCTGCAGAACTATTTTTTTCTAATGCTTCGTATGAAGATTTTAAATTATCAAGATTTGCTTTGGTTGCATTATAATCGGCTTGTAACTTATCGCGTTGCGCAACCGCTTCATTGTAAGCTGATTTAAGTTGTTTCAACTCGTTTTCTGCTCTGTTTTTAGCGCTTGAAAGCGATTCATTTTCATCTGAAAGCTTTCTGTTTTCCTTTTTTAAATTGTTATATCTGCCTTCTAAATCTTTGTAAACCTTAGGAGATACACAGGATACTGTAAAGATTAGTGTTACTACTACTAATAAAAAATTTTTAATCATGTTTTTGGGTTCTATTGTTATTGTTACTTTTAATTTTCAATTTCTACTAAAATAGGACAATGATCGCTATGTACTGCATCAGAAAGTATAACGGCTCTTTTTATGTTTTCTTGTAATGGCTTTGAAACCATTGCATAATCTAATCGCCACCCTTTATTATTTGCTCTTGCATTTGCTCGATAACTCCACCAACTATATTGTTGCAATTCTGCATTTAAATACCTGAAAGAATCTATAAATCCGCTGTTTATAAAATTACCAATCCATTCGCGTTCTACTGGCAAAAATCCAGATACTCCTTTCATTTTAGGATTATGAATATCTATTGCTTCATGACAAATATTATAATCGCCACAAATAACCAGATTAGGAATATCTTTTTTAAGTATATTAATATACTCTTGAAACATATCCATATATTCTAATTTATGGTTTAAGCGTGCATCGTTAGTTCCAGATGGCAAATACAAACTCATTACTGAAACGCCATTAAAATCTGCACGCAAATTTCTACCTTCGAAGTCCATTGACTCAATCCCCGTGCCAAATTCGACATGGTTTGGTTTAATTTTACTTAAAATGGCAACACCACTATATCCTTTTTTTTGGGCACTAAACCAGTAGTTATATTTATACCCTGCTTCTACAAATACATCTAGGTCTAATTGTTCCTTCATCGCCTTTATTTCTTGTAGGCAAATAACATCTGGATTTGCGCTTTTTAACCAATCTATAAAGCCTTTATTTACTGCTGCACGAATGCCGTTTACGTTATAGGATATAATTTTCATAATCTTATTCTTTATTATAATTGGTAACCAATTCCAATTTTTAAAATATTTACGTTTCTATTAAATTTTATGTCTGAAACTTCATTATTAACTCCAAGTTTAATAAAATTAAACTGTCCTTGAACAAAAAATCTTTTTGCAATATCATAACTCAACCCAAAATTAAAATTAACTCCACTTTGAGTATTATTGACTTTTAAAAAATTAGATCCATTGCTTGATCCTAATGCATTAAAAGTCATTATAGCATAACCCAATCCTATTGAAGGGTGAAGTTTGCTAATAGATTTTACGGCTAGCTCTACAAAAATTCTGGGTTGTATTATATAAGAAGTAACCCTAACACTCTGGGTTGAATTATTAGTTAAAACACTTCCGTTTAATGAAGCACCAATATTAATTACATTTAAATTTGAAAAACGCACTCTAGCACCAAGGTCTATTATTCCGCTATAATTATTGCCTATAAAATTGTTATCAACGGGAATTGGAAAATTTAATTCAAGACTATATTTTGAATTTTGCGAAAACGATTTAATTGCAAAAAATAATAGTATTCCTAAAAATAATTTTTGTATCATAATTTGAATTAAAATTCGTGAGATCCTGATATTTACCAAGATTCATTTATTCTCTATTTGATAACTAATGGAATTTCTGCTAAAATAAATAATACGCTACATTTACACTATCAAATAAAAATATATTTTTATTTAGATTCCCAATGTTTGGGGAAAGACAAAATCAAGAGAAACCTTTATTTTTTTTAAAGGACTTCTTTTTCATTTTACAGGGGTTTTAACGAAAACTATTAACAAAATATTTTAAGCATATTGTAGTTTTATATATCTAATGAAGTATTTAGCAACTATTCTTATTTTTTTAATTGGCTTTTGCGGATATGCTCAAAGTAAAACATCTAACTACAGAACCAAAAAAGTTGCAGTAAAAGACAGCATTCAAATTGATAGTGTTAGTATTAATTCCAGTTGGTTTTCTGTTAAAACCAAAGATAACTCTATTATAGACTCAACACACTATACTATTAATTTTTCTAAAGCACTTTTAACTTTTAAAAAGCCTATTGAAACCGATTCTATTATAATTAACTATTTAAAATTTCCTAATTTTTTAACAAAAACATATAAGCAGTTAGATGATAATATTATTGTAAATAATACTGACAACATTCAAAAATTATACACACTTTCGCAACCAAACGATTCTAAAAATTTCATTCCTTTTGACGGTTTAACAACATCTGGAAGTATTTCGCGAGGTGTAACTATTGGGAACAATCAAAATTCCGTTTTAAAAAGTGAACTCGATTTACAAATTACAGGAAAACTTAACGATAATGTATCATTACGAGCCTCAATTCAAGATGCCAATATTCCGTTGCAAGAAAGTGGTTATTCGCAGCGGTTAGATGAATTCGATCAAGTTTTTATTGAACTTTTTAGTGATAATTGGAGCATAAGAGCAGGAGACATCGATTTACAAAACAACAAGTCGTATTTTGCTAGTTTCTCTAAACGTGTACAAGGGCTCTCTATAAATGCCAATTTAAATGGCGAAGCATCAAAAACTAATTTATTTGCTGCTGGGGCATTGGTTCGTGGGCAATTTACCACCAGTACTTTTAATGCTCAAGAAGGTAACCAAGGGCCTTATAAATTGCAAGGGCAAAACGGGGAATTGTTTGTACTTATTGTATCGGGCAGCGAAACCGTTTATGTAAATGGCATTCCAGTAAAACGAGGCGAAGACAAAGATTATATTATCGATTATAACGCTGGTGAAATTATTTTTAACTCGACGTTTCCTATGACATCTGAAATGCGAATTACAGTCGATTATCAATTTAGTGAGCGTAATTACTCGCGTATTGTAGCCTATGGTGGTGGACATTATGAAAGTGAAAAACTAAAACTAGGTGTTTCGGTTTATTCTGAAAACGATGCTAAAAATCAACCTTTACAGCAAAATCTATCTGATGATCAGGTTCAAATTTTATCGAATGCTGGAGACGATAGGTCGCAAATGGTTGCTTCCTCTGAAATTCAAGAAGTATTAAACGACAATAGAATTTTATATAAAAAAGAAATTATTGGCGGTGTTGAAGCTTTTGTGTTTTCAAACAATCCAGACGATGAGTTATACCGTGTAACCTTTACCCAAGTTGGCACCAACCAAGGCGATTATATATTAAGTAGTATTAATGCCATCAATAATATTTATGAATACGTTGGTTCTTCATTAGGTAATTATGCACCTATTGTGCAACTTATTGCACCTACAAAACTTCAAGTTGCTGTAGTTAACGGAAGTTATAAACCAACAGATAAAACAAATATTAATTTTGAAGTTGCTGGTAGTAAAAACGATTTAAACTTATTTTCAAATATAAATGATAATGACAATGATGGTTTTGCGGGCAAGTTTAAAATAGCTCAAACCATTACTAAAAAAGATAGCCTTTGGCATTTAAGTGCTTTTGCCGATGGCGACTTTATTCAAAAGAATTTTAAAACCATTCAACGTTTGTATAATGCCGAATTTTCACGAGACTGGAATATATTAAATCCCTTAGGAAATCAGCAACTTTTAAAAACAGGCTTACAGTTAACTCATCCTGAAAAAGGCGGTGTGAATTATCAATTTGAACATTTAGAATTCTCTGAAAACTTTAATGGTAACAGGCATGTAGCTACTGTAAATTTATCGTTAAACAAATTTAATATTGCTTCAAACTCTAGTTTTTTAAATACAGAATCAGATAGTAATACCTCAACATTTTTAAGATCGTACAACACCATGACTTATGGAATGAAAAAAAGTTGGATTGGTACGCGTTTAGCTATTGAAAATAACGAACAAAAAGATATCGCAACATCGATATTAACACCTTTAAGTCAAAAATTTAAATCGTACGAAGTATTTGTTGGTATTGGAGATAGCACAAAAGTATTTGCAGAAGTAGGTTATAAAAATAGAGTAAATGATAGTATTCGTAATAATGAATTGCAAAAGGTAAATACATCAAATACTTTTTATTTAGACTCTAAACTTATACAAAATACAAACACCAATTTATCGCTTTATGCCAATTATAGAACATTTAAAAACACCTTTGATACTTCGACTACTCCCAGCACAAGTGATGAGCAATCTATAAATTCGAGATTACAATACAACCAAAAACTTTTTAAACAAATAGTACAATGGCATACTGTTTTTGAAACCAATTCTGGAACCTTACCTCAGCAAGATTTTACATACGTAGAAGTAGAACCTGGACAAGGCACTTATACTTGGATTGATTATAATAACAACGGTATTCAAGAATTAGAAGAGTTTGAAATAGCACAATTTCAAGATCAAGGTATTTACATTCGCGTGCTTTTACCTAATAGGGTTTTTATTAAAACGCATCAAAACAGGATGAGTCAAACCTTAACTATAAATCCTGCACAATGGTCGGTTAGTGAGCATAAATCGAAACAGTTTTGGTCGCATTTTTATAACCAAACCAGTTATTTAATTGATAGAAAAATAAAACGAAATGGGAATAGCTTTAATTTAAATCCGTTTAAAAATGATGCCAACAATCAATTAGGGTTGCAATTAAACTTTAAACATGTATTCTTTTTTAATCGCGGAAAACAACATTACACAACATCTTATACCCACTTAAAAAACACATCGAGAAATATTCTATCAATAGGTTTTATAGAAAACAGTTTAAAAAGTCATCAAATTAATTTCAATCATAAAATAGTAGAAAGTTGGTTAATTAATGTTATCGCTGCTTTTGATGAAAATGAAAGCATCAGCGAAAACTTTGCAAGCAAAAATTATAATTTTGATGAAACTCGATTAAATCCAAAGCTTTCCTATTTATTTAATGACAATTCACGTTTCGATGTGTTTTACCAATATGCTAGTAAAAATAATACTATTGGGAATTTAGAATCGCTAAAACAACAAAAATACGGAGCGTCGTTTTCGTTTTCAAACAAACAACAAAGTGCTATAAATGGTGAGTTTAACTATTTTTCTAATGCGTTTGAAGGTAATCCCAATTCGCCTGTATCCTATCAAATGTTGGAAGGGTTACAACCAGGAAAAAACTTTACATGGAGTTTATTGGCTCAAAAAAAGCTAACTAATTTTTTAGATTTAAATTTAAGTTATTTCGGAAGAAAAACCGAAACTAGCAAAACCATACATACAGGATCTATTCAATTAAAAGCTTATTTTTAAAATAGCGTATCGTCCATTTTTTCAAAAACTGAAATAATAACTTTTACAGCTTCTTTATAAAATTCTGGGTGAATATTTTCGTAATCATCTGTTGGTTCATGATAATCTTCATGATCTTCTACTCCAAAATATAAAAACGGAATACCCTTTTTATGAAACGACACATGATCGGATGAATAGGTCCAATTATCTCTTCCATCTTCACCATCATGTCCCATGCTGAGTTTAACTTTACTGGAATGTTTAATATTGGAAACCAGATACTTAAGATTTTTATTATATCGCGTTCCAACAACAAATAATTCATTTTCATCACTGCGACTTATCATATCCATATTTAAGTTGGCAACAATTTTATGATGCGGAATAGTTGAATTCTTAACAAAATACTTTGATCCTTTTAAACCCAATTCTTCGGCATCAAATGCCGATAAAATAACTGAATGCTTTGGCGGATTAGCTTTAAAATATTCGGCAAAGGCAAACAGCGCACTTACCCCCGAAGCATTATCGTCTGCACCATTATATATCTTACCTTTCTTAATACCTTCGTGGTCGTAATGCGCACTAATTACAATATACTTATGAGATAATTCTGTGCCTTTAATCAATCCTAAAATATTAGTTCCTTTATAGGTTTTTCCTTCTGTTTTAAACGAAAATGATTGTTCATAATTTTCTTTAAAAGGCAAAACATCTAATGTATGAAACTAATTTATAATATACTTTGGCTCTAGTTTAACATAGGTATTATTTTGTATATTTAGCTATGGAAATATCAGAAATAAAGTCAGCGATTTTAAAATTGTCGTCAATAGAACGCTCAAGACTCATAGCAGAGATGGAAGTACCGAAGATACCATGGAAGAACCACCTAGTTGTCAAGAATCACGAAGAAAGCTGCTAAACAATAAGCAAGGTGCTTGTTTCCATTGCGGTCATGCGAAATACGTTAAGTTTGGTTTCAAGAGCGGTTCACAACGTTATAAATGCAAATCCTGCAAGCGAAGCTTCACAGAATATTCAGGTACTTGGATGTCTGGTATTCATCACAAGGATAAGCTGGACGGCTATTTAAAAGTAATGGAGCAAGAAAAGAGCTTGGATAAAATAAAGGCTGCCTTACAAATAAACAAGAAAACGGCCTTTGACTGGAGGCACAAGATATTGACATCTTTACCAGAGAGTGATCAAGACGATTTTACAGGAATAACAGAAAGTGATGAAACGTTCTTCTTGAATTCAGAAAAAGGAAGCATACAGACCAATCGCAAACCAAGAAAAAGAGGCGGGCCATCAAAAAGCAAGGGTATTGGTAATGACTAGGTCGCTGTTATAGTAACGCAAGACAGGAAGAAGGGCTGGATCTTACAGTAGCTACCATGGGAAGGTTAAAGAAAATAGATATAGAAAATGCTATCGGTAGTCGAATAAAATCAGGTCAAACTATTCTTTGCAGTGATGCGCATGCAAGCTATAAAGGTTTTGCAATAGATAATAAAATTGAGCACCATGCCCTAAAGGCTATCATTAAACAGCGTGTTAAAGATAAGGTATATCATATCCAGCATGTAAACTCGACTCACAATAGAGTCAAGAAATGGATTGACAATACGTTTTGGGGCGTATCAACAAAATATTTACAGCAGTATTTAAATTGGTATCGAATCAAAGAAGGAATTAAAAATAGAAATGATAAATTAAATGTGTTCGTTCAAAAAATATCAGAAGATATTACTGCTTACCAAAAATATCAAGAGATTACGATCAGATACGAAAAATTAATATCAACACAATTTTAAACTAGAGCCTTTTTATTTTGGCAAAAAATACGCTGCAGGATTCTTTTTAGAAGGTTTTGGAATGTTAAATTCGGTTAAAGAAAACTATTTTATTGATGATGGTGGTATTGACGGATCAAGACCAATTGTTGTGTGTTAAGCAAAAATAGTAGTTAGTCTGAAGAGGAAGAATTCTACATTTTTG
>CANKVS010000061.1 GCA_947487155.1 uncultured Flaviramulus sp.
TTTTTGATTAATTTACGCTTCACAACGCAAATATCGGCAACCCTTTTTATTTGATTAATAAGTTTAAATCACTTCATATAGTATCCCAGTGGTTTTTGGAGCGAAAGCGGTTAGCTTATCTCCTAATATAGAATCAAAGGTTGGCATTTTTATTGTAGTGATTGTGCCAGTGGTTTGAATCCAATCGTGTGCTATTTGAATTTCCATTACTTCTGGGTATGGATTTGGAGTATAAAGCACATCTAAAAGTATGGGTTCTATACTTCCTTCTACATTACTTGCATAGAACATTTTGAAATGACCCACAGGCGCATCTACAGTGTGTTTTCTATTGTTATCATCTTCCCAATGTGTAAATACAGATTTCTTACTTATTTTTTCTAAAATGATTTCTATTTCACTTTGGGTTTGTTCTGTAATAATATCTATATCAATAGAAAAGCGTTTAGGTTCTTTAGTTGCTAAAAGTAAAGCCGTGCCTCCTTTGAAAGTGAAATCTAATCCATTTACCTTGAGCTGTTCCAAAAACACCAATGCATATATGACCTTTTCTATAAGTTTAGGGTCATACTTTTTACCAAGCCTTCTTTTGACTTCAAAAATCCAATCTGGATGGTATGTTATTGGTTCTATCATTGATAATTAAATTTTGGCAAATTATTCAGTTTTTGCCAAAGTTAAATTGGTTAGATTTTCTACTTCGTTTTCTCTGTTGCGTCTATATGCGTAACGTTTCATTTTATTTTTATTTACTGCATACTTTTCAAATGCATTCGTATAGATGAATTGAATTTCTCCTTGTTGGGTGGCATATACTTTTGTGTCAATAGTCATGTCTACCAATAGTTTTTCCAATGTTGGAGTTACTATATTTTCAATTTCCTGAAGTGGAGCTTCAGATATAAGGTGTTTTAAAATGATTACATCGTCACTATTGTGTACGTACAGATCAAAAGTCTCTGCGTTTGGTTCTTATAAAGACTTGTTTTCCTTGTTCTTTGAGCGCATAAAATACAGACTGTGTAACATCCTTTTCAAGTTCCAAAATTGTATAGAACTTAAGCGGCTGATGCCTCATGAATTCGTTTAACCATTTTGTATTCCAAATACAAAACTCTACAAAGGGGTATTCCTTTTTTATTTTTTAAATAAACGCTTTAGTTTATTATCGATTACTGGAGAGTATGGTTCTTTGCCTTGGAGGGCATAGACCCCTCTTGCTGGATTTTTAATAACACCTTCTTTTTTAAAACGTGATAAATATACATTGATAGAACTTTCCTTTAATTCAGGGAAGTCAGACAGAATGTTTTCAACTAATTCATCTTTTGAAATAGATGATTGTCCTTTAAAATAAGTATGTATTTTATCTTTTAAGAAGCTATCCAATATGTTATTCCTTAATTAATCTTTGGCAAATTACATAATATTTGCCAAAGATTAACAATTAGTTTAAATTATTAGCAGTCTTTATAATCTCAAAATGATAGAAGAGTTATCCTTCTAAAAATATGATATTGAGTTATTGAAATACATTATCAGGTCAACTTTAAGTTTTGGTGTATGATCTCTAGCAATAGAAAATTTTGAGCTTTAATGACCAATGGAGTATAGGCTAGATGATTTATATAATCATAAAAATATATATTTGTTGTACCTATGTTGTACCTGTAAAATAAAAAAGCTTCAACATTTCTGTTAAAGCCTTTGTACTCAAGGTGGGAATAACACCTATTTAATGACTATAAATCTTAACATTTCAAAAAAACGCTTAAAACCTTAATAAAAAAGGGTTTTTGTGATTTTAATTAAATCTTTAGTTTTATTAAGATTTCATTTTATTTAATTATTGTGGGGAATATGTGGGGATTAATTGTTATATTTATTGTAACAAAATACCCTAATCTTGGCAACAGTAAAATACAGAATAAAAGGTAAAGCCGACCCTGCTTCAATCTACATTAGACTTCGTGATGGCAGAGATACAGATTTAGAAGTGTCAACAGGATTAAAAGTTCCAAAAAAACACTGGAGCATTAACAAATCTTTGGTTAAGACAGTATCAGACTTTGATTATGCTGAAACAAACTCCAAATTAAGAAAGCTAGAATCTTTTATTATAGACCAGTTTAATTTAGGTAACACTAATGGAACTGCTATTGATAATAATTGGCTAAAGAATTGTATTAATGCTTTGTTCATTAGACCAAATAAAAATGATGCTGATAGTAAAACCTATTTAGTAGCTTTTACAGGGGACTTTATTGAAGAATCAAAATATCGCTTAACAAGGAGAGGAACACCTTTAAGCGATAGAGTAATAAAGCGTTATACTTCTACAAAAAACCATTTGATTGGTTTTGAGGAGAGTGCAAAAACTAATCTTCGCCTATTGGATATTAACCTAAAGTTCCATTCAAAATTCATAGATTATTTATCCAATAAAAAGCATCTTAATCCAAATACCATTGGGAGATACATTGATGATGTTAAATTGTTTTGTAGAAGAGCTGAAAGCAAAGGTTTAAAAGTCAATCCAGAATATAAACATCCAGATTTTTATTCTCCATCTAACAAAACTAAAGACATCTATTTAACTGTTAACGAAATAAATGATGTTTTTAACCTTGACCTATCTAAAAAAGCAATGTTAGATAATGCAAGGGATTGGTTTATCATAGGGCTTTGGACTGGATTAAGAATTTCCGATTTTCTGTCATTAACAAAGAAGAATATTAAGCAGGGTTATTTTGAAGTCTTAACCTCTAAAACTTCGATTCCAGTTATAATACCAGTACACGAAAAAGTTAAAGCAATACTTAAAAAGCGTGATGGTGAATTTCCTCGCAAGATTTCGCACCAAAAATTCAATGAATATATAAAAAGGGTTTGTGAATTGGCTGAAATTAATAAAGAGGTTGAAGGAGCTAAAATGGTAAATATTGGAAAAGGCAAAAACAAAATATCAAGGAAGAAATTTGGTGTATATCCAAAGTTTGAACTAGTTAGCAGTCATATTTGTAGGAGGTCTTTTGCAACTAATCATTTTGACGAAAGCGAACTAGATACACTAACTATAATGCAGATAACAGGACATCAGACCGAGAAACAATTCTTAGATTATATTAAAGTTACTCCTCGCCAATACGCAGAGAGACTTAAAGCTTTTTGGAGTAAACAAAAAATTCAATGAGTATGCTAGAAGATATACGCCATTTAGAATTTTTACCTACCAACTTTTTTGAATTTGAAAATATTCTACTGAAGCATGGTAAGCTGACTAAAAAAAATGCTGTCATCAAAAGACTATATTATAAATGCAATTATACTACTCCTGAAATTGTTTCTAGTGTTAAAGATATTAATCCAGAACAGTTTAATATTATTGAAATGGGAGATGTGTTTATGGTTTCAAAAATAAAGCCTAGTTTAGAAAAGATAGATACAAGAGAACAAGATTTTAAAAATGTTAATATAGTAAGTACACTTAATTATGCTGAATTTATTGACCATTTTGATTTTGATGTACTATACTATATGTTTTACCATAAATTCAAGGTCTATTTTAATGAGATTATTGATGATATTAAAAAGACCTTATTCAAATCTTCAACTAAAAATTCAGCTAAATTATTAATTGCTGAAATGGATTATAGGGTTACATCTTCCGAAAGTTTCATTAAAAAAATTAAGTCAAAGGATATTGATGAATTTGCTTTTTTTGAAAAAAACAACATACACATTGATTTATACGAGCATTTAGAAAAGTTTATAGAGCAACTCAAATTAAGTATAAACAGTTTGTTTACTTTTTATTTAAAAGACAATGATTCTATAATTATAGATAAGAACATAGGTAATGAAAATGTTTCTAAAACTTATGAATCAAAATTAAGAGAAACAAATATTTATAAAATTGCTCTTTTGTTCGCCGATGGAACAATAACATATAAAGATTTTACTATTCAGTATAAAAACAAAAACTACTTAAACATAAATTCTCTTGCTGAAATAATCAGTCAAGATATTCCAGAAATATCTAAAAATGCTATTCAACCTTACTTAAACCAAACGGTTAAAGAAGCTAATACAGACAAGAACTTATTTTCAAAAAGCAAAATAAAATATCTTGAGCTTATTGCTTTAGATTTTAAAGCCAACGATAAAAAACTATCTAAATTTTTTATCGATAAACTACAAGTTTTACTGTCAAAAAAACCAGAATAATTTTATACTAATGGTTATACCGTATAAGCTTTAGTATAGAACAGCTTATCATGTTTTTTGTTGTGAATTTTAAAACTAGAATTTATGACAAATCAGAATTTAACTTTTACAGCAGTAAATCCTAACCAATTAAAAGATTTAATTGTAGCTGGTATTAGAGAAGAGTTTAAGGAACTTATTTCCCAATTAACTCCACAAAAAAATCAAGAAGAACTTTTAACAAGAAAAGAAGTATGTACAATTCTACAATGTTCTATGACCACCCTATGGCATTGGAATAATAAAGGTATTCTTATTCCTATAAGAACAGGTAGAAATGTAAGGTACTTAAAAAGTGATATTGAAAATTTTATTAACTCTAAAAAGCAATAGCCATGATTAATAAAATTAACAGCATTACTAATAGGAAAATCATTGACAATTTCAATGATATGGAGGCTCTGATTAATTATGTCAAGGACAATCAAAGACCAGAATATAAATTCATAAAAGAAGCAAGAAATTCTGGTAAGGGAACAGAAACATATAATAACATAAAGAGAAATAAGATTCCATGTGCTATTATAAATTTTGAACATGAGGGGTATGTGAAATGTTCAACACTTATAAAACCTACAGGCTATATGTATCTTGATATAGATAATGAATGTGATTTAGATTTTGACATTAACTATGTTCATGCATATTGGAGAAGTCTCTCTAATAATGGGTATTCGGTAGTTTTAAAAGTCAAAGGTCTTGATAACAATCATTTGAAAGAATCTTATAGATATGTTGGAGAACTATTAAACATTGGTTATGATAAAGCTGCAATTTCAAAAGATAGAGTTACTGTGTTGTCTTATGACCCAGATGCATATTTTAACAATGATTCTTTAACTGTAGATTTAAGTAGTTTAGAATATACCCAACACAGTAATAAAAATTTATTTTATTTAGGTTATGATTGTAATGGGACAAATGTTAGGTATAATAATCGTGATGAAGTTATAGAAAGTAAATCTATCATTTTGGATTATGATATGACTGGAATGTTTGATTTAGGGAAGAATAACAAAATATTTTTTTCAGAAGTTCTAGTTCCATTTAAGCCAATTAATAAGGGAAATAGAAATAAGGTAATGAGTACGATAGCTCATCAACTAATATCTTTAAACAAAAACGAATCAAAAAATAGATTATTTGGTATTATAAATAGTATTAATAAAGACAAAATGATTCCACCTCTTTGTTTAAAAGAAATCAACATTATAGTAAATAGTAAGTATAAAAATAGATTTAATCTTACTCCATTAATTAATGCATCAAGAAGATTTTTTTATAACCCAGAATTTGAATTGACCGTTATCGAAAAAAGAAGGCTAATGATGACAAAAATGAATAAAGATAGAGTAGTTGAATCGAGGGCAAAAATCAGTAAGGTTCTGTTGGAATGGGATTATGAAAAGAATGGCAAAATCACCATAAAGAAAGTAACTTCTCTATGTGAGATGAATAAAAAAACAGTCCAGAAATATTATTCACCCTTATTAGAAGAATTGGAAATACCTAAAAACATGATTTGATACTTTATTTATTAATAAACTTCGTTCCAATACTAGTGCCATTCATACATATTAAGGCATTACTTTTACTAATGGAAATTAAGAATTTCACTCTTTTATCATTAACAACTTTGTATATCTCATATCCTTTTTGATGGATAGGCAAATCCACAAGATGAAATTCTTGTTTTTTTAACCTGTCCTCAAAAGATATTTTGGCAGAGTTAGTTTTATAGACATTGAGAAAAATATCTGTATTGATTCTTTGAGCATTTGAGTATTCTAAATCACCTTCCATTGTAAAAGATTCCATGAAATCAACTTTGTGGCTATATTGACCTAAATGCTTCCTTTTTATTGGTAAGTCTCCTGTTATTTGTTTTAATCTTTTAAATAGTCCCATGATATAAATAGGTTGACGTATATGTTTACCCTGAATGCTAATATAAGAAGTATCATTGACATAGATGTCAACCAATAAAGAAAAAATAAAAGAGGTAGTTCTAACCAGTAATCAACTGGTAAGGTTTCAAAAACAATTTGGCAAAAGGATAAAAGAAATTCGATTAGAAAAAGGAATATCACAAGTAGAATTAGCATCATACATTAATTCTGAAAAAACTAGTATTTCAAGGATTGAAAATGGTAGAACTAATTTTACGTTTTCAACTGCATTGAAATTATCTCTAGCAATGAATGTTGAACTTAAAGAATTATTTAACTTCAAATTTGATAAATAAACCACGAAAACACCCTATCTGTAACACCCCTATTTCACCTCTTTTTGCTGTGTTTTTTTCCAAGTGAAAACCATACATAAATATAATAGCTAAAACCATAATTTTTATTATTGATATTTCAAGTTAAATTCTTGTCTATTATTTAAAGTTGACTTGTAGTATTATTTTCATATTTATAGCAACAATCATTTTCTTTTAAAACCAACTTCCCTATATTTATGCCTAATTCTCTCCCTTTAATAATTAAACATCAATAATGACAAACATAAAAGAGTCAGCTAACTTTATATGGTCTATTGCAGACCTTTTAAGAGGTGATTACAAACAAAGTGATTACGGCAAGGTTATTTTGCCATTAACTGTTTTAAGACGTTTAGATTGCGTTCTTGAAAGCACCAAGGCTGATGTGCTTAAAAAGTATAGTCAAGTAAAGACTATGAGTATTCAAAATTTAGACCCAATACTCAATAAAACAGCTGGATACAATTTTCATAATAAAAGCCCTTTTGATTTTGACAAGCTTATTGCCGACCCAAATAACATAGCTTCCAATTTAAGAAACTACATTAATGGTTTTTCAGAAGATGCCAGAGAAATTATAGACCAATTTGAGTTTGACAATCAAATCACGAAACTTGATGATGCCAACTTGTTGTTTATGGTATTAAAGCGTTTCCAAGAAGTTGATTTACATCCTGAACGAATTTCTAGTATGGAAATGGGTTATATGTTTGAAGAACTTATTAGGAAGTTTGCTGAAATATCAAATGAAACGGCAGGAGAACACTTTACACCAAGAGAAGTTATTCGTTTAATGGTGAATCTATTGTTTATGAATGATAGAGAGATTTTAACTCAAAAAGGGATCGTAAAAACCATTTTTGATTGCTGTGCAGGAACAGGAGGCATGTTATCTGTAGCTGAAGAGTATTTAGCAGAATTGAATCCAGATGCCAGACTTGAGGTGTTTGGTCAAGAGTTAAACCCAGAATCTTATGCTATCTGTAAATCCGATATGCTTATTAAAGGGCAAAACCCTTCTAATATTAAACATGCTAATAGTTTAAAACGTATTACAGACACCAAACTTAAAGGCGATCAATTTATTGACCATAAATTTGATTATTTAATTACCAACCCTCCTTTTGGTGTAAAATGGAAAAAGGTTGAAAAAGAAGTGAGAGACGAGCACAACGAACTTGGTCATGGAGGACGTTATGGAGCAGGGTTACCTTCAGTGAGTGATGGCTCATTTTTGTTTTTAATGAACCTTATCAATAAAATGAAACACCCAGATAAAGGAGGTTCTCGTTTAGCTATTGTTTTTAATGGTTCTCCGTTGTTCTCTGGTTCTCCCAGTAGCAAAAAGAATGAAAGTTCTATTCGTCAATGGATAATTGAAAACGATCTTTTAGAAGCTGTTATAGCCTTGCCAAATCAATTGTTTTACAATACAGGTATTAGTACCTATGTCTGGATAATTAACAATCACAAATCTGCTGAACGTAAAGGCAAAGTGCAACTGGTTAATGCTATAGACTTCTTCAAGAAAATGAGCAAGTCTTTAGGAGATAAACGTAATGAATTGAGTGATGACCACATCAAGGAAATCACAGAGCTTTATGGTAATTTTAAAGAAAATAAATACTGTAAGATTTTCAACAATGAAGATTTTGGTTACTCGAAAGTAACTGTTGAAAGACCTCTAAAAGAACATGGTAAAGTGGTAACTGACAGAAGTGGTAACCCAAAACCAAACAGCAGTTTAAGAGATTATGAAAACATCCCTTTAAAAGAAAATATTGCAAACTATATGAAACGAGAGGTTCTGCCTCATGTGCCTGACGCTTGGGTAGATGAAAACAAAACCAAAATTGGTTACGAAATAAATTTTACAAAATACTTTTATGAGTATAAGCCATCAAGGTCTTTAGAGGAAATAAGAGCTGATATTTTAGCATTAGAAGAACAAACCGATGGGTTAATTAAAGAGGTGATTTCTTAATGAAGCGTTACGAAACATATAAAGACTCTGGCATAAAGTGGATTGGCGAAATACCAAAACATTGGGTTGTGAATAAATTTGGAAGGAGTGCATTTTTTCAAGAAGGACCTGGTTTAAGAAGATGGCAATTTACTGATGAAGGAATTAAAGTCATTTGTGTAACCAACATAGTTCCACCAGTTATCGATTTTAGTAAAATGATTAAATATATTTCAAAAGAAGAGTATGAAGAATCATATAAACATTTCAAAGTTAACAAAGGAGATATAATGTTAGCCAGTTCAGGTGCATCATGGGGTAAAGTAGCCGAATATGTAAATGATGAAACTGTTATACTAAACACTAGCACAATAAGGTTGAATGAAAATGATGAGAAAGTATTAGAGAAAGAGTTTATAAAATGGGTCATAATGAGTTCATATATATCAGAAAACTTGAATATCCTTTTAACAGGTTCTTGCCAACCAAATTTTGGACCTACCCATTTGAATAAATTGGTTTGTGTTTATCCTAAATCAAAAAGTGAGCAAATTCAAATAGCTAATTACCTAGAACAAAAAACAACACAAATTGAAGAGTTAATTGCTAATAAAGAGCAACTTATTCAACTTTTAGAAGAAGAGCGAAAAGCAATCATAAACCAAGCAGTAACCAAAGGTTTAAATCCAGATGCACAAATGAAAGATTCTGGTATTAATTGGCTGGGTGAAATTCCAGAGCATTGGAAAAATCATAGAATTGACTGGATTGCTAAACTTATCAGGGGCAATACAGGCTTAAAAAAAGATGAGTTACTTGATAAAGGCGAATATGTTGCTTTGCAGTATGGTAAAACATATAAAGTTAATGAAGTAAATAACACATTTAAGTATTATGTTAATAGTGAGTATTACAAACAAAGCCAAATTGTGAATTTTGGAGATACAATTATCATATCGACATCAGAGACCATAGAAGATTTAGGTCATTCTTGTTATTATAATAGGAATGATTTAGGACTAATAGGTGGGGAACAGATATTATTAAAACCTGATAGTAGATTCATCTTTAACAAGTATCTATATTACTATTCAAAAAAAATTGGTAGTGTGTTACAGAAGTACGCCAAAGGCTTAAAAGTATTAAGGTTCAAAATTGATGATTTAAAACAAATTTCAATTCCTTTACCACCAATCCAAGAACAAATAAAAATCGTTAAGTATTTAGATTCTGAAATGGGGAGAATTCGCAGTCTAAAAAAATTATACAAAAAAGAAATAGAACTTTTAAAAGAATACAAAACCACTTTAATAAGCGAAGCGGTTACTGGTAAAATTGATGTTAGAGAAGAAGTGTTAAATTAAGTATGGAGCAGTTAATAAACAGAGTAAAAAACATAGTTGATATTTGTTGGGATAGTTTTTCAGCAAAAGTTGGCTGTGGTCTTATTGCTATTAACAAAGAAGCTTCAATGCAATTACAGTTTGCGTACATTTTAAAAAACAGTCTTGATTTAGCAGTTTACAATGATGATGAGTCAGTAGAACTCGAATTAGAAACTGCTATTCCAGTTAATGGTCGTTTGAGAGAATGTGATATAGTTATCCAAATGACCAAAGGAGAAACCAAATTGCATTTACCTATTGAGATGAAGTGCTATAAAGAGTATGCTTCTAGTGGTGGAAAAAGAGGAGCTTCGGATATTTTCATGAAAGATGTTTATCAGGATTTAGAACTATTGGAAAGCTATTCAAAAAACACCAAGTATGGCAATGGAATTGGGTTAGTTATGACCGATTTGGGCAGAATACCTTTCCCAAAAACTAAAAAAGGAAAGAAATGGGATTATGATATTTCTGATGGAACTAGCCTTTCAGGCTCAATAGTAAAAAATACACCCATAGGAGGATATGATGTCAATATTACTTTGAATAAAGATTATGCCTTTAATTGGATTCAAATTAATAATTATTATTTCCTAAAACTTGTTCCTAATGATTAAATGGTCATACATAACCAATAAAGATAATTCTGCAAGATATACATTGGGTAAGCTTGGAGAGAAGATGTTATTTTTTGTAGGCATCAATCCAAGTACTGCAAGACCAGATGATTTAGACAGAACCGTTGCTAGAGTAGAAAACTTTGCTTTCAATAATGGTTATGATGGATGGTTAATGCTAAATGTATATCCTCAAAGAGCAACTAATCCAAAGGATATACATAGTGAAGTAAATATTGAAATGCATAAAGAACACATCGAACAGGTGAAGCAATTTGTTAAAGAACATAAACACTTTGACATTTGTGCTGCTTGGGGAACTGAAATAGATAGGAGAACATATTTAAAAGACTGTTTAAAAGATTTAGTTGATGCCATAGGGGGTGATAAAAATTGGATTCATTTGCATGAATTAACCAAGTATAATCATCCAAGACATCCTTTATATCTTCCTGCCAAAGCTGAATTCTCTAAATTTGATATTAACTTTTATCTTAATAAATTATGAGTGGCATTGGAACATTTCTTTCAGGTATTAGAACAGCTATTGCAGTTACGGATAAAGTCCTGTCAAAAAAAGGGACTAGAATCGACAATAAAATTATTGCGGTTTCCGCTATGCAAAGAGCTATCAATGCTACTGAAATTTATTTAACAACATCCAATAGAAATTACAGTCCTAATGAAAATTTATCCAACCTTTGGTTAGAAGCATTTACCGCTATGATAAAGATTGATAAAAGTCTAGCGATTAGGTTGAGGGAAAAAAGCAAATTCTGGAGTAATCCTCAAAGGTGGCTACAGGAAGAAAGTGCTATGGAACTAGTTCCAGACCTGCAAGAATTAAATGAAAAGTGCGAAATGATTCTTGTTGAATTAGAAAGAAGAAAATAATATGGCAAAAGGCATACACACAGAATTAACATTTGAAGAAGCTATCGAAGCATCATTATTAGAGGATGGTGGTTATGTAAAAGGAGAATCACAGGACTTTGATGCTCAAATAGGTCTCTTTCCAAAATATATAACCAAATTCCTTAAAGATTCACAACCTAAAGCTTGGGATAAATTAAGTAATATACATAAAGAAGATGTTGAAGAAAAGGTCATCCAAAGGCTATTACGTGAGTTGGATTTACGTGGCACATTAGATGTTGCTAGAAATGGGTTTACGGATTACGGAGTCAAGTTTAAAATGGGTTATTTTAAGCCTGAATCAACGTTAAATGAAGATGATAAGATACTATATTCCAAAAATCATTTAAGCGTTACCAGACAGCTTTATTATGAGCGTAGTGGTAATAATTCGTTAGACATGGTATTAAGTTTAAATGGTTTGCCAATTGCCACCATAGAGCTTAAAAATCAGTTTTCAGGTCAAGACGTTACCAATGCTAAAAAACAGTATGTTTTTGATAGAGAACCAACCGAACCCATATTTGCCTTTAAAAAAAGAGCTTTAGTTCATTTTGCAGTAGATACAGACGAATGTTACATGACCACAAAGCTAATGGGGAAAGCGACTAGGTACTTGCCTTTTAATTTAGGTCATAACAACGGAGCAGGAAATCCACCAAATAAAGATGGTTATAGAACAGATTACCTTTGGAAGTATGTTTGGGCAAAAGATAGCTTCATGGATATTATCGGTAAATTTTTACATCTTAATGTAGAAGAGTTTGAATTAAACGATATTAAAAAGAAAAAAGAAACCATGATTTTTCCTCGTTACCATCAATTAGATGTGGTAAGAGGGCTAACATCTGATGCTAGAGGTAGTGGAGCAGGAAAAAACTATTTAATACAACATTCGGCAGGTTCTGGTAAATCAAATTCGATTGCATGGTTGTCTTATCGTTTATCAAGTTTGCATAATACTAATAATGAACGAATTTTTGATTCAGTAATAGTCATTACTGACCGTAAAGTACTAGATAGTCAACTACAAAATACGATTTATCAATTTGAACACAAACAAGGTGTTGTTCAAAAAATAGACAAGAACTCACAACAATTGGCAGATGCTTTAGAGGCAGGATCAAACATTGTAATAACTACACTTCAGAAATTCCCTTTTGTTTTAGATAAGATAGGAGAATTACCAACAAGGAAATATGCTGTAATTATTGATGAAGCACATTCTTCTCAAGGTGGTGAAGCTACCAAAAAAATGAAAGAGGTTTTATCTGTTAAAACATTAGAAGAGGCTCAAGATATTGAATTTGATTCAGGACTAGATGAAGATGCAGAAGATGAAATTAGAAAGTCAATGGAGGCAAGAGGAAAGCAAGAAAATTTAAGTTTCTTTGCTTTTACTGCTACTCCTAAAGCTAAAACTGTTGAAGTATTTGGAACACCTGATGTTGATGGCAAACCAAAACCGTTTCATTTATACAGCATGAAACAAGCTATTGAGGAAGGTTTTATTCTGGACGTATTACAGAACTACACAACTTATAAAACCTATTTTAGGTTATCTAAAGAAATTGAGGAAGACCCTAAAGTAAATAAGAAACAGGCATCAAGGGCAATAGGTAGATTTTTGTCATTACATCCCCATAATTTAGCTCAAAAAACAGAAGTTATAGTTGAACATTTTAGACAGGTGGTTTCCAAAAAAATTGGAGGGAAAGCAAAAGCCATGTTGGTAACTGGTTCTCGACTACATGCTGTTAGATATAAAGAAGAGTTTGATAAGTATATTAAAAGTAAAGGATATACAGATATAAAAACTATAGTAGCTTTTTCTGGTAAAGTAATTTATGATACTTATCCTGAAGGAGTGACAGAGGTTCAACTTAATGGTTTTAAGGAAAAGGAGTTGCCTAAAAAATTTGCCTCTAGTGAATATCAATTATTATTAGTTGCAGATAAATACCAGACAGGTTTTGACCAGCCTTTATTACATACCATGTATGTAGATAAAAAACTATCTGGAGTGAAGTGTGTTCAAACTTTGTCTAGGTTAAACAGAATGAATTCTGGGAAAGAAGATACTTTCATATTAGATTTTACTAATGAAATTGAAGATATTATAAGTTCTTTTCAGCCTTATTATGAATTAACCACGATTGAATCTAATACAGACCCAAATCATTTATACGATTTAAAGAACGAAATTGAGAAAGCTCAAATTATATGGCAGTCAGAAGTTGACAATTTCTGTAATGTTTACTTTAAATCAGTCAATGCTCTAAATGTAAAACAACAAGCTAAATTAAATGCATTTATAGACCCTGCTGTAGAACGGTTTAAGCAATTACCAGAAGAGAATTCAAAAGAAGATGTAATAGGCACAGAAACGACACAAGATAACTTTAAACATGCTTTACAATCGTTTACTAGAACGTATTCGTTTTTAACTCAAATCATGCCTTTTACTGATGTGGATTTGGAAAAGCTTTTTACTTATAGTCGATTCCTTTTAAAGAAACTACCTAGAAAGAATCAACGAGATAGATTTAAGCTAGGTGATGAAGTTTCTTTAGAATATTACAGACTTCAACGAATTGCTGAACAGAATTTAGTTTTAGAGAGTCAAGGCGAATATGGATTAGATGGTATTTCAGATTCTGGAATTAGAGTTAGTAAAGAAGAGAAAGAGGCTTTATCTGAAATAATAAGTGTTCTGAATAGTAAATTTGGAACTGAATTCACAGAAGCTGATAAACTTTTCTTTGACCAAATTGAAGAAGAATTAGTTGCTGATGGTAAACTGTCTGAACAAGCTTTAAATAACACCCTAGATAATTTTAAGTTTGGATTTGAGGATGCTTTTATGGATAAACTCATTGGTCGTATGGAGCAAAACCAAGACATCTTTTCAAAAATGATGGATGACAAGGATTTTGGTAAAATTGTGAGAAACTATATGTTGAAGAAGGTTTATAAACGTTTGAATGAGTAAAATGAATAGAGGATTAAAACTCGAAATATTACGAGAAATACTCAAACAGCCATCACCTTTCTCTTATCAAAGTGATAGAGAAGGTTTAATGGATTTTCTTGAATCAATTTGGGATTTAAGGGCTATGCCGTCTGAAGATGATAGATACAATGATGCTTATGGTGACATTGTTCAACACATGATAAATAACTATGATTGGGAGTATGAAGAGTTATTTATTGAAAGATTAAATCTATTAGACAAGGATGAAATTTTTATTAAGTTCTTAAACAGAATCATTCATCCAGACACAAGAGGCGATGAAAAAAGCATCATGGCTTATTATTATCTTCTTCAACCTTACTTAAAGCAAGTTGGATTAAATTTTATAAGAAAAGCTTTTGATACTAATGAGCTACCAATTTATGAGATTGGACAATATAAAGAGGACAGTATTAGTCTTTTTGGATTAAAAGAAAACACAATTCCTTTTGTTGTTGATTTTAACCCAAATGGTCACTCTGAACGAATATCATCTCATAGGAGAATTGACAAATTTCCATTCTTTGCATTATCTTTTAATTCAGGTTGGAATGATTATCAGGTAAAATCAATTTTCCATTTATATTTTCACAAAAACGATGTTGAGGAATATTATATAGGTGAAGTAAAAATCATACATACTGATGATATTGATGCTTCAAATGTAGTCCCCAAACAGTTTAAAAGCCTTGACTCAAGTTTCTGTTCATTAGGTCAAAGTATTCAATATTATAAAAAATTAAAAGATTTATTTCCTAAAGAGTTTGAAGATATTTTATGGGCATTAAGAGATTCAGCTTTTTTTATAGAAAATAATGACCGATTTGAACGACTTCCCAATTATAGAAACTCCTTAATTAGAGAAAGTCAAGCGAAAAGATTAATTAGTGAAGCAAAATATTTAATCTATGAATATGATTTAAACAACCTATATTCTTTTTCTTATAATTTTCAGCCCAAGTTTGCAGAGAATGATTTAAATATTCAATTTAATTTTAAAGATGGGGAGTACGCTTACGACAGAATCTATGCTCTTATAGGAAAAAATGGAACTGGTAAAACGCAATTAATCACATCCTTGCCTATTGATATATCAAGAAGAAATGATTCAAGATTTGAACCTAAATCCCCTCTATTCAGCAAGGTTATAGCAGTATCTTATAGTACATTTGACAGCTTTGAATTGCCTGAAAACAACGTAAAATTTAATTACAATTATTGCGGATTAAGAAATGCAGAAAATAAACTTTTAACGGAAGACGAATTGCTTTCGAGGTTTCATGAAACAAGGCAAGAAATTAATACACTAGGTAGAACAGGTCAATGGATTGAAACTTTAAGGAATTTTATTGATGATGATTCTTTATCTCAATTTATTCGATTCCATTCGGATGACTCTGGAGCTATAAAAATTGAAGGGATTACATTTGATGTCAAGGCATTTAGCGAAGTAATAAAGCATTTAAGTTCAGGTCAAAGTATTATTCTTTATATCATAACTGAATTAATTGCGAAAATTCGGTTTGAATCATTGATTTTATATGATGAGCCAGAAACACATTTACATCCTAATGCTATTTCACAATTAATCAATACGATTTATCATTTAGTTCATCAATTTAAATCCTATTGTATTATCACAACTCATTCGCCATTGATTATTCAAGAAATTATTTCTAAAAATGTATATGTGATAGAAAGGGAAGGGGACTATTCTTCAATAAGGAGAATAGGAATTGAATCTTTTGGAGAAAATCTATCAATTTTAAGTGAAGAAGTATTTGGCAATAGAAGTATCCCTAAACAGTATCAAGTTATTCTTGAAAGATTAGTTCAAAAAGGATTGACTTATAAGGAAATTAAAGAATTGTTAGAGTATGGTGAACTCCCTTTAAGTATAAATGCTAGTATTTACCTTAAAAGTTTATTAAATGAAAAATCTTGATGTCTCTAGTGAAGTGCCAGATGATTTTTTTGATTCAGTTGTAAGTACAAAAAGAAATTCTGCACAAGACCCTAATTACAAGACTCGACTTGAAAGCTATAAACCAAATATTCGGAATCACTTTACGGATTATTCCACTCGCTTTAATAACAATTCGTTAGCATTAATCAATCCTCAAGGTTATGTTGACCCTGTAAAAGCAGACTTACTAAGACTTTATAAATATGACACACCATTAATGCAAAAGTTAAAAGTCGAAGTCACTACATCTGATACAGGACGTATTATTAATACTTGTCAAAACTGCACAATAAATTCCGTAAATTCATTAGACCATATTATTCCTAAAGAAGAATTAAGCGAGTTCTCTGTACATCCTAAAAATTTATTCCCTTCATGTAGTGAATGTAATGGAAAGAAGAATAGGTTTTGGAAGAATGGAGGGCAGTTATTATTTCTTAATCTATATACACATACTCTACCTAATCTCCAATTTCTATTCCCAACTATTAGTTATACTAATGGTTTACCAGAAGTTGATTTTTCATTAGCCAACCCTAATGGTGTTGATGCAGTACTTTATTCAATAATAGAAACCCACTACACGAGATTAAATCTTTTAAATAGATTCAAGATGAATTCTAATGAGGTTATCACTAATGTTGAACACCAAATCCTTGCTAACAAAAACATACTTGCTAGACAGCAAATTATTGACGTTATAATAGAGCAAAACAATAGAAATAGAGCTACACTCGGATTTAATCATTGGAAAAGTCTTTTGTCTATAGAACTAACTAGTTGTAATCCATACATGGATTCTCTATTTGCTTAATATATCATACGAGAGACCACCTACTTAAATATACCCCAGGTATGTTTATATTTCCCTCCACACCCCACCATTTCTAACTAAACTCAATATATTATCATATATAAATAGGAGGAGTCCCAGAGAATAAAATTATATTTTATATATAAAAGATTTTATTATAACTTTACACCTCTACATAGATTATTATCCCAGTATTCATAAGCTCTAGCGAATTTTCACAAAACAAAGATGTTTTGGGGAGTATGTGGGGATTGTACAAAAAAATAATCCTCTAAAAGATTTATTATCAATCAATTAAAGGATTATTAAAGTACTCAAGGTGGGAATCGAACCCACACTCCCGAAAGAACTGGATTTTGAATCCAGCGCGTCTACCAATTCCGCCACTTGAGCAATTCGGACTGCAAAAATATAAAATATTTTCACGCGCTACTATTAAAATAGTCGCTTTTATCCTTTTGAAATTCAAATAAATCCCTAAATTTGCACCTCATTAAAAATAAGTAACCTTTTTCGACTCATTAACAATAAGTTAGTTATGACAAAAATAAAAACTCGGGCCAAAATATTTGCATGTACACAAAGTACTATTTTAGCAAAAAAAATAGCTGAAGCTTATGGAGAAGAATTAGGAAATGTAATTACGTCTACTTATAGCGATGGTGAGTTTCAACCATCTTATGAAGAGTCAATAAGAGGAACACGAATTTTTATTATTGGATCAACAAACCCTAACTCAGAGAATTTAATGGAATTGCTGTTAATGATAGATGCTGCAAAACGTGCGTCTGCAAGACATATTACAGCTGTAATGCCATATTTTGGATGGGCTAGACAAGATAGAAAAGATAAACCTAGAGTGCCCATTGCGGCTAAATTGATAGCTAAAATGTTGGAAGCTGCTGGAGCAACACGTATTATTACCATGGATTTGCATGCAGATCAAATTCAAGGATTCTTTGAAAAACCAGTAGATCATCTATTTGCGTCAACTATATTTTTACCATATTTAAAAAGCTTAGATTTAGATAATTTAACTATTGCTTCACCAGATATGGGTGGGTCTAAAAGAGCTTATGCATATTCTAAAGCTTTAGAAAGCGATGTGGTAATATGTTACAAACAGCGAGCTAAAGCGAATGTCATTTCTCATATGGAATTAATTGGCGATGTTACGGGGAAAAATGTAGTATTAGTTGATGATATGGTTGATACCGCAGGCACATTAACCAAAGCTGCCGATTTAATGATGGAAAGAGGCGCACTAAGTGTAAGAGCTATTTGTACGCATCCTATTTTGTCTGGAAATGCTTACGAAAGACTTGAGAATTCTAAATTAGAAGAGTTAATAGTAACAGATTCAATTCCGTTACAACAAGAAAGCAAAAAAGTAAGAGTTTTAAGTTGTGCAGATTTATTTGCCGATGTGATGCAAAAAGTACATCATAATAAATCAATTAGTTCTCAATTTGTAATGTAAGTTTCGGCTTAAATTTATTTTGAGCAGAAACGAAAATTCAATAACCAAATAAAGGTGATTGAAGTTAAAAAAAGAATATTAATTAAATTATATAAATAGAAAATGAAATCAATTACAATCAACGGATCTCAAAGAGAAAGCGTGGGCAAAAAAGCAACAAAAGCCTTACGTAATGCTGGTCAGGTTCCTTGCGTATTATACGGAGGAGATAAGCCAGTTCATTTCTCAGCAAACGAATTAGCATTCTCAAAACTTGTATACACGCCAAATGCGCATACAGTTGTGATTGCTTTAGATAATGGGGAAACTTTAAATGCAGTACTTCAAGACATTCAATTTCATCCAGTAACAGATAGAATTTTACATATCGATTTTTACCAATTATTTGATGATAAAGAAATCGCTTTAAATATCCCAGTTCAGCTTGTAGGAAACTCAAGAGGGGTTAAAAATGGTGGTGTTTTAAGAAGAACTAACAGAAAATTACGTATTAAAGCACTTCCTGCAAACTTACCAGATTTTATAGAGATTGATATTTCACCTCTAAAAATTGGCGATAAAGTAGCAGTGGGCGATTTACCAAGTGGAGACTACACGTTTTTACATAACGATAATACAGTGGTTTGTCGAGTTAGTACGTCTAGAGTAGCTGTTGTTGATGATGAAGATGATGATGAAGAATTAGCAGAAGGAGCAGAAGCAGCAGAAACTCCAGCGGCTGAAGCAGCTCAAGAATAGATAATATTCTCAATTTTATATAAAAAGCATCCTGTTTTATTCAGGATGCTTTTTTATTTTTACACGAATAAACTTTAATGTGTAGTTTTTTACTCAAAATATTTAAAAAGAAAAAAGATATAGAAGAAATAGATGCTATGAAAAAGTTTTTAATAGTTGGTTTAGGTAACATTGGTGAGAAATATGAGAACACTAGACACAACATTGGGTTTAAAGTTTTAGATCATTTTGCTAAATGTGAAGATTTAGTTTTTGAAACTAAAAAGTTAGGCGATCTTGCTACGTATAAATTAAAAGGAAGAGCAGCTATATTTTTAAAACCAAATACTTATATGAACTTAAGTGGAAAGGCAGTTTTGTATTGGTTGACAAAAGAAAAAATTCCATTAGAAAATGTATTAGTAATTACAGATGATTTAAACTTGCCTTTTGGAAGTATTCGTTTAAAAACTAAAGGAAGTGATGGAGGTCATAACGGACTTAAAGATATTCAGGATAAATTGAATACTACCAAATACAATCGTTTTAGATTTGGAATAAGTGATACTTTTAGTAAAGGCAGGCAAGTAGATTATGTTTTAGGGACATGGAGCGATGAAGAAAATGCAAAATTACCCGAACGATTAGATAAGTCTGCTGAACTAATAAAATCCTTTGTTCTAGCTGGAATAAATAATACCATGAATACGTTTAATGGAAAATAATTACTTAGTGTCCGATTAAGAATACTAGAGCTAGTTAAAAGTATTTACTTTATTAATCTTCAAGATAGGCACTTTCAGGAGTAAGGTTAATTTTTAGAAACATAATGTTTTTAGGACTTTCCTTGATGAATATTTTAGGGT
>CANKVS010000062.1 GCA_947487155.1 uncultured Flaviramulus sp.
GGTTTTAACTATCTCGCTTTCTTAGTTATAGCTATTAAAAAAATTAAGAAAAGAAAAATTATAAAAGTTTAAATCACCTCATAGTTTAAATCTTTAATTTGAGTGCTCTATTTCAATTATTGCCAATGGTCTTATGAATATAAATTGTATTATATATTATTTATATCCAACGTTAAACGAATTTAGCTAATTTTTCTGGCAAAATCAAGTTAAAAAAAGTATTATTACTTTAACGCATTAAGCATGCCTTTCCATCGTAAGTTTCTAATAAATTTACCTTCTTCTTCAGTAACTAAAAATGCAATTTTTTCTTTTTTACCTTTAAAATAGCCTGCTAAATAATCTTTAAATAAAGAAAAACTACGTTTTTTGAAAGCTAATTTTAATGCCGAAATCAAGGTGATTATAAAACCATATCGCATTTTATACATGGCTTCACCTTGCATATATTTAGAGGCTTTGTTGTAGCTAATTCCCGTAGGTTTTAAATGTTTTACATGTAACGAATCATCAGTTACAATCTCCCAGCCGTAATATTTGGCTAATAATTCATCAACGGTATCCCATCCCATTGATGGTTTTAATTTTCCAACGTCTAAAAAACAGTCTTTTCTATAAGCTTTTAGTGCACCTCTAATATGGTCTTTTCTAGTTAAATTTTCTAAAACCCAATCATCATTCTTTTCTATATAACAAAAACCAGATGCCATACCTAGTTTCTTGTTTTCGTAAAAATGATTAGATAACTGCTCTAAATAATTATTGGGGAAAATTAAATCGGCATCAAATTTACATAGCACATCATAATTTTCATCTAGAGTTTCAAAACCCTTATAAAATGCATTGATGATTTTTGTTCCTGGTAAATGCGCGTTGGAAGAGCTGTTCTTAATTATCGAAATCCAAGTATATTTATATGTATAAGCTTCAACAATATCCTGTGTTTTATCTGTTGAATTGTCATTAACTACAACTATTTGTTTTGGTAACAAGGTTTGGTTTGTTAACGAATCTAGGGTAAGCCCAATAGAACTCTCTTCGTTGTGTGCAGGAATGATAATATAAAATTTCATTTTATAAATTTCAATATAAAAATTCTAAACTCCAAGTTTTTAGAATTTAGAGTATTTATTTTTGGAATTTGGATTTTAAGTGTTGTGATTTTTTATTCTTTCAGCATAAACAATGTAATACCTTGGTGTAAACCAACGTAAAATAGGTCTAATACCTATTTTTTTTGTAGGATTGGTCCATTTTTTTCTAGCTGTAATTTTCCAACCTGTTTTTTCAAGTAGCCAATCAAACTGCCAATCTTCAAATTCGTGGTAATGTCTGTCTAACATATCTGTTTTGCTTCTATAGGCAGAAGAAAACCAAAGCTTAAGCGGAACGCTTGCAACAAGTTTATTCGCTTTTATGCTTTTTAAAACGGTAAAAGGAGATAGTAAATGTTCGAATATCTCGAAGGCAGTTACAACATCTGCTTTAGAGTTTGTAATTGTTGATGTGTCTACATCTAAATCTTCCCCCAAAGTATTTGAAACATTAAAACCTTCTTGTGTCATAATATTAGAAAATGGGTTTTCTACACCTAAATCTAAAATTTCTGATTTAGGCGGCACATGGGTTTTTAAAAATTGAATGGTATGTTTAAAACGTTTATTGGGATAACTATTCTCGTACATTTAATAATTGTGTTTTTTCATTTCCGCCTTTTGTCTTCGCGTAAGATAAACTTTGGTGAAAATCTTAATCTAAACTTTATAAACAATAGCATTAATATTCATACCAGCACCAACACTTGCAAACATAATAATATCTCCTTTATTTATTTGTTGATTTTCTAATTTGCCTTTTAATATTAAATCGTAAAGGGTAGGTACTGTAGCTACACTAGAGTTGCCTAGTTTACCAATAGTCATTGGCATAATGCCTTCTGGCATTTCCATATTATAGAGTTTGTAAAAACGCTTTACAATGGCTTCATCCATTTTTTCATTGGCCTGATGAATGAGTATTTTTTTTAAATCTGTAATAGCAATTCCGCTTTTGTCTAAACACGATTTCATGGCTTTAGGCACATGGCTAATGGCGAATTCGTAAATTTTTCTACCGTACATTTTTATGTATTTACGCTTATCGCCAGTATGTTGTTTATAGGTTTCACCAAAATAAATAAAGTGCGCTTCATCTAAGGTAAATGTTGCAGTATCATGGGTGATAATACCTCCTTCATCATTTGTAGATTCTAATATAACGGCACCTGCACCATCACTATAAATCATGGAATCTCTATCGTGTTTATCAATAACACGTGATAAAGTTTCAGAGCCAATAACTAAACATTTTTTTGCTAATCCAGATTTTATAAATGCATTGGCTTGAATAAGTGCTTCATTCCAACCTGGGCATCCAAATAAAATATCGTAGCCTACACATTTGGGGTTTTCAATTTTTAAAAGATGTTTTACTCTAGAGGCAATACTTGGTACGGTATCACTTTGTATAGTCCCTTTTTTTATATCTCCGTAATTATGAGCAACAATTATATAGTCTAATTCTTCTTTATTTATTTGGGAATCTTCAATGGCTTTTTCTGCTGAAAAAAAGGCAATATCTGAGACATTTAAATGTTCTTCGGCATAACGCCTTTCATTAATCCCTGTGATGGCTTTAAATTTTTCAACAATAATTTCATTTGAAGCATTTATGGCAGAACCGTCGCTATTTAAAAAATCGTGACTAAAAAAATCTTCATTTTTCTCAACATTATTTGGAATATAGCTACCAGCTCCCGTAATTTTAATATTCATAAAAAGAAATTTGCCTTATACAATTTGCAAGTAACTAATATACTTGCTTTTTAATATAAGGCAAATTTTATTTGTTATAATTTACGATGTTCAGTCGCCAATTTTATGCTTCTGTGTAAGCTTCAATAGGGATGCATGAGCATATTAAATTTCGGTCGCCATAGGCATCATCAACACGTCTAACACTTGGCCAAAACTTATTCTCTTGAATATAATCTAACGGGAATGCTGCTTCTTGTCTTGAATACGGAAATAGCCATTCGTTATTAGTAATCATATCTAAAGTGTGAGGTGCGTTTTTAAGTACGTTGTTGTTATCCTCTTTTGTGGCATTGTCAATTTCATTTTTAATAGAAATCATAGCATTACAAAAACGATCTATTTCTTGTTTACTTTCACTTTCTGTAGGTTCTATCATTAAGGTGCCTGCTACAGGAAAAGAAACCGTTGGAGCATGAAATCCGTAATCCATCAATCGTTTTGCAATATCTGTAACCTCAATACCGTTAGATTTAAAAGGTCTGCAATCTACAATCATTTCGTGAGCAGCTCTACCACGTTCACCAGAATATAATGTATCAAAATGACCTTCTAAACGTTTCTTTAAGTAATTAGCATTTAAAATGGCAATTTCAGTAGATTTTTTTAACCCAGATGCGCCTAACATTTTAATATATCCATAGGAAATTAAGCAAGCCAGAGCAGAGCCAAAAGGTGCTGCCGAAATAGCCGAAATAGCCTTTTTACCTCCCGTTTTAACTAATGGATTTCCAGGTAAAAAAGGAACTAATTGTTTTGCGACGCAAATAGGGCCTACACCTGGACCGCCACCTCCATGAGGTATAGCAAAGGTTTTATGTAAGTTTAAATGACAAACATCGGCACCAATATTTCCTGGATTAGTTAAACCAACTTGAGCGTTCATGTTGGCACCATCCATATAAACTTGTCCGCCATTATCATGAATTATTTGTGTGATTTCTTTAATAGCAGATTCGTAAACACCATGTGTTGATGGATATGTAACCATTAATGCTGATAAGTTATCTGCGTGCAATTCTGCTTTTTCACGTAAATCGTTAACATCAATATTCCCTTCTTCGGTCGATTTTGTTACAATCACTTTCATACCAGCCATAACTGCACTTGCAGGGTTTGTACCGTGTGCAGACGATGGAATCAAACAAATATTTCTGTGATGATCACCACGAGATTCATGATATGCTTTAATAACCATTAAACCTGCAAATTCACCTTGAGCACCCGAATTTGGTTGTAAAGATGTCGCTGCAAAACCAGTAATTTCTGTTAATTGATCTTCTAATTCTTTTAAAACGTCTAAATATCCTTTGGCTTGTTTTAATGGGGCAAAAGGGTGAATATTTCCCCATTTAAACCAGCTTAATGGTAACATTTCTGCTGCGGCATTTAGCTTCATGGTACACGAACCTAAAGAAATCATAGAGTGATTTAATGACAAATCTTTGCGCTCAAGTAATTTTATATAGCGCATCAATTCGGTTTCAGAATGATGTTTATTAAATATAGGTTCAGTTAAAAATTCTGAAGATCGTTGTACTGATTTTGAAATGTTATTTGTGTCTTCTATTTTTGAAACTATTATTGTTTCCTTATTGGCAGCTTCAGCAAAAATTGAGATGATGTAATTTATATCTCTGATAGAAGTTGTTTCATTTAAAGAAATAATAACAGTTTTTTTGTTCGGATAAAAGAAATTAACTTTCTTTTCTTTAGCAATAACCTTTATTTTTTTTGAATTTGTCTTAATTTGAAGTGTATCAAAAAAAGATGTATTTGATTGTTCGTAACCTAATTGCTCAAGTGCATTTGCAAGTGTAGATGCTGCGTTATGAACCTTATTTGCAATAAACTTCAATCCTTTTGAACCATGATACACAGCATACATTCCTGCCATAACAGCTAGTAAAACCTGAGCAGTACAAATGTTTGATGTTGCTTTATCGCGTTTTATATGTTGTTCGCGCGTTTGTAAAGCCATACGTAAGGCCCTATTGCCATTAGCATCTTTGGTAACTCCAATAATACGACCAGGTAAATCGCGCTTATACGATTTTTTTGTCGCAAAATATGCAGCATGTGGTCCGCCGTAGCCCATGGGAATTCCGAAACGTTGCGTTGTGCCAATTACAACATCAGTTCCAAATTTACCAGGAGCTTCAAGTTTTACCAAGCTTAAAATATCGGCAGCCACAGCAACTTTAATACGAGCTTGTTTTGCGTTATTAATAAATGTTTTTATATCACTTATTTGTCCATTTTTTCCAGGGTATTGTAAAATAGCACCAAAAAATTCCGAAGAAAATTCAAAACTATCTTCATTACCAATAACAAGTTCAACACCAATAGGAACTGCTCTAGTTTGTAAAAGTGATAAGGTTTGAGGTAAAATAGTTTCAGAAACAAAAAATTTATTAATTCCTGCTTTTTTCTGGTCACGTTCGCGAACTGCAAAAAGTAAGCTCATGGCTTCTGCTGCAGCCGTACTTTCGTCGAGAAGCGATGCATTTGCAATTTCCATTCCCGTTAAATCTATAACCATGGTTTGAAAATTTAAAAGGGCTTCCAATCGTCCTTGAGCAATTTCTGCTTGATATGGTGTGTAGGCTGTATACCAACCTGGGTTTTCAAGAATGTTTCGTTGAATAACCGCAGGCAAAATAGTTGGATGATAGCCTAAACCTATATACGTTTTATAAGCTTTATTTTTTTTAGATAACTCATGAATATGGAGTAAATACTCATGTTCAGTCATTGGATCGTCTAAATTTAATCCGTTTTTTAAACGAATATCATCTGGTACGGTTTCATAAATTAATTGATCTAAAGTGTCAACACCTAAAGTTTGTAACATAAGGTTTTGGTCTTCTTCTCTAGGACCAATATGACGCAAAGCAAAAGCGTTTGTATTCATTTAAAAATGATATATTTTATATAATTCGCAAAAATACATAATAATTGGTGCATAAAAACGCATAATTATGAAAGTTTTTAACCATTTAAATGCGTTATTAACAGTTTGCTTATTTTTGTAAAATGAGGTTTTTAAAACAACTTTTAAATTTTTATATTAATAGTAGTATTCATGTAGCTTTATCGGTGTTTTCATTGTCATGGATAACATTAATTGAGTATGAAATTCTCTTTGATAATAACGTCTTATTTTTTGTTTTTTTTGCGACTATTACAGGCTATAATTTTGTGAAATATTTTGGGATTGCAAAATTTCACCATAGAAGGCTAGCAAGTAGGCTAAAAGCTATTCAAATATGTTCCTTTTTAAGCTTCTTATTGCTATGTTTTTTTGCATTACAATTAGAGCAAACAACCTTGTTTTATATTGCAGGTTTTGGAGTTATTACATTCTTATATGCGGTTCCGTTTTTACCAAAACGATTCTTTTTAGATAAGCAACAAAATTTACGTAGTATTGGCGGACTTAAAATTTATTTAATAGCACTTGTTTGGAGTGGTGTTACCGTTTTTTTACCTATTATAAATAATGATTTTTATATAAATTGGGATGTTATTTTAACAGGGATTCAGCGTTATGTTTTTATAATTGTTTTAATGTTGCCTTTTGAAATTAGAGATTTGCAATACGATAGTTTGAAGCTTTCTACAATCCCTCAAAAAATAGGAGTAAAGCCAACAAAAATAATAGGTGTTTTGTTGTTGGTTGTTTTTTTATTTTTAGAATTTTTTAAAAACGAGATGTATGTAGTAGGCGTGTTCTCTTTAGTTTTTATACTGGTAGTAACACTACTACTTTTAGTATTTTCTAAAATTGAACAAAACTATTATTATAGTTCGTTTTGGGTAGAAGGATTACCTATTTTATGGCTGTTAGTCATACTATAAATACTTAGTTAGCCCTAAGATTATTCTATATAGAGAAAGAAGATATAATGCTCCTAGGTAAGTTTACTTATCGTTTAAAACTTTTTCAAAGTTTTCTTTTAAGGTTTCTTTTGCAGAAGCATCCATACACTTTACTTGAGATTTGTTCATAGTCTTAGTAAGTTTTGTATTACTTTTTGTGTACTGTCTACAGGCTTTACAATAAATTAAATGTATGTTTAGTTTTATTTTTTCCCATAAACTAGCATCTTTATATTGTGTTTTATCGCAAACATGATTTGCTTCATCGCAAGGAATTAAAACCTTTATTTTACTACTCATAATTAAAACCAATTTTCTTTTAAGCAATCTGCCATAGCTGTACGAGCTCTGTGAATGATTACCCAAAGGTTAGACGGTGTAATATTTAGTTCATTACAAATTACTTCTGTTTCAAAATTCTGAATAGTTTTCATTTTAAAAACATTGGCTTGTTTTTTTGGTAATTTGCCCAAACAGTTATGAATGGCATCACTAAGTTCACTGTTCTGTAAAGTGTCCTCAGCTGTTTTATCATAGGGGTCAGCAACACGTTCTTCTAGCCAATCACCTTCAGTTTCAGTGTCGTTATTGTAACTTATTCTAACTTCAGCCTTTCCCTTATTAGAGTTAATTTTACGATAATGATCAATAATTTTTCGTTTTAAAATTGAAATTAGCCACGTACGTTCGCTAGCTTCTCCTTTAAAATTCTTCATTGATTTTAATCCAGCCAAAAAAGAATCTTGTACCAAATCTTGGGCAATCTCTCTGTCGCTTACACGAGTAATGGTATAGTTAAATAAGTAATCGGAGTATAAATCGATCCACTTATTAGGATTAATTTGATGGTTGGGCATTATCAGTAAAATTGTTTTTTTTGAAATTCAAAAATAAGGTAAATTATTTAATTATTCTTTTTTGAAATTCAAGATTTTAGATTTAGAGGTTTTTAATGATAAAAGGCAGCTTGTTTAATTGAATTTTGATGCATTTTGGTTTGCGAAATACCTTTTTCAACAGTTACATGAGAACCATCTACAAAACAAGAAAAAATATGTGTTGCATTTTTAAACTTACTTGGAAGCAAGTTTAAAATTGACTCATCGATATTTATAAATTTTGTATTGTATAAGTCCCATGTCCTATGGTTTATTTTATATTGAATTGTTTTTTTATTGTAAGATTTTATAAATGCAATATATCTGTCTATAACAAAATGCTCTATAGATTTTTGCTTTAATTTATGTGTTTTTTGCTCACTCTTTGCTTGAATTTTTAAGTTTTTGTACGTATAAGTTATTGTCGATTCTTCGCTATTAGTTGTTTTATTTAAGCCTATTTTTTTGTAGAAATAAGGTTCGTTATAAAATAAATTGGCAATTGATGCTATAAGAGGTCTTGGAGCAAATTCTTTTATAAAAACAACACCTTTTGTGCCATCAATTTTTGATTTAACGTAGAAGCGGAAATTTATTTGACCAAATTTTTGATGAAATGGAATTTTTACACCAAAGAATTTTACTTTAGAAAACGTAAACGCCACCATACTCATTAAGGCTTTTCCTTTAAAAAAATCTATTTCAGTATCTCTTGGTAGGAAAGGCTCAAGAATGTTTTTATCAATTTCGAATGTTGATACTATTAAATCTTCCCAATTTCCTGTCATAAATATATTTGATGTCTTCATTTTTTTTAGATTTTATAGTTTAAAAATATTTGTAATAACCAATAGCGTATATACTATAGCAAATAGTGTAAATAAGAAGTTCATACCATAACTTCCAATTTTAAAAAGACGATTTTTAGGTATGTTGTACATTGGGTAATATGCTATTTGAGTAGCAACTTTACCTACCCAATATGCTGCTATTAAACCTGTTAATGCAATAGCTAATTTTGAATGATTTTTTAGTTCTTCAGGAATTATAATGGCTATTAACCCAAACGAAAAGTTTAATCCTTGAATATATCTGCCATATGTTTTTGCTATTTCTTGATTTAAAGGTTTTAATTGCTTTACATCGTTATACCAATCAAAAACATGATGCCTTATGTATGGATAAATTAAAGCGGTAAATATTTGTCCGCATCCCCCAAGAATGATTAACCAATTTGGTATTTGTATATTCATTTTGTATGTTTTAAACTTTCAGAAATAATTGAAACTACAATATAAATTTTTTTATTTAATGAGTTTTATTAAAGATTTGGTTAACCAGTTTTGTTCTTGGGTTACAACTTTGTTAAGCATGACATTAGCTGTTTCTGCCAAATCGTGCAGTGCTTTGGTTTGTTTAATCAACTCTTTGGTTTTTTCGGTGCCATCATCTTCAATAGAACTTACATCTTTTAATATTTTAATAACAGGTTTTATTTCTCTACGACTACGCTCTTTTGCAACGTGTCTAGCCAATTCTTGTACATCTTTTTCAGTAGTGAAAAACTCTTTGCGTTCGCCAGGAATTAATTCTTTAGTTACAATTCCCCAATCCATTAACTGGCGTAAATTCATGCTTGTGTTGCCACGAGAAATTTTAAGTTCGTCCATAATCTCTTCCATAGACAATGGTTTTGTAGAGATAAAAAGAAGCGATTGTATTTGTGCCATGGCTTTATTAATACCCCAAAGTGTACCTAAACTTCCCCAAGTACTTATAAATTTTTCTTTTGCTTCTTGATATTTCATGATACAAAGATATAAATATTTTTAAACTTTCAATAATTATTGAAAGTTTATTTTATTTGCAAGTGAATATGATCATCATGACGTACAGCTTTACAACCGTGAAACCTAATTTTAGATTCATTGTTGAGGTGTAAAGATTCCTTTAAGTAAGGTTCAATAAATAGCTTTTCTGTTAATTTTGAATTAAGCAATTTTGTAATTAAACTTTTTGTTCGTTCTTTATCGAATTCTAAGTTGTTAAAGTGCCCAAAAGTGAGGTGCTTTGTGAAATCGTATTGCCAATACCCATTACTTAAGCACACGTTAGTTGTTTTATTTTTGGAACTAGCATAAATACCATAACCAGAAACTGAAGGTTTCTTATTTGTAGAATTCCCCATTTTATCCATATACATAAACGCTATATCAATCTTTTTTCCATCATTATGACTCAAGTGAGGTAGTAAAGGAAAACCATTTATAAACGGAAAATTAGCATCGAGATAGCTGATAGTTATGTTAGATTTTTGTAATTGATTGGATGCGTTAACTAATAATGTTTTTAACTCTGGTGTGGCATAATTTCTAAATAATAAGGGATATATTAAATTTCTAGGTTTAAGAGTTTTAGTAAATATAGGTAGTTTTTCTCTTCCAAAAACTTTAGCAATTGGAGGAATTACAATAACGTTGAATGTTAAATATAAAAGCGGAAACAAATAACGTTTCCGCTTTTTAAATTTATATGAAGACCAAAGAGCAATAATCCATACGATTCCGCCAACTTGCGTTAATACCGTTAAAATTAAAATGATTAATAGATGCCCAAAAAGTTTAAAAAACCTCATAAACAACTAAACGTTTAACGCAGTAACTTATTTTATTAACCCAGCGCGTTTAAGTAATGCTTCAGGTTTTGGTTCTTGACCTCTAAATTGTTTATAAAGTATCATTGGGTTTTCAGTACCACCTTTACTAAGAACGTTATCTTTAAATTTGGTTGCAACGTTTTTATTAAAAATACCAGCTTCTTTAAAATAATCGAATGCATCGGCATCTAATACTTCTGCCCACTTATAACTATAATAGCCCGAACTGTAACCCCCTTGAAATATATGTGAAAATGCAGTACTCATACAATTTTCGGCAACTTCAGGGAAAAGCTGGGTACTTTTAAAAGCTTCAACTTCATGAAATTTAACAGATTGTATTTTTTCTGAAGACTCATTAGCGTGCCAACTCATATCTAACAATCCAAAACTTATTTGACGTAAAGTTTGCATCCCTTCATGAAAAGTAGCAGAGGCTTTAATTTTGTCTACTAAATCCATTGGGATGACTTCACCAGTTTTATAATGTGTGGCAAATAATTCTAAAGCTTCTTTTTCGTAACACCAGTTTTCTAAAACCTGACTTGGTAATTCTACAAAATCCCAATACACACTTGTGCCAGATAAACTAGGGTAGGTGGTATTTGCCAACATACCGTGTAATGCATGACCAAATTCATGAAATAATGTTGTAACCTCATTAAATGTTAAAAGTGAAGGTTTACTTTGAGTTGGCTTAGTGAAGTTACAAACGATTGAAACATGAGGTCTTTCATTTATTCCATTTTTAATGGACTGAGGCTTAAAAGACGTCATCCACGCACCGTTACGTTTTCCTGCTCTTGGAAAGAAATCGGCATAAAAAATGGAAACTAATTCGCCAGTATTATCAGTAACTTTATAGGTTAAAACATCGTCATGATATTTGTCGATAGTATTAATTTCTTCAAAATTTAAATCGAATAATTTATTAGCGACTGTAAAAGCACCATTAATAACGTTTTCTAATTTAAAATAGGGTTTCAATAACTCATCATCTAAACTAAATAAATCTTGTTTTAATTTTTCGGAATAATATGCAGAATCCCATTTTTCTAAACGATCTATATTGTCTAGTTGTTTTGCGAAATTTTCAAGGCTTTTAAATTCATTTTCGGCTGCAGGTTTCGCTTTCTCTAAAAGGTCGTTTAGAAAATTATTAACGGTTTCTGGAGTTTTTGCCATACGTTCTTCAAGAATAAAATGAGCATGGGTTTTATACCCTAAAAGATTAGCTCTTTCGTGTCTTAATTTTACAATTTGTAAAACATGCTCTTGGTTATCTAAAGCATCACCTTTAAAAGCTTTTGCTCCAGCTGCTAATGTTATTTTTTTTCTTAACGATCTGTTATCTGCATAGGTAACAAACGGAATATAGCTGGGATAATCTAATGTAAATAACCAACCTTTTTTGTTTTTTGATTGTGCGAGTTGAAGTGCTGCTTCTTTAGCGCCATCTGGTAAACCCGATAAATCTTTTTCATTAGTAATTAGCATTTCAAAAGCATTGGTTTCTGCCAATACATTCTCACCAAATTTTAATTTTAACCGACTTAATTTTTTGTCAATATCTCGTAGTTTTTCTTTCTTTTCTTTAGATAAATTGGCACCATTTCTAGAAAAACTCTTGTATTTTTTATCTAATAATGTTTGTTGTTCGGTTGTTAAGTTTAATTCATTTTTTAGCTCATAAACAGCTTTTACACGTTTAAATAGTTGCTCATTTAAAGTGATGTCGTTACTAAATTCTGATAATAAAGGCGACACTTCTTGAGCAATTTTCTGAATATCTTCGTTAGTTTCAGCAGAGTTTAAGTTAAAAAAGATACTTGAAACCCTGTCTAATTGTTCACCAGAAAAATCTAATGCTTCAATAGTATTTTTAAACGTTGGTTTTTCAGAATTATTAATAATTGTGTCTATTTCAGCTTTAGCACTTTTAATGGTTTCTTTAAAGGCAGGAAGAAAGTCTTTATTATCAATTTTTGAAAAAGGAGCTGAATTATATTCAGAATTAAAAGGTTTTAGCAAAATGTTTTGTGTCATTGTAGGTAAAAGTGTTAAAAAATCAAATTTATTATGTATGCATAGTAAATATTTTATATTTTTGCAACATAATGATTTTGGAGTGACTAATTCAAAATATTAATAGTACAAAAAGCTTCGAACGATGTTTGGAGCTTTTTTAGTTTAAATTTTTAGCAGATTCGTTTACTTTAATTTTTAAACCTTCTTTATAAGCAATAATTTTATCCAGCACACAAGTATCGCTAGAGCCAATAATTTGAGCCGCTAAAATACCTGCATTTTTTGCGCCATTTAAAGCAACCGTTGCAACAGGTACACCTCCAGGCATTTGAAGAATAGAAAGTACAGAATCCCACCCATCTATAGAATTGCTACTTTTTACAGGAACACCAATAACAGGAAGCGGAGATAAGGATGCAATCATTCCTGGTAAATGAGCTGCACCACCAGCACCAGCAATAACAACCGAGAAACCTCTGGTATGTGCGTGCTTACCATAATCGAATAATTTTTCGGGTGTTCTGTGTGCCGAAACAATATCGACTTCAACGGCTATATCGAAACCTTTTAAGATGTCTATAGCATCTTGCATAACAGGAAGATCGCTTTTACTTCCCATAATTACTCCTACTTTATTCATGAATTCCAAATTATAAATTCCAAATTCCAACTGATTGGTTTTTGGGATTTGATTATTGCGATTTATTCGCTTATTACTTTAATCGTTTTTTTAACGTCTTCAGCTATTTGTCTAGCTTTACTTAAATCTTTATTAACAATAGTTACATGTCCCATTTTTCTAAACGGACGCGTTTGTTTTTTGCCATAAATATGAGGCGTAACACCATCCATTTTCATAATGGTATCAATGTTTTTATAAACAACATTACCAGTGTAACCTTCTTCTCCAACTAAATTTACCATAACGCCACCAACTTTACTATCTGTTTGCCCTAAAGGTAAATTTAAAATGGCTCTAATGTGTTGTTCAAATTGTGATGTATAACTCGATTCGATGGTTTGATGTCCCGAATTATGTGGCCTTGGTGCTACTTCATTAACTAAAATATCATCATCTTTAGTTTGAAACATTTCAACAGCTAAAAGTCCTACATGATTAAAAGCTTGAGATGTTTTAAGTGCTATAGTATTAGCTTTTTTAACCATCTCATTATCTATTCTTGCTGGACAAATAACATACTCTACTTGATTAGCTTCAGGATGAAACTCCATTTCTACAACAGGAAATGTTTTAACTTCTCCAGCTTCATTTCTAACAACAATAACCGCTAACTCATTTTTAAAAGGAATTAACGATTCTGCAATACATTCTACATTTGGTAAACCTTCTAAGTCTGAAAGAGACCGAACAATTTTCACACCAGTTCCGTCGTATCCAAACTGAGCGCATTTCCAAACAAAAGGTAAAGTTAATCCACCATGACTAATAGCCTCTTTAATCTCTGAAGTATAAGCAAAACGAGAAAAAGGAGCTGTTGGTATATTATTATCTGTATAAAACAGTTTTTGTGTGGCTTTATTTTGAATAGTACGTAATGTTTTTGATGCAGGAAAAACCTTTACACCTTCTTTTTCAAGAGCTTCTAAAGCATCAACATTAATATTTTCAATTTCAATAGTAAGCACATCCACTTGCTTTCCAAAATTATAAACAGCATCGTAATCCATTAAATCTCCAAGATGAAATTCGTTACTTGCAATTTTGCAAGGCGCCTCATTACTAGCATCTAAAACACATGTATAGATATCGAATTTTCGTGTGTTGTTAAGAAGCATTTTTCCTAATTGACCGCCACCAAGAATACCAAGTTTAAAATTTGAAGAAAAGTAATTCATTATAATATGTTTACTGATAAAAAATTCAGGATATGCAAAAATACATTTAAAAATCAATTAGTACTTAAATCATAAATTAAAAAATCATCCCGATAGCTATCGGAACGTTAATCTATTGGTTATCTTTGCATCTTTCAAAATTAATAACCGTGATAAAGCTACACGATACATATTTTAAACCGTTTATTTCTGCAAAAGAGATAGATGAAGCTATAGCACGATTGGTTACAGAGATTTCCAACGATATAGGAGACGAAATCCCTGTGTTTATTGGTGTTTTAAACGGCTCGTTTATGGTAGTTAGCGATTTTGTGAAAAAGTATCCTAAACCCTGCGAAGTTACTTTTATAAAGTTAGCATCTTACGAAGGGGTTAAGTCTACCGAAGATATTCAAAGGCTTATAGGGCTTACGCAAGATTTATCTGGAAGAACGGTTATTATTATAGAAGATATTATCGATACTGGTAATACATTGGCAGAAATACACAGGATTTTTAATAATGAAAATGTAAAAACGCTTAAAATTGCGACATTATTTCACAAACCTGAAGCTTATAAAAAAGATTATAAATTACATTATGTTGGTATAGAAATTCCTAATAAATTCATAGTAGGTTACGGACTTGATTATGACGGGTTAGGAAGAGACATACCAGAAGTATATCAAATAAAAGAAACACAACACATGACAAATTTAGTGCTATTTGGCCCTCCAGGAGCAGGGAAAGGAACACAAGCAGAATTTTTAAAAGAGAAGTATAATTTGGTACATATTTCTACAGGCGATGTTTTTAGATTTAATATTAAAAACGAAACCGCTTTAGGCATGTTGGCAAAATCGTATATGGATAAAGGCGAATTGGTTCCAGATAAAGTAACCATAGATATGTTAAATGCCGAAGTTGAAAAAAATGCCGATGCTAACGGTTTTATTTTTGATGGTTTTCCACGAACAAATGCACAAGCTGATGCTTTAGATACATTAATGCAAAGTAAAGATTCTCAAATAAATGCCATGGTTGCTTTAGAAGTTGAAGACGAAGTTTTGGTAAAGCGTTTACTTGAGCGAGGCAAAACTAGCGGAAGAGCAGATGATGCCGATGAATCTATTATTAGAAATAGAATAACAGAATACTACGATAAAACAGCTATTTTAAAAGACTATTATTCTGCACAAAATAAATACTTTGGTGTTGATGGTGTTGGTAGTATTGAGGATATTACGGTAAGATTGAGTAGTGTTATTGATAAACTATAAACATGCTCAATGAGAGGTTTATCAATTAGTTTATCGATTGGAATAATACAACTTATATTAGTATTTATAGTATTAATATCATTGCTTTTACCAGTTTTAGCACTAATAAGTATTCTGAAAAACGATTTTAAGGATAATGATAAAATTATTTGGGTCTTAGTTGCGCTGTTTTTACCGTTTTTTGGACCGATATTGTATTTTATAATTGGTAGACCCAAACGATTAAAAAAATAGCAAATTTTCGCTTTCGCGGAAAACAATAAGATTAAAAGGAAAGAGAAAAAACTTTTAACTTTTAACTCATAACTTTTAACTTGATTTATGACTGAAGGAAATTTTGTTGATTATGTAAAAATGTACGTAGCTTCTGGTAACGGAGGTAAAGGTTCTGTGCATTTACATCGCGAAAAATACATTACTAAAGGTGGTCCAGACGGTGGTGATGGTGGTCGCGGAGGTCATGTTATTTTAAGAGGAAACTCTAATTTGTGGACACTTTTACACTTAAAATTTAAAAGGCACACTCGCGCAGGTCATGGTGGTCATGGCAGTAAAAGCAGAAGCTCTGGAGAAGATGGCGAAGATATGTATGTTGATGTGCCTTTAGGAACCGTGGTTAGAGATACTGAAACCAACGCTATTATTTTAGAAATAACTGAAGACGGAGAAGAACAAATTATTGTTAAAGGCGGTAAAGGCGGGCTTGGAAACTGGCATTTTAAATCGTCAACTAATCAAACACCACGTTATGCACAACCAGGACTTCCGTTAGAAGAACGTTATATAACTTTAGAGTTAAAAGTACTTGCCGATGTTGGTTTGGTAGGTTTCCCTAATGCAGGAAAATCAACTTTATTATCTGTGGTAACTTCTGCAAAACCAAAAATTGCCGATTATGAGTTTACAACTTTAAAACCTAATTTAGGTATTGTTGAGTATCGCGATTTTCAAACCTTTGTAATGGCAGATATTCCTGGGATTATTGAAGGTGCAGCAGAAGGAAAAGGTCTTGGACATTACTTTTTACGTCATATAGAACGAAATTCTATTTTATTATTTTTAATTCCAGCAGATGCTGAAGATATTAAAAAACAATACGATATTTTACTTGATGAGCTTCGTCGATATAATCCAGAGATGTTAGATAAAGAACGTATCGTAGCCATTTCAAAATGCGATATGCTAGATGATGAGTTAAAAGCAGAACTTAAAATAGAGTTAGATAACGAACTTCCAATTCCCTATATGTTTATATCTTCAGTAGCTCAACAAGGAATTACCGAGCTTAAAGATACATTGTGGAAAATGCTGAATAATTAATATTTCATTGAACCACTTTGTGTTATGTCTTGATTTTTTTGTTTTTTTACAATGAGTTCAATAACAAAAGATTAAGATGAAAAAACGTATTAAAAGTATCGTAGAAATCAATGATAATAAATTAAGCAGATATTTTGCTTTTTTTATTCAAGCATTAATTCTTTTATCGGTTGTTACTTTTTCTATTGAAACTATTCCAAATTTAAAACCAGAAATCAGAACGATCCTTCAATCCATCGAATGGTTTAGCGTTATTATATTTTCAGTAGAATATATTTTAAGAATTTATGTTGCAGATAGTAAGCCAAAATTTATATTCAGTTTCTTTGGTATTATAGACTTGCTGGCCATACTTCCATTTTATTTGTCATTCGGAATAGACCTAAGGTCTTTAAGAGCATTACGGTTTTTAAGGCTATTCAGAATTTTAAAATTGGTACGCTATAATAAGGCTATGAACCATTTTACTAGAGCTATAAAATCGGCTAAAGAAGAAATTTTCTTATTTATTTTTATTACACTTATTTTAATATATTTTTCTGCGGTTGGGATTTATTATTTTGAAAATCAAGCACAACCAGAGCATTTTTCTTCAATTTTTGATAGTTTATGGTGGGCAATTATAACATTAACAACTGTTGGGTATGGTGATGTATACCCAATAACTGTTGGCGGGAAAGTGTTTACTTTTTTTATACTTATGATTGGTTTAGGCATTGTAGCTATACCCACAGGTATAATCTCTTCTGCTTTAACAAAATCTATTGATAAAAAAAACTGAAGAATAGTTATTTTATGTGTTAAACTTTTTGCTTAAGTTTTATAGAATCTTTTTTTATTTAACTTTATAGAAAAAGAAAACTATGAAGAATTTTAAAATTATAATTTTAGTATTACTTATTACATCGTGCGCTCCAATTCGTGTGAATTACGATTTCGATAAAACCACCAATTTCACCCAATACAGAACCTATAACTATTATAGCGATATGAAAACAGGTTTAAGCGATTTAGATACCAGACGTTTTTTAGATGTTTTAGATTTACAAATGAAAGCTAAGGGGTTTAGCTTATCAAACACTCCAGATTTTTTTATAGATATTAAAAGTAGCGACATTCAAGCAGCACAACGCAATACAGTTGGTGTTGGTTTAGGTGGTGGTGGCAGAAGTGTAGGTGGAGGGGTTTCAATAGGAATCCCAATTGGACAGGCGGGAATAAATCGTCAAATAATTATTGATTTTGTTGATGAAAATGCAAAACAACTTTTTTGGCAAGCGGTAGGAGAATATAGTTTTAAACCAAATGCCGCCGTTGAAAAACGTGAAGCACAAATTAGTGCAATTATAGAAAAGGTATTAACAGCATATCCACCAAAAAAGTAAACTAGTTTTTTACTAATTTTTTACTAGCAACAAGCGTGTTATTAGCGTAGAAGTTAGAAATGTAAATCCCTGTACTTAAATTACTAATATCAACTTTTTTTGTTTCATAATTAGAAATAAAGGTTGTTTTTACTTTTTTTCCGTCTATTCCAATAATGTCTACTCTTAAGCTCGTATCATTATTACTTTCTAATTTTAAGTTAACTATGGCGTTACTTGGGTTAGGGTAAACCGTAATATTTAATTTGTTTTCTTCAACAATAATGTTGTCGATGCCTAAAGTAGATTTTGTAATGCTCCAAGTTACCGTGTAAACATGCAGTGTCTCATGATTATTAACTCTTAATAGACTTGTGTCGTCTGTAACTGCAACGGTTAAATTATTTAAACCTAAATTTAAATTGGTTTCTAAAACAGACACATTATCTACATCAGTAGCAAAATTAGCAGTGTTTAAGGTCCACTCACTTTTTAAAGAATTCGTGGTTGGGTTAATTAAATTTAGCTGAAAATTGATTGGAAATGCCGTTGCATCAATCGATGTTGAAGTTGGTGTAAACGAATCAATAGGCGATACTAAATCATGTATTTTTTCAATAATACCTTCTTTACAAACCGAGCAGAACCCCCAATTTATTTGTCGCATTTTACAAGATTGATGAGGTCTATACCATGGTCTTGGTGTACCAGTATCATCTTCATGTTGATAAATACCTACATCATTAGTTCCTATCCAATTTTTCCATTTTACTAAATTAGGATCTGTTTCTTGAGTCATATTAATACCTTCAACAGCTAATGCATCATCAATAGGATAATATTCGTCTATTAAATTAAATAAGGAATGACCTATTTCATGAATAGCAACATCATTACCCCAAGGCCCTGTGTAGGACACGGGGAATTCACCGCCACTACCTCCAAATTCTAATGAATTAACTAAAATTAAAGCCTGATCGTAAGCAGGAAAGTTATTAGCTAATACAGTGTTTATTTTTAATTGTGTATTGTTGGCGTTGTTTCCGTCTATTTCGTAAAATAATAATCTATGTGTACCAAAAGAATCGTAGGTAGCATTAAAATAAGTGTCTACAAAAACAGGTGTGGCTCCAGAGTCGTCTATATCGGTAGCTGTTGCTGGATGATCTGCACCACTATCGTTAGAAGGCACTTTTATAGCATAGATATTAAAATAATTGGCATATTCTAAGAATGGAGATTGATTAAACAAGGCATTTTTAAAGCTCGTTGCATCAGTAATAAACTTATCAAGTTCGCTAGATTGGTACCCCTCACTTAAAATAACAATATTTATTCTTTTATCAATATCACCAGGTTTAATAGATTCTACATCAAAAACTTGAGCAGTTATTGTGTGAATATTAATAAATAAAAATATGTATAATAAATGTTTGAACATTAATTAGTTAAGTTTGGTTTTAATTAGTGTTTTTGTAGTCTCTTGGGGTTTGGTAATTTCATTAATAGCAATATACTTTGTATTGGGGTTTAATTTTAACTTTAAAGTAAACGGTGTATTAGAGAGTGTAATTTGTTTTGTTTGAAAACTCAATGAATCATTAAGAGATTCTATAGTTTTTTTTAAAGGGTTCTTTACAATGACACCTTGAATGATGTTCGAATTTTTATCAAGTTGATTACATTCTAAATCACCAGAGATACCTTTTTTAATATATTTATTGTTACTTTTTTTTAGCTTACCATCTGCAATTATTTTGTTTATAAATTGAATTGACTTTTTACCATTTTTACTTTCTGAAATGGTATAATTAAGAAAGATGAGTTTTGGGTTAGATTCAAAGCCTTCATTATCTTCTGGAAGATTTTTTTTTGATGCACAGGCAGGAATACAGAAAAGTATTAAAACTATAATTAAGCTATTTATGATTCTGGGGTAAATCATCATGACTTTTTTAGTTAAGATATGAGAGCTATTTATAGCATGTAAATTTACTAATAATTGGTTTAAATAAAAAGAGGCTTAAAAAGAGGCTACTGAAAAAGTAAGTCTCTTTTCAAAAAGAGAGCTTCATATAAGAGATTTCACGAGTTAATTTTGTGAAAT
>CANKVS010000063.1 GCA_947487155.1 uncultured Flaviramulus sp.
TTCAATTATTATACTAATTTATGGAAATATGTCATTGAACTTGTGTCTTCCGAACACTTATGTTTTAAAAACCTGATGACAGGTCTGCATATACTATGATATTTTATTTTGATTCAACTATATAATTTCATTTTCACATAGAAAATAAAACTAAGAACCGTTCTCATTTTAGTATTTAATGCATTTGCTAATTAAAAAAACCACAGCTTAATAGACATTAGCATAATCATTACTACTAAAAAGGATTTTATAAAACCTTCTCCTTTTTTAATAGAAAATCGACTTCCAAACCAAGCCCCAATACCGTTTCCTAAAGCTAAAATTAATCCAATTTTCCAATCTACTTTATCGTTTATAACAAAAACAGCAAGGGCTGAAAGTGTATAAATAAATACGACTACAACTTTAGTGGCATTAACCCTAATTAAATTCATTTTATGAACAAAGTGTAAAAAGAGAATAATAATAAACCCTAAGCCTGCATTTATAAATCCGCCATAAATTCCAAAAAAGAAAAAAGCAATTATACCAACCCACAAGTGTTTTCCTGTAAGTCGTTCTTGTAAATCAATAGTCTTTAGTTTTGGCTTAAATAGAATTAAAAGCACTACAATTATCATAATTATAGCAAGAACCTTATTAAAAGTTTCGCCTTTAATATCAATTGCAATATTAGCACCTATAATGGCTCCAAATATGGCAGAAATACCTAAATATATATTAAATGGAAATGTAGAAACGCCTTTACTTTTAAAACCAGCAGTAGCCATAGCCGTTTGAAAGACAATACCTATTCTGTTAGTACCATTAGCGACACTGGAAGGTAGGCCACAAAAAATAAGTACTGGTAATGTTAATAATGAACCCCCTCCTGCAATGGTATTTATAATTCCTACTACAATCCCTACTCCAAAAATTATTAAATAGAGGTAAATATCTTCCATGTTTGTAAAGATAAAGGCATTAAATGAATTAAATATGCTTTAAAAGATTAAATGTACAGCGAGACACTAAACTAGTTTCTTATTTGATTTAATCTATTGGTTAAATCATCTTTAATAGCTCTATTTTCATTACTTAAAGGAAGCTGCGAAGCGTCTAATAAGTTAGGGTTTTCTAATGGATTATCGTTTAAATCATATAAAGCTTCGGTACCATCTTCAAAGTAAATATACTTATGTGTAGCATTTCTAATAGTATAATCTGAATTTCCAGAATCGTATCCAATTTCAGTATAAACATAATCTCTTTTATCTGCATTTGAATCAGATAATAATCTTTTAAAACTTATGCTATCGTTAATCTCAATCGTACCAGTACCTGCTATATCTGCTATGGTAGCGAACAAATCGGTTGTGTTTATTAAAGCATTTTCGGTGTCATTTATACGGGTTACATTTTTTCCTGAAACAATCATAGGCACATTAACACCACCTTGATAAACAGATCCTTTCGCACGAGAGTTTTCATACTCTTGAGCAACTCTATTAGGCGTACCATTATCGCCAATAAAAATAATAATGGTATTTGCTTTTTCGTTGTCGCTCATAGAGTTAATAAGTCGCCCCATTTCGGCATCCATAGCTTCAATCATGGCTAAATAATAAGGCAAAGGATTGGCACTAATACTGGCATCGTCTGAAGGTAAATTTCCTTGATAATGCAAATTGCTAGGAGGTAAATGAAAAGGTGTGTGTGGCGCATTATAAGCCAACCATAAAAACCAAGGTTGGGTTTGAGCACCTATCCAATCGATAGCCAAATCTGTAAATTTTGTCGTTGTATATGCTGTAGATGTTGTTGTTTGCTCGTTTTCTGTTAAATTCCAGTTCCAGAACGATTGCACACCACCACCTAAACTACCGCTATAGTAATTAATGCCCATGTTTGTTGGATGACTTTCATTTTTAGATAAATGCCATTTACCAATTACGGCATGATTATATCTAGAAGCAGTATTATCTAAGTGTTTTTGAATTGAAGTTTCCGAAATAGGCATGACATCATCTACATTTAAAACATTAGTTCTAAACCCGTATTTTCCTGTTAATATACTTCCTCGTGTTGGTGTGCAAATAGGGTAAGACCATAGGTTGTTAAATTTAAGTCCAGAATTTATTAAACTTTCAAGCGTAGGCATATTAGGTTTTATATTGCCAATAGTGTAACCTGGGGTTGCATCTAAACCCATATCGTCTGCAATTATTAATAGGATATTAGGGGTGTTTTGAGGTGGGGAATTACTGTCATTTTCTGTATTAACACTTTCGTTATTACTACAAGAAATTAATAATATAGTAAAAAGGAATAAAGCTATTGTTTGGGGTGTATTCATAAAAAGTGATTTTATGTTAGACCCAAAGCTTAAAAAAAGGTTTAAAATTTAGTGCTTTATGAGTTAAATGTTTTCAATTCCAAATACTTCCCATCAAAAACGCCATGGGTATAATACTAAATCCAACCACCAAGATTGATGTACTTAAATTGTTCTTTAAGATCTATATTTAATGGTAAATACCTATGGCCAAATACAAAATAATCGTGATTGAAAAACCTTATTGATATGGCGAATCAGTTTATACATTATGGTAATTGAATATAATTGGATAGCTTTTGGATATCTCTAAAAAGATATTTGCATATATTTGTAAATGGATACAATTGGATAAAAAATGGATATATCTAAAAAAATAGCATTTCAACCAACAATCTTTCAAGACATTATACAGAAGTTAAGTCTTGTAGATTCATTCAAAGGAGGGTGGGAACTCATTGAAAATAAAGAGAAGCGATATTTGAACGAACTTCGTGATATTGCGACTATTGAAAGTATAGGTTCGTCAACAAGAATTGAGGGAGCTACATTGACAGATGAAGAAGTAAAGCAACTACTTAAGTCTGTAAAGGTTAGTAAACTGGATAAACGAGAAGAACAAGAAGTTGTAGGCTATTATGAGGCTTTAGAACTTATATTAGAACACTATAAAGATATAGACCTTTCAGAGCGTTATTTGCATCAATTACACTCAATTTTACTAAAGTACAGCAGTAAAGACCAACGCCATAAAGGGCGATTCAAGAATTTGTCAAATCAAGTTATAGCTAATTATCCTGATGGAGAGCAGAAAATAATATTTAAAACCACAGAGCCACATTTGACAGCCAATGAAATGCATGATTTAATTGTGTGGACAAATGAGCAATTGGAGGATAAGAAGCTGCATCCAATACTTATGACATCAATCTTTGTGTATGAGTTTCTATCGATACACCCCTATCAAGATGGTAATGGTAGATTGTCGAGATTACTAACTACATTCTTATTATTAAAACAGGGCTATAATTTTATCGAATATGTATCATTTGAACATGTTATTGAGAATAGAAAGGATATGTATTATAGAGTACTTATGGAAACGCAAAAGCATAGAGGTACAGATGATGAAATATTAGATAGGTGGGTCGTATTTTTTTTAGATTGCTTAATTAACCTTACCGAAAAACTAAAGGTAAAATATGAAACTTATAATAATCTAAAGAGCAGCACTAACGACAGACAAAAAGAAGTATTGATTTACATTGACCAAAATAAAACCATACAGATTAAAGATTTAGTAATAGATTTATCGCAATATTCAAGAAACACTTTAAAAAAGGATTTGCAGTACTTGGTTAAAGAAGGATTGATTTTAACAACTGGTTCTGGTCGCGGTGTAAAGTATCATGCTAAACCTTACTAAAAATAAGTTGAGAATTTGCTTTTAGGGAGCTATTCTTGTAAAACATATCAATTCCTATTCAAAATAACTAGAATTGGGATAATATTTTCGTCCTTCGCAATGACGGAAAGTGCGTTGCTTAGTGTTATATAGCTTGAAACACAATATAAGCTAACCCAAGTGTGGCAAATGGTAAAACCCAAAGTAACAACACATTGGTTTGTGGGGTTTTCTTTTTAACCATTTTAGCATTTATCATCATACGTTTTTTTCCTGTGTATTGTATCCAGTTTTTAAAATGAATACTTACGGAAATTATAACAAACAACGTCCAAGCCTTATTACTAGACATGGTGTTGGTATGCATGTGATTAAGAAATGCCGCAAAAAAACAACCTAACAGAAATATTAAACTTATTTGGAGTATTGAAACATACCCTAAGGCAATGGTATTCGCTTTTTGCTTATATCGTTTTTTATAAAACGAAAATATAGAATAGAAAAATTGATCGAAAACGGTCATTTTGCGAATTTAGTGTTTTCCTTAGGACTTTCATTTTTAGTGCATTACAAAACTACTCTACATAATCTACACTAATATCATCTAGTTCATAAACCCCATCAAAAGTATCTTGCCCGTTACCTGTATATTTAAAAGCAATATGCATTGTTCCTGTAGCACAGGATAAATCTACACTTCCAGAATTAAACCACGGCACAAAAGAATCGGTATCTTTTACAACATAAGCATCAGACAATACACCCCATGTTGCACTAGTAATATTAGCTTCGTTACCATCCCAATCAAGCGAATATAGAACTTCCATAAAGCTACTATCTGCTAAACTATTAGAGGTTTTAAATCGTAATGTTTCGCCTTCTTGAGTATCTAAATTAATTGCTGGTGTTATTAACCAACCAATGCTACTATCGTCCCCAGAACTTGCTGGTTGAAACCGAGCCGAACGCCCCAATGAGGCATTAGATGATGTTGACGAATACCCTTCCCACGCAACTGTACCAGCTTCAATATAATTTGTCCAACCATCAATAACTATGGGCTTATTATTTTTTTGAGATTCAAAATCTTCCATAAACAAATTCCCCGAACCTACAGTTGTAGCTAAACCACAACTTAATTCTATGGGGTCACAACGCTCATTGGCATCTAAATTTATATCGCGTGTACTGTTAAGTATTAATACATTAAAATCATCACCAAAATCTCTACTAAAAACACCTACAACTGTACCTTTTCCTTGGGGGACTATTAACGATTTAAAATCGGCAAAAGTACTAGTTTGCAAAATCATTGATATACCAGAATCGCAACTTTCAAGTAATCGAAGTCCGTCAAACTCATCAAAAGATTCGCTAGCATAAGTTAAGCCTACTTCAAATCGATTAAGCTGCATATTATTTAACTGAATCAACGTGTTTTTATCCCATTCATTTAATGCAGATAGTTCTGCGATTTTTGGTGTTATAGTTGCTATTTCGTTACTTCTTATTACTATATCTTTATATTCTGAAGCTTGTATTTGTTTTACACTTACGGCATCTCCTTTACCAATAGTTATTACGCCATTGCTTTCTCCTATTGTTAAACCACTAATTTTAACAAATACTTTTTGCCCAAATTGATAGGTATCAGATAAACTACTCACATTTATATCTATTTTAAACCCTAACCTTGGGTCACTATCGGGATTACTAGCATCTGTTTTATTTTGAATAATTAATTCTTCGAAAAAATTACCAGATTTATCTGAAGATATTACGTAACCTTCAATATACAAATCGTCATCATCATCAATTACAACAGTAGAATTTCCGCCATTTACTGCTTGTTCGTAAAGCGATTTAATGGCCTTAAATGTTGTGATTTTATCTTGCGGAATATTAGGTTCATTTATAGAAATATCTGGTACACTATAATCATCATCTTTCACACAAGATGCAATAACAAATAGCACAATCAAAAGTTCTAATACTATTATGCTTTTATTTATTTTATTCATAACCGTTAATTTTTATTTAGACTTCTTCTCAAAAGAATAATTCTCGACTACTTGCTACCATAAACAAATTCTATTTATTCAGCATTCACAGACCCTTTATCCTGCATGGTTTTATAACCTTGTAAGTATTGGCTGTTTGGTTTATTATTTAAACCTACAAGGTTAAAAAACCTTGCAGGATGGATTATTCATTTTAAAATCTAAAATCTAACATTTAAATTTAAAAAATAGGTAGTGCCACGGCCATACCAATATTTAGGTCCAAAAACAGGTTTATCTAAAGCCTTATCATTTCTTAACTCTCTATAATTGGCATTTCTACCTTGCTCAAAACCACCAGTTTTATAAACGGCATCTAACAAATTGTTTACACTTGCAAAAAAACCAACATAATATTGATCTATTTTCCATGATTTCCCGCCAACTAAATTAATAGACATATAATCGTTAAAACGCTCTTGCTTAAGTAGTGTTTTTGCTAAATCTTCATCGTAATCGTTAAATACATTCCCATCAAAATCGGTAGTAAAATTAGACGATCGCGTTAACGGACTCACATCTATGTAGGTGTTAGAGAAAAAATTAGCCGTGGCACCAAACCACCAAAAATCGGGATCGCGGTATTCAAACCCAACTGAATACGCATTTTGGGGGCCAGAAGCTAGCTTATAATTCTTCAATTTTGATTGTCCGAAATCTTTAAACCCATCTACAAATCCTGCCGCTACAGATTCATCATCTGGCTCTGTAGAAAGAAATAAATTCGGATTGTTATTATACGTAAATTGCCCAACGGCAGCAGCTCCTTTTAGTTTAATTGAAGGTGTTACTTGCGCTTCTAAACCAAACTCTAAACCAAAATGTTTTTTATCTATATCCTGCAATATTTCTTGTACAAATACGGTATTATCACCACCAACACCATCGGCAAAAAAGAACGATATTTCGCTAGCATCGGCAATTTTGGTATAATACCCTGTTAATTTTGCTTTCACTATTGGCGACCTAAAAACATAACTAGCATCGATTGATGCTACTTTTTCTTCAGTAATATTTGGAACTACATTATGGTTTTCTCTAGAGTTTGAGTACGTGTTTTGTATTGAAGGTGCTCTAGACATATAACCTGCATTAATATTAAACACATGCTTTCCTGTTAATTTATATGTAAAACCACCTTTTGTACCAAACCCTAAAAATGATAGTTTATCGCCTTTCCCTAAAGAATTATCAGGAAATCCACCATTTTGATATATGCCTTCTCTTTGGTATTGTGTACTTTTTACACTTCCAGATACATAAAAATCTATTTTTTTATACGTGAATTGTGCCTGTGCATAAGCTCCTAATTCACTTGCCGAAATAGTATAATTATATTTGAATTTATCACCTTCTTCCACAACTCTATTGGAGTTTAATAAATCGTTTTGCGCCTCGTTAATAGTTGAAGTAAAACCATCAATATCTAAATATGTTGATGCTCCCAAAAGGTCTAAAACTTGAGCAAAATTTTCAGATTTTAAAGCTTTATAATTAATCACGGCATTTAATATGGTGTGGTCGTTTAATTCGGAATTTAAAATAGAGTTAATCGTTAATTGGGTGTCATCAACCCTATCTTCATATAAGGCATAAATGGCATTTCCTCCATTTTGGGTATTACTAATATTTGAACTATACATAGCGTTCCAGTCTATTTGACCATCATTTTGAAACGTATTTAAAGCACCATAAGCAAACTGTAAGTCGTTTGGAAAATTTCTTTCAAAATAACTAGGGAGTTTTTGATAGTAGGTAGGACTAGGGTTTGAACCTCCTCCTTGAGGAAATCCATTAATTAAATCATTTCCATTATAGTCTAAACGGCTGTTGCCTATACTCCCAAATTGATATCCAACATTGGTATTTAAGGTTGTTTTATTAGTAACGTTTAAATAATGATTTAGCATCACAATAGGCTCATTCACCTCTTTAATTCTAGAGTTTCGTTTTTTGCCATCTTGCCAGCCCCAGTACTCGTTGTATTTAATATCTTTTAAATTGAATACTTCTTGTGTGTTTGGAGACGATTTCCCTCTTCTATTGGGTGTGTAAATCGCTGTTAAATTCAAGCTATGTTTAGCGTTAATTATTTTTTCTACGGAAGTAAAAAAGGAATTAGAATTGTAACTTGTAGCGTTCTGATACCCTTCATTACCCCAACGCCTACCCACAGAAATAGTATATGCCCAATTGGTTTTTAATACGCCTGAAGCATAGGTTGCCATTACACGATTAGAGTAACTTCTGTTTGAGGACGAATATGTTATGCGTCCTCCTGGTCGTGCTTGAGATGCTCTTGTATTTATATTTGTCGCGCCTAAAATACCACCAAAAGTATAGCTAGATGGCGTTAAACCTATAGTTAGTTCTTGATTTCTGAGCACATCGTTTATGCCTCCCCAATTACTCCATTGTGGTCTTCCGTTATAGGTTTTATTCATCTCAATTCCATTAATTAAGATGGTGCCGTTATTAGAGTCTAAACCCCTAACTCTAAAAAAGGAAGAGCTAAATTCGAAAGCGGCTGTACGCTGAAATACATCGAGTGATGATGCCAATAAACCAGAAATATTGTCTGCGCCACTTGTATCATCGTTCAATTCATCATCAGTAAGCGTAATTGTAAACAAATCTTGAGTATCAGATGTATCCATTTCTAAAGTCATGTCTGTAATATTTACCGTTTGGTTTTCATTTACAATTATTGGATACCTTTTAGTGATATATCCTACTTTAGAAATTTTTAAAATCTGTTCGCCTAAAGGCACATTTTCATAAAATTGAAATGCTCCTAAAGCATCTGTTTTTATAATTAAACTTGTTTTTTCAATAGAAACTATTACATCTTTAATAGGCTGGAAAGTAAGTGACGCTTTAACGCTTCCTTTAATACCTGTTTGTTGCGCAAAACCACTTAACGCTGAAAAAACTCCAAATAAAAAAAACAATAAGCTCCCTCGAAGCAAACTCACAAAGCTTTTAAAAGAAAAAAGCATTAAAAGTTTCGGAGTATATAAATCTTGATTATCGAGTAAACTTTTCTTCATATATTTCATATATATTTAGAACCAAATTATTAAAAAAAGTAACACATTGATAATAAAATTTTTAACTCATTTAGAATAACTTTGGCTTAGGTTTTGTATTATAGCAATGGAACTCAACTTGTTTGTTATTAAAATGAATATTCTTAGACTTTATTTTTCAATACTATTTTTAGGCATTATTACAACTGCAACTGCTCAAGAAAAAAAGTTTAAAATCCATACTATAGCTTTCTACAATTTAGAAAATTTATTTGACACTATAAACGACCCTACCAAATTCGACGAATTTAGTCCCATTATGGAAATACAAACTAATCGTGCCAACGTTTATAAAAAGAAGGTTAAAAATATAGCTAGAGTTATAGCCGATATAGGGTTTGAACTCACAAAAAACACACCTGCTATTATTGGTGTTTGCGAAGTTGAAAATAAAACTGTTTTGGAAGATGTTGTTAATGATTCCTTATTGTTTCATAAAAATTATGGCATAGTACATTACGATGCAACAGATTTTAGAGGGATAGATGTTGCCCTTTTATATCAGAAAAAATTATTTACACCCATAACTACAAGCAACCATGAGTTAAAAATTTATGATGACTATACAAGTAAGCGCGTTTATACCAGAGGGCAATTGCTTGTAAGTGGTAAACTAGAAGGAGAACTGGTGCATATTATTGTTAATCACTGGCCTTCTAGAAGAGGGGGAGAAGCTAGAAGCAGACCTAAACGTAATGCTGCTGCAAAGTTAAGTAAGCGTTTGGTAGACTCAATTCAAAATATAAACCCCTATGCTAAAGTATTTATTATGGGCGATTTAAATGATAACCCAACTAACCATAGCGTAAAAAACGTGTTAAAAGCAAAAAAAGATAGAAAAAAAGTTGGTCTTAAAGGTATATATAACCCTTATGAAACTTATTTTAAAGATGGATTTGGCACTACGGCATATAGAGATTCATGGAGTTTATTTGACCAAATTATGCTAACCAAACCTCTACTAGAAAAAGATTTTTCGTCATTTAGGTTTTATCAAGCTGGTATATTTAACAAGCAGTACTTAATAAATAAAAACGGGCAATATAAAGGCTATCCTTATAGAAGTTTTTCTAATGGTCAGTTTACAGGTGGCTATAGCGATCATTTTCCTGTTTATACATACGTAATAAAAGAAATTAAGAAATAATTCGTGTACTCTTTTTTATCAGCTCATCCAAGTACTCCAAGGAATTCTTGATAAGAATAACACCAATGCAATGGTGTAAAAAACAGCTATTATTTTTAATTTTGATGCTGAAGTAAGTTTCTTTTTATGCTTTGAATACCCTATAGTTATTAAAGCAACAGCAATAATATTAATTAAAGGATGCTCTACAAGGTATAATCTATTTACTGAATCCTTCATTATTTCTCCCATTCCAGATTCACTAAACAATTGTAATCTTGGTGATACAAAATATAACACCAACCCTATTAATAACTGTATATGAGATACAATTAAAGTAAATAATGAGATTCTAAAATCTTTAGCTTCATATTCTTTATCTGAAAATGTTTTATACAATGCATTTACAGTTGCTAATAATAATATTAAAAGCACAATATATGCCCAATAAGAGTGTAGTGTTTGAACGGTGTTATACATGATACTAGTTTTATAAATAGAAAGTAACAAATGTAATGATTAAAGTATAAAAAAAACCGCTTCAATATGAAACGGTTTTAAAATATGTTTTTCTTAATTCTATTTTAGAAATTGTAACGCATACTAAAGTTCCACGTTCTTCCATAACCAAAACGTCCTGTATTTGATCTATTAACTCCTTTCCAATTATCGGAAGGATTTGCAGAAGCAGCAGTATTTCCATTAAGAGATTCAATATAAACTTCATCAAAAATATTACTAATATTAACTCTGAATTGTATTGAATTTTCATTGTTTTCTCCTACTAACCACTTATATGACATACCTGCATCCACTGTATCATATCCTGGTAAAGAAATTGGAGGGTTATCTTTAGTTGCATTTCCTTGAGAATGTATATCGTTGTACCAATTCCAAGTACCATCAACTCCAAATCTAGGTAAAATTTGATAGTCAGCAGTAATACCAGCAGTAACTTGTGCAGCACCTCCTACTTGTAAACCATCTAAATCTACTTCTGTGAATGATTCGACTTCAACTCCAGCTTCGTCAAAAGTTCTTCTAGAGCCATTTCCATCAAATTTCCAATCTCCCATCGACATAAATCCGTTTAACTTTAAGTTGTTTAAGGGTCTAGTAAATACTTCTAACTCTACACCTTTATGAACCTGTGTTACACCTTGAGTTTGAAATAATCTAAACGCTGTAGAACCTTGTGCTTCTCCATTATTTGAGATAAGTGTTCTATTTCCCCATTTTGTATGATACACATTAAAATTAAATGAAACTTTTTCACTTGCAAATTGATACCCCGCTTCCAAACCGGTTATATCTTGATTTTCTACTGCTGGATTAATTAATTCATTTGAACCTCTATCATTTACAAATAAATCGCTATGGAAAGGTTGGCGAGAATAATATCCAGCATTAACAAATACTTTGTTATTATTATTAATTGCATAAGCAGCTCCTGTCTTTACATTAAACCCAAAATTAGAAACCTTATCAGATTCTTCTTCTGTGGCAGTTGTAAAAAACTCTGTTCTTACATGATCTTGATTAGAAATAGATCCTTGAAAAAATGTAGAAAATGCATCTTTAGTATATTCTAACTGCCCAAACATTCCATAATAAGTAATTACCTCTTCATAATCTCTTGTTAACCTTTCAGTATGTGAATTATTTGGATTAAATACCATATTCCAAGGGTTTATACCTCCAAAACTATCCGTAATTGTATAAGATCCATTTTGAGCACTAGTAATATCTAAAGAATTAATTCCTATAAACTCATTTACACCTCTAAAGTGAAGTCCATTGTATGTTCTAACATCAATTCCAACGTTAAGGCTTAAATTTTCACTTAATTCATTATTATAATTAGAAACTAAACCGAACCAGTTATGATTGTTAAAAGACCCTCTGGCGTAATCTGCTATATCCCTATTAGGACCACTTGTTCTTAATGAAGCAAAAGCACCGCGGCCAATTGACCCATAAAGAATTGATGACAAAGACGATTTATCATTTATTTTTAAATCCCAACTTAAGTTAGCCACTGGCTTATGATAAATATTTCTTCCAAATGGGTAAATACTACCTTCTAAATTATTAGGGCTATTAACTCCAGTTAAAACACCACTATTATATTTTCTACCATTATCTAAAAAACTTCCTATACTTCCTCTTCCTGCTACTGCATGCCATTGTGGCGCTCCAGTAATTAAAAAGTTAAATGAATTGTTTTCATTTGGCTGGTATCCTATAGAAAAGAAATAGGTTTGCCCCTGCCCATTTGTATAATCTACATAACCATCACCTTGCCAATGCCCAAATAATCCAGAAAAAGACCATCCTTTATCATTCACACCAGTAGAATAATAAGCAGTTGTTTTAGTATAATTATCATTTGCTACCATTTGTTGCACAAAACCGCCCCTTCTTTTGTCTATAGTTTTTGTTACTATATTCACAGTACCTCCAACCGAAGAAATTGCTAGTTTTGAAGACCCCAAACCACGTTGCACCTGTACAGCATTAGCAACATCTAAAACTCCAGACCAGTTAGACCAGAACATTCTTCCATCTTCTGGACTATTAATGGGTTGACCATTAAGCATAAATGCAGTATTAGATTGATCAAAACCACGTAAAAATAATTGACCGTCACCAAAACCTCCTGCTTTAATATTTTGTACTGAAGGTGTAGATTTTAGTACTTCTGGTAAGTCCCAGTTCCCTGCTTTTTCTTGAATTTCAGTAGCTTTAATAGTAGATACGGCTATAGGTGTATTTCTATCTTCAGCTAAATCTATAACTCCAGAGCCAGTAATTACTATTTCTTCTAATGAGTTATCTGGGGTTAATTTAATAGTTCCCAAATCGGCATTACCATTAAATGATAAAGTTATAACACTATAACCCACATACGAAATAATAATTTGTCCAGAAGACGCTTGTGTAGTTAAAGTAAATTTTCCGTCAAAATTTGAAGACACGCCATTGGTGGTCCCTTTTTCAACAATATTCGCACCTGGAAGTGGCGAATTAATTTCGACATCGATTATAGTACCTGTTAAAGTACTTTGTGCCAAAGTAACCGAAGTAAATAATAAAACAACAGCTACTAATAAAAAATTAGTCGTTTTTTTCATGATTAAGTATTTGAAATTAGTCGCTGCAAAATTACGCATAAATAACGGGTATTTATTATGCGCGCTTAATAAATTTATTCACAATTAAATGTTTTTAAATTATTAATTATGAAATTTATAACTACTAAATTTACGAAATACTTATTTTTTATCTTAAATTATTATAATAGTTTAATAAGTTTAATGTAGATGAATCATGATTACTAATATTACTTTCTCCAAATTCTTTTAAAATTTTACTCGCCAATTGCTTCCCTAACTCCACACCAAACTGATCGTAACTAAAAATATTCCAAACAATACCTTGAACAAATATTTTGTGCTCGTACATAGCAATAAGCTTACCTAAACTTTCTGGAGAAAGCTTATTTATAAAAATGGTATTTGTTGGTTTATTTCCTTTAAATATTTTAAATGGAATAATTTCTGATTTAGTACCTTCTGAAACAACGTCGTCTTCAGTTTTTCCATTTAGTAACGCTTCTGTTTGTGCTAAAAAATTAGATATTAATTTATCTTGATGGTCTTGATTACCGTGTAACGATTTTGCAAACCCAATAAAATCTGCTGGAATTAATTTTGTACCCTGATGTATTAATTGAAAAAATGCATGCTGCGAATTTGTTCCTGGTTCTCCCCAAATTAAAGTTCCTGTTTCATAATTTATAGGGTTACTATTTCTGTCAACACTTTTTCCATTGCTTTCCATAGTGCCTTGTTGCAAATAGGTTGCAAACTGATTTAGGTATTGTGAATAACCAATAACGGCTTCACTTTCAGCTTTAAAAAAATTATTATACCAAACACTAATAAGTGCTAATATAACTGGGATGTTAGATTTAAAATCTTCATTTTTAAAATGCTCATCCATTTTATTAGCACCAGATAAAAGTGCATTAAAATTGTTATAACCCACTGCCAAACTAATGGTTAAACCAACAGCACTCCAAAGCGAAAAACGGCCACCAACCCAATCCCACATAGGGAAAATATTATCTTCTGCAATTCCAAAATGTTTTACACTTTCAATATTTGTAGATACAGCCACAAAATGTTTTGCTATTTCGGCTTCACTTGCAGATTTTAAAAACCACGCTTTAATTGTATTGGCATTAGAAAGTGTTTCTTGTGTGGTAAATGTTTTTGAAACCACCACAAAAAGTGTGGTTTCTGGATTTAGTTTTTTTATAACCTCGTTTACATGATCACCATCTACATTGCTTACAAAATGCGTTGTTAAATGGTTTTTGTAATATTGAAGTGACTCAACAACCATAGCTGGTCCTAAATCTGAGCCTCCAATACCAATATTTACAATATCGGTAAATGCTTTTCCTGTATAGCCTTTTCTATTGCCATTTACAATGTCGTTAGTAAAACGTTCAATTTTTTGTTTTACTAAGTATACTTCAGGAATTACGTTAACACCATCAACATAAAATGCTGATGTTTTTGGCGCGCGCAATGCGGTATGTAAAACAGCTCTTCCTTCTGTTTGATTTATTTTTTCCCCTGAAAATTGACATTGAATGGCTTCTTTTAGTTTAACCTCATCGGCTAATTGAAGTAAATGATTAATCGTTTCTTCAGTAATTCTGTTTTTTGAAAAATCAACATAAAAATCGTCCCATTTGATGGTAAACTTATTTGCTCGGTCACTATCTTGAGCAAACAACTCTTTCATATGTAAATTTTTAGTGTCGTTATAGTGCGCTTGTAATTTCCTCCAAGCTTCAGTAGTTGTAGGGTTGATATTTGGTAATGCCATAATTGTTATTTGCTTAGTGTGATAAGATTCTCATCCAGTTTTTCTTCTAATACTTCATCATCAAACTGAATAGCATCTAATTGTGTTTTTATTGGTTTTATGAAGTCTAAATATTTTACTTTTAATGAATCTGAAATGGGTTTTGCCTCTGGTAATTTCTGTTTAAACGGATCGACTTGTCTACCATTTTTCCAAAAACGATAACATACGTGAGGCCCACCAGTATTACCAGTCATACCTACCCAACCTATTACATCACCTTGTTTTACAAAATCTCCTACTTTCGCTTTTCTACTTTTCATGTGAAGGTATTGCGTTTCGTATGTGGCATTATGCCTAATTTTAACATAATTACCATTACCTTTTGTGTAACTTGATTTGGTAATCGTACCATTGGCAGTAGCCATTATAGGTGTGCCAATACTAGCTCTAAAATCGGTGCCTTTATGTGGGCGTACTCTATAACCGTAAACCGCTATTCTTCGTTTTAAATTATATCTTGACGTTATACCTCTAAATTTTACAGGTGCTTTTAAAAAGGCTCTTCTTAAGTTTTTGGCTTTATCATCAAAATAATCAATTATTCCTTTAGCAGAATCTGTTTCAAATTCAAATGCATAAAAAGGCTCTTTATTATGCTCAAAATAGGCTGCCTTAACCTTATCAATTCCAGTATAAATAGTATCATCTATATATTTATCCGTATAAACTACTTTAAAGCGGTCTCCCTTTTGAAGTCTTCTAAAATCTATAGACCATGCATAAATTTCGTCTGCTAGTTTATTAGTTAAAACAGCGCTAACGCCTTTTGCGTCTAACGTTTCCGATATGCTACTTGTAATAACTCCAGTAACTGTTTTTTCTACATAAGTAACAGGTTTTTTGCTTTTAAAAGCATGAATAGAATCTTTAAAATTTATGACGACATATTCCTCTTTAGTCGGTTGGTAAATAAAACTTTCGGGTAATTCTAAAGAGTCTTTAGAACATAAAATTGTATAGGGTTTCCCTTGTTGAAAAAATCTAGCAATATTGTAGGTTTCCTTAGTTTTTTCTGCAATATGAAATATTTTAGGGTAGCCTATTTTGTTACGTTCTAAAATTTGCCCAAAACTTTCTCCTGATTTTACGGTGTCTCTTTTAACGATGTAGTCGTTTAAATTAAAACCAAATTCATAAACATCAGTAGGTTGTTCAACTACAGCTAACGCTTCCTCTATTAGTGGTTCTGGTTTATTTTCTTTACACGCAATACAAGTTATTGCTAACGCTAATACTATTAAATATTTGTTCCCCACTCTTCAATTTCTTTTTCTGTCCATAAATCCGGAAAAAATATCCGTTTTTGATATTTAGGATGCATATATTTTTGCCAATCACTTCCTCCTGTTGCTTCGCCGTCTCCATCTTCACCCAATATATAATGCTTAGCTGCATTATAGTGAGCCATTACCCAAGTAACATTTACTGTGTAATCGTATTGTCTCATAGCTTTAACAAGGTCTTTATCTTTTTTATCACATTCATAAAGTTCCTTAAATCGAGACCATAAATTTTTGGTGTTATAGGTTTTCATAAACGTAATAAATTCTTCTTTATATTTATTTTCAAAATTTATAAGAAGAATTGATTTTTTACCAGTTTTAAAATCTTTACCAGCGGCTTGCCAATACAAATGGTCGAGTGCATGCTCAAAAGGTGTATCTCTATTTATTGTTTTTCTAAACCTATAATCTATAAGGTTTATTAACTCTGTTGATGCAAACTCTATTAAACGATATTGCGCACTTTGAAACCCGCTTGCAGGTGTAAGCGTTTGCCTAAATTTATTATATTGCTCTCTATCCATCCCTTTTCTCATAATATTAAATGAGGTGGTGAGCATATCAAAATACCGACTAATACGCATTAACTTGTTTTCAAAAAATACGGCAGTTAATGCTTCTTTTTCAGCAACTTGTTCTATCTCCCAAAGAATCATTTTAAAAATGAGTTCGTTAATTTGGTGATAGGCTATAAACACCATTTCGTCTGGTAAAGTGGTTCTTTGAATTTGAAGGTTTAATAAGGCATCTGTATGAATATAATCCCAATACGTTATTGGTTTACTATGTAGTAATCCTTCTAAATGGACATCTAAATCTTGGTCTATTGCCTCGTATTTTTCTTTAAGTTGGTTGGTTATTTTTGAGTTCAAGATTTCTTAATTATCAACTACTATTCTAAAAGGGTGTTTTAAACCTTTAAAACCCTCTAGGTCTGCTCTTAGCGATCCTACAGCTAAATCTGCTTTAATGCGCAAAGGTACTTTATTTTTGTCTTTTGACACCCAAAGCGTTAAACTTTCTTCTTCCTTAAAAACGCGCCCTGCCATTACATATGGTCTAAATTTTAGAGCTTCAATATCTCCAAACTCAGTATTAATAATTTCTTCACCAAGGTATTGCAGCTTAAATCCGTAATTTTCTTCATCAAAAAACATGTCTATTCTTACTTCATCTCCAACTTTTAAGTTATTGGTGTCTAAATTATTTCGCAAATAATAAAATGTAGATACCATATCTTGTATGTTAGGTTTGGTATCTATTACTGTTTTTTTCTTGTGTTTTTTATTGTTAACGTAAGCTTTGTTGTTTTCTTGGTCAAAATCGATAACTATATCTTTGGTGTGACCACCTTCATCGATATTTCTAACAAACTTATAAGGCATAATGGTTTGCTTATCGAAATAGCTCTCGTACCTATCTTTAACTTTAAAGAACCATTTAATCATCCCTGTAGTCCAGCCTTTGCCAACTACATGATAAACGTCTTTATTATCTAACTTAGAATCTTTAACGGTAAGTGTTGCGTTTCCTGCTTTTAAAAATCCACTATAACTCATTCTAAATTTAAACCATTCGCCATCGCCAAATGCAGATTCTTTATTTTGGGTAACCTGAGTTTCCTGCTGAGAAAAAGTTATCTGCGCAGTGCCTAATATTAGTACTATAAGTAGTATTTTTTTCATGCTTTATTGGGTCATTGACAATGTAACTCTTAATGCTCAATTTTATTGTTACACTTAAAGAAATTACAATTACTGTTCCAAAAATATAAAAAAATCTACGGACAGCTTATAATTATACCATTTCTTGTTTGAAATTACTGTAAAAGAAATTGATGATTTTTTTCTTTATAGAAAACAGAAAAATAAAGC
>CANKVS010000064.1 GCA_947487155.1 uncultured Flaviramulus sp.
TAGAGATGAAGACTCATATTCGGGGTTTTGTTTTATCTAAAATACAAATTAAATAACTGAAAGCCAATAGGTTGAACCACTCCTGAAAGTGCCTCTTTAAATGGATAGAAACTTGGTACAATAGAAAAAGACTACTTAAAATCTATAGAAGAATTTGAAAGAGAAATAAACAATCAAAAATTAGCAGCATAATCTCTTTTCTTTTTGCCTAGTTTTTTGTTGCAAGTCCACTATAAACCTTTAACAATAAGCACACGAAGACCAACAAGTATAACAAGAATAGCTGTTCCTATTCGAATAGCTTTAGGAGATGCTTTTTTTAAACTAAAACGAACCCCTAATTGCCCACCCAATAGTACAGCAAATAATAATACTAAGGTTATATGCCATGACACCTCAAGAGTATCGCTTAATAATAAGCCAGCTAGTCCTGAAATAGAATTTACCAAAATAAAAAAAGCGGACAATGCGGCAATTTTTACTGGTTTACCCCAACGTAAATGATGTAATAAAGGCGCTAGAAATATACCGCCACCTATACCAACTAATCCAGAAAGCAAACCAATTCCAATCCCTAAAACATAACTCATATATTTAGGATATACTTTAGATTTGGATACATTTTTGCTAAAGGTTTGGTAAAATAAAGAAATGGCAGAAAGTATAAGAGTAATACCTAATAGTATAAAAAATACTTTTTCATCAAGTTTAAATAAGGCTCCTAAAAAAGCCATTGGTATACTGGTAATAATAAAAGGCAAGAAATCTTTAATAGAAAAATGACCGTTTTTATAAAACAAATAAGTGCTTCCAGAAACAACAAGCAAATTGCATACAAGCGCATTAGAACGAATAAAGAAAAAACTAAAAGCAAAAAGCGATAATAAAGCTAAATAGCTTGAACCACCTCCAAAACCAACTGAAGAGTATAAAGTGGCTATAATAAAAAAACCAAAAAAAAGAAGAATAAGTATTTCAGAGTCTAGAGGCATAATTTATATAATCCACTGTCAATATTTGTTGATGCTTTTTAAAGGTAAAGGTTTAAATATTATTGTATAGCAAAAAGAGAACTGTTTAAGTCTCACAATTAATTACCTGCTTTTTTGTTAAAACCCCAAAGATAGTTTAATGATTTTATACTATAGTTACAAAACTAATAAGTCAATTGAATAAAAAGGGCAATTTTTTAGCTGATTGAAAAAGTTTAAATAACGTCTTTGTTTAAATGTAATAAACTACTGCTTTCTTAGTATTTTTTTTATATTTACGATGATTAAAAAATAATCAATAAGGTTGCATAAATATTGAAATGAAACCTAACCCGAAATTTTAACTTGATTAGAAAATAATGACGAAATTATTCTTCATGAAAAAAGTGTTAGTACTATTAATTCTTCTACTTGCTTTTAATTCCTGCAATAAAATTCAAAACACAAAAACCATTAAGCTTGCTCACGGTTTAGATATGAGTCACCCAGTGCATAAGGCCATGGTACTTATGGGAGAAGAATTGAATAAAAACTCTAAAGGTGCATTAAAATTACAAATTTATCCTAATCAACAACTTGGATCTGAGCGCCAATGTTTAGAGCTATTACAGATAGGTAGTTTAGGTATGACAAAAGTGTCTGCTGCAGTTATGGAGAATTTTTCACCAAATATGAAAGTATTTGGGCTACCATTTTTGTTTAAAAACCGTAAACATACGTTTAACGTGCTTGATGGGGAAATTGGTAAAGATTTGCTTGATGGCGGACAAAAATATTGGCTAAAAGGCTTGGGGTATTACGATTCTGGTAGTCGTAGTTTTTATACTAAAGAGCGCCCTGTACAAACACCAAACGATTTAGAAGGACTAAAAATTAGAGTAATGGAAAGTGTTACTGCTATGAATATGGTTAACAAATTAGGAGGTTCGCCAACGCCAATTTCTTGGGGTGAATTATATACATCGTTACAACAAGGTGTTGTTGATGGTGCCGAAAACAACCCACCAAGTTTTTACTTATCGCGACATTATGAGGTTTGTAAATTTTATTCTTTAGATGAACATACAACCATCCCAGATGTACTCATTGTTAGTACGCATTTATGGGAGAGTTTGTCTAGTGAAGAGCAAGTTTGGTTGCAGGTGGCAGTCGATACTTCGGTTAAATATCAAAGAGAATTGTGGGCAAGTTCAGAGTTAGAAGCCTTAGAAGCAGTTAAAAAAGCTGGAGTTGAGGTAATAAGACCAGATAAATCTGTATTTAAAGATAAAGTAAATTCTATGTACGAGGATTATAAAGAAGATATTCCTGTGTATGATTTAATTAAAAGAATTCAAGACGTTCAATAATATGATATTAAGAAATAAAATAGATAAGGTTTTAGGTACCGTACTAGCTATTATTATGGCAGTTATGGTAGTTAATGTATTATGGCAGGTTTTTACAAGATTTGTGGTAGGTTCACCAAGTTCGTTTACAGATGAGCTAGCACGGTATTTAATGATTTGGGTTGGTGTACTTGGAGCAGCATATATTTCGGGCAAAAGAATGCATGTAGCCATAGATATTTTACCAACAAGATTAAATAAAAAAGGACAGCTACGGCTTAAAACAATTTCAAATAGTATAATTATATTGTTTTGCTTTTTTGCAATGATTATTGGTGGTTTAAGGCTTGTATATATAACCTTTACATTAGAGCAATATTCGCCCGCATTACAAATTCCTTTGGCAGTTGTTTATTTAGTAATCCCTATTAGTGGGGTATTAATTATGTATTACAAAGTCTCAGATATATTAAATAAGCAATAAAGATGGAATATTTACCAATACTCGTTTTAGTTATTAGTTTTATAGGATTATTGCTTATAGGTGTTCCAGTGGCTTGGAGTATTGCGATGTCATCATTATTAACAATGATGACAAGCATTACGATGCTTCCTGCTTTAACAACCGTATCGCAGCGTATCGCCACAGGATTAGATAGTTTTGCACTGTTAGCCATTCCATTTTTTGTGCTTTCGGGGCAACTCATGAATAAAGGCGGTATTGCACATCGTCTTATTGATTTTGCAAAAACCTTAGTAGGTTCGCTTCCAGGAGGTTTAGCACTTATAAATGTAATTGCCGCTATGTTAATGGGAGCTATTGCAGGCTCAGCAATGGCATCGGCTTCTGCTATGGGAAGTATTTTAGGACCAGAAATGGAAAAAGAAGGCTATTCGAAAGAATTTGGTGCTGCGGTAAACATTACATCATCTACTACAGGGTTAATAATTCCACCTAGTAATGTGTTAATTGTGTATTCGTTGGCAAGTGGAGGCGTATCAATTGCAGCGTTGTTTTTGGCAGGATATATTCCAGGTATATTAACAGGCTTGTTTCTTATGATTGTAGCTTCATTATGGGCTAAAAAGAAAGGTTATAAGGTAGGCAAAAGAAGTTCGTTAAAGGATGTAGCTAAAACATTTGTTAAAGCATTTCCTAGTTTAATGTTGTTAGTTGTTGTTATAGGTGGAATAGTTGTTGGTGTTTTTACGGCTACAGAAGCGTCGGCTATAGCTGTATTATATACATTACTTTTAGGGTATTGGTATAAAGAGATAAAAACTAAAAACCTTCCGCAAATACTATTAGAATCTTGTGGTACTACAGCTATAGTTATGCTTTTAATTGGAGCATCTATGAGTATGTCCTGGGTGATGTCTTATGAAAATATTCCTCAAGATATAAGTGCTATGTTATTGGGTATTAGTAATAATCCTATTATTATTCTTTTAATTATTAATTTATTATTACTATTTGTTGGCGTTTTTATGGATATGACTCCTGCCGTATTAATTTTTACTCCAATATTTTTACCAATCATTACAAAGTTAGGAATGGATCCTGTTCATTTTGGAATTATTATGGTTATGAATTTAAGCGTGGGACTCTGTACACCGCCCGTAGGATCTGTTTTGTTTGTTGGTGTAGGAATAGCTAATACAACAATAGAAAAGGTTATAAAACCTTTATTACCATTATTTATTGCGATGATTGTTGCCTTGTTTTTGGTGACTTACTTTCCGCAGTTAAGCTTATGGTTACCTAGTTTATTTGATTTGTAATAGTAAATTTAAAACTTAAAAAAGAAAAAATTAACTTACTTTTTTAAAAGCACAGTTAAACTTAATGCGCCATGGGCACCAATGACTAAAGATTGCTCAATATCGGCAGTTTTTGAAGGACCTGAAATAAAAACGCCAAAATGGAAGTCTTCAATTTTTTGATACGCTTGATGCATATATGGCACTATCGATTTTTCATCAATAACCAAAACCAAATGTTTAGTAATAAAAGGAAGTACTCTTAAAGGGATTTTGGAATCTTCTATCCAAACGGCACCATTTTCAGCAACAGCAAGTTTGCTTTCAAGAACTAAAATATCTAAATCTTCTAATTCTTGAGGCTTTTTAATGTCGTTTAAAGTAACAGTATTAAATTCTGAAGTGTTTTCAAGCGTTGAGTAGTTTACTTTAGTATTAGGAAAAAGTGCTTTTATTTTTAAAAGTGCTTCAGTATTTGAAGTAATAGGGTACACGTTACCCCCAACAACTTCAATTTTTTTTATAAATTCCTTTTCTAAATTTAAGCCTTCATCAAAAGCATTTAAATCTAAATTAGGTAAAGCAAGAGCATCAGGTTTATTTGCTTTAATTTTTTCTAATATTTTGGCTCTACTTCCCATATTTATTTACTCGTTTTTGTCTTGTCTTTGATTATACCATTGGTCAAAACTTTGCTTTGGGCCTTTAGGTAAATCTCGTGCTTTCCCCCAAGCATTGGGTTTGGAGTTAATAATAGATTTTGGCAAATGTCGTAATGACCATCTTGCTATTTTTCCAACACGTTCAAATTGAGAGGGTTTTGAGAAAACGTTGCCCATAATGGCCATGGATTTCTTTTTAACAAAAGGTTGTTTTGTTTCTTTGGTTATAATTTGACGCCATTTATACAATTGCGTGTGAATATCAATTTTAACGGGGCAAACATCAGAACAAGAACCACATAAGGTAGAAGCAAAGGGGAGTGTGCTATGTTTTTTCAAATCTTTTCCAGGAGACAGAATAGAACCTATAGGTCCAGGGATGGTTGCATCGTAACTATGCCCGCCACTGCGCCTGTATATAGGGCAAGTATTCATACACGCTCCACAACGAATACAATGCAATGATGCTCTAAAATCTGGTCTGCTTAATTGTTCAGATCTACCATTATCTACAATTACAATATGCATTTTAGTTCCTTTTCTAGGTTTCTTAAAATGCGAAGAATAGGTGGTAATGGGTTGTCCTGTAGCAGATCTAGCCAATAACCGTAAAAACACACCTAAATGGTCTTGCTTTGGAATAATTTTTTCAACTCCCATGCAGGCTATATGCACAGGGGCTAAATGTGCTCCCATATCGGCATTTCCTTCATTGGTACAAACAACAACACCTCCTGTTTCTGCAATGGCAAAATTAACACCAGTTATGGCTGCATCTGCTTCAATAAACTTTTCACGAAGGTGTTTTCTAGCTTCATGAGTTAAATATTGGGGGTCTCCATTGCAAGGTTCCGTTCCTAAATGCTCTTGAAATAACTCATCTACCTCATGTTTATTTTTATGAATAGCAGGCAATACAATATGGCTTGGTGGCTCTTTTGCTAATTGTACAATGCGTTCACCTAAATCGGTATCGATAACTTCAATGTCGTCAGCTTCTAAAAAGGGGTTTAAATGGCATTCTTCGGTCAACATCGACTTACTTTTTACCACCTTTTTTGCGTTGTTTTCCTTTAAAATTCTATGTACAATTTTATTGTGTTCATCTCCATTGGCAGCCCAATGTACCTGCACACCATTCTTTAAAGCATTGTCTTCAAATTGAATTAAATAATTGTCTAAATTTGAAAGCGTATGTGCTTTGATGCCATGACCTAAATTTCTTAATGTTTCCCAACCTTTAACTTGATGAACAGACAGGTCTCTTTTATGGCGAACAAACCACAAGGCTTTGTCGTGCCAGTTGACTCTTTTTTCATCTTTGTTAAAGATACTTGCTAATTTTGGATGGCTCATAGTAGTACTTTAATTAGGAACTTTTGTAAAATATTGACTATTTAGTATTTCAGCAATATGCAACACTTTTAAAGGCTTTTTATTTCTAGCAATTAACCCTTCCAAATGCATTAAACACGATGTGTCTGTGGCTGTAATAACTTCAACGCCATTGTTTAAGTGATCTTGAATTTTATCTTTTCCCATTTTTACTGAAATGGCTTCTTCGGTCACTGCAAAGGTGCCTCCAAATCCGCAGCATTCATCAGTTCTTTTTAAGGACATTAATTCTGTGCCTTTAACTTCTTTTAATAAATCTTCTAATGAGGAATAACGTTCTCCAACAACTTCTGAACAGGACCCTAAACGTAATCCACGTAACCCATGACAACTTTTATGCACGCCTACTTTGTACGGAAATGAAGCGCCAACATCTTTTATTTTTAAAATATTTACAATAAAATCGCAGAGTTCGTAAATATTATTCCGAACGTTTTTAACATCATGTGTTTGATTAATAATGTTATAATGTTTTTTTACATGGTAAGCGCAACTACCAGATGGCGTAACGATATAATCGAAATCTTTAAAATTAGAAACAAAATTATTGCAAGCTCCAATAGATTCATTTTCATAACCCGAATTAGCCATAGGTTGCCCGCAACACGTTTGCCCTGAGGGATACGTTACTTCTACATTTAATTTTTCTAGAAGCTCTAAGGTTGCAATGCCTACTTGAGGATATAATTGGTTGATATAGCATGGGATAAATAAACCTACTTTCATGGCGATTTGTTATAACTGAAATATTTTTTCCATAAGCATCCATTTTTCGCCTTCTTTAGCGAAAGGTAAAGCTTGTTGGTATGTATTCATTAAGGTTTCCCATTCTTGCACTTTAGGGTTTTTAGCGTCAAGATGCGATTTTTTTTCAAAAGAAAACGTATCGTTAACATATAAAGTCATAACAAGTCTATTGCCTATGCAATATATTTCGGCATTTTCAATACCAGATTCAACAAGGCTATCTATTATTTCTGGCCAAACGTTTTCGTGGTATTTTTTGTATTCTGCAATTAATGCAGGATCATTTTTTAAATCTAATGCTAAAAAGTATTTTTTAGTTGCCATAATTTTTTATGATAAGGCTCTATCTAAATGGCTGTATCCGCCATCAACAAATAGTAATTGCCCAGTGGTGTGACTCGATTTATTTGATAATAAAAAAGCAACAGTATCTGCAATTTCTTCAGCAGTAGTCATTCTATTTTCTAAAGGAATATTTTTAGTGATACTAGCTAACTTTTCATCTTTATTTTCAAAAGTATTAATCCATGTTTCATATAAAGGTGTATAACATTCGGCTACAATTACTGCATTTACACGAATACTATAAGGTAGCAATTCTAAAGCCCATTCTCTTGTTAAAGCATTGCGACCACCATTGGCAGCAGCATATCCAGAGGTGCCTCCTTGACCTGTTACAGATGTTTTTGAACCAATATTAACAATAGCTCCTTTGCTCTTTTTTAACTCAGGTAAAGCATGATGAGCCATTAAATAATAATGCACCAAGTTACGTTGTAATGAAGCCATGAAATCTTGATAATTTCCATGTTCTAAGCCTACGCTATCATTAACTCCGGCATTATTTACTAAGCCATCAATTCTTCCATATTTTTCTATTACTAATTTAACTGCAGCTTCGCATTGTGTGGCATCTGTTAATTCGGCAATAGCATAAGTTAATTCAACTCCATCATTTTTATAAGCATTAATAACCTCTAGAATACTTGCTTTGTTTCGACTAATAATTACAGGAATTGCACCTTCTTTTACCAAGGTTTGTACAATACCTAACCCAATGCCTTTAGAGCCTCCAGTAACAATAATGACTTTATTTTGTAGTTGTAAATTCATAATAATTTTAAGAATAAGCTTTTACATGTTGTTTTGAAGTTCCTAAACCATCAATACCTAATTCTACAATATCTCCATCTTTTAAATATGTAGGAGGGGTTAAGCCTAAACCTACACCAAAAGGTGTTCCTGTAGAAATAATATCTCCAGGTAATAGTGTCATAAATTGACTAATATGACTAACGACATGCTGTACATTAAAAATAAAATCTGATGTAGAGCTATTCTGCATCATTTCTCCGTTTAGTTTTAACCAAAGGTTTAAATTATTGGGGTTTTCAATCTCATTTTTAGTAGCAATAAAAGGGCCTACAGGAGCAAATGTATCGCAACTTTTTCCTTTTACCCATTGGCCAGATCGTTCTAATTGAAAGGCCCTTTCGCTTACATCGTTATGCAATACATATCCTGCGACATGATTTAAAGCATCTGCTTCATCTACATAAGATGCTTTTTTACCAATAACGATGGCTAATTCTACTTCCCAATCTGTTTTAGTACTTCCTTTTGGAATAATAATATCGTCATTTGGTCCCGTTAATGCTGAGGTTGCTTTAAAAAACAAAACAGGTTCTTTAGGAATATCCATACCACTTTCGGCAGCATGTTGTGCATAATTAAGTCCTACGCAAACAATTTTTGATGGTCTTGTTAAAGGCACACCTAAACGAACATGATCTTCTATTTTTGGGCAGCTATCTTGATTTGTTTCTAACCAAGTACTTAATTTTTCTATACCACCATCGCCAAAGAAAGCTTCATTATAGTCGCTACCAAATGCCGAAATATCTAGTTTTGTTCCGTTATCTAATTGTATACCAGGTTTTTCATTGCCTGCTGTTCCAAATCTAATTAATTTCATATTTAATTTTTTTAACCGTTTAATTTTATAAAACCACCGTCTATAGCATAATCTGAACCTGTAATAAAACCAGCTTCATTAGAGCATAAAAACAAGGCTAAATCTGCAATTTCTTGGGTAGTACCCATACGTCCTATGGGTTGTGTTTTTGATAGTTTTTCGAATATTTCAGTTTCTTGCCCAGGGTAATTCTTTTTTATAAATCCATCTACAAAAGGTGTGTGTACTCTACCTGGTGAGATAGAATTGCAGCGAATACCATCATTTATATAATCTTTTGCAATAGAGTAAGTCATTGTTAAAACGGCACCTTTAGTCATAGAATACGCAAAACGATCTGATACTGCAACAGATGAAGCAATAGATGCTAAGTTTAAAATAGTGCCGCCACCGTTTTCTTTTAATGAAGATAGACTTGCTTTTATACAATTATAAACGCCTTTTATGTTTACATTGTATAAGCGGTCTAAATCTCTTTCTTCAACAGCTTCAATGTTTCCAATATGAGCAATTCCGGCATTGTTAACCAAAATATCTATACTCTCGGTAGATGTGATTTTTTCAATTATCTCATTAACATTTTGTTGGTTAGATACGTCGCATTTATGAGCATTAGCTTGTTCGCCTAAAGTTTCTATTTCTAATACAGTTTTATTAGCACCCTCTATATTGAAATCTAAAATATGAACTTTGGCACCTTGTTTAGCAAAGGTTAGAGAAATAGCTTGTCCAATACCGCTTCCGCCACCTGTTACAACTGCTACTTTATTTTTTAAACTAAATTTTGTCATTTTTGAGTTTATTTATTTTATAAAGATAAGTCTTGTTTTTAAGATATTAAATTGCTTTTCTATTAGTTGCTTCAATCATTCACATAGTTAACTAATAAATATCTATACAATAGTACAACCAAACAAGACTTAAGGCTTCCTAATTTTTTACTTATTATGATATTATATTTGCGTTTTAAAAGAAATTTATAGTATAAAAAGATGTTTTATGCTTATTCATTTTTTTTAGTTTTATACATTGTAATTTTCATTTTTAAACACAAACTCGTTCCGTTCATTATACGCTACATTTTCTTTAGTGAGAATGTCTATGGGGAGGTATACTTTATTTTTTGGAATCTTTTTTTTAAGTAAAAAATCGGTTGCTAGTTTAATTGATTCGTAACCTTGATCAAATGGTTTTTGAGATATTAAAAAAGAAACAGAATCGTTTTTTAAACAGTCAATATTTTGAGGCGTATTATCAAAACCAATCATTCTTAGTGTTTTTAAATAATTATTTTCAATACTATTTGTAATTATAGATATTCTACTTGATGGTACAAACACACCTTTAACAGCTTTGTGTTGTTTTAAAAATGTATTTATTATTTGAGCAGATTCGGTTAAATTGTTTAAGTTATCAACCTTTAAAGTTAAGGTTTCTTCTCTAATTTTATTTTTTATAAAATACCCATTAAAGCCTTCAATTCTTTTAGTAATGGCATTGTTTTCAGTAAAGTTATGTTTAGATTGAATTATTAAAAAAACAGATTGCTTGGGGAGGCTTAAATGCATGAGTTTACCAGCAATATAACCAGCAGTGTAAGAGTCCTGGCCTACGAAAGCAAAATTTTTAAACCCTTCTATTTCAATATTTAAGAAGGTGTACGGGATGTCTAATTTTTCTAACTGTTTTACAATTAGCTTTGTTTCTTTTAAAAAAATGGGCACTATTATAACTGCTGAAGGTTTTGTTTTTAATAGCGTTTGGAATGTTTTTAAATACGATTTAGGATTGTATTGATTAAAGGTGTGATTAGTTATTTGTACACCAAAATTTTTAACCTCCTTACTGGCTTTTAAAATGCCTAATAGTGGAGATTTCCAAAATAAATCGGTGGTGTTATGCTCAGGAATTAAAGTTGCTATTTGAAATTTGTTTTTTTTAGCAAGGGCACTTGCTACAGGGTTAACACTAAAGTTATGCTTGTTGAGAATTTTTTTAATGTTCTCTTTGGTTTTTTTTGATACACCCCCTCTGTTATGTAACACTCTATCTATTGTACCTTCAGATACATTTGCTTCTTTAGCAATGTCTTTAATTGTTATCATGTATTGTTGAGAAAATACGAATTAATTTAGAGCAATTTAGTAATAATATTTATGTTATTGAATAGCCACATATTTTTTTTTACTATATTTATGTGTGCGTACACGAAAATTTTTATATATTTTTGAATTTCGTTTAAAATGACATTAAACTTTAGATAAATTATTAATAGATAATGAGTAAAGTAATAGTATTAACAGGAGCTGGAGGTGTACTTTGTAGCACACTAGCAAGAGCACTTGCAAAAGAGGGGCACAAAATTGCTGTTTTAGATTTAAGAATTGATGCCGCTAATAAAGTAGCAGAACAAATTAATACAGAAGGCGGAATAGCCATTGGTATTGCTGCCAATGTGCTAGAAAAAGAATCCTTAGAAGTGGCTAAAACAGAAATACATAATCAATTAGGCACTTGCGATATTTTAATTAATGGAGCAGGAGGAAACCACCCGTTAGGTACAACGTCAAATGCACATTTGTTAGAAGACGATTTTTTAAATAAAGATGATGGTTTTAAAACATTTTTCGATTTAGATCCAAATGGAATTAAATTTGTATTTGATTTAAATTTTATAGGAACCTTGCTTCCAACCCAAGTTTTTGCTAAAGATATGATTGGTAAAAAAGGGTGTAGCGTTTTAAATATTTCATCAATGAATGCGTTTACGCCTTTAACTAAAATTCCAGCTTATAGTGGTGCAAAAGCAGCAGTTTCAAACTTTACGCAGTGGTTAGCTGTACATTTTTCAAAAGTAGGTGTTCGTGTTAATGCTTTGGCTCCAGGCTTTTTTCTTACAGATCAAAATAGAACACTTTTAACAACTAAAAATGGCGATTTAACGCCTAGAGGAAATACCATTATAGAGCAAACGCCAATGGGTAAATTTGGCGAACCAGAAGATTTAATAGGAACAACATTATGGCTATGTGGTGACGGGGCAAGTTTTGTAACAGGTGTTGTTATTCCAATTGATGGCGGTTTTAGTGCGTTTAGTGGTGTTTAAAAAATTAGAAATTTATGTTAAATTTAGAAAAAACATGGCGATGGTACGGACCAAATGATCCCGTATCTCTGTTAGATATTAAACAAGCAGGAGCAACAGGTATTGTATCTGCATTGCACCACATACCAAATGGCAATGTATGGCCTGTTGAAGAAATAAAGAAGCGTAAAGAGCTTATAGAAAGTTATGGATTAACTTGGTCTGTAGTTGAAAGTGTGCCTATTCATGAGAATATAAAAACCCAATCGGGGGATTTTCAAACGTATATTAATAATTATGCTCAAACACTTAATAATTTGGGTGTTTGTGGTATAGATACCGTTTGCTATAACTTTATGCCTGTTTTAGATTGGACGCGTACCAGTTTAAATTACGAAGTTGAAGACGGCTCTAAAGCCTTGCGTTTCGATATGACTGCATTTATTGTATTCGATGTGTTTTTATTGCAAAGACCTAGTGCTAAGGCAAGTTATAATGCTAAACAAATAGAAGCAGCTAAGGCTATGTTTGAACAAATGAACGATGCCGATAAAACCTTGTTAATTAAAAATATTATTGCTGGATTGCCAGGAGCCGAAGAAGGTTACACTTTAGATGAATTTAATGCAATATTGACAACCTATAACAACATAAATGCAAAACAGTTAAAGCAAAATTTATTCTATTTTTTAGAACACATTATTCCTGTTGCCGAAAAAGCGGGTGTTTTAATGTGTATTCATCCAGACGATCCGCCGTTTTCAATTTTAGGTTTGCCAAGAGTTGTAAGTACTCAACAGGATATTATTGATATATACAAGGCTGTAGATAGCCCTAATAATGGATTAACATTTTGCACAGGCTCTTTTGGTGTTAGACCAGATAATAATTTGCCAGAAATGATTAAGCGTTTAGGCGATAGAATCCATTTTATTCATTTAAGAAGCACACAACGTGACGAGTTAGGTAATTTTTATGAAGCAAACCATTTAGAAGGTGATGTAGATATGTATGAAGTCATGAAAGCTTTAATACTAGAACAGCAAAAAAGAAAACAAACTGGTAGAAACGATTTAAGGATGCCTATGCGTCCAGATCATGGGCACCAAATGTTAGATGATTTAAATAAGAAAACCAACCCTGGGTATTCAGGAATTGGAAGGTTACGAGGTTTAGCAGAATTGCGAGGCTTAGAAATGGGCATCTCTAAAAGTTTAGGTTTATGAGTCGAATAACGTCAAAAACATTTATAACAGATAATTTTCTGCTTAATTCTAAAACGGCCGAAATTTTATACCATCAATATGCTAAAGACATGCCTATTATAGATTATCATAATCATTTATCTCCAAAACAAATAGCTGAAGATTTGCCTGTTGGAAATATTACAGATGCTTGGTTAGATGGTGACCATTATAAATGGCGAGGTATGCGCGCTAATGGTATTGACGAAAAATTTATTACAGGCAATGCTTCAAAAGAAGAAAAATTTGATAAATGGGCAGAAACGGTTCCGTACACCTTAAGAAACCCATTGTTTCATTGGACACAATTAGAGCTTAAACGCTATTTTAATATTGATGATATTTTACAATCAACAACTTCAAAAGAAATTTATAAAAAAGCCAATGCTGTTTTAGCTACAAAAACACCAGCTCAATTACTAGAGCAAATGAAGGTGGAAGTAATTTGTACTACCGACGATCCTGTTGATAATTTAGAGCATCATAAGGCTATTGCCAATAAAAATATTTTCACCAAAGTTCTGCCAACATTTAGACCCGATGCTTTAATTTTAATAGAAAATAATACGTTTTCTAATTACATAAAAAAGTTAGAAACCAGCGTAGGGTTTTCTGTTAAGAATTTATCTAATTTACTGGAAGCAATTCAAAGTAGAGTCGATTATTTTAACCAACTTGGTTGTCGTTTGTCAGATTATGGTGTAGAGCGAATTTTTGCATATAATTTTACCGAAGAAGAAGCTGATGCAATATTAAAAAAACGATTAAAAAACAGTGAAATTTCTACTAAAGAAGCAAACGTATATGCATCATGCATTTTATATCATTTGTGTAAAATGTATCATGCCAAAGGTTGGGCACAACAATTTCATTTAGGAGCTTTACGCAACAATAATGATCGTTTATATGCACAGGTAGGAGCAGATTCTGGTTGCGATTCTATTGGCGATTTTAGTCAAGCGGAAGCCATGTCTAAATTGTTTAACAGGTTAGATTCTGAAGGGTGTTTGAGCAAAACCATAACATATAATTTAAACCCGTCTCAAAATGAAGTCTTTGCAACAATGATGGGAAATTATGGCGAAAGTGGAATACCTGGAAAAATGCAATTCGGATCAGGATGGTGGTTTTTAGATCAAAAAGACGGGATGGAAAAACAAATGAATACACTGTCTAACATGGGGCTTTTAAGTCGGTTTATTGGCATGTTAACAGACAGTCGAAGCTTACTGTCTTTTCCAAGGCATGAATATTTTAGAAGAATTTTATGCAATTTAATTGCAGACGATATGCATGCAGGATTAGTGCCAAACGATATAGCCTTTTTAGGAAAAACAATACAGGATATTTGCTATAATAATGCTGTGGCGTATTTTAATTTTAAATAAAGTATCTTATTAAGTTATTTATAGTTCATTAATATCCGACAAAATAATACAAATAGCTTCGCTTTTAACTAACCCTAGTATTTTTAATAGAGTATTAGTATTTAAATAAATATTTCATTTATGATTAGCTTACTAAGGAATTATACATTTGTTATCACTCTATTATTTTTATTTCCTCAAGTAGTTTTAACTGCTCAAACATTGCAAAAAAGCAAGCCCAACATCATTATTATATATGCAGACGATTTAGGTTACGGCGATTTAAGCTGTTACGGTAACCCAACAATTAAAACGCCAATGCTCGATAAGATGGCGTATGAAGGGTTAAAGTTTTCTCAATTTTATGTTGCAGCTCCTGTTTGTACGCCATCGCGTGCAGCACTTTTAACGGGGAGTTACCCAAAAAGAGTTGGGCTGCATAAAAGGGTTTTATTCCCTAATTCTACTACAGGCTTAAACCCCAACGAAGAAACAATAGCAAATGTGTTAAAAAATAATGGCTATACAACGGCTTGCATTGGGAAATGGCATTTAGGGCATCAACAGAAATTTTCTCCATTAAATCAAGGTTTCGATACGTTTTACGGCATCCCATTTAGTAACGATATGAGCCAAAAGGAACAAAAAATATTAAGAGGAGAAGGTAGTAATTATCAATACAAACTGCCTTTAATACAGGGGAAAGATACTATTTTATTCGAGCCAGATCAAATATACATTACAAAGGATTTTACAGAAAAATCGGTTAAATTTATTAAATCGAATAAAGAGAAACCATTCTTTCTTTATTTGGCGCATCCAATGCCTCATATTCCAATTTATGCATCGCCAGATTTTAAAGGTAATAGTGCTAGAGGTGCTTATGGCGATACAATTGAAGAAATTGATTGGAGTGTTGGGCAAATTTTAAACACATTAAATGCCTTAAATTTAGATGAAAATACCTTGGTTTTATTTACTTCAGATAATGGGCCTTGGAAAGTTTATAAAACTAAAGGCGGTTCTTCTGGGCCATTACGAGGAGCCAAAGGAACCACTTGGGAAGGTGGTATGCGAGAACCTTTTATTGCTTGGTGGCCAAAAACTATAAAACCACAGCAACACAGTACAGCGGTTATTAATAATATGGATATTTTGCCAACTATAGCAAAAATAACTGGTGCTAAATTATCTGGAAATAAAATTGATGGACGAGATATTTCACAATTGTTATTTAATTCAGAATCAGCTTTAGATAATCATCCGTTTTTTTACTATTCTAGGTTAGGAGAGATTGAAGGTATACGGATTGGCGCATTTAAAATGATTATGAGAGACGGAATTGGTGAGCTATATAATATTGAAGAAGATATAAGCGAATCGTATAATTTAGCTAATAAAAAACCAGAAATAGTAGAGTCTTTTAAATTAAAAATGCTTGCGTTTGATGAGCAATTAGAAAAAGAAAAAAGAGCCGTTGGAATAATTGAGTAGTTCTTTATAATATGTTCTTTTTTTAGAGATAAATTTATAGCGTAATTATGAATAGATCCAGTTTAAACTTTTGTTTTTGTATACTAGTGTTGTTATTGGCATCATGTAATTCTAAAACCAAACCTCAAAACAATAAAAGCCAAACCAAACCAAATATTATTTACATTTTAGCCGATGACTTAGGCTATGGCGAACTTGGTGCTTACGGACAAACAAAAATAGAAACACCCAATATTGATGCTTTGGCAAAAAGAGGTATGTTGTTTACGCAGCATTATTCTGGAGCTCCAGTTTGTGCACCAGCACGGTCTGTATTGCTAACGGGGCAACATTTGGGACATACTCCAATAAGAGGAAATGATGAGTGGCGCGAAAGAGGAGAAGTATGGAGTTATAAAGCAATGCTTAAAGATTCTACTTTAGAAGGACAAAGACCATTGCCTAAAAAAACGGTTACCATTGCTAAATTATTAAAGAAAACAGGTTATAAAACAGGGATAATTGGTAAATGGGGTTTAGGAGCTCCTCACACAGAATCGATACCAACTAAAATGGGTTTTGATTATTTTTTTGGATACAATTGCCAAAGAATAGCGCACACTTATAGCCCTGTGCATTTATATGAAAATGAAAATAAGTATCACTTAAATAACGATACCATAGCGCCACATACAGGTTTAGTAAAGGGAGAAGATCCTTACGATTTAAAATCTTATGATAAATACAACCAACCCGAATATGCCTCTACAGTTTTATTTGAGAAATTAATAAGATATGTTGAAAAGAATAAAAATGATCCTTTCTTTCTGTATTGGGCAAGCCCAATTCCGCATGTGGCATTACAAGCTCCCAAAAAATGGGTGGATTATTATGTGAAAAAATATGGAGATGAAGAACCGCATTATAATAAACCTGATAAATCTGTTAATTATTTTCCAACAAGGTATCCACGAGCTACTTATGCCGCTATGATATCGTATTTAGACGAAAACATTGGTAAATTAGTTTACCTATTTAAAAGATAATGGGTTATATGATAATACTTTAATAATTTTCACATCAGATAATGGTCCAAGTTTTGCTGGAGGAGCAGACCCAGAGTGGTTTAATAGTGCTGGCCCATTTGATGAAAATTACGGCAGGGGAAAGGGGTTTTTGTATGAAGGAGGCATTCGAGTACCTATGATTGCTACGTGGCCTAATAAAATTAAAGCAGGCACAATCTCTAATCATATATCTTCATTTTGCGATGTGCTGCCAACGCTTAACAATGTAGCAAATGTTGAAACTCATTTTAAAGGCGATGGAATTAGTTTTTATAATACTTTAACGGGTAGTAATACACAAGAAGATCATGAATTTTTATATTGGGAATTCCTAGAATATGGCGGGCAAATAGCTGTTAGAATTGGGAAATGGAAAATTCTATGGCAGGCTATTAAAAAAGGAAATAAAAATATCGAGCTTTATGATTTAGATAAGGATAAAGAAGAACATAATAACTTGGCAGAACAACATCCAGAAATTGTAACCAAGCTTTTTGAAATTGAAGTGATTTAAACTTTTATAATTTTTCTTTTCTTAATTTTTTTAATAGCTATAACTAAGAAAGCGAGATAGTTAA
>CANKVS010000065.1 GCA_947487155.1 uncultured Flaviramulus sp.
ACCCTAAAATATTCATCAAGGAAAGTCCTAAAAACATTATGTTTCTAAAAATTAACCTTACTCCTGAAAGTGCCTAGTTTGTCCAATAAAAAAAGCCGTTGCATTTCGTTTAGCAACGGCTTTTTTATACTTAAGCCTCTCCTTCTTCTACTTTTTCTGCTTCCTGAAGTTGCTCAGGTTGCTTAAACAAATCTAAATACGCGTCACCTAAATATTCTATAATATGACTTGCTATTAAGCTTTGGTATCCCAAATGTTCAACAGCAATATCTGCGGATTTCCCATGTAAATACACGCCAAAAATAGTTGCAATTAAAGGATTATAACCTTGGGAAATTAACCCTGTTATAATACCTGTAAGCACATCACCACTTCCTGCTGTAGCTAAACCAGGATTTCCTGTAGTATTAACATATAATTTATCTTGAAATACAGTTATGGTATTTGCTCCTTTTATTACAATTATTACATCATGTTTTTTTGAAAAAATCTTTACTTTTTTAAGTTTATCAAAATCGTCTTTCCATTTACCAATTAAACGCTCTAGCTCTTTTGGATGTGGTGTTAAAACAGTAGTTTCTGGTAATAATTTTAATAAAGCTTTCTTTTTAGATAATATATTAATCCCATCAGCATCAATAACTAATGGGGCTTTATTTATTTTTAAAAAGGATTCAAAAGCTTGTATTGTTTTTGTATTTGTACCCGCACCTACGCCAAACCCAATAACCGTTGGTTCAATTTTAAAATTAATCTTAGAAATTAATTTTTCATTTACATCTGTTATAACCATAGCTTCGGGAAAAGAAGATTGCAAAGTAGTATACCCACATTTAGGAACATATGCACTAATTAAACCCGCTCCAGCAGATAACGCTGCCCTACTTGCTAATATTACAGCACCTATTTTGCCATAACTCCCTCCAATTATAAGTGCATGCCCAAATTGTCCTTTATGCGAAAACTTATCTCTAGGAATGTACATTGGTAAAACGTCGTGCTTACCTATTAAATCCACTTCGGTTTCTGTGGTATATAAAAACTCTTGATCGAGTCCTATATCTAGCACTTCCCATTGTACTGTGTATTTAGCAGTTTCTGGTAAAAAGAATACCAATTTTGGAGCAGCAAAACTTAACGTATAACCTGCCCAAACAACAGCATCTTCATCCTTAGGAACGCGTTCTGTATTTAACCCTGAAGGAATATCAATTGATAACGTAAAGGCCTTAGTACTTTTAAAGTGCATAAATAGCGCTTTTACCCAGTCATCAATAGGTCTGTTTAATCCAATGCCAAAAACGGCATCAACAATAATATCATCCTGATGTATTTCAGGAAAATCTTCAGTACAACTTAAAAGTGTTGGCCAATCTTTGGTTACATTTTTAATGCGATCGTAATTAATTAAAAAATCTTTTGATCGTTTATCGCTACAATTAACAATGTAAGTTTTAACATTATAACCATGAGTAATTAAATGCCTTCCTAACACTAAACCATCACCTCCATTATTACCAATGCCACAAAAAATATGAATGGGCACTTGAGCACCCTGCATACGCATGTGCATCCAATTAAAAATTTGGGTAGCGGCACGTTCCATCAAATCTGTTGAAGTTATATTTTGGCGTTCAGCAGTTAGCTTATCACCTTCATAAATTTGGTCTTTAGAAAATATTTTCATCTATTTAATTATTAATTTTTCATTTCTCAATATCATTATCCAATTTTATTAAAAATAAATTTGACTGAATATAAGAATACCGTAAAAAAAAAATCTTTTGTTTTTTTATTAGGCTAAAAGTAATACTTTTGGTCTAGTATTTTATCAATAATAATGAATCATTTAAACCAATATACATGCAATTCTATTCCTTTTTCTATAAAAGGAATAACTACTGTTTTTGGTACAACTACAATTACTACAACCCTTTGGGGTTACTAATTATATATATTCTTCGGGCATACTTTGTAATTTCAAAAATTACACAACAAAATTATTTTTTTAATTATCAATTCATTACAAAATGAAGGTTTTAAAATTCGGTGGAACATCAGTTGGTTCTGCAAAAAACATAAATAAGGTTATTAGCATTTTAGAAGATTATGCTAAAACTAACACTGTAATATGTGTTGTATCGGCTGTGGGAGGTATTACAGATAAACTTCTTTTAGCAGGTAAACAAGCACAAAATAAAGACAATAGCTTTTTAAATACATTTAATGCGATTAAAACAATTCATTTTGAAATTATAAATGAACTTAATCCTAATAAAAGTGATTCTATTTTAAATTATGTTGAAAATAGATTGGGTGAATTAAAAAACTTGTTAGAAGGTATTTATTTGATAAATGAATTGTCGCCAAAAACATCAGATAAATTAGTGAGTTTTGGCGAATCTTTATCGTCTTACATCATTGCAGAAACAATGAAAAACAGAGCCTTATCAACAGAGCGCAAAAACTCTCAAGAGTTGGTAATAACAAATTCAAACTTTACAAAGGCAGAAGTTGATTTTAGTATTACAAATTCTAATATTCAAAATTATTTTAAATCGGCTACACAGCAAATCACAATATTACCTGGGTTTGTTGCCAGCTCCACTTTGGGAGAGCAAACAACTTTAGGTCGTGGTGGTTCCGATTTTACTGCTGCTATTGTTGCAGCCGCTTTAAACGTAGAACAATTAGAGATTTGGACCGATGTTAGTGGCATGTATACAACAAACCCTAAACTGGTAAAGCAAGCATATCCTATAGCGGCAATTTCATATCAAGAAGCCATGGAGTTATCGCATTTTGGAGCTAAGGTTTTATATCCACCAACAGTGCAACCTGTATTAGATTTAAATATTCCAATTCATATTAAAAACACTTTAGAGCCAGAAGCTGTTGGGACTGTTATTTCTAATGATGAATCACAGGTTTCATCAACAGTAAAAGGAATTAGCAATGTTGGCAATATTGCCCTATTAACGCTTCAAGGAAGTGGTATGATTGGTATTCCTGGATTTTCAAAACGCCTGTTTGAAACACTGTCTCAGGAAAAAATAAATATCATTTTAATTACTCAAGCATCATCAGAACACTCTATATGTATTGGTATTGATGAAAAAGATACTGAAATAGCTAAAGTCGCTATTGATAATGCTTTTGAAAATGAAATAGCTCTAAGCAAAATTGATCCGATAATTATCGAGAACAACCTTTCTATCATTGCCCTTGTTGGCGATAATATGAAAAACCACCAAGGAATTAGTGGTAAAATGTTTAGCACTTTAGGGAAAAACAACATAAATATTCGTGCCATTGCACAAGGCGCATCCGAGAAAAACATATCGGCTGTAATTGCTGAAAATGATGTGAAAAAAGCATTAAACACACTACATGAACAGTTTTTTGAAACTCAAACAAAACAACTAAACGTTTTTATTACTGGTGTTGGAAATGTTGGTGAACGCCTTGTTGAACAAATAAAACAGCAAGCTGATTATTTAAAAGAAAACCTTAAGATAAATCTTCGCGTTATTGGGGTATCAAACTCTAGAACGATGATTTTTAATAATGAAGGACTTAATTTAAATACATGGAAAACAGATTTAGCAACTGGAGACAAAGCAACTTTAGATGGTTTCTTTGAAAAAACTAAATCGTTAAACTTGCGTAATAGCATATTTATAGACGTTACTGCCAATGCCGCTGTAGCAAGCTTATACGCTAATTATTTACGTGAAAGTATTGGTGTTGTGGCATGTAACAAAATTGCATGTTCTAGCGATTATGAAAATTATGCATTATTAAAACGTTTATCGCTTAAATACAACGCGCCGTACTTGTTTGAAACTAATGTTGGCGCTGGTTTACCAATTATTGACACCTTAAATAATTTGGTAGCATCTGGAGATAAAATCACTTCCATTCAAGCGGTACTTTCTGGAAGTTTAAATTTTGTTTTTAACAATTTTAACGATACCACTAAATTCTACGATATTGTTAAACAAGCAGCAGCAGAAGGCTATACCGAACCAGATCCAAGAATTGACTTGAGCGGTGTTGACGTGGCTAGAAAAATTTTAATTTTAGCTAGAGAAAGTGGCGTTAAAATGAATTTAGGAGATATTTTAAATACACCGTTTTTATCGGCATCGGGATTAGAAAGCAATTCTGTTGATGATTTTTATCAAACACTTATTGCAGATGAAAACCATTATCAAAGTTTATACACATCTGCGAAAGCTAAAAATTGTCAACTAAAATACGTTGCACAGTTTAATAACGGAAAAGCAAGTGTGGGCTTGCAGGAAATACCTAAAGGTCATCCGTTTTACAACTTAAAAGGTAGCGATAATATCGTTATGTTTTATACAGAACGTTACCCAGAGCAACCTATGATTATTAAAGGCGCAGGTGCTGGAGCCGATGTTACTGCGTCTGGTTTATTTGCTGATATTATTAGAATTGGAAATGATTAATTTTAGAATCAAGATTGAAAGAACCAAGATAATTTCTTGATTCTTGAAGTGAAACGGTCTTGGATTTTTATTCTTAAAAAATGAACAAATGAACGAAATAAAAATATTTTCACCAGCAACTGTTGCCAATGTAGCCTGTGGTTTTGATGTTTTAGGCTTTTGCTTAGACAATGTTGGTGATGAGATGGTAATTCGTAAAACGAGCAAAAAAGGCGTTTTTATCACTAAAATTGAAGGCTTCGATTTGCCATACGAAACAGAATTGAATGTAGCTGGTGTATCTGCTTTAGCCATGTACGAAGCTATTGATGTCGACTTTGGATTTGAAATAGAGATTTATAAAAACATAAAACCAGGAAGTGGTATTGGTAGTAGTGCGGCAAGCGCCGTTGGTAGTGTGTTTGGAATGAATGAGCTTTTAGGAAAACCATTTAACAAAACCCAACTTACACAATTTGCTATAAAAGGAGAGGCTTTAGCCAGTAAATGTGAGCATGCAGATAATTTAGCGCCTGCAATTTTTGGTGGGTTTACATTAGTTAAAAGTGTGTCGCCTATAGAAATATTAGAAATTCCGTCTCCTAACGAGTTATATGCCACAATTATTCATCCGCAAATAGAAATAAAAACATCAGAGGCCAGAGCTATTCTTCCAAAAGATGTTTCGTTGCAAGACGCTATCGCTCAATGGAGTAATTTTGGAAGTTTAATACATGGTTTACATACTAACGATTACGGGTTAATAAAACGCTCTTTACATGATGTGATTATTGAACCACATCGAAGCAAACTAATCCATAATTACCATGACGTTAAAAACAGTGCATTAAAAGCTGGAGCATTAGGAACTTGTATTTCAGGATCTGGGCCTTCAATTTTTTCTTTATCTAAGGGAATTGAAACAGCTAAAGATGTGGAAGATGCCATTAAAAACGTGTATTCTAAAACAAATATTAAGTTTGATACTTTTGTATCGAAAATAAACACTGAAGGTATTAAAATAATCAATTAGTATTCGTCATTACAAAGAGGCATGATCTAATAATCTTTCAAAATTTAACAGGTTGTTACAGTGAATAAAAACTTGCTTCGCAATGGCTAAAAAAGGAAATAACAATTCAAAATGAATTACTACAGTTTAAATAAAAAAGCACCAAATACAACATTTAAAAATGCCGTTATAAAAGGATTAGCACCAGACAAAGGGTTGTATTTCCCTGAAAGTATTAGACCTTTAGATAAAGCATTTTTCGATAATATTGATAATTTATCTCATTCTGAAATTGCTTTTGAAGCTATAAAACAATTCGTATCTCCAGAAATCCCAGAAACTGTTTTAAAAACCATCGTTGAAGACACTTTATCATTTGAATTTCCTGTAGTTAAACTAAATGAAAATATTTCAACTTTAGAATTGTTTCACGGTCCAACCATGGCATTTAAAGATGTTGGTGCACGGTTTATGGCACGTTGCCTAGGTTATTTCAATAAAGATAACGCCAACGAAGTTACGGTTTTAGTAGCAACATCAGGAGATACAGGAGGCGCAGTTGCCAATGGTTTTCTTGGGGTTAAAGGTGTTAATGTAGTGATACTCTACCCTAGCGGAAAAGTGAGCGATATACAAGAAAAACAATTAACAACACTTGGTCAAAATATTACGGCTTTGGAAGTTAACGGCACTTTTGATGATTGTCAAGCCATGGTAAAAACCGCTTTTTTAGATCAAGAACTTACAAGCAACATGCAGTTAACTTCAGCTAACTCTATAAATGTTGCACGTTGGTTACCACAGTTATTCTATTTTATGTTCGCTTATAAGCAATTACATAATCAGTATGATGATATTGTATTTTCTGTTCCCAGTGGTAATTTTGGTAATATCTGTGCTGGAATCATGGCACAACAATTAGGCTTACCTATTACCCATTTTATAGCATCTAACAACGAAAACAATGTAGTAACACGGTATTTGCAATCGCAATTATACGAGCCAAAACCCTCTATACAAACCATTAGCAATGCTATGGATGTTGGCGCACCAAGTAATTTTATTCGCATTCAAGAGATTTACAAAAATAAATTTGAAACCTTAAAAAGTAACATCTCATCATATAGCTTTTCTGATGAGGATACTAAATCAGCCATATTAGAGATTTACAACAATTACAATTATGTTGCAGATCCGCATGGAGCAGTTGGCTACTTAGGCTGTAAGGCACATTTAAAAGAAAACCCAAAGGTACATTGCGTGTTTTTAGAAACGGCACATCCAACCAAGTTTTTAGATGTGGTTGAAGACGTTATAAAAGAAGAACAATCGTTGCCTGAGCAAATTCAGTCTGTTATGGGGAGAGATAAAGTAGCTACTTTAATTTCTACTTATGAGGATTTGAAAGGGTTTTTGTTGAAATAAGCCTTTTAACCAACTAAAGCGAAGCGGAAACCTTATTGCTTTTATATGATTTTTTATAGTGGATTCCTATCTATGTAGGAATGACAAATTAATGGACTTATAATTTTGTTAAAACATTTTCTTTGTCAGAAATATTGACTATTTTAGTTATATGATAAATAATAGATAAGATTTAAGTTCTTTTTTATATCTATGATTTTGCTATTCGTTAATCAAAATTCAACATAAAATAGATGTACTTAATTTCAAGAAAATTACCTGTATTTTTTTTGTTAATCTTTATGATTCATTCTAATACAGTTGAATGTCAAGAGGTTGATTTTATCAAAGGTGAAATAATCAATCCCAAAGATAAAACTCCAATTCCTTTTGCAACCATAATAATTAAGAATAAAGCTAAAGGATTAATATCTAATATAGATGGAGGGTTCAAAATTCCTTATAAATTTAAAAAATTAGGAGATACTTTAGTAATATCTTCAATTGGATATTCTTCAAAAGAAGTACCTCTGTTAAGTTTTAATGATAATCTTATTAATACAATATTTTTACCAGAGAAAATAGAAGAATTAGATGAAGTTACGGTTGTAGCTTCTAAGAAAAAAAAGAAAATGAGTGCTGAGCAAATTGTTAAATCGGCAATAGATAATATTTCTAAAAACTATCTTTTTGCTCCGTTTTCTTATATAGGATATTATCGAGATTATCAAATGAAAGAAGGTAAATATTTAAATCTAAATGAATCATTAATGGAAGTTTTCGATTCTGGTTTTGGAGCTTACGATTTAAAAGAAACTCAAACAAGAATATATCAACATAAAAACAACTCGAATTTTCCAATTGATGCTATTGCCTCTAAACCTTATGATTACCATAATAAAAGTAAAATTATTCCTAAAGCAGATATAGATAGTCATGGAGGAAATGAGTACACCATCCTTCGATTGCATGATGCTATACGCAACTATAACAAAACAAGTTACGATTTTGTAGGTCGCTTAGATTTAAACTTTATTACAAATCATGAATTTAAAAGATTACCAAACTCTTTTATCAATAATATTTCTCTTTATTCTATAGATATTTATAAAATTGAAGAAAACATCAAAGTTATTGGTAAAATTTTTATTAGTAAAGGTGATTTTAAAATTTATAAAATGCAATATGCGGTTTATGATAATGGAGAATCTATAGAGTATAAAAAGAAATTGAAAAGAAACTCTAGCTCATCAAAAGAAAAATTACTTTATGAAATCATAGTAGAATATCAATTGTATGAAGAATTAATGTATCCTAATTATATTTCTTTTAAAAACTCATTTGAAAATTTACAGTCTCCAAAATTTTTCACAATTGATGCTAAAATCAATTACACAAAACAGTCTAAACTTACTTTTAATAGTTTTGAACTTACTTTTAATAACACTCCTGATTTTAAAAATGCTACGAAGAAAAATAATTATAAGTTATGGTTTAAAAATATAAAATTGAAAATTGACAGTGTTGAAATAAAAAAGAATGTGGCACTATTATATTTAAATGAAAAAATGGTTTTTGATCCCACAAAAATACTATTAAAAGGAGAGTCAATTTCTGAAAATGTAAAGATAAAAATAAAAAACATAAAGGATGTTTACGGAAATTTAATAAACGAACAAGAATATGCAAGTTATAATCAATATAGAGAATTTTTTGTTCAAGAACTTAAAATAGGCTCTAAAAAACCATCAGATAACTTGTATATGCTAAAAAACAAACCTATTTTTAAAAATCAACCTACAGCTCCTCTTCATAATTTTTCAGACTATTGGTTAAACACTCCTCTAAAAAAATAATAGGTTAAAATCAAAATCACCCCTTGGTAATCGCAAGCATCCTGCTTACGATACCTCCACTGCTAAACCTCAAAAAAAACATCAAAAATATTCCATTTAAATCTCGCTTAATCTTTTTTCTTCCGCGAAAGCGAAATCTTTAAAATTTCAATACATTTGTCTCCACATTTTATAAAATTAAGGATTTAAATTCAAAATAATAAGATTCCCGCATTCATAGGAATAAAAAAATATAATTTCAATGAAAAATACTGCCTTAACATCAACTCACGAAGCACTTGGAGCTAAAATGGTGCCTTTTGCAGGTTACAATATGCCTGTGCAATATGAAGGTGTAAACGCAGAACACGAAACTGTTAGAAACGGGATTGGCGTATTTGATGTATCGCACATGGGCGAGTTTTTAATTGAAGGCGAAAACGCCTTAGAATTAATACAAAAAGTAAGTAGCAACGATGCTAGTAAGTTAACCATTGGAAAAGCGCAATACAGCTGTTTGCCAAACGACAACGGCGGTATTGTTGACGATTTAATTATATATAAAATAAAAGAAGAAACTTACCTTTTGGTTGTAAATGCTAGTAATATTGACAAGGATTGGAATTGGATTCAATCCAAAAACAATGTTGGGGCAACTATGAGAAATTTAAGCGAAGATTATTCGCTTTTAGCCATTCAAGGTCCAAAGGCTATTGAAGCTATGCAATCTATAACCAATCATGATTTATTGGCTATCACATTTTATAACTTTGTAGTAGGTGATTTTGCAGGTATTGAAAACGTTATTATATCGGCAACAGGCTATACTGGTAGTGGTGGTTTTGAGATTTATTGTAAAAATAGCGAAGTAAAACAAGTTTGGGATAACGTATTTAAAGCTGGAGCAGATTTTGGTATAAAACCTATTGGTTTAGCAGCTCGTGATACACTACGTTTAGAAATGGGATATTGCCTTTACGGAAATGATATAGACGATACCACCTCTCCTATTGAAGCTGGATTGGGCTGGATAACAAAATTTACTAAAGATTTTACAAACTCCGAAAACTTAAAAGCACAAAAAGCGTGTGGTGTAGATCGTAAACTTATTGCCTTTCAATTAGATGAACGCGGTATTCCAAGACAGGGGTACGATATTGTTGATGGTAATGGTAATACAATAGGAAACGTAACATCAGGAACCATGTCCCCAAGCTTAGGTATTGGCATAGGTTTAGGCTATGTTCCTAAAGTTTTTGCAGCAGCAGATAGCAAAATCAACATTCAAATACGTAAAAAAGCTGTTCCTGCTACGGTTGTAAAACTTCCGTTTTATAAGGGTTAAATAAAATTTGTGCTTATAGTAAATGAGAGAGAAGGCGAAAGAAAGTAAGCATAGAATTTTAATTATAGGTGCTAGTGGGTTTTTAGGTGGCAGTATTTATAAAGAACTCTGCTCCTATTTTAAAACCTTTGGCACATACAATGTTACTAATAAAGCATTTGAAAAGAATCATCATTTTTTTCAGTATAATATTGAAGAAGACGATATTTATGGGATACTAGATATTGTAAAACCTACAATTATTATTTCGGCACTTCGAGGTGATTTTTCTAAGCAGGTCATAATGCATCAACATATTGCTGAATATGTGTTTTTAAAGAAGATAAAACTTATATTTCTATCATCGGCTAACGTTTTTGATGCCTATAGTAAATATCCTAGTTACGAACATGATAAAACATTAAGTAATAGTATATATGGGCATTTCAAAATAAAAATTGAAAATATGCTATTACGGTTACCAAAAAAGCAAATAGCTATTTTACGATTACCAATGGTTTTTGGTAATCAATCCCCTCGCGTACTAGAAATTCTTCAGCATATAAAAGAAAAAATACCTATCGAAATTTTTCCTAATTTAATAATGAATGTTACCACAGATTCTAAAGTAACACAACAAATTCATTATATAATAAACAGAAATAAATCAGGAATTTTTCATTTAGGAAGTAACGACCTTGTGCATCATGACGATTTTATAAAAGAATTTATAAAAACATTAGGACATTATAAAGCCACACTAAAGCAAGTGTACACAACCAATGACGACAGGTATTTAGCAGTGTTACCAAAATACAATGTCTTGCCAAAAAATCTGCAACTACAAAGTCAAGATATACTAAACGAAATAAAAACATAGCTTATTAATAGATTTAATTATAAAACATTATGGACAAACTATCTAACGACGATATAGAAAAAAGAATACTGCGTTTACCAGATTGGGAGTATTATGACAATGCGATTCATGCAGAATTTGAATTCGAAAATTTTAAAGATTGTTTTAGCGCTATGAGCAGAATTGCATTTGAGTGCGAAGCATTAAACCATCACCCAGATTGGAGTAATATTTACAATGTGCTTACAATTTCACTATCTACACACGATGCAAACGGCGTTACCAATAAGGACTTTAAATTAGCAGAAGCTATTGAACGTATTGTAGAACCAGAAGACGAATAAATTAGTATTCCATTTTAAAGTAGAAAGCCATTTTAAAATTAAAATAGATAAGGCGTATTTCTACTCACAGATTTTTTTAAATTTGTGGAAATAAAAACCAGACGGTCTAAAAAGTCTATATAAATTAAGTTGTCAGGTTGAGCTTGTCGAAACTGATATTGATTATTAGTTGGTTAAAATATTTCGACAAGCTCAATATGACATTAAGACTACTTTTTAGAAAGCCTCAAAAAAATAAAACTTCAAATTATGGGAAGAGCTTTTGAATTTAGAAAAGCAAGAAAAATGAAACGTTGGTCTGCAATGAGTAAAGCCTTTACACGTATAGGTAAAGATATTGTAATGGCGGTAAAGGAAGGAGGTCCAGACCCAGATAGTAATTCACGTTTACGTGCCGTTATTCAAAACGCAAAATCTGTAAACATGCCTAAAGACAATGTAGAGCGTGCTATTAAAAAAGCTAGCGAAAAAGGTCAAGGCGATTATAAAGAAGTTATTTTTGAAGGCTATGCACCGCATGGTATTGCCATTTTAGTAGAAACTGCTACAGATAATAATACAAGAACCGTTGCTAACGTTCGTAGCTATTTTAATAAATGTGATGGCAGTTTAGGTACATCGGGTTCGGTGGTTTTTATGTTCGACCATACGTGTAATTTTAGAATTAATGCAGAAGGTTTAGATCCTGAAGACATAGAATTAGAATTTATAGATTTTGGTGCCGAAGAAGTTTTTGCAGATGACGATGGTATATTAATCTACGCTCCTTTTGAAAGTTTTGGAGCGATTCAAGCTGAATTGGAAACTAGAAAAATAGAAATATTATCTTCGGGTTTTGAGCGTATTCCACAAGTAACAAAACCGTTAACATCAGAACAAGCTGAAGATGTTGAAAAACTATTAGAAAAACTTGAAGAAGATGATGATGTACAACATGTATATCATACCATGCAAGAAACTGAGTAGTTAATATTCAAGTTATTATATTTTATAAAGAGGACATTGTTCCTCTTTTTTTGTACATTCATGTCATTAAAAAATAAAAACATGCAAAAAGTTATACTTGCTATTCTTATTACAACATTCAGTCTCAATAATGTATTATTGGCGCAATCTGATGCTATATTAGAATTTTTAAAGGCATTAGATGCTTCTCAATTAAAAAAAACACAACTTTCATTTGATGATTCAAGTAGAGAAACTTGGCATTTCCTTCCTGCTACTTCATATAAAAGATTGGGTATTGCTCTATACGAATTAAATACATCACAAAAAGTATTAGCTTTTAATTTGCTAAAAAATAATTTAAGTAAAGTAGGCTATTTCAAAACTAAACAAATAATAGATTTAGAACGCCATCTTCGAGAACTCTCAGGAGATAAGGTACGTCGAGATCCAGAGAAATATTATATCTCTGTTTACGGAAACCCTAGTAGTGATTTATTGTGGTCTTGGTCTTTTGAAGGACATCATCTATCGTTAAACTTTACAGTTTTAAATAAGGAAATTTCTGTTTCTCCTAGGTTTTTTGGCGCTAATCCTGCTGAAATAAAAACGGGCACTGAAAAAGGAAAACGCGTATTGCATAAAGAAGAGGATTTAGCTTTTGAACTCATGGCATCCATGACAAATGAACAAAAAAATAAAACCATATTTGAAACAATCGCATTTCCTGAAATTGTAACATTCAATGCATCTAAAGTAGATCCTTTAGAAAAAGTAGGCATAAAGGCAGAGTTATTAAATAAAAAGCAACAAGATATTTTAATGACTATAATAAAAGAATATCTATCTACCTTGCCACAGGATTTAGCAAAAGAGCGGTTTAGGGCTATAAAAATATCAGAATTCAATGATATTCATTTTGGGTGGGCAGGAGCAACCAATATAACAAAAGGGCATTACTACAGAATTCAAGGCGATACGTTTTTAATTGAGTTTGATAATACACAAAATAATGCCAATCATGTACATACAGTTTGGCGCGATTTTAATGGCGATTTTGGTAGAGATTTAATTAAAGAACATTACCAAAATTCTGCTCATCACAAGAATAATTAAACTTGTTACTTGAGTATTAAACTATTCTTTCAACAAATTCTCTAAAGCTGGTTTTAAATTATTGTATGTAAAAGAGAAGCCTTTATTCTCTATTTTTTTAGAGCTTACTCGCTGACTTTCATATAATAAACTATGCATTTCACCAAGTATGGTTTTCATTATAAATTTAGGAGTATTTGGAAGTAGTAATGGCTTTTGAAGCACTTTTGCAATGGTTTTTATTAATTCGCTATTGGTAACTGGGTTTGGTGCTACACCATTATAAACACCAATTAAGCGGTAATTTAAAGCATACAAAAAGAGCGATGCCAAATCTGTAATATGAATCCACGATTGCCACTGTTTACCAGAACCAAAAACCGAACCTAAACCATAGCGTATTGGTTTAATCATTTCTGGTAAAGCACCTCCATTATTTGACAATACCAAACCTATACGTATTTTGCAAACAGGAATATGCAGTTTAGAAAAATCATCAATACTACCCTCCCACTCTTTAACTACATAATTCAAAAAAGAATCACCTTTACCTTTGTAACTTTCATCGTAATAATTACTAAGAGAATCTGGATAAACACCAATAGCACTCGCCGAAATTACATGCTTAATAGTGTGAGATTCTCCTTTTAAGGCATTAATTAATAGAGTTGTTGCATTTTTTCTGCTAGAAACAATATTTTCTTTATACTCTAAAGTCCAACGTTTAGAAATCGTTGCGCCTGCTAAATGTATAATAGCATCAACATTTTTAAAACAATTTTTATCAATATTTTGAGTTTCAGGATTCCAATAAAATCCGTTATAGTTTTTAGTACGTTTAATTTTAGCCCTATTCGTAGTTAGGTAATTAACAGTATAGTTGTTTTCAAGACATTGCTTAGCAATCTCCTGCCCTATTAATCCTGTAGCCCCTGTTATTAAAATGCGCATTTTTATTTAAAGTTATAAAACGAATTCCATATAAACACATGATTTATGCTAGGTTTAACAGAATAGTCTAAAAAGTCTTATTATAATTTATAAGTCAAGAATATTTAGTAGCTCTTAGCATTTCCCGTTTACCAGGAGGCCCAGGTAATCGTTCTACTTTAAAGCCAACTGTTTCCATGGCACGTCGCACACTACCTTTTGCAGAATAAGTTACTAGCACACCATTTATTTTTAAAGCATTAAACATTTTTTTAAATATAACTTCTGTCCATAGTTCTGGTTGAACTCGCGCACCAAATGCATCAAAATAAATTAGATTATACCTATTGGTTTCTGTAATTTCAGAAAAAAAGATATTGTGCTTTTTTAAATAAAAATTAGAGGAAATCTGATGGTTTTCATTCCAAGGTATATCATGTAATTTTCTAAATAAATACGTTTTATTATTGACTTTTAATTCTTTAGGATAGTTTAATTGAATAATTTCTTCAGCAGCAACAGGGTAAGCTTCAACACCGTTGTAATTAATAATAACGGAACGCTTTTCAGCTTCTAATAAAGATATAAAAGCATTTAACCCTGTACCAAAACCTATTTCTAAAATACAGACTTCTGAAGTATTTTTGCTTTCTTCTGAATTACAAAAATAATGCAACCCATGTTTTATAAATACATGATATGCTTCTTGGATGGCGCCATGTTTAGAGTGGTATTGTTCGTCCCAATCTGGTAAGTGAATGGTTGACGACCCGTCAACAGTTATAACAACTTCCCTTTTCATGTTTATATTTTATTTTTTAGAGGTCACACATAACATCTAAATTAGTATTACTTAAACCAGAAATACACTGGGAAATACTTCAAAATTATTGCTTTAAAAGTACGCCATCTGCTTCAAAAGAAAACGTTCGTTTCGCTTCAGTAATACTAGCAATTTCCTCTGCACTTTTCCCAGCGTCTTCAGCATAATGCCGTTGCTCGCCTACCGAAACTTCTTTTACATAAGCTTTTCCATTAATAATAACTTCTTTACCAGCAATATCTTTTGGAACAAAAAAACCGTAATCTTTAAACTTTACCATAGCATCTTGCCCATTTCCTAAATCTAAAGTCATCCAACACCCTTTGGCTTGACAAACATTGGTAACCTTTGCAATCATTTTAGAGTTAATACTATCGCCCACCTGCATGGTTTTATAATGAGTTGCCATAGATGATGCTTTAATAGCATCATCTGGAATTATTGTATTTCCAAAAGAAGCATATTTAACTTCTGCAATGTTTTTATCATGCTTCAAAGGCTCTTTTTCTTTGTTTTTGCAAGAATTTAACAGAAAAACACAACTAAATGCAATGATTATTGATTTCATGATATTAAAATTTCAATTATATACGATTTGTTGTAAATATAGCAATTTTTAAACCCGTTTTTACTTAAATTTGTAGCATAAATTAAGACGTATTATGAATGCTATAATCAACGATATAGAGGTTATAAAAGCAAAAACTACCAAGATTAACGAGGTAGATTTTGATAACTTAAAATTTGGGCATGTGTTTTCAGATCACATGCTAGAATGCAATTTTAAAAATGGGAAATGGGAAATACCAAAAGTGGTTCCTTATCAGTCTATTAGCTTAGATCCATCATCTAAGATTTTCCATTACGGGCAATCTGTTTTTGAAGGTATGAAAGCTTATAAAGATGCTAATGATGATGTTTATTTATTTAGACCTTTAGACAATTGCAAACGTTTAAATATTTCGTCTAAGCGTATGGCTATTCCAGAATTACCTGAGAATTATTTTATGAATGGATTGACTACCTTATTAAAAGTAGATAGTGATTGGATTCCTAAAAGTGAAGGTAGCTCGTTATACATTCGTCCGTTTGTATTTGCATCTGGAAATGGATTTCATGCCTCTCCTGCCGATGAGTATAAATTTATTATTGCTTGTGCCCCTTCAGGGTCATATTTTTCTGGAAAAGTAAAGGTTTTAATTGAAGAGAAATACTCACGTTCTGCTAATGGTGGCGTAGGATTTGCTAAAGCTGGCGGAAATTACGCTGGTCAGTTTTACCCAACACAATTGGCAATTGATAAAGGTTACCAGCAAGTTATTTGGACAGATGATAATACGCATGAATATATTGAAGAAGCTGGTGCAATGAATATTTTTGTTCGTATAAACGACACGCTTATTACAGGACCAACAAGCGATAGAATTTTAGATGGTATTACACGTAAAAGTATTATTGAAATAGCTAAAGCCGAAGGGATTCCTGTAGAAGTTAGAAAAATAACCGTAACTGAAGTTGTTGCCGCTGCAAAAGAAGGAACACTTAAAGAAATGTTTGGTGCAGGAACTGCAGCAGTTATTTCACCTATTGCTGGTTTTGGATATAAAGATGCAGATTACGATTTGCCAGAACTAGAAAACACTTACGCCAGTTCTTTAAAGAAGCGTATTACCGACATACAAACCAACAAAGCCGAAGATCCGTTTGGATGGCGTGTTAAGGTTGAATAAATTTCATTTTTGATTACAAAACAAAAAACGAGGTCGTCTAAAAGTGATTATTAGACGACCTCTTTTTAATTCTATAAAACTTGATTTTGTCAGAAAAATAGTCGTACTTCGTTTAACAAGTGATAAAGTACACCTGTGCTGAACTTGTTTCAGTATTGAAACAGAACTTTATCTTTGCATTAGCTGTAATTATAAAATATCGGAAATGAAATAATTAAATATATTTAACAAATGAGCAAATCTCAGCCTTTAGGAGGCACAAGGCATAGTTCTCCACTTGCAGACGAAATGTCTTATCCTTTAACTCATGATGAATACTTGACTATTCAAGAAAATTTAGCCATAAGTAAACAACCTCCGTTAAAAACGGAGGCTTTGGATTTCAGATTAGCCCCATAGGGGCATAACACTCATTTCTAAT
>CANKVS010000066.1 GCA_947487155.1 uncultured Flaviramulus sp.
TTGTGATTTGCGATGGAGATCCTAGCAAATCACAACTATTTAGTTCTGCTTAGAACTCTTCCGAACACTTATGTTTTAAAAACCTCACAGGTCTGCACATACTATGGGTGTTTTTTAATTCAACTATAGGTCATTCAAAAAAAGTTAATGATGTTTCTAAAACACCTTTTAATTTACAAAAAGGCACTATCAATAGGTTCCCAAAGCTCTATTTTATTATTTTCAGGATCAATAATCCATCCAAATTTTCCGTAGTCGTATTCTTCTACTTTTCCAACAATAGTAACACCTTCTTCTTTTAACACGCTTAGTAATTCATGTAGATTTTCTACTCTAAAATTCATCATAAAGTCCTTTTCACTAGGTTTAAAATAAGAGGTGTCTTCTTTAAAAGGCGACCATTGGGTTGTACCTTTTCCGCCTACATCATCCTGCCATTTAAAAGTCCAACCATAATTATCTACTGGAATTCCTAAATGCTTTCCATACCACGCTTTGAGTTTTTCTGGATCTTTCGATTTAAAAAAGAATCCGCCTAATCCTGTCACTCTAGTTTTCATTTGCTTATTTTTTCCTGTTTTTTATAGCGGTTTCATAAATTTCTATCCATTCTTCAGCTGTTACTTTTGCTGTTAACTCGCCTATAAGTTCAAATGGAATGTCGTTTATTTTTTTAAATCTGATGCAACTTTTTCCCATATCTAATTTGTATTTACAACGTTTTGCATATTCAGAAGTAAACCAATCCATTAACTCTTTTTTAGAATAAAGTACCATACTATACACAGCTACAAAGTTTTTTTGAGATGCTAAATTCATAAATGGTAATGGTAGTTTTGTGTCGCAATGATAGCCATTTGGATATACCGAATGGGGTATAACGTACCCTAACATACCATAACTCATTTGTTCTTCGACACCTTTAGGTAGGTTACTTAAAATGTGTTGCCTTAATTTTTCTATAACCTCTTTTCTGTCTTCCGATAGTTCCTTTAAATACTGTTGTGGAGTGGTTGCTTTTGATTGCATATTTTTTTAATTTTTACGTTGAAGTATTAATCCTGAAATTAAAGATATTATAAACCCAATTACTGTAACCAAACTCAGCATAAATAAAGCTGCTATTGTACTGGTCATTTCTAATATTTCGTTTGCTCTACCTTGGTTAATTAACATTTGTTCGTAATCCTTAAAAAAATCTGGATTTATAAATTTAGTATAAATAAAGTCTGCTAGCCCAATACCAACTCCTACACATATAGAAATTGCTAGCCCAATTACAATGGCTTGCTTTAATGAGACCATACCATTATTTATCTGGTCACGGTAATGCTTTACTCCAAAAAAAATAAACGACAGTGATAAAAAAATGGATATATACCCTAATATTTCATTGGTTGAATAATCAAGATTTGCCCCAATACCCAAAACTAGATGCAATAAAAAAACAACCAACCCTGTTAGAATTCCATATGTACCATATTTAAAAACGGTGTATTTCATTTTTACTGAATTAATTGACATTAAACATGCTGATCGATTAAAATAGTATTCCCATCTGGATCGACAACCATAAAGCTTGCAGGTCCCGAAGTATTTTCATCAGCTTCAGTTTTAAGCTTTATACCTTTACTTTTTAGTTCGTTTTGTATGGCTCTAATATCTGTAAAAGCTCCTACTTTATTAGCGCTTTCATCCCAACCTGGGTTAAAAGTTAAAATATTATTTTCAAACATACCTTGAAATAGCCCTACTAAAGCATTTCCGTTTTTCATAATAAGATAATTCATTTCTAAACTTCCAGAAAAAACCTTAAAACCAAGGTTTTCGTAAAATGTTTTTGAAGCATTAATATTCTTTACATTAAGACTTACTGAAAATGCACCTAATTTCATATAATTAAAATTTTAAATAGTATTAATTCGAAAGTAGATAAAGTAAGAGATTTAGAGGTCGTACTAAAGTACCAAAATGATAATTCAGAGTTATAAATGTACTCATTTTAAATAATTTGATACGCTTTAGCTATTTGCAATGCTTGGGTTCTGCGTTTTGCATTTAATTTTACCAACACATTAGAAACATGCGTTTTTATAGTACTTTCTGAAAGGAATAATTTATCGGCTATTTCTTTGTTTGACATACCTTCTGAAATAGCTTGTAGCACTTGGTACTCTCTAGGTGTTATCTCTAAATCTTTAATTTTTTGATGATTAATTTCTTTAGAAGTAGCCTCAGGTTTATGAAGACTTTTTTTATTAATGTATATGCCCACAAAAAAGAAAACAATTGCAATAATTGCTATAGCCATTTCAATTTTTAAGTTTCCTGAAACCATAGCATATTTACCTATTTGAAATACCAACAGTAACGCCAAAATTAAAAATGTAAATACGAGAATTGTTTTCTTCATACTTATTTCCTACAAGGGTAAGAATCTTTAAATCTGAGTTATATTATTAACTATCTTATTATCAATGTTTTAATATTAAAAATAATTAATTTTGTCATTCCGAACGAGGAACGAGGAGGAATCTCATTATTCTGAGATTTCTCGTCACTCATACTTCGCTCTGTCGAAATGACAACATATTATTTTTCAGTAGTTTACCACTGTTTGTTATATGGATTATTAACCGAACTCAGGTTTTAAATTAAATACTAAAATAAGAAAAGATTGCCACGTTACTTTAGCTTCTTAGCAACGACGTAGGTTTTAATTTTATCGACAATAGTTTGTGCTAACTTTTCTTTACTCTCTACCGTCCATCCAGCAACATGTGGAGATAACAACACGTTTTCTGAATTTATTAAATATTGAAATGCCTGTGGCATTGTTTCACCGCTTCTACCTACTTCTCCAATTGATGTGATATTACTTTTAAATAAATTTTCGAAGGATGCCTTTTCATATTCTAAAACATCAAGTCCTGCTCCTAAAATTTTTCCAGATTTTAATGCTGAAACTAAATCTTGAGTAATCACACTTTTACCGCGTGCTGTATTGAAAAACCAAAATGATTTTTTAAACTGATTAATAAATTCTGAATTAATCATATTTAAAGTTAACAAGGTTTGTGGCGTATGTAAACTTACTATATCAACTCGCTCTTGAAATTCTTTAAGCGGTACTTGTTTTGCATTAACATCGCCAACATTAGGTTTTATATCGTAACATAGCACCTCAACATTAAAACCTCTTAGTTTCTTCGCAAAAGCTTTTCCCATGTTACCATAACCTATAAGTCCAACGGTTTTTCCGTCAAGTTCTATACCTCGGTTTTCTTCACGTAACCACTTGCCTGCTCTTACTTCCTTATCGGCTTTATTGAATTTATTGAATACTGATAAAAGCATACCTAACGTGTGTTCGCCAACAGCATTTCTATTGCCTTCTGGTGCCGAGATTAAGTGCACGCCTTTATCTGCTGCATACTCACAATCAATATTTTCTAATCCTGCGCCAACGCGACCAATAAATTTTAGGTTTTTTGCAGCATCTAAAAATTGTTTGTCGATGATAAAACGACTTCTTAAAATAACACCATCATATTCATGAATTTTAGCTTCAACTACCTCTTTTGATGATGTATAATCTTCATGATTGGTATAACCTAAACCGTTAAGTTGATTTATTAGTAGCTCGTGATTAGTATCTAGGTGGAGGATTTTCATTTATAATATTCAGAATGTGTAAAACGCTAAAACAAATTTAGCATGACTCAGGTTAAATTTTTGGATAATGTGTTTGTGTTTTTTCATCTTGAACATTTCCAGTATGTGCAGTGTTTAATTTTTCAAAAAGAAGCACATGGACTTCTTCATTGTTTTTTGTACTTGGGTTATGTTCTACACCTTTTGGTACAACAATAATTTCACCTTCGTTTACAATTTCTGTTCTATCTCTAAATTGCATATAAAGTGTGCCTTTAACGACTTGAAATAGTTCATCTTCATCATCATGACTATGCCATACAAATTCGCCTTTTAATTTAGCTAATATAACCTGCATATCATCAACAATTGCTATTTGATGCGGGTGCCAATTTTTAGAGAATTTTGAAAATTTATCTTTAATATTAATTGTATTCATAGTGTAAAATTACAAAGTTTTGTAACCCTTTTGGTTTTTAAAATCGAAACTGCCCTTTACTTAAAAAAGGAAAGCGGTACAAAAGATTTTTTAAGATGGTTTTTATATACCAATAATTATTTTGGCTATCCAAAAATAAATAAGAATACCAAAAATATCGTTACTAGTAGTTATAAAAGGTCCTGTAGCAATTGCGGGATCTATACCTCGTTTATCTAAAAATAACGGAATAAAAGTTCCTATTAACCCTGCAACCACAATAACTACAATTAAAGATACCGAAATAGCAAGTGCTGTTTTTACATCGCCTTCATAAGCCCAAACAAAAAGAAACAAACAAATTGCTAAAACAATACCGTTTAATAAGGCTAAAAGCATTTCTTTAAGCAACCGGTTATTAATGCTTCCTTTTACATCGTCATTAGCTAAACCTTGTACAATAATAGCACTAGATTGTACACCAACGTTTCCAGCCATGGCTGCAATTAATGGTGTGAAAAAGAATAATACAGCATATTTACTAAAACTAGAAACACCCTCTGCCACTTGCGGATCTTTAAATGTGCTGTGAAACCATTCCATAATTAGAAACGCACCAACACCTCCTACCAATCCTAAAAATAGCCAAGGTAAACGCGCACGCGTGAGTTCTAAAATACTATCATCAGCTTCAACATCTTGAGTAATACCTGCTGCTAATTGATAATCTTTATCAGCTTCTTCTTTTAAAACATCAACAATATCATCAATTGTTATTCTACCTAAAAGAACCTCATTATCATCTACAACAGGAATTGCTTCCAAATCGTATTTTGCCATGACTTTAGCAACATCTTCCGCATCATCATTAACATTAACATAATCTACATTAACTTTAACTAAATCTGCTATTTTTTGTTCGCTTTTCGCGACTATTAAATCTTTTAAAGACAAACGCCCTATCAGTTTTTCCTCCTTGTTTACTACATAAATAGAGTGTACACGGGTTACTTCCTCGGCTTGACCACGAATTCTACGCATACAACCTGCAACGGTCCAGGTTTCGTAAACTTTAACCAACTCTTTTGCCATAAGTCCACCAGCGGTATCTTCATCATAGGTTAAAAGTTCGGTGATTTCAGCTTTATGTTCTTCGTCTTCAATTTTAGAAATTACTTCGGCTTGTCGGTCTTCTGGAAGTTCTGCAATAATATCGGCAGCATCATCAGTATCGAGTTCTTCAACTTCTTTAGCAATTTCTTTAGCCGATAAGTTTTTTAATACCTTTTCTCGAATGTCTTCATCGAGTTCTGTTAAAATATCCGACGTCGTTTCAGAATCTAAAAGTTTAATAACATACACTGCATCTTCTAGATTTAATTCATCTAAAATTTCGGCAATATCTGCATAGTGAAACCCCCTTAAAAGCTTTTGTAGTTCTTTGTCTTTTTGTTCTTCAACAAATAATTCTACTTGCTCAATAAGGGCGTCACTAAGTTGAAATTGTATGTTTTCTTTTTCTTCTAACATAAGATCTAAATCCTTCTCGATACGATTTCAAAATATTTTTTTTGAAATCACTCGAAATAACATCTAACTTTCATCATTTTCAATTAACTGAGTTAGCTCAATAAATTCTTGAACTGTTAATTGTTCTGGACGTTTGCCAAATATAACATTTGCTTTTAAATTATTAGATAAATTGAATGTTTTTAAACTATTTCGAAGTGTTTTTCTACGTTGTTGAAATGCTGTTTTTACCGTTTTAAATAGTAACTTTTCGTCGCATGGTAGTGTATAATTTTCTTTTCGTGTAAGTCTTAAAACGCCAGAGTCTACTTTTGGCGGTGGATTAAAAACATGTGGCGGTACTGTAAATAAATACTCGGCATGATAAAATGCTTGAACTAAAACCGATAGGATGCCATACACTTTGCTTCCTTCTTTTGAACAAATGCGCTGTGCAACTTCCTTTTGAAACATTCCTGAAAATTCTGGAATTTGATCTCGCATTTCTAAGGTTTTAAACACAATTTGAGTAGAAATATTATATGGAAAATTACCTATAATACCAAAAGAGTCTCCATTAAAAACGGCATTTAAATCGTACTTTAAAAAATCCTTTTCAATAATTCTAGGTGCAAGATTTAAGTAATTAGCCTGTAAATATGCTACCGATTCTGTATCAATTTCAATAACATAAGTTGTTGCTTCTTTTTTAAGAAGGTATTTTGTTAGCACACCCATTCCTGGGCCAATTTCTAAAATAGTTTTATAGCCATTTAGCGTTAAGGTATCTGCTATTTTATTGGCAATGTTTTCATCATTTAAAAAATGCTGTCCTAAATATTTTTTTGCTTTTACTTGATGTTGATTTGCTTGATTTGCCACGAATTCACGAATGTTAATTATTAAAGAAGCCTCTTTGACTGCGCTTAGGGTGACAAAATAAACTATTTAAAATTCACCGTGTACTCATCAATAACTTCTAATTCTGTTCTAAAGGCTAACATTTTATCGGCAAATTTTTTTAATCCTTCTGCTCTAAATTTTTCGGCATCTTCTCTATAATACGCATCTAAGGCTTCACGAGAATACGACCTGTACTGCACTGAATACGTTACACCTCCCATGTCTTCTTCAACCAAAACTTTGGTAAGCGTAGCTTTATCAAATTTACCAGTTCCTAAAACTTGTGGTATATGTTCCTTTATCCATTTAAGCCATTCATCATGGATAGATTCATGAATATTTGCTGTTACATTGTATATTATCATAATCTTTAAATTCCAATTTTTAAAGTTGTAATTTGAGGTTTTATCTAATGAAATTTTTTAGACTTTACTTTATAGAATCTCCTCGTAATGTTCTATATTTTTTCCTAGCTTCAACAAAATAAATACTATCGGCATGATTAAAAATAATAAGCTCATATAGTGCTTTTGCTTTATCGGGTTGATACAAATTGTTTTTATAAATTTCGGCTAAATTATAATACGCATCGTCAATTAAAATGCCGTCTTTATAATTCGCTATTATCAATTCGTAATTGGTTTTAGCCTTTTCAAACTCATATTTATCATTATAAAGTTGAGCTTGTTTAAATAATGCCTGCGCAATAATTGGCTCTGTTTTATGTTCTTTTAAAACTTTGTTTAACAAGTTAATCGCTTCTTCATTTCTATTTTGAAATGCTAATAAATCGGCTTTAGCATATAATTTTAAAGCGGTTTGTAAAGAGTCTTCGTATTTATTATCAGAAATAAGTAATTTTAAATCTAAAGCATCATTTGCTATAAGTTGCGACGTTGAGGCTTTTAATATTTTAAGTTGAGATTCTGCCCATTTAAAATCGCCTTTATAATAGCTTGTTTTTGCAACTTTAAATCGCGCTTCTTGCGATATGGTACTGTTTTTTAAATTCCGTTGAATTTGAGTGTAATAAATTAATGCTTTATTAAATTGTTCTTGTAACACGAGTATATCGCCCAACTCAATCTTAACTTCTGCCTTTTGCAATTTGGTTAAAGGTAGCTCTAAAGTCTTTTCTAAAAATGCAGTAGCATCATCTATTTTATTAAGATAAAATGCTAAAAAATGAGCATAAGAAATTTGTAAATTTAATGTTTGTGAAAATGTGCCAAACGTTTTAAATAAACCTAAATACCTATTAGCAATAGCATTATAATTTGCTTCTGAACTGGCTTTAATATCAAGCTGAAGTAAATTATAATGTGCGTTAATAAGTGTATCTATATCTTGTGATGTGTTTATTATAAATGTATAAATTTCTTTGGCTACTTCGTTTTGGTTTTCATTGGAAGCCATTACAGCCAAATCTTCTATTTTACTTAAACTTTCTGGTTTTCTATTAAAAATAGCCTTTTCTTGAATAAACGCTTTTTTAAAATCTTTTTGCTGAATAAATAACCAACTCAACATATTATTGTACAATAAATTGGGGTCTTGTTGCGCACGTTTAATTAATAGTTTTCTAAGGAGTGTATTATTTTCGCTACTGCCGTCTTCGTTTATAAATCCATTAATAGTTATAGCGCGTTTAATGTTATTAATAGAAATGGGGTTAGATGAGGCAAAATCTAAATAACTATTAAACATTTTTTCAATATTACCTTGTTCTCCATGAATTTGAGCCAATTGCAGATTAAAATTAAAATTGGGGTTTAGCACCATTGCTTTTTCATAGCTAATAACGGCTTCATTTAAAAGCGAATGATTTTGAAAACTTCGTGCAACTGAAAACGCATTATTCGCATTTTCATCAATAGTTGCTATGGCTTTTTGGTAGTTTAGGTTAGCATTTTCTGTATCGCCTTTAAGTTGAAAATTATACCCCAACTCAACTATAAAAGCAGGATATTTAATTCTTTTCATTAATTTTAATAAAAAGATTTCAGCTTCATCATACTGTTCTAATTGCTGATGCGCACTTAAAACTTGAGTAATGTGATTTATATTAGAAGGCGATTTGGCATATAGTTTTTTATAGGCTATTAAAGCCTTTTCAAAATCGCCATTTTTAAAGTACTCTTTAGCTAAAATATCATCTTGAGCAAAGCTATTTGTGCTTATAAAGACTAATAAAATTAAAACAAACCTCATGTTGTAAATATAACAAATGTACTGAGTAGAAATTGTAATATTTACGAATTTTTAAATGAGTAGGTTTCGATTCTCATCGAGATTAGTTGAACATTAATTTTTTGAATGCGCCTATGGTGTTTTCAAAAATTAGTTTCAAAAAAATGCCCGAATAAAAATTCGGGCATAACCAACCAAAAATATGTCCTATTAACTTACGTTAATTAAAAAACGATATACTAACTAGATTGGGGACAGTAATTTTAAATGAAATAAATCCCTTATTTACTTACAATTGCTGTAACTTTATTTTCAGATTTAGAAATCTCAAAATCTGAGAATAAAACCTTACTGGCTACAAAAACCAATGCTATAAGAAGCAAAATTCGTTTAACATTTTTCATGATTGGTAGGTTAAGTTTAATTTGGTTAGGCTAACTTGATAAATATATTTTAAAAACCAAAAGAAATTAAACGAAATTCGTTAAACAGCAATATTAATAAGCGTTTTATCGATTTTTAAGAAAGAACAATTAAATTTTTGTAAGATTTTTATCAATTTAATTGATAACAGAAAACCCTGTGTATTGCTGTAAAACTTCAGGTATTACAATACCCTCTTTTGTTTGGCAATTTTCTAAAATTCCAGCTAGCACTCTTGGTAATGCCAAAGCACTGCCATTTAAGGTATGGGCAAGTTCATTTTTACCTTCGCTATTTTTAAAACGTAATTTTAAACGGTTTGCTTGAAATGTTTCAAAATTAGATATTGAAGATATTTCTAACCATCTGTCTTGTGCTGTAGAAAACACTTCAAAATCGTAAGTTAATGCAGCCGTAAATCCTAAATCACCACCACAAAGCCTTAAAATTCTATATGGTAATTTTAACTCTTGTAAAATGGTTTTTACATGGTTTACCATACCATCTAACGCCTTGTAAGATTTGCTAGGGTGTTCTACTCTTAGTATTTCTACTTTATCAAATTGATGTAGTCTGTTTAACCCGCGAACATGCGCTCCATAACTTCCGGCTTCACGACGAAAACATGGTGTATAACCTGTAATACCAATTGGTAAATCGCTTTCGTTAAGTAACGTATCTCTAAAAATATTAGTTCCAGGAACTTCGGCGGTTGGTATTAAATATAAATTATCTTCGGTAACATGATACATTTGTCCTTCTTTATCTGGCAATTGCCCTGTACCAAAACCAGAGGCTTCATTAACCAAATGCGGTAACTGATACTCGGTATATCCTGCAGCCGTATTTTTATCTAAAAAATAAGCAATTAAAGCACGTTGTAATCGTGCACCTTTTCCTTTATACACTGGAAACCCAGCACCAGTAATTTTATTACCAAGTTCAAAATCTATAATATCATATTTTTTAGCTAATTCCCAATGTGGCAATGCGGCTTCATGCAAAACAGGAATATCACCTTCTCTAAAAACTTCTTCGTTATCCTCATCTGTATTTCCTGAAGGCACACTAGCATTAGGAACGTTTGGTATTTTATATAATAATTCGGTTAATTGGGTAGTTTTATTATTTAAATCGTCATTTAATTGCTTAGACCTGTCTTTTAACTGACTCGTTTTTTTCTTTAAAAGATTTGCTTTTTGGGCTTCGCCAGACTTATATAAAATCCCTATTTCTTTTGATATCGCATTCGATTCTGCCAAGGTATTATCAAGTTGCGCTTGAATGCGTTTACGATCTTCATCAAAGGAGATAACATCGTTGATTATTTTTGTTGCATCAATATTTCTTTTTGCTAATCGTGCAATTACCAAATCTTTGTTTTCTCTAATAAAAGGGACTTGTAACATGAGTTAAAAATTTAAGCGACAAATTTAATGAATTTAGTCTTGTTTTGAAGGTAAAATCCAATTACTATGTTTAAAAACTTTCCATGGTACATTAGCAATGTCTACTTCGGGATTTATCAATCTTTTATAAGGTTTTCCATTTATACTTACTTTACAATCTACAAAAACAGAAACATCTTGCCCGTTCTTTTTAAATTGCGTTTTTAAATATTGCGAAAATTGCCAAATTGCATCTGGTTTTGTAGATGTTGTTCTTATTTGTTTTTTGGTTAAATATGTATTCAAATCAACTATAAACCTTTTTTTAGTGTCCTTATTTTCTACACTATAACTTGCAGTTCCGCTTTTAGACCTAAGCATCATTCGCCACGAAAGTCTGTGCCCTTCTTCTGTCCAAAGCACATCATCTTCTATAAAATGATGACGTAGTGGCAACCCTATTTGAATTATAAAATATATTAAAAATACCGTTATTAATGGCATTTTAAATTTTGGTACAATACACTCAGATTCTTCATAGAGCACCTTCTTTTTTAAAAATAACTTTTGAATGGTTTTAGGTTGAAAAAAGAACAGTGTAAAGGCTAATGCTAAATATGGGAAAATGCCTATTTGAAGCACAAAAGAATTAAATAAATGAAAGCCTATTGCAATTATAAAAATGAATTTTCTTGTTGGCTTAAATAGCAATAACGGAATAATTAAAGCATCAAACACTATACCTCCATAAGCTAAAAAATAGTGCACCCATTTTTGTTGAAGCAAATCGCCAACTAAGAAATAATGACTTCTGGGTTTCATTAAAATCTCAATAAAATTAGCATTTAACCAGTCTGGATATAATTTTGCTAAAGCAGCATAAGTATATACAATAAAAAGTTGTGCAACAAATACTAATTTACACCATTGTGGCATCGCATTAGCTTTTATTTTTGGATTGTATTTTGCATCAAAAGATGCATACGTATTAGCAGGCATAACAATCATAATACTACTAATAAGTAGTAATAAATAATAATGATTATTATACGATGTTTTTTGCATTAAATAGGTTGCTGCCCATAGTAGAGTAAAACCAACAATACTAAATCTATATTTATAACCCAGCATAACAAACAATGCAAAGACACCCATTAATACATAGTACACATACATCCAATGACCTGGTAATGGCTGTAGCCACTCAAAACCAATAAAAGTAAACGTAAACTTAGGATCTATAAGGTTTGTTTTTACCCAACCTGTAAATATGGCTCCAATAGATTCTAAAAAACAAAGCAACCCAAAAATGATTCGGAAAACAATAAGTGCAGAATTATCAATATGTTTAAATAGCCATGAATTAAGCATTGGTACTTGCTATAAATATAAGTGCTGCTTCTTTATCTTTTTGTAGCTGATTTTTTAAAGCCGTAACAGATTCAAATTTTTGCTCGTCGCGAAGGCGTTGTAACAAATTTATTTGAACTTTTTCGTTATATATATCCTTATTAAAATTAAAAAAGTGCACTTCAAGGCTTTCTTTTTCGCCATTTACTGTTGGGTTTACACCAATATTCATCATACCATATATTAGCTCACCACCAATTACAGCAGTAACAATATAAGCGCCATATTTTGGGATTAACTTATAGGTTTCTTCTACATGAATATTTGCGGTAGAAAATCCTAATTGTCTACCCAAACCTTTACCTTTAATGACAATTCCTGTGATTGTAAAAGGATGCCCTAAAAATGTATTGGCTTTAGAAATGTCACCAGCAATTAAAGCCTTTCTAATTTTTGTTGAACTTACAGCGACTTCATCAATATCTTGAGCTGATATTTCTTCAACTTCAAAACCATATGCAGCACCAAATTGTTTTAAATCGTCAATATTAGCATTTCTATTTCTTCCAAATCTATGGTCGTAACCAATAATTACTTTTTTTGCATGAAGCTTATCTACTAAAATTTGTTTAACAAAATCTTCAGACGAAAGTCTTGAAAATTCTTTTGTAAATTCTTTAATAAGTAAGTAATCTAATCCTAAGGCGTCTAAAATTTTATGACGCTCATCAATGGTATTTATAAGTTTTATATTAGAATCTTTTTGTAAAACCATACGAGGATGAGGAAAAAAGGTAAGAATTGTAGATTTTAATCCTTCTTGTTCTCCAGTATCAATTAAGCGTTTAATAATTTTTTGATGGCCTATATGTACGCCATCAAAAGTGCCAATAGTTACAACGGTAGGTTTAGAAACTTTATATATTTCAATGTTTTTCACTTTACCCATTCAACAAGTTATATTGCTAATTTCAGTTAAAAAAGTTAGATTTGTTTATATTTTTTATAAAATGCCCTAAATATTCCTTTATGAAAACAAAACTACATTATGTTTTGTCATTAACACTATTTTTGTTTGTCTTTTCGGCTAGCACCCAAAACAATCAAGGTCTTTGGTCTAAAGTTTCTAAACAAGAAACTAGCCAGGGAAAGCAATTAGTTAGAAAAACAAATCCTACAAAAGCAAACTATTATCAGCTAAACATAGAACAATTAAAAACCATTTTAAGTAGTGCTCCTAAAAGGAATACAAATAGAAAAGCGTCTAATATTACCGTTGATTTTCCAAATAGCAATGGTGATTTTGAAACATATAGAATAAAAGAAGCTTCAATTTTAGAGCCCGATTTTCAAACAAAGTATCCCGAAATAAAAACTTATGTTGGACAAAGTATTAAAAACCCTTCTACAATAATTCGATTTAGTTTAACGCCATCTGGTTTGCATGCTATGGCATTGTCTGCAAAAAATGGCACACAATTTATAGACCCTTATACAAGCTTAAACAATAGTTATATGGTTTATAAAAAAGGGGATCTTCCTGCTTTAAAAGAAGCATTTGAGTGTTATTTACCAGAAAATGCTACTGCTTCACAAAAAACAAATGGAAATATAGAATCGTTAAAAAATGCCAACGATGGAAGATTAAGAACGTTTAGATTAGCGTTAGCAGCAACTACAGAATACTCCTTTTTTCAATGGAATGCCGCTGGATTAACTGCAGGCGATACCGAAACTGATAAAAAAGCTGCTGTTTTAGCTGCTATGGTTGTAACTATGAATCGTGTTAATGGCATTTTTGAAAGAGATTTATCTTTAACAATGACCTTGGTAGATAATAGCAGTATTATTTTTATTGATTCTGATAGTTTTAGCAATGATGATGCAAATGCATTAATTGATGAAAGTCAAACCGTTATAGATGCAGCAATATTACCTGCGAACTACGATATTGGTCATACTTTTAGTACTGGCGGTGGCGGACTAGCATCTCTAAATTCACCTTGTGATAATAGTAGAAAAGCACGAGGCATTACAGGATCATCTGTACCTGTTGGCGATGCTTATGATGTAGATTTTGTTGCACATGAAATGGGGCATCAATTTGGAGCACCACATACATTTAATGGAAATGGTGGAAGTTGTGCTAGTAATAGAATGGCTAGTAATGCTTACGAACCGGGGAGTGGAACAACTATAATGGCATATGCAGGCATTTGCTCTCCAGAAAATGTTCAAAATAATGGTGACCCTTATTTTCATCAAAAGAGTTTACAAATGATGTGGGACAATATTACTACAGGTGTTAGCACTTGTGGTACTGAAACGATTACAGGTAATAACGCGCCCGTTGCCAATGCGGGATTAGATTATACTATTCCAATTTCAACACCCTATAAACTTACTGGAACTTCAACAGATGTTGATGGTATAAGTTCACACACTTATACTTGGGAACAATACGATCTTGGTCCTTCTGGAATTCCATTAGAAACAAATACAACAGGGCCTTTAGTGCGTTCGTTTGAAGGTACTACTAACACTACTAGACATATTCCAAGATTTACCGATTATATCGCTTCTGGCGGATCGACTACTTGGGAAGTACTAGCATCGGTTAACAGAACAATGAACTTTGCACTTACTGTTAGAGATAACGATATTGTTGGCGGGCAAACCGATGTCGATTTTATGCAAGTAACCGTTAATAGCACTGATCCTTTTACAGTAAATAACCCTGTAACATGGGCTCAAGGTTCTAATATTACTATTGAATGGGTTGTAGGGCAAACAGCAGATGTAAGCACTATTAATTGTCAAAATGTTAATATTAAATTATCTACAGATGGTGGATTAACATTTCCAACCACTATTGTTTCAAATACACTTAACGATGGTTCGTACGACTACACAGTTCCTGCAATGGCAGATACCTCAACAGCTAGAATATTAATTGAAGCCGCCGATAATATATTTTATGATGTTTCTGATTTTGATTTTTCTATTTCTCAAAATTTAGACTTTTTTATAGTTGAAGAGACTTTAGACCCTATTGCTTGTGGAGAAACGACAGCCGTTTTTAATTTTGATTATGTTCCGTCTAATGGCTTTACTGAAAATACAGTATTTAGTGCTACAGGAAACCCCGGAGGATCGTTAGTCTCTTTTTCCCCAGCAAATTTGAGCGAGTCTGGGCGTGTTACAATGACGCTTAGTAATTTAATGGGTGTATCGCAAGGAGATTATGTTATAACCGTAACAGGAACATCTACATCGATAACGAAAAATAAAGCTATAGACTTTCCTTTTTATAATAGTGTCTGTACCTCAATTGCAAATACAACTTATAATACCAGTACAACTTTAGTACAGTTTAACTCCATTAATAATACCTCTGCAAAACCATCAGGATATACAGATTACACTCATATAAGTACTGGTTTAAATAGAAATACCTCTTATGATTTAACAGTAAATGTTAATACAGATGGTAACTTTACTACCACAACTAGAGTATGGATTGATTGGAATCAAAATTGCGAATTTGATGATGCAGGAGAAATGTATAATTTAGGAGATGCAACTAACGTACCTAATGGCCCCACAAGTAATTCTGCACTGTCAATTACAGTCCCAAATAATGCTATTGAAGGTAATACAACTATGAGGATATCTACCAAATATAGAGATGATGGTGCACCCACATCATGTGAAAATAATTTTGATGGCGAGGTCGAAGATTACACATTATCTATTGTAGGAAACGAAAAAAGTGACATTACACTAGTGCAGTTTAACACTATTAAGAACGCTTCTACACCTTCAGCTTATAGTGATTTTAAATCGATTTCTACAGATGTTAAAAGAGACTCCTCTTACCCCTTAAGTGTAAACATAAATACGAATGGTGATTTTGAAACTTCAACAAAAGTTTGGATAGATTGGAATCAGAATGCTGTTTTTGAAGACTCTGAAGAAGTTTATGATTTAGGAAATACAAGGAATGTTAACAATCAAGCAACAAGTAATTCTCCACTTACAATTATAGTTCCTGTTAATGCTGTGTTAGGAAATACTGTTATGAGAGTTTCTACTAAAACTACCGCTGGTGGTGGTTTGCATAATCCTACTGAAACCATTGCAGGTGGTGAAGTTGAAGACTACACACTAAACATAACACCTTCTTTATCTGTTGAAACCTATGGTTTTGATAACTTTAAAGTTTTCCCTAATCCAAATAATGGCGTATTTACGCTTAGATTAAATAGTTCGCTAGATAGTGATGTTAATGTTGAAATTTACGATTTAAGAGGGCGAAACATTTATTCAAAAACCTTTCCACAGGTTGGCGATTTAAATGAAACTATAGTTTTAAATCAGGTACAATCTGGAATATACCTTTTAAGTGCGAGCGATGGCAAACGAAGATCTGCTAAAAAAGTAGTTGTAAGATAAAAGCATACAGATCGCTTCACTTATAGAATCAAGACCAAAAAATTGATTTTAACTAATTGAAAAACAATATAAAACTCATATTCGTTAAGTAAAATGATAAAAAAACTACATACAATTTATCGCAGTTATTTTAGTTTCTATAAACTTTTAAGAGGAAGTGATTTAAACTTTTATAATTTTTCTTTTCTTAATTTTTTTAATAGCTATAACTAAGAAAGCGAGATAGTTAAA
>CANKVS010000067.1 GCA_947487155.1 uncultured Flaviramulus sp.
GGGCAAAACTAAAAAATGGCAGAGCCTTTAAAACATGACCACCGTCAAAGACGGTGGTTTTTCAATGGGAAATAAACGAACAATAGTTTTTCATCATTGTTTCTCCGAAAAGGTGTTGCTGTTAGCCCATATTGATAATAGGGAGCGAGTTGATGAATAACTTCTCGAAATGATTTGGCTGGAATATGATGGCATTCGTCAATAATAATGGTGCCAAAGGAAAACGCTAATTTTTTAGTATCATTCTCATTGGATAATTTCTTTGCCAATGTTTGGATTAATGCCACCGTTATGTGCTTCCCTATCTTCATTTTTCCTTGACCGATTTTGCCTATTTCCCTTTTTGGAATACCAAAGAACGTTTCAATTCTATCTATCCATTGTTCGGCAATCTGTTTTCGATGGGTAATGATTAATGTTGGTTGTTTCTTTTGCTCAATAATTTTTAGACCTACAATTGTTTTTCCTGAACCTGGTGGAGCTACAATAATTCCAAAATCTTTTTTTGATGCTATTTCTACGGGATGATATTGGTGCTTTAGCAATTGAATTGAGGATAAAAACCCAACATTGTTCAACTGTTTTCTTTGGTCTAAAAATTCATAATCAATATGTTGCTGTTTACAGTACCGAATCAGTTGACCGATAAACCCTTTTGAGATTTCAATTGTGTTTTCGGTTTCATCAATAAGTTTAAAATACCGCTCCGTTTTCCAAGTGCTTCTTCCTGCTTTCTTTTTAATAGCATAATCAGCGTTGAAAAAATTTAATTGGTCTTTAAGGAAATTAACTATTGGAGGGGTTAAGCTATTTCGATGGATTACAATACTGTTTTTTAAAATAATCTGTAATCTTCCAGCATCGGAAATGTTATTTTTGAAAAGAGCTTTTGTGGCTTCCTTTTGCTTAGGTAATTTTTCCAAAATGCTATCTAAATGAGTAATCGAAACTCTCTTGATGGTTTTTAAAAATTGCCATTGATTTTTATAAGGAGTAAATGTCTCAAGGTCTATAAAGCAAGAATTGCCATTTCTTAAGGTTTCTCCTTGAAGTGGGAGAGCAATCAGATTTCCAAAACCTTTTCCTGATAAATAATCTTAATTTGGAAACAATCTGTCAAAACTTGTATTTTTATCAAATACAGAAAAAATACCCGTTTGCTCGAAAAGCTTCAATACAATCTTTCTACTTTTTGTAGCTGGGTATGGTTGTTCAAAAAATATCCATACGTGTCCACCATTTCCTGAACGAGAACGTTCCAAATAGGCAGGAATCCCATTTTCTTTGCAAATACCTACGGCTTTAATGGATTGTTCTTGCCAGTCTTTTTTATCAAAATCGGCAACAATAAACCAAGAGGTATTGTCTTTTAAAAGCGGATAAACACCTGTAAATTTTTCACCTTTTAGGTGTTTTGATAATTGATGGTCGTCCAGTTTTAAATAGGTTTTATCTTTATAATCTTTAAATGTGCCTCCTTTTTGTTTGTGCAGGCGATACATATAGGGGTCGTAATGATAAGCAGGCATATAACCGCTTTTTTTGCCCTTTTCCCATCGCAATGCAAATACATCGTCACGCCCTTTGAATAAGGATTTTATAAGTTGTATTTGTTCTTCGAGTTTCATTTTTCGGTGGAAAAATAGCTTATTCAGTGCAATACTTTCTCCAATGAAGCAAGTGTAAGCTTATATTTTTCGGGATTACCGCTTTTAAGTTTAAAAAGGTTCTGTAGCTTCCATTGAACAGAAGGGAATTTTTCAAAATCATATATGCTCCAATCAGGTGTTCCTTTGCTAAAACCTATTATAAACTCTTTGTCCTTTTCGGTTAAGTTTTGATGAATTATATATACCAATTCCTTCCGACTCTTTTCAAAATCTTCATAGGTAAATGGCTCTGTACTCATACCTTCAAATTGGTTGACCAAAGTTTCTCTCTGGTCAATAAAATTGGGATACAACATTTCATTTAGGGGGCGGTTGCTACTTAATAGGCATAACATAAAACCCTTTTTAATGTCGTTGGTAAATCCTTCATTTTGCAACAGGTATTTTACATCGAACAAATCCCTAGGGTGTTGGCGGTCTAATGCGGCACAGATTTTTCCACCGTACAATTGCCCTATGGGAACTACTGAAACAGTACAGAAAGCATCAAATTCCTCTTGGGTTTTTTCGCATAACGCCAACGTTACCGTTTCATCCATAATTCCTCTATTGATTTGGTTCACTTCTATTTTTATCTGTGCATTTACAGTAGAAATTTGAAGCTTTAAAGTTTCCCTTTTCAATGAAACTACAGCTCTTGGCAGAATTTTTTCAAGTTTTATTTTTATACCGCCTAGGGCATCAATAATATTCTTAAAGGACGTTTTTCTATCTTCTATGGGGATATAGGTTAAATCAATGTCAACGGATAATCTGGGCATATCTCTAATAAACAGATTAATAGCTGTTCCACCGTGTAGTGCGAAAATTGGTTCTTTTGCCACTTCCGGTAACACCTGTAACAATAGGGAAACCTGATACTTATAATTACTCATAATTTTCCAGTGCTTTAGGGATTGTGATTCGGTATTTGGATATATAGACACCTTCCTTTACCAATGAGCGTTTCCCTTTTCCAAGGTCTATTTTTTCCAATTCTATGTACTTAAACCAATCGTGTTTCGCTTTTTCTGCCATATATATAAAAAGGCGTTTTACTTTTATGGAAGTGCATTTTTCAAGAAGTTCCTGTACCTGCTTTGGTCGGAGGTTATTAAGCCCTTCCATTATTTCATAGCACTCGACCAATTCTTGTTTTTTGGGCACTAAATACAGGCATTCCAATAAGGCTCTTGCTGGGTTGGATACCAACAAACTAAAAGCTCCCTGTTCCAAGGTTCGCAGTCCTATTTTGGGAGGAAGAAACGAAGAACCAAAGTAATCGACTTTTAAACCCCAATTGTATTTGGAAAACCAAGCAGGTAGTTTTTCTTTACTGCTGCCAAATAATACTATTTGTTTTGTGGATAGCTCCAGATAATGGGCTTTCCCTAATAAAGATAATGCTGTTTTTCCTCCAAGATGGATATTCAAGTTAGCTTGTCGCTGCAATGAAAACAATGCACCTTGATAGGTAGGTGTATCACCCGTCCGCATCCAAGCTCCTCTTCCTATGGAATATATCCAATTGCTCTTCTTATAGCGATTTAACAATTGTGTAGAGAATCCGTTTTCCATTAACCACGAACTCAAATACACAGCTCCCGAAGGCTGCGAATTTAGAAGATAGTTTATTTTTTGCTCTTTTTCCAAACTAATAGTTTCTGTTTTTAACTTTTTTTAAACTTTAAAAATCTAGATTAAGTTTATTTTTATTCAAATATACAAACTAATAGTTTGTGTATTAAAGTATTTTTAAACATATTTTTGATAAAAGTGAGTGCTTTTTTTATACAAAGTATAGTAATAGAGATTATTCATACAATATTTCCGAAAAGTAAACTCGTAAAATACTCCCATCAAAAGACTTCGGCATAAAGCAGCCTCCAACGTCATCGCTTATTTATTCCGATTCCTTTTGAGCTGAGATTTTAGCTTCCGTTTGGGTTGTGCTCAAATATTGTTTAATTAAAAATTTCTAATTATGGAAACAAAAGCAAAGTCAAACGGAACTGCAACAAAGAGAAATGCAATCGTTAAAAAGGAAGTACAAAAGAAGTTGACCAATGAGACTATTGGAAAAACCGTTGCCAATGAACAAAAGGCAACTACAGAAAAACCTGTAATTAACTTCACAAGAATATACAATTGTCCCCTAAGACAAATTTAGGCAGTATATAAACAAACCTTTGGGATTGGTCATTTTTAACAGCACAAGGCATTTTATATTTATAAATCGGATGGAGTTCTAATTTCTGAAACGATGACTTACGCTTTTTATCCCCATTAGTTCTATAAATATTTAAAAAATCAACTTCTAAATCGATACTTGAGGTATTCTTAATTTCAAAAACGAGATACATCTCTGTTTTATAATAGACCATGTTTTGTAATCGCAACTGCATTCCCTTTTTTCGTTTGGCAGCTATAATAATAGTCATTACCTCACTTTTACTCATTTTCGATTTTCGCTTTCGTTTTTTAGGTAGAGAAGTATCTGAAATGCTATGTTTTGTTAAAACAGCATCAAATTCTTTCATGAAATCGTCTAGATTACAGAAAATTTCAATAATTTTAGTATCAGAAATCATAAGTAGAATAAATTTTAGTTAGTTGAAATTCAGTACTTTAATTTATTAAATATTCTGCTTTTTTCTATCAAAAAAATTAACTTTTTATATCGAACTCACGTTAATAAGCAAATTAAACCTTATAATAGAAAAACAAACTTATTAACTATGAATGATGGTACTAGTATTCCTGTTGCCATAAGAAAACAAAAAGATTTCGTTAAAACTTATTTCTCAGAAAAATAACTACATCAAATGCCTATTTTATCAATTTTGCCCCAAAAGAACATAAATCAATAGAGTTATTAAACAAAGTGCAATAGACATGTGTTTGGTGTACTTCCACTCTTTCATATCTAAAATATGTAAATCCTTAGCTTTGAATTCTTTGTCTTGCGGATAAAAATAAGAAACGCTAAACATAACAATTAAGTTAAGTATAAACTCAATACCCCAAATATGGATAAAATGTATGTCTGTTTTTAATATAAAAGTTGTAGTAATGTAAAACGCTAACCCAACAAATAAAGCAGCTTTAGCTCCTGCTGCCGATATTTTTTTAAGGAAAAACCCAGCTAACATAATGGATGCAATAGGTATAAAGAAAATACCATTTAACTGCTGAAGCAATTGATACAACCCATCTGGAGCATTAGCAACCATTGGCGCAACCATAATAGCAAAAATAGCTAAAATAGTAGAGGTTAATTTACCTATTCTTACCAACTTTTTATCTGTACAATCTTTTTCTAAATGCCGTTTATAAACATCGATACTAAAAATAGTTGCTGCACTATTAAGCACACTATTAAAAGTACTTAACACAGCACCCATAACAATTGCGGCAAACAAACCAACAAGGCCAACAGGAAGTACTTTTTTTATAAGTTCTGGATAAATCATATCTTGATTTTCAAAAAGAGAATCGCCATAATAATAAAAACCAATTACACCAGGTAAAATTATTATAATAGGAACTAGTATTTTTAACACACCAGTAAACAACAGTCCTTTTTGAGCTTCAACCAAATTTTTAGCTCCTAAAGCCCTTTGAATAATCGTTTGGTTCATACTCCAAAAGTACAATTGATTAATAATTAGCCCTGTAAATAGTACACCAAAAGGCATAATAGAATCTTTAGCGCCTATAACATTAAATTTCTCTGGACTATGCTGATAAACCTTAGTTAATCCATCTAAAGGATTACCGTCTCCTATGCTAATAAGTGCAATAAGCGGAATAGCTAAACCTCCTATAAGTAAGCCATATCCGTTAATAGTATCTGAAATAGCAACCGCTTTCAACCCTCCAAAAATGGCATATATTGATCCGAGAATACCAATACCAATCACTGTAATCCAAAGCCCTTGATCTTGAGATACATTTAAAACTTCTGAAACATTAAATATACTTTCCAGGTTAATAGCTCCTGTATATAATACAATAGGTAACAGCGTTACTACAAAGGACACCATTAAAAATAAAGCTACCAATGTTCTGGTGGTACTATCAAATCGTTTTTCTAAATATTGTGGAATCGTGGTGAGTCCCATTTTTAAATACTTAGGCACAAAATAAATAGCTGCTGCTACTAAGGCTAAAGCCGAAGTAACCTCCCAAGCTATGATAATAAATCCATTTTTATAGGACGATCCATTCATACCAATAAGATGCTCTGTAGATATATTGGTAAGCAACATAGAACCTGCTATTACAACTCCTGTAAGGCTTCGTCCTCCTAAAAAATACCCATCTTGAGAATCTAATTTTTCATGTCTTAGTTTATACCAAGAGTAAATAGCAACGAAAGCAATAAAGCCTACAAAAGTTAAAGCAGTGTACATAGTTGATTATTTTTATTTGTTATTAATTAAGTATTAAACAAGATCATTTAAAACATTTAGATTGCCTTTATTTTTTTAGTAATAAAATCTTTGTTTCTTTTTATGTTCTAAAGCGTCATTATAAGCTTTTTTAACCGTATCCATTTCTGAAACTTCTGCAATTGGCACTTCCCACCAACCATATCCGTTTACTCCATGATACCTATCGCAAGTGGTATAAATAACCGTTGTTTTATTTATCGTTTTTGCCATTTTTAAAGCATTGGTTAAATCATTATAATTTTCACATTCAATGACGTGTGCTCCTAAACTTCTGGCGTTATCAGCTAAATTAATTGGCAAAACAGCATTGGTTTCTACATCATCGCCATCAATTTTTTCAGAATCTGGATTTCTATATAAATATCGGGTTCCGTAGCCTTCACTTCCTAAACTTCGCGAAAGCGAACCTATACTTTTATAGCCATCGTTATCTATTAATACAATAGTCATTTTGTAACCTTCTTGTATAGAACTTACAATTTCTTGTGAAAGCATTAAATAACTGCCGTCTCCTACCATAACATATATCTCTCTGCTTGGGTCTGCCATTTTTGCTCCAAGACCACCAGCAATTTCATAGCCCATACAGGAATACCCATATTCCAAATGGAAACTCTTGCTACTTTTTGTTCGCCATAACTTATGTAAATCTCCTGGTAGGCTTCCTGCTGCACATAGCACGACATCATTATCGTCTGCAAAGTCATTTACAGCTCCAACAATTTCGCCTTGACTTAACAGATTATCATGTCTATAATCATATATTTCGGAAACTTTAGCATCCCAAGAACGGTTAAATTCACTTACCTTATCGCTATACGTTTTAGCTACTTGATAACCTTCTAGTAATTCTGATAATTCCTCTAATACCACCTTAGCATCTCCTTGTAACATAAGTCCGCCATGTTTGGCAGCATCAAATTCGGTCACATTAATATTTATAAATTCAACATTAGGGTTTTGAAATGCTGTTTTAGAAGCGGTGGTAAAATCGCTATAACGGGTTCCTATGCCAATAACAACATCGGCTTCTTTTGAAATAGCATTGGCTCCTGGTGTTCCTGTTGCGCCTACAGCTCCTAGTTGGTGTGGATCATTGTAACGTAAAGCACCTTTACCTGCAAAGGTTTCTGCTACAGGAATATGCGTGTTATGTACAAACGTTTTTAATACATCGAGTGCCTCACTATAATGCGCACCTCCTCCTGCTATAATTAAAGGTGTTTTACTTTTTCTAATTAAATCTGCTGCTTTTTTAAGTTGAAAAACGTCTGGTCTTTGTCTTACAATATTCCAAGTTTTTTTCTTAAAAAATTCTAAAGGAAAATCAAAAGCTTCTGCCTGCACATCTTGAGGAATTGCTAACGTAACAGCACCTGTTTCTGATGGTGATGTTAACACTCTCATAACTTCTGGAAGCGCATATAATATTTGTTCTGGTCTATTAATACGATCCCAATATTTTGAAACTGGTTTAAAGCAATCGTTAACCGAAACATCTTGTGAAGTAGAAGACTCTAATTGCTGTAAAACAGGAGCAACATGCCGACTTGCAAAAATATCACCTGGAATTAAAAGCACTGGTAATCGATTAATAGTTGCCCCAGCAGCAGCCGTTAGCATATTGGTTGCTCCTGGTCCAATAGAAGTTGTACAAATAAAGGTGCTTAATCTATTTTTCATTTTTGCATAGGCTGCCGATGTATGTACCATAGATTGTTCATTTCTACATTGGTAGTATTTTAAATCGTTTTGTTGCTGAATAGCCTGCCCCATGCCTGCAACATTACCATGTCCTAAAATACCAAAACAACCTGCAAAAAACTTATTTTCTACACCATCCCTTTCTACATACTGTTGATTTAAATATTTTATAACAGCTTGAGCAACAGTTAATCGTATTGTTTTCATTTATTATGTTGATTTATTTTCTTAATATCTTCAAGGGTATTAAAATCCTTGTTCCAAATTCTATTCTATTTTAGCATTTTTATCTCCTGAGATTGATTAATTTCAGTAAGTTTAACAGGTCTGTTTTCTTGTAAAGACTTTATTGCTGCTAAACCGATTTTTAAAGATTGAAGTCCGTCGTTTCCATTTGCTGGAACTGGAGTGCCTTCTTCCAAACTTGTAACATAATCGCTCATTTCTGTTTTGTACGCTTCTGCATAACGCTCTAAAAAGAAATGTAAAGGCAGTGATCTTTGGTTGCCTTGACTTGTAAATAATTGATGTGAATCATGCAAATTGTTTTCTGCTTTTACCATGCCTTTAGATCCAAATACCTCAACACGCTGGTCGTACCCATAAGCCGATTCTCTACTATTATCTATAATAGCCATAGTGCCATCTTCGTAAGTTAAGGTAATAACAGCTGAATCAATATCTCCTACTTCACCTATTTTTGGATCGACTAAAACGGCTCCTTTGGCATATACTTCATTAACTTCTTTATTCACAATAAAGCGAGCTATATCAAAATCGTGTATAGTCATATCTAAAAATAACCCCCCCGATTTTTCAATATAACTTACTGGAGGAGCACCTGGATCGCGACTGGTAATTTTTACTAAATGATGGTTTCCTATCGCGCCTTCATTTACTAAAGCATTCACTTTTTTAAATTCTTTATCGAATCGTCTATTAAACCCTATCATTAATTTTATGCCTGTTTCTTTTACTACATCTAAAACTTCAACCACACGTTTTAAAGAGAGGTCTAAAGGTTTTTCGCAAAAAATGTGTTTTCCCATTTTAGCTGCCTGTTCTACATAATTAGCATGTGTATTGGTTGGAGAACAAATAACAACCACATCAATATCTGTAGCGTTTAACATGGTTTCATAAGACCCTGTTACATTTAAAATACCTTTACCTTTAGCGTAATCTTGTAAGTCTTCCATAGGATCCATGGCAGCTACAACGTTTACATTATTCATTTGTAGTAAATTCTCCAAATGAATTTTTCCAATTCTACCAAGTCCTGCTATGGCAAATTTTAATTTATTCATTGATTTTATTTTATTTATAATCCTAGTGTTTTTATATAATCTCTATTTGATAGCGCACAATTTTTAGGGTTTCCCATACCTGGTAAAATATCTTGTTCAACCACAATCCAATCATCATATTGTAATTGATGCAACAAAGCCACAATAGCTTTAAAATCTACACCACCTTTACCAAGTTCGCAAAACACACCTCTTTTAATCGCATCAAAATAATCACCATTTGCTTGCTTAGATAATTTTGCAATTTCTGGATCGAAATCTTTAAAATGCACATGCCATATCCGTTCAGAGTAGGTTTTTAATGCTTCCACTGGGTCACCGCCTCCAAAAGCATAGTGTCCCATATCTAGGCATAAGCCCAATAATTTAGGATTGGTTAATGCTAATAGTTTATCTATTTCCTGAGGTGTTTCTACATAGCCTGCACAGTGGTGATGAAACACGGTTCTAATTCCAAATGCATCTTTTACAGTTTTAGCAATTCTATTAGCACCATGAGCATAATCTATCCATTGGGCATCGGTAAGTCCCATACTTGATTCTATTCTTCCTGCATTTTGCGTACGTTCTGGAACAGTACCATTATCATCAGCAAGAACAATAAATGCATTTTTATATCCCGCATTGTACATTAATTCGGCAACTTTTAAGGCAGCCAAAACACCATCATCATGCTTAGTAACATCTACCAATGCCACAGGCACAAACGCTCCTAATAATTCTAATCCTCTATGTTCTATTTCTGTACGAAGCTGAGTAGGATTTGTTGGCATATAGCCCCAATCTCCTAATTCTGTTCCTATATATCCAGTTTCTTTAATTTCGTTCAATACTTGTTCGAAACCAATTTCCTCTGATTTTTCTTCTAAATCAAACTCTAAGGCTCCCCATGAACAAGGAGCATTTGCAATCTTGATCATAATTTGATATTAAAATTTACGCGACCAAATATTTGGCCAACGCTCGATAACGACTTTAGTTTGAGTAAAAAATTCTATAGCATGTTTTCCTTGACCGTGTAAATCGCCAAAGAAACTATCTTTCCAGCCACTAAAAGGAAATTGTGCCATAGGTGCAGCTACACCAATGTTAATTCCTATATTTCCTGCATCGGCTTCATTTCTAAATTTTCTAGCACTAGCACCACTACTTGTAAATAAGCATGCCATATTACCATAATTGCCGCTGTTAACAAATTGAAGGGCTTCTTCAATATTATTCATTGAAATAAGGCTCATTACTGGTCCAAAAATTTCGGTTCTAATCAACTCTTTATTTAAAGCAACATTTTCTAAAATAGTTGGAGACAGAAAGTTTCCATTTTCATATCCTGATACTGAAGTATTTCTTCCATCTAATAAAGCTGTGGCACCTTCATCTATACCTTTTTGAATTAAACCATCTATTCTATTTTTACTTTCTGGAGTAATTACAGGTCCCATGCTTACACCATCGTCCCATCCATAACCAGTCGTTCTAGATTTTACTGTTTCATATATAGAATCTTTAATTTCTCTTTTATCATCGCCCACTGTTATAATAGTAGATGCTGCTAAACAACGCTGACCTGCACAACCATAAACCGAATCGGCAATAATTTTAGACGACATTTCAATATCGGCATCTGGTAAAACAATTACGGGGTTTTTTGCACCACCTTGTGCTTGCACGCGTTTACCATGTGCTGTCCCTTTAGAATAAATATATCTAGCCACTGGTGTGCTTCCTACAAAACTAATAGCCTTTATTTCTGGGTGTTCTAAAATAGCATCAACAGATTCCTTTCCGCCATGTACTAAACTTACAAGTCCTTTTGGCATATCTAGTTTATCAAGAAGCTCAAAGAGTTTCATCATAGTTAGTGGCACTTTTTCTGATGGTTTTACTATAAATGAGTTACCCGTTGCTATAGCGTAAGGTAAAAACCAAAAAACGATCATACTCGGAAAATTAAAAGGTGTAATACACGCAGTTACCCCCACAGGTTGCCGTATCATCATTTCATCAATTCCTGTTGCAATATCTTCTATAACATCGCCAGCCATAAGCATTGGTGTGCCGCAAGCAACTTCTATATTTTCGATGGCTCTTTGAATTTCTCCAAAAGACTCACCCTTCGTTTTCCCTGATTCTTTTGTAATTATTTCAGCTATTTCTGCCTTGTTTTCCTCAAATAAAGACTTTAATTTGTAAAGCACTTGTACACGCTTCATAACTGGTACTTTACTCCATTCTTTATAAGCTGTAAAAGCATGCTTTGTTGCTAATGCAACATCTTTTGCTGTATCGGTTCCGTAAGGCACCTTAGCCAAAACGTCTTGATTTGCTGGGTTTAAAACCTCTATTGTTTGTGTTGAAGCACTATCAACCCAAGCACCGTTTATATAATTTTTTAGAATTTCCATTTTTTAACTACTTAGCTATTTATTAAATTTATTTTTTTGTTTTAACAGTAATACTACTACGATAATTACATTGTTTCATTTTAAAATTTTAAAGAAAAATTCGAGACAAACCCCAAAGTGTTCTTTTTATTAAAATCCGCCACGCGCTTTTATAAACTCTAAAGATTCTTCTAAATAAGGCATAAAATTGGCACAACCTTTTCTGGTTACTACTTGAGCTCCACTAGCATTACCCATTCTACAAGCTTTGTATAAATCCCATCCTTGTAATATGCCGTATAAGAAACCGCTGGCAAAAGCATCTCCAGCTCCTAATACATTTAATACCTCTACAGGAAAACCAGGCACATCTACTCTAGTACCATCAGATTTATATATACTTGCTCCATCTTCACCTCTTTTTACAATTAAAACTTCTATTCCAGAGGTTAGTAATTGCTTAATAGAATCGTCAATATCTCCAGAAATTTCAGGGGCCGAAATTTGCTGATCTTTAATAGTTACCTGTGAGGCACTACTCATGGTTACAGCTAGTATTTCTTCTTCGGTGCCAATGGCAATTTTAACTTTAGGTAAAATGGCTCTTACCGTAAGGCCAAAGGCACGGTAATCATGCCATTGATCGGCTCTAAAATCTAAATCTAACACCAGGTCTACATTATTTTTTTCGGCAACTTCGGCAGCAAAAAATGTAGCACTTCTACTTGGTTCTATATTTAGAGCGGTTCCGTTTATCAATACTATTTTATAATCTTCTATTTGTGCTTTAATAACATCATCAATAGAAACTTGACTATCGGCTGCATTATCTCGATAATACACTAAAGGAAATTTATTAGGAGGTTCAATTCCTAATACTACAGCACTACTTCTAGATTTATTTTTTACAGGAATACAATGTGTATTTACTTTTTCGTTATTTAAAAAATTTACAATAAACCCACCTACTTTGTCGTTTCCAACTCCTGTTAAAAGACTAGCGTTTACACCTAATCTTGCACACCCTACAGCTATATTTAATGGTGAGCCTCCTACAAAGGCATCAAATCCTTTAATATCATTAAATGGTGATCCAATATCTTGAGAATATAAATCTATAGAAGAGCGTCCTATTGTTAATACATCGTACTTTTTATTTGTCATTTTCTGTATTCATTTTTGCTGTTACTAATGGTAATCTTTCGTCTTTCGATGTCCAAGAATCGTAAATCCACTCATGGTCTGGGTCGGTTGTATTGGCTAGACATTGGTCTGTTCCTGCTAGAAAATTAAGGTAATAGCAATGAAACCCATGTTCTGCAACCACTGGATGAAACCCCTTTGGAATTAAAACAACGTCGTTATGCCTAGGGCGCACAATTTCATCTAAGGAACGATCCTGAGTATATACTTGCTGAATAGCATACGCTTCGGGCTTTTGAAATTTATAAAAATAGGTTTCTTCTTGAATTGGCTCTAGCACATGCCCCTTATCATCTACAAGTCTTTCGTCATGTTTATGAGCTGGAAAAGAACTCCAATTTCCTGAAGGTGTATATACTTCTCGTGATACAATCTTACTACAACCAAACCCTGGAGGCACCAAATCATTAAACTGTCTTGTGGCATTATCGCCTCCAAAAATTACAACAGGAGTATCTTCTGGAGTGACAAATTTGGCAGGAAAATCTTCATCCGACTTACACCAACCATACGCAATATCTAAGGAGTCGCTGGTAGCTGTTAAAATAAATTGGGTGTTTCTTGGTAAATAAACAGTATGTGCTACCCCGCTAAAAACGTCTTTCCGACCGTTAATGGTTTCCCAATCGCCATGATTACTGGATATTTTAAAATTTCCACCAAGTAAAACAATTACCATCTCATTGTCTTCTGTATTATGTTTCCATGTTTCATTAATATCCATAACACGAGCCTCGAAACTTAAATAGTTCCATTGGGCTGTTTCTGGGGTTACCCTATGATATATTTTAGAAGCCTTATCTGGCTTTTGTAACAAATGTGATTCTATACTCATAAAAATTATTTTTTTTAATCAAATTGACTTGCCTTTCCGGTAGCACCTAAAAGGTCAAATTTTTCTAACATAAATGTTTCATAGGCATCCATATATGCCTTTCCAGGAATTATAGGATCGAATAATTCTGGTTGGTTCTTAAAAAATTCGCGATGCACTCTAGTCCATAAAATACGTGTATCTGTAGCTATATTTATTTTACAAACACCATAAGAGATGGATTTTATAATTTCTTCTGGTGCAACGCCTGCAGCTCCTTCGCTTAATTTGCCTCCACAATTATTAATTCGTTTTACGTCGTCTTTATTAACCGCAGACCCTCCATGTAAAACAATGGGGTATTTTGGTAACTTATTTTGTATTTGTTCCAAAATATCGAATTGTATGCCTTGTCCTCCTGAAAATTTATAAGCACCATGGCTGGTTCCTACTGCAACAGCAAGACTATCGCAATTGGTACGTTCAACAAATAATTCTACTTCATCTGGTTGTGTATATTTTGCCGATTTTTCATCAATTGAAATATCGTCTTCAACGCCACTTAACACCCCCAATTCGGCTTCTACAAACACTTTTTTTTTATGCGCTTCATCTACAACTGCTTTTGTTTTATTTACGTTAACATCGAAACTATCATGCGAAGCATCAATCATGACCGAATTGTACTTTCCTGATGCTATAGCATCATAAGCATGCGACTCGGTTCCATGGTCTAAATGAATAGAAAACTTAGCCTTTGGGTAAATTTTAGCTGCAGCCTCAATCATGGCTAGCATCATATTTGGGTGCGCATAGTTTCTTGCTACCGGAGTGGTTTGTACTATAAACGGTGCATTGGCTTTTTCGCCTGCTCTAAACAAACCATGAACCTGCTCCATTGTAAAAACATTAACAGCAGCAATAGCATACTTGCCATAGCATGTATCATATAATATATTAGGAGAAATTATCATGTTTTAGTCTATATTATCTGGAATTTAAACAGAAATTCGGTAGGATAAAAAAACAATAAAATTTCTATAACTAAATGCGATTTTAGTTAAATCTCTATGCAACCGTTTGCATTATTTAGAAGCATAATGCCTTATAAAAATAGGATTAAATACTTATTGATGTTCCTCGTATTACTAGCTCTGTTTTAAAAACTTCGTGGCGCAACTCAAAATCTTCTCCCTCTTCTCTATTAATATCATGCAAAAGTATTCTAGCAGAGAGCATTCCCATACTATATACGGGTTGCCAAACGGTAGATAGCGCTGGTGTAAAATAGGCTGAATGTGGTTCGTCATCAAAACCAATAATAGAAATATCTTCGGGAATTTTAAATTTAAGTTTTTTAGCTGTACGCATAGCTGAAACTGCAAGGCGATCGTTTACAGCAAAAATAGCATCTGGAACATTTTTAGATTTTAAGAGCTTCTCGGTTGGTGCTATTCCATCTTCATGTTTAAATCCTTTAGCATGAATAATAAAATCTTGTATTACTGGAAGGTTATTCTTTTTTAAAGCATCAATGTATCCTTGAAGTCTGTAGTTATTGGTTGACAAATTAGAATCGCCTGTAATATGTGCAATTTTTTTACAACCCGATTTAATAAGATAATCTACAGCTTCAAAAGCGCCTGAATAATCATCAACAAGTACCTTATGGGCTTCTAAACCTTTACAATCTCTATCAAAAATAACTAAAGGAATATTATTTTTTTGTAAGGTTTTAATATGATCAAAATTAACCGTAGTTGATGCTGGAGCAATTAATACACCTGCTATTTGTACTTGAGATAATTTTTCAATAATAAGAGCTTCCTCTTCAAAAGATTCATTAGACACACATATCATTATATTATACTTTGTTGAAGCCATGATATCTTGAATTCCAGTAACTGTTGCAGAAAAAAAATAACTTGTAATATCTGGTACAATAACAGCTATAGTTGATGATGTTTGCCGTAAAAAATTTAAAGCCATGGAATTTGGCCTATAGTTCCATTTTTTAGCTAATGCCTTAACAGCATCCTTTGTTTCCTTTTTCAAGGCTGGATGATCTTGAAGTGCCCGTGAAACAGTTGAGGCAGATATATTAAGTTCGGTTGCAATATCTTTTATAGTAATGCGAGTTCTTTTCATGCAATCTTAGTATAAGATTTTTATGTTACAGCCATTTGCGAATTATAACAATAATTCTCAAATTTAAGTTTTTACAAACTAATTCCAAATATTTAATTTTTATAATAGAATCTTTGAATGAAGGGGTGATACTTTAATGAGCGTTTAAAGCACTTATAGTTAAACCATTGTAATTTATCACTATCTACAATTGTATTTAAGGGAAATTAAAGAGATCTGTCAGGTTTTAAAAACATAAGTGTTCGGAAGAGTTCTAAGCAGAACTAAATAGTTGTGATTTGCTAGGATCTCCATCG
>CANKVS010000068.1 GCA_947487155.1 uncultured Flaviramulus sp.
TAAATGCAAGGTCTTGTCTTTTTTATGCAAAAATAGCATTCCTCATCAAATTTACACACAACTTTTGAGATTGATCCGCGAAACATGCTAAGTTGATGAATAGAAAAAAGAACAAAAAGAAAGCCGAAGAAACCTTGCGTAAAGAAAGACTAAAAGCTATTATTAAAAAAGCAAAGGAATAGTAAGGTCGTTTTTTTCGTTAAACTGAACTAGTTTCAGTTTCTCATCAATATAGGTTTTCAATGTAATCAGATTTTGAAATTAATTCAAAAAGACATTTTTTAGCTTTATCCCAGTAAATTTACAATCTTATCAAACGTAATCTCATAAAAATCTGTAATCACTTTATTTGCAGTTGAATAATCTTGATTTTTTGAGTGTTCACTATCAAAAGCGACACAAAAAATATCAGTAGAATTAGCCGCTTTTATACCATTTGTAGAATCTTCAATAACCATACATTCCTCTTTTTTAAAACCAGATGCTTTAGCTGCATTTATAAAAATTTCTGGATGCGGTTTTGAAGCTTTCAAATCAGCTCCACTAAGTTTAGCAATAAAATATTGATCGAGTTCAAAACGAGAAAAAATTCTATTAATATTTGGCATTGATGCCGAGGATGCTAGTACTAACTTTAATCCACTGCTGTGATAATCTTTTATTAAATCTAAAACACCATTAATAAGCTGAAAACTATCATCGTTATCAAATAAATACTTAAAATGTTTGCGCTTTATGGCAACTAATGTTTCTGGAGATTCATTAAGATTGAATTCGTTACATAAGTGCTCACAAATAGGCAAAGTGGCTTGTCCTGTAAACGATTCATAAAGCGCGTTAGAGACTTTAATGTTTACATCATTAAACATGTTTAGATAGGCTTTGTGGTGTAAGGGTTCGCTATCTACAATAACACCATCCATATCAAAAATAACCGCTTTTAGCATATTAAAAATTTTTGGCGAAGATATACGATATGCAGCTAATTCCCCAATCGCATTTTGTAGTTTTAAATTAAATGGTCATATTTGTGGTCTTATGATTGTTTAATTCTACTTCTGGTATTGTATCGAGATTCTTTCGAACAAAAAACAGCTAAATGCATCTTGTGTTTAGTAATGTCTATTATTTTATATTTTTAAAATGCAATCAAATAAAATTTCTTTAAAACAGTTTATTCAATATTTTAAAATTGCCGTTACAGGTAAAGAGCAAGAGTTTACAACTGGTAGTATTAGGCGTGCCGTATTTATGCTTTCTATTCCCATGATTTTAGAAATGCTCATGGAGTCTATTTTTGCTATTGTCGATATTATGTATGTATCGCAAGTTAGTGTGAATGCAGTTGCTACTATTGGGTTAACAGAGTCGGTTATTACCTTGGTGTACGCCATAGCCATTGGTTTAAGTATGGCGGCTACAGCTATTGTTGCACGACGTGTGGGAGAAACCGATATTAAAGGTGCTTCTAATGCGGCAGTTCAAGTTATTTTTCTAGGTGTTTTTGTCGCTGCTATTATTAGTGCAATAGGGATAGTATATCCTAAAGAAATATTAAGTATCATGGGTGCAGAACCAGACCTTATTGCAGAAGGTTACGGTTATACTCAAGTGCTTTTGGGCGGTAATGTTACTATAATGTTACTGTTTTTAATCAATGCTATTTTTAGAGGTGCTGGCGATGCATCTGTGGCAATGTGGACATTAATCTTATCTAATGGGTTAAACATTATCTTAGACCCTATGTTTATTTTTGGTTTTGGACCCATTCCTGCTTTTGGAGTTGAAGGTGCTGCTATTGCAACAACTATTGGTCGTGGTACAGCAGTGTTATTTCAGTTGGCTATTTTGTTTTATGGCTATAGTAAAATAAAAATAGGTGTTAAAGATTTAGTGCTTCGTGTAGGTGTGATGCTAAACTTAGTTAAAGTATCGTTAGGAGGTATTGGTCAATTTTTAATAGGAACTTCTAGTTGGGTGTTTTTAATGCGAATTATGAGTGAGTTTGGTAGCGAAGTGCTTGCAGGTTATACCATTGCTATTCGTGTGATGATGTTTACTTTAATGCCCGCTTGGGGAATGAGTAATGCCGCCGCTACTTTGGTGGGACAAAATTTAGGTGCTAAAAAACCAGAACGTGCCGAACAATCGGTTTGGAAAACAGGAAAATATAGCGCTATTTTTATGGGGTTAGTTTCCATAATTTATTTGGTATTTGCACCACAAATTATAGAGTTGTTTACTGTTACGCCTAATGTTGTAAAGTATGGAAGTTTGTGTTTGCGTGTTATTGCTGCGGGTTATATATTTTATGGCTATGGTATGGTGGTTATAAATGCGTTTAATGGTGCTGGCGATACTAAAACACCAACATATATTAATTTTGTTTGTTTCTGGTTATTACAGTTACCGTTTGCCTATGTTATGGCTATTATGTTAAACTTTGGTCCTGTGGGCGTATTTTGGGCTATTACTTTAGCTGAAATTTTAATAGCTGTTGTTGCTATTATTTGGTTTAAAAAAGGGCATTGGAAAACGGTTGAGGTGTAATACTGAGTCATTTCGACGATAGGAGACATCACATAATTTGAGTTATCGTATTGGTGTGTATTAATCTTGTGTGATGCCTCTCTACGTTCGACATGACAAAAAATAATGTTGTTGTTAATTGAATGAGTAAATTTTTAATAGATTGAATTAGCTTATGTTGCAGAATTTTTTCGTTTATATGGTTACTAACGAGTACCGAACAACTTTATATATTGGAGTAACTAATAATATTCAAAAAAGAATAGCTCAACATTATTTTGATAGTCAAAATTCTAAACAATCTTTTGCTGGAAAATATAACTGCGTCTATTTGGTTTATTATGAAGGTTTTCAATACCCTAAAGAAGCAATAGCAAGAGAGAAAGAACTTAAAAAATGGAGGCGAGAAAAGAAGAATAAGCTTATTTCAGAATTTAACCCTAGAATGGGAAACTTTAAATAATCAAGTTGTTTAAGGTTTAAATATACTGAAAAATTATAGTTTGAGTCATTTCGACTATAGGAGAAATCACACAAGAAGTTTTGAAAAACCATACATGATGAATAAATGATTATGTGATGTCTCACGCTGTTCGACATGACTCTGATTAGTCTTTTTTAGGTAGAATAAATGAAACCTTAAACTTTAGTGTTTAAATAAGCTATAAAATCATAAGTTTGAGTCGTTTCAATGAAAAGAGAAATCACACAACACAAATCATCATAATTAAATAAAAGAATATCATCAAAACAAACGCAAGCTTCCATTCAAAAAACAAACACAAATCTGGTTATGATTTAGATGTTTTATGTAAAGTCTATCCAGATTTATTGCCTTTTGTATTTGTAAATACATACGAAACAAAAACAATCGATTTTGCAAACCCGCAGGCAGTAAAGGCTTTAAATACAGCGTTGTTGTTTAAGCATTATGGTATTACTTTTTGGGCGTTTCCAGACACTAATTTATGTCCGCCAATTCCTGGACGTGTAGATTATATTCATCATATAAACGATGTATTAAATACCTCTAAAATTTATAATAATATAAATATTTTAGATATAGGAACTGGTGCAAATTGTACATATCCTATTCTGGGTAAAGCCGAATATAATTGGAAGTTTACAGCTTCAGATATTGATGAATCATCTTTAAAGTTCGCCAAAAAAATTATTGATAAAAATAAACTAAATGATTCTATTTTTTTAAGACTTCAAAAGAATTCAGCTCAAATATTTAAAGGAATTATAAGCAGTGAAGATAAGTTTTCAGCATCTATGTGTAATCCACCTTTTTATAAATCGGAAGCAGAAGCTGTAGAGGTAACAACTCGTAAATTAAAAGGCTTAAATAAGGAAGCAGGAAAGGTTATTAGAAACTTTGCGGGTACACATAATGAGTTGTGGTATAAGGGTGGAGAAAAAGCGTTTCTTCATAATTATTTATATGAAAGTTCTTTGTTTAAAGACCAATGCAATTGGTTTACTACTCTGGTTTCTAAAAAAGACTTGGTAAAGGGGATGCAAGCCTCTTTAAAAAAGTTAAGTGCAACCAAGATTAAAGTAATTAATATGGGACAAGGCAATAAAATATCTAGAATTGTAGCTTGGACGTTTTTGACTGAGTAGAAGCAAAAAGATTGGGCTGGTTGTAACGCTACTTAGTTCGTTTTCTTTCTAAAATCTGTTTTAAAAAAGAATCCTAATTGAAGTCTATGTAAGTTGCTGCCGCCAGAGGTATTTCTGTTTAAATACCCTATTTGAATATTGTTAAATTTAGACGTCTTAATTCCTAAGGCTGTGTAAAATCTGTTTTCTGGTGTATTGCTTAGTTTGGGGGTTAGCAATAATTCGTTGTGTAATCTTATAAATAAAGTTTTATTTAATTTAAATTTAGTTCCCAAACGGTATCGTAGTCTAGCTCTTGATGTTTTAGAACTTAATTTTCTGCGGAAACGATGCTCTAATCTAAATCTATGATCTAATGGTAATTTATTAAGTTTATGTTTGTAAACAATTTGTTCTGAAATACGATTTTCAAAATTATGAGGAGTACTAGCATTAATATTGCCATCAAAATCTGAATAATCATAAAAAATTGAAGCAGTTAATTTTGGATTAATACGATAATTTACACCAGTTTTAAGTAAAAAGAAATTGAAATTATTATTTACTTCATACAGCCATACTTCTGTATACGTGGTAATACTTATTTTTTCTGAAATTCTGTGGTTACCTCCTAAGTTATACCAAGCACCTAATTTGTCTTCTGGATTGGTTTGAGCAAAACTAAATGATACCGTAAGAATTACTATTGCCGCAGTTAAAAAATACTTCATGGTTATGTTATAATTACTTATAAATGCTTAAATGAAATATAAAGAGACTGTCTGAAAAAGTCGTCATTCCAAACGAAGTGAAGAAATCTTATAAAATCAAGTTGTTGATTATAAGATTACTTCTAAGTTAAAGTTTCTTGTAATGACGTTTAATAGTTACTTTTTAGACAACCTCTTTATATCCAAAATAAAAACCTAATAACATTAAATATGTTATTTAGATTCTCGCGAAAGCGAGAATGACTAATTAAAAAAGCACCTCGACCAAAATGCCGAGGTGTTTTTCTTTAATTAAAAGTGTTCGTGTAAGTGATGGTGTTCATCAATTAGTGGTCCACCTTCAATAATTTGTTCGGATGCTTGATGCGCAAATTTCTCAAAGTTTAAATGGAATGAGTGTGCTAATTGAATAGCTTTACCCACATAAGCTCCTTTTTGCAACCATGTGTTCATAGGGTCTAAAATCTCTGATGGTACTCCAGGACAGTATTTAGGCATGTATAATCCAAAAATGAAGTTTTGTTCATAATCAACATTGTCTAAGTCACCATTAAGAATAGCGGTAATCATTGCTCTGGTATATTTTAATTTTATACGCGAACCAACACCGTAAGGTCCAGCACTCCACCCAGTATTAATTAGCCAAACATTTACACCAGCTTCTTGCATTTTTTTACTTAGCATTTCGCCATAAACAGTTGGGTGTAATGGCATAAATGGTTCACCAAAACAAGCAGAGAATGATGGTACGGGTTCTGTAATACCAGCTTCTGTTCCAGCTACTTTAGCGGTGTAACCAGAAATAAAGTGATAAGCAGCTTGCCCTGGTGTTAATTTAGATACAGGAGGCAGTACACCAAATGCATCACAAGTTAAAAAGAAAATGTTTTTTGGGTTATTTGCATAAAGTGTTTCCTGAATATTATCGATATGATAAATAGGGTAGCTTACACGCGTGTTTTGTGTAATACTGCTATCTTCATAATCGGGTTCTCCATTATCTTTAAATACAATATTTTCAAGTAAAGCACCTGGTTTAACCGCTCTAAAAATATCTGGTTCTTTTTCTTCAGAAAGATCAATAACTTTTGCGTAGCAGCCGCCTTCAAAATTAAAGATGGTATTATCAGCAGTCCAACCGTGTTCGTCATCACCAATTAATTTTCTTTCTGGGTCTGCTGATAATGTTGTTTTTCCGGTACCAGATAATCCGAAGAAAATAGCCGTATCACCTTTTTTACCAACATTTGCAGAACAGTGCATTGGTAGCACGTTTTTTTCTACTGGTAAAATCATATTTAAAGCAGAGAAAATACCTTTCTTCATTTCACCTGTATAAGCCGACCCACCAACTAAAGCAATTTTTTGAGTGAAGTTGATAATAGAGAAATTACCTTGACGGATGCCATAAGCTTTTGGATCTGGACAAACATATCCTGGAGCACAAAGGATTAACCAATCTTCATTAAAGTTCTCCAATTCTTTTGCGCTAGGTCTTAAAAACATGTTATATACGAATAGATTAGACCAAGGAAGCTCGGTTACCGTTCTAATATTTGTTCTAAATTCTGGTTCTGCACATACATAACCATCTCTTGCGTAAATTTCTTTTCCTGAAAAGTAGGTTGTAACTTCATTTTTTAATTTATCAAAGTTTTCAGGAGATACGGGTTTGTTAGTTTTACCCCACCATACCTTATCTTTTGTATATTCATCTTTTACCAGAAAACGGTCTTGGGGAGAACGACCTGTAAATTTTCCAGTATTAATAGCAAGTGTTCCGTTTGCTGTTTCTTTTCCCATTCCTTTTTCAACTACAATTTTTTGAAGTTCTTCAGGAGATAAATTCCAATTTACTTTAACATCGGTAATTCCGTACTGTTCTAATTTTGAATTTTTTGTTAATGTTTCTGAATCTTTCATGTTATTAAATTTTAAGGTTCTTATTAATAATTTTTATTTAAAATGGCCATAGTATTGGCACGAGTATTAGTGATATTATGAAGAGTAGAAGCAGTAATGGCGCGCCTACTTTCATGTAATTCATAAACTTATAACCACCAGCAGTCATTACCATAGCATTTGTTGTAGTACCAATTGGCGTTAAAAATGCTGTTGATGCACTTATAGCAACCACAATCATAAATGGTTCTGGTGATAGGTTTAAAGAACTTGCAGCTAATATGGCTATAGGAGCCATTAATACAGCTGTTGCCGAATTATTTATAACTTGACTAAATACCGTTGTTAGTAAAAACACACCACCTAATAATAATACGGGGTGTATAGAACCTAAATAGGTAACTAAACCGTTAGCAATAACCTGTGCGGTTCCTGTTTTTTGTAATGCTATTCCCATTGGTATCATCGCCGCAATCATAACTACACTGGTCCAACTAATGCCTTTATAAGCTTTTGCTACAGGTACGCATCCTGTTAATAGAATAATACCGGCAGAAATTAATGCAGCTATAGATCCTGGAACAATTTTAAAGACCATAAACACAATCATTAATAATAATGCACCCAAGGCAATAAACGATTTGGCATTAAGACTTTCCACGTTTTTTGCCATACCTTCTGGACTACCGCATATTACTAGATTTTCGTGCTGTTTCTTTAAATCGTCAATACGTTCCCAAGTACTTCGTATTAAAAAAGCATCTCCAGCTTTAACTTTTATTTCTTTATCCAGTAAGGGTTTATTATTTCTGGACGCTCCTAATAACTGGATACCTAATCTTTTAAAATAATCTCCTAATTTGTATGTTCTGCCCACCAAAATAGAGTTGGGGTTTACTATAACTTCGGTCATACCAACTTCTTGGTTAATTAGGTTATGTTTTAATTCGTCTGTTATAGGTTCTAGCGGTAATAAGCCCAATCTAAAAACTATCATTAACTTATTAATGTCTTCAGTTTCTCCTTTTACAGTAATTATGTCGTGGTATTGTAAGTCTGTACTAGGATCTGGAAATTCTTCAAAAGATTGAATGCCTTTTAAAACATTGGGATGTCTTCTTTTTAAGCGTATTATGGAAACATTATAGCGTCTTTCAAATTGCCAATCTTCAATTTTTGTATTGATTAAAGGCGATAATAACCTGATGCGTAATCGGTAATATCCATTATCCACTTTATAAGCTTCTATCCAATTGTGTAATGTCGATTCAATATCTACGGGTTTATTATTGGTATTGTTTTTTGGAAGCAATCTATACCCTATATACCTAAAATATAGAAGTGCTATAATTAACAACGGTAGTCCTATTAGCCCGAATTCAAAGAATGAAAACCCTTCAAAGCCAGCATCTATTAAGGCGTTACTAGCTATAATGTTTGGAGGCGTACCCGTAAGAGTTAATAAGCCGCCAGTATTAGAACCAAAAGCAACGGGCATAAGCATTTTAGACGGTAGTGTACCAATACTCCAAGCCGAAGAAATGGTTAGCGGCATTAAAGTAGCAACCGTACCTGTATTGCTTACAAAACCAGATAAAACACCAGCCCCTAGAGTAACAATTACAAGAAGTTTAGGAACACTTTTTCCTGCCCACTCCACAAACTTTTTACCAGCCATAGCTGTCCAACCTGTTTGGGCGATGCCCTCTCCAATAATAAATAACGCAGCAATCATAATAACTGTTGGGTTACTAAAACCACTTAGCGTTTCGGTTACATCTAAAATACCTGTTAAGAATAAACTTATCATCGATATGAGAGCCACAATATCTGGTGTGAATTTTCCCCAAACAAAAAGTCCGATTGTAATAACTAAAATGACGAGCATTAAATAGATCATATGTCTTATAATTGATTTTTAATTTTGCAGTTTACCTTTCCTAATTAAAAAGAAAAGCTCTTGCTTTAATTATAGATTAAAATTACCATGTATTACGATGAATAATTATGACTATTGTCATGCTTTTAGGGCTAGTGTTATTTTTTAGGAATTATGAGGAATTCAGACTTTTGTATACTAATTTTGAAGACGAAAACGTGATAGTAATATTGAGTTTTTATGTTTTCTCAATATATTTTATACATTTAGATTTTTAATAAGCTTTTTAAAGCTTAAAAATTATAAATTCAAACAGATGAAATTAGATATTCTTGCTATTGGAGCGCATCCTGATGATGTAGAATTAAGTTGTGGTGCTACTATTGCAAAAGAGATTGCTCAAGGAAAAAAAGTTGGTATTATAGATTTAACTAGAGGGGAGTTAGGGACTCGTGGTACTGCAGAAACTAGAGATAAAGAAGCTGCAGAAGCGGCAAAAATATTGGGTGCATCTGTACGTGTAAATATGGAATTTGCCGATGGGTTTTTTATAAACGATAAGTATCATCAAATTGAACTTATTAAAATGATACGTAAGTATAAACCAGAAATTGTTATTTGTAATGCTGTTGATGATAGACATATAGATCATGGAAAAGGAAGTAAATTAGTTAGTGATGCCTGTTTTTTAAGTGGATTAGTAAAAATTGATACTAAAACAGATGATTCTGATGATTGGCAAGACCCTTGGCGACCTAAACAGGTTTATCATTATATACAATGGAAAAATTTAGAACCAGATTTAGTTGTTGATGTCTCTGGGTTTATAGATATTAAAATGAAAGCTGTTTTAGCATATAAAACACAATTTTATGATGCTAATAGTACGGAGCCAGAAACACCAATAACTAGCAAGAATTTTACCGATAGCATTATTTATAGAGCCAGAGATTTAGGACGTTTAGTAGGTGTTGAATGTGCCGAAGGTTTTACGGTAGAACGTTATCCAACAGTTGGTAGTTTGTTCGATTTAAAGTAGTTAAGAAAATTATTCAATTTCAATATAAAATATTAAAAAAAGTCTTTGTAGAAAAGATTGAAATCAATTACATTTGCACACGCATTACAAAATGCAAGTTACATGGTGGTTGTAGCTCAGTTGGTTAGAGCATTGGTTTGTGGTACCAAGGGTCGCCGGTTCGAATCCGGTCTTCCACCCAAAAGTAAAAGCCTTTCAAGACATTGAAAGGCTTTTTTGTTAGATGTGTTTCGTATAATTTACTATTAATCAACCTTCACACGTTCATCTCTATTAGCCAATTCCCAAGCGGTATGAAAAATTAACCGTGTACGTGTTTCTAATAAATTGTATTCAATTTTATCTGGTGTGTCTGATGGTCTATGGTAATCGGCATGTGTACCATTAAAATAAAAGATTACTGGAATGTTGTTTTTAGCAAAATTATAATGGTCAGATCGGTAATAAAAACGATTAGGATCTTTATCGTCGTTATAAGTGTAATCGAGTTCGATATTAGAATATGTTTTATTGATAGTTTCAGAAATATCGTGTAATTCCTGACTCAATTTATCCGAACCTATTAAATATACATAGTTAGGTTGGTTTTCATGTTTAGAGTCAATGCGTCCAATCATATCTATATTTAAATCTGCTACGGTATTCGCTAATGGGAAAACAGGATCTACATCGGTATAATACTTAGATCCAAAAAGGCCTATTTCTTCACCAGTAACATGTAAAAATAAAATAGAACGTTTAGGTCCGTGCCCATTATTAGCAGCTGTTTTAAACGCTTCTGCAATCTCTAAAATAGCAACTGTACCAGAGCCATCGTCATCTGCACCATTATTAATATCTCCATTTTTAGAAATACCAATATGATCTAAATGTGCAGAAATAACGATTATTTCATCAGGTTTTTTAGAGCCCTTAATGTATGCTAGCACGTTTTCTGAACCTTTAGCTCTACCATTAAAATAAGTTTCAGGAATATCTTGAAAATAATCACCATCTGCAATAGGAGAAACAATACCATTATTTACATAATGATTTTTTATAAATTCTATTGCTTTTTTCTGACCTGGTTCTCCTGTTTTTCTGCCTTCATAGTCATTTGAAGCATAGGTGTATAGCATATCTTTTAATTCATCTGCAGTAATTGTTTTTGCATAATCTGCAGGATTTGCCAATTTTGAAGCCTTGTTTTTATTTTGTGAAGAACCACAAGAAGCCATTAGTAATAAGATACTAAATAGAAGTGTTATTTTTTTCATAAGTTTAATATTTATAGAACTAATATCATTTAGTTTAAAAATTTATTATTTTCATCGGTTGTTAGTCGATGTTCTTGATTTGCAATTTGCCATGCCGTAGCAAAAATTAATTTTGTTCGTTTTTCTAACAGTTTGTAGTCAATTTTATCTGGTGTGTCTGTTGGTTTATGATAATCGTTATGCTCTCCGTTAAAATAAAATATAACAGGAATACCATATTTTGCAAAGTTATAATGATCGGAACGTGAGTAGTAATTATTTCTTTCCCCTTCAACATTATAGCGGTAATCAAGATAGATGTTAGTATAATTTTTATTCACCTTTTCAGAAATATAATGAAGCTCTTTACTTAGTCTGTCTGAACCAATTAAATAGATGTAGTTTTTGTTGTTGGTGTGGTTTTTATCAACCCGTCCAATCATATCTATATTCAAATCTGTTATCGTATTTTTTAAAGGAAACGCCGGATGATTTACATAAAATTCTGATCCTTTTTTACCTATTTCTTCGGCTGTTAAATGAAGAAATAAAATGCTTCTTTTGGGACCATAACCATCTTTTTTTGCGTTATTAAAAGCTTGTGCAATTTCCATAATAGCTACAGTACCAGAGCCATCATCATCAGCGCCATTATTTATTTGTCCGTCGTCATTTACACCTAAATGATCTAAATGAGCAGAAATAACAATGATTTCTTCTGGTTTTTCAGAACCTTCAATAAAAGCCAAAACATTTTCAGAAGCTTTAATGCCATTAGAGAAAAACCCCTCTGGTATTGTTTGAAAGTAATTAGAGCCTCCGTATGGTGATTCTATGGCTTCATTTTGATAATATGATTTTAAAAATTCAGCCGCTATTTTTTGACCTTTTTCACCAACTTCTCGACCTTCAAAATCATCTGAAGAAAATGCATATAAATGTGTAGTTAATTCTTCTTTAGTAATTGTATTTGCATAATTAACAACTAGTATGCTATCTGCAAGTGTAATACTGTCTTTAAGATTTTGAATTTTAGTTGTATACTTTGTAGTTGAGCAAGTACCTATTAGTACAAATGCTGAGAGTATGCAAAAGGTTTTCATGTGTAAATTTTACTGGTTTAGTCAAGTCAGACGTAACTTACAATCAATTATTCTCTAGGCTAAGAAAACGTTTAGTATGCTAGTTTTGTTATTTGGTATCAAATATACAAATTACAAAGAAATTACTTACTCTTCAATTACAATATCTTCAATTTCTAACTCTTCTAGATCTAATTCTTCTAATTCTTCTAATTCTTCAATAGCTTCTTCTTTTAATTCGGCTTCTTTTTTAATTAAAGTATCAGTATTTCCTAACTCTGTTGTATTAAAAATTGCTTTATAGGTTGTTACTGCTAGTGCTATAATGGTTAGTAAAAAAGTAAATTGAATAATTTTTTTTACTTGCCCGCTTTTTTTTGATAAGTAAAATGCTCCAAGCCCGAATACAAGTGCTGCAATTGCAGGAAAAATAGCTAGATTAGAAACAGGTAAAACAGCTATTATAATGGCTAAAATTGAAGTTATAATTGCTAAAATGGTAACTATTTTTTTCATTTTAATACATTTTAATTTTTAAGTCCAGTTGCCGATTTAATCTTGAGTTCACCATTACCAACTGGAATTTTGAATTTTCCGTAAACCGGAATTTTATTTTCATCGGCAGTTAGCCATAAAAAGTTATTGTTTTTACCTTGCAACACATTGGTTTGATTTGAGCCAATAGCCAATTTATAGCATATTTTATCACCTATAGCTGTTGCAATAGTTTCCTTTCCAAGATATGTTATTTGCCCTTTTAATTCTTTCCTATCAAATAATATGTTAAATGATTTACTTTGCCCTTTAGACATTGAAGCATAGTTAAAAACACGAAGCATATATAGTGTAGAAACAATATCTTTTGTGCCTGCACTTATAGATACATTTTTATTCTCTACATAATTATTTTTTTTGGTTTGTACAGATTTTACTGTTTTGGTTTTATGGCTATAGGAATATTTCATTTTTTTAAAATAACTCCCTTCATTTATATTACGATTGTATAAATATGGTGTTAGTGTTTTTGGGTTTACGTAGCTTTCGTATAAGTCTCTAATTTTAAAAAAATTATCCCATTTGCTATAGGTGGCAGCGGTACATTTAAGCCTTAATAATGCGGCTTTCGATGTTTTTACAGCACTTGTTTCCATGGTTACTTGCGCTAAATCGGTAAGAATACCAGACATATTATAGGATGCTGTATAGGTTAATTTTTCTCCAGCGGCTATTGCATTGTTTTGTCCTATTAAAGTAGTTGAAAATAAAAGAAATAATAGAATCTTAAGATGCTTCATAAAAGATTAAATTTACAAGATATAACGTGTCAAACATCATTTATTGTGCCGAAAATACGATGCTTCGTAATATTATACTAATTTTTTATTCGGTTAAATTATTCCAGTAATTTCAAATAAGAATTGATATTAGACAATATAAACAACTGATATTTATCATAGTTTTTTTTAGGTTTTCAAAATATATTTACACATTAATGCAAGTTATAAACACGATGAAAACCATACTATTACCAACAGATTTTTCTAAAAACTCAATGAATGCTATTGATTATGCAATAGCACTGTTTAAAGATATAGAATGTCATTTTTATATTCTTAATGTTCAAAAAGCATCATCGTTTATTTCTGATGATATGTTGGTAGTATCTTCATCTACAACTATTTATAATACAATAGTTGATGCGGCTAAAAAATCCATAACTAATATTATATCTAAAATTAAAAACGATAAAAACAATAATAAGCATCATTTTTATTCGGTAGTTGATTATGATAATTTTATAGACTCTATAAATCAAGTTTCTAACACATACAAAGTCGATTTAATTGTTATGGGAACAAAAGGGGCGTCTGGTTTAGATAAAGTTATATTTGGGAGCAATACAGTTAGAGTGATTCAGCGTTGCGACACTCCTGTTTTGGCTATTCCTAATGGATGTATATTTAAACCAATAGATAAAATTGCTTTTTCTACAAATCACTATACATTATTTGAAGAAGAAAATTTAGCACCACTAAAATCCTTAGTTAATTTATATAATTCGGAATTAACAATTTTGCATGTAGCAGATGAAAACCATTTAGCACAAAAGCAAGAGAAGAATAATGAGTTTTTTAAAACAAATTATTCTGGTGTAACACATGAATATATTGATGCTACAAGTAAAGAAATGTTTAAAGTTATTAAGCAGTATTTGACTAATAATAGCATAAAGATGCTTGCTATGATTAGTGAAAAACACTCTTTTTTAGAACGTTTGTTTACAACACATACAGTAGAAACATTTGCCTTTAGTATTAATGTCCCGTTTTTGGTGATAAAACCTTCTAATATATAAAATAGACTTAATAGCAAACAAAATGAAACCGTTAATATTATTATCATTACTCCTTTTTGTTTTTACAAGCTGTAAAAAAATGAAAAGTAAAGATTATAAAGTTTTAACTCAACTTTATGAGAGAAACACACAAGTTCATCCTGGGAAAAAACTTATGGAAACACATTGTTATATATGTCATGATGCAACTGCAAGTGAGGATAGGAGATTGGCACCCCCTATGATAGCCATTAAAAAACGTTATATTTTTAAAGGCACAACTAAAGAAGAGTTTATTAGCACTATGCAAGAATGGATAAAAAACCCAAACGAAAAGGATGCCAAAATGTTTGGAGCGGTAAGACGTTTTGGTGTTATGCAAAAATTACCATATCCAGAACAAGATATTAAACAAATTGCCGATTATATGTTTGATAATAAAATTGAGCAACCAGAATGGTTTGATGCTCATTATAATCAAATGCGAGGAAATAAAAAAGAGTAGTTTATACTTAAATATTTATGATATAAATATTGATATAGTTGAATCAAAATAAAATATCATAGTATATGCAGACCTATCAGGTTTAAAAAACATAAGTGTTCGGAAGAGTTCTAAGCAGAACTAAATAGTTGTGATTTGCTAGGATC
>CANKVS010000069.1 GCA_947487155.1 uncultured Flaviramulus sp.
GTTAATTGAAATTCAGTACTTTAATTTACTAAATATTCTGCTTTTTTCTATCAAAAAAATTAACTTTTTATATCGAATTCACGTTATTTATGTTGCATATTTAATGTCAGATAGGAATGGTACATCTATAAAAGTTGCCAAATATTCAGGTACAGACCGTATAGATTTGATTGAAAATAATGAATACGGTTATGAATCTTTGATAAAGGCTACTAAGCTTGTATTGGACAAGTTAGATTTAGAAAACAAAACCCGTACAAAAATCACCCCGAAAGAACGAGAAAACACAAGGCTTTGGAGTGCTGTCGCTTTACATGAAGCTGTTATAAATGCCATTGTGCATAATGATTTTTCCAGAGAAGTACCACCAAAGTTCGAGATATTCGCAGACCGTTTAGAGATTACCTCGGTAGGCGGTATATTGAATGGCTTAAATGAAGATGAGTTTTTTAAAGGGTATTCTACCCCTGTAAATAAGGGGCTTATGCGTATTTATAAAGATTTGGATATGGTGGAGCATCTAGGTTCGGGTATGCCCCGTATTTTAAAGGCTTATCCTAAGGAATGTTTTATATTTACTGACAATAGCGTCCTAAACGTTTAAAAAAAGAGAAGGGAAATTTTGTTCCTCAAAGTTACCTTTGTGGTGCAATACACCCCCCTTCTCTGATGCTAAATATAACGTTGTTTTCTCAGATAATCTCTAAATTAGAAAAGTCAAGATTCAATAAATTAGTTAAATCTCATCAAAGTGATAAACATCAAAAAGGGTTTAATAGTTGGTCTCACTTAGTTTCAATGCTTTTTTGTCAATTTGCCAATAGTCAATCTTTGCGAGATATCAGTAATGGTTTACGTTCAGCAACGGGCAATCTCAATCATTTAGGAATGCTAAAAGCCCCATCAAAATCCACTTTGAGTTATCAGAATAAAAATAGGAGTTGGGAGATTTTTAGAGATTACTATTACATTTTACTTGAGAGTCTAGGGCGGCAAGCTCATTTCAAACGCACAAACTTCAAAATAAAATCAAAAACATTTTTGTTGGATGCTACCACCATAAGCCTTTGTTTAAGCTTATTTGATTGGGCAAAATATAAAACTAAAAAAGGTGCTGTAAAAATGCATACCCTCCTTGATTATGATGGGCACTTGCCTGCCTATGTGAACATTACCGATGGAAAAACAGCAGATAACAAAGGAGCTTACGATATTCCGTTGTTAAAAGGGAGTGTTATAGTTGCTGATAGATTTTATAACGATTTTTCGTTACTTAATGTTTGGGACAGCAACGATGTATATTTTGTGGTGAGACACAAAAATAATATCAAGTTTAACTCCGTCAAAGAATTAGAACTACCAAAAATAGACACCAACACGTCCTAAAAGATGAGATTATTGAACTTACTGGCATTAAAACAAAGGATAAATACCCTAAAAGGCTACGAAGAGTCGTTTTGTGGGACGATAAAAACCAGCAAACTATTGAGGTTATTACTAATCAGATGTCTTGGACAGCAAATACCATAACCGAACTTTACAAGGCTAGATGGGAGGTAGAAATATTTTTTAGAGACATAAAACAGCAGTTGCATATCAAGGCTTTTATCGTAATCAGATTAAAAAACTTTATAAACTTAAAAAGTCTAGATGACTTCATTATTAAGATTTATGTATTCAAGCTTTTTTTTTAAATTATTCATAATTAGAAATCGTTATAGTCCAAAAATCAATAAATTTTTTTCAAGCTTACTATCCTTAAATTATCCTTCACTACTTTTACAGTTAATTTTATTCGATTTAAGCTATGTCTGTAGAGCCAAAATTAGTGCGATTTAAGCAAAATGTATTGTCAAAATTTCAAATTTACAATAGTATATTTATGACTTTGCCTTTTGATTCTATTACAAAAACAGGAGTGCTTCTTCCGCTTTTTCACGAAACGTGTAAAAAGGGATTTGCTAATGGCGATGACCCTACAACCATTGTTGAAACTTTTTTTGAAAAGTACCAAGCACGTAGAAATAATCGGAGTCAGATAAATTTATTATTCAGATTTATTCAATATATAGAAAGACAAGTTGTACTATTTGATGCTATTGAAGATGCTGCATTTCCTGTTGTAAACAATATGGAAGGTATAGGAACTTTACGAAACCTTAAAGAAACAGCCATTGCAGAAAACAAGTTAGAAGCTTTGCAAGCTTATCTTGAAGAATTTAAGGTTCGTATTGTATTAACGGCGCATCCAACACAATTTTACCCTGGGTCTGTTTTAGCTATTATAACAGATTTAACCGAAGCTATAAAGGACAATAACTTATCTGAAATTAATAACCTTTTTGCCCAATTAGGAAAAACACCATTTTATAAAAGAGAAAAACCTACACCTTATAACGAAGCAAAAAGTTTAATATGGTATTTAGAAAATGTTTTTTATACATCTTTTGGGGAAATCTATAATTACATTCAACAAAATATTTATGATGATGGTAAAAAGCATAACGAAATTATTAATATTGGCTTTTGGCCTGGGGGAGATAGAGATGGTAACCCTTTTGTAAAACCAGACACAACCATTAAAGTTGCCAATAAATTAAAACAAGCTGTATTAAAAAAATACTACGCAGATCTTAAAGATTTAAGACGAAAACTTACCTTTAGAAGTGTAGAAGAGCGTATTATAAAACTAGAAACAATACTATATAAGTATAGTATTAATTTAAATTACAAAAAAGCTATTTCTTCAAAAGAACTTATTGTAGAACTTTTAAGTATTAGAAATGTAATTGTAAAAGAACACCAATCGCTATATGTTAACGAGATCAATAATTTAATTAATAGAATTCATCTGTTTGGTTATCATTTTGCAACTTTAGATATACGACAAGATAGTAGAATTCATCATAATGTATTTACAACCGTTATAGATCATTTAATAGAAACGGAGAGTGCGTCATTTCCAAAAAATTATCATGATTTATCTGAAGATAAGCAAATAAAAATACTATCAGAAGTTACAAATACATCTGTGAATATTGATGCTTTTGAAGATGAAATGGTTTATAATACATTAAAAACTATTGAGTCTATAAAGGACATTCAGGCAACCAATGGCGAGCGTGGTGCTAATAGATATATTATTAGCAACAACCAAACGGCATTAAATGTCATGCAACTGTTTGCGATGCTTAAAATAATTGCTTTTAAAGACAATTTAACTGTAGACGTTGCACCACTTTTCGAAACCATTACCGATTTAGAAAATGCCCCACGGGTTATGGAGCAACTTTATACAAACCCTGTGTATAGAGCGCATTTAGAAAGCAGAGGGAATAAGCAAACCATAATGCTTGGATTCTCTGATGGTACTAAAGATGGTGGGTATTTAATGGCAAATTGGGGTATTTTTAAAGCAAAAGAATTGCTTACCGAAATATCTAGAAAATACGATATTACCGCTATATTTTTTGATGGTCGTGGTGGTCCACCAGCAAGAGGAGGAGGTAAAACACATCAGTTTTATTCATCATTAGGGCCAACCATTGAAGATAAAGAAGTACAACTTACCATTCAAGGGCAAACCATAAGCTCTAATTTTGGAACATTAGAATCTTCACAGTACAATTTAGAACAACTTATTAGTTCTGGAATTTCTAATCGCATAGGAAAAGATCAGCATGCCATGTCTAAAGAAGACAAGCAGGTTATGAATGATTTGGCTGAAACAAGTTATGAAGCATATAAAAACTTTAAAAGCCACCCCATGTTTATTCCGTATTTGGAACGCATGAGTACATTAAAATACTATGCTAAAACAAACATTGGTAGTCGCCCTTCTAAAAGAGGGACGTCTGATACATTAGTGTTTTCAGATTTAAGAGCAATTCCTTTCGTAGGGTCTTGGAGTCAATTAAAACAAAATGTTCCTGGATTTTTTGGAGTAGGAACTGCTTTAAAAATTTATGAAGATAATGACGAATTTGATAAAGTAGAACAGCTTTATAATAATTCAAAATTCTTTAAAACGCTTTTAGAGAATAGTATGATGTCCTTAACAAAATCGTTTTTCGATTTAACCAAATATATGTCGAAAGATGAAGAATTTGGTGAATTTTGGAAAATTATTTATAGCGAGTATATAACAACAAAACGACTGCTTTTAAAACTTACAGGATATAAAGAATTAATGCAAAATGAGCCTTCTGGAAAAGCTTCTATTGAAGTTAGAGAGTCTATTGTATTGCCGTTGCTTACCATACAGCAATATGCGTTAAAGAAGATTCAAGAGTTAGAAAAGAGTGATGTAAAAGATGAAGAACGACTTAAAATTTTCGAAAAGATAGTAACACGTTCTTTATTCGGAAATATTAATGCTAGTAGAAATTCGGCTTAACGATTAAGGTTTTTCAATATTTTGAGAATCGTCTTCTATTTTTTTATTCATTTGAAGATTAAAATAAGAAAACGATTCTAAAAATTCTTTAATAACAACATTTACATCTTCTTTACTTATATTACTTAAGTTTGAAATACTTTTTAGTTTTAAAAATTTAGTTTCTAAAGCTAGCATTCTAGCTGTTATTGATGGTATTATTAGAGTACTAGGCATTTCTGCTTTTAAATTTTTAAAAAGTGTTTTAATAACATCGTCATTATCAATAAAAAAACTAAGATCACCAGTTTTTACATTAGCGACAATGTCGTTAAATTCAGCATATTCTTGCCAGTCTTCTATAATAGTTTCTGCTTTTTCATCTAAAATATATTCTACATAATCTAAGTTAGATATGTCGTTTTTAGATATATCTTGCTTTATACTTTCGTTAACCGTAGCATTTACACTTTCTTCTTGGTTTTTTTTGCAAGAAAAACACACTGTAAATAATACTATGAAACTTAAAAATTTAATATTCATTTTTTTAATTTAAATGATGTGATACAAATATATAGCAATAGTTTATTTTTTAAATGCTTTATAAAGTTTATTAGAAGCTTATATGGAATAATCAAAAAGTAGATTCAAGTTTAAAATAAATCAATTAATTGTATCTTTGGTAACCCTAAATCATAATTATTATGCTAGAAAACTTTTGGTTCAATGTAGAGTATGGTATCAATCACGTTTTAGATATTAACGCTTACGATCACGTTTTATTTTTAATCGCACTTACGGTGCCGTATCTTTTTAAAAACTGGAAACGGGTTTTATTGCTAGTATCTTTGTTTACTTTGGGACACACGTTATCGCTTGTGTTGGCAGCGTATAGTATTGTTAGCGTAAATGGTAAACTTGTTGAATTTTTAATTCCTGTTACCATTTTAATTGTAGCACTTTTTAATGTGTTTACAGCAGGTAAAGGTGCTCAAAAAGAAAAAATAGGCATTTTATTTTTATCAACACTCTTTTTTGGCTTGGTTCATGGATTGGGGTTTGCTCGCGAGTTTCAAATGCTTTTAGGCGACACCGATAATAAAATAGTACTACTTATAGAGTTTGCATTGGGTATAGAATTGGCGCAAGTTATTATAGTATTCTTAGTATTATTTTTAGGATATATTGTACAAACTATATTTAGATTTACAAAGCGCGATTGGATTATGGTTATTTCTGCCATTGTAGTGGGGTTAGTAATTCCTATGATACTGAATAGCGATTTATTGAGCTAAAAACTTTCGTAAAACTTTAACTTACAAGCGTTGTAATTAAAATACTAACCAAGTATCTTCGTTATATCAAACAAACTATAAACACATTAATGCCAGAACAAAAACAACTAAAATACGATAAAGCTTATTTAAGAATTGCTGAAGAATGGGGGAAGCTATCGTATTGCAAACGCAAACAAGTTGGTGCGATTATTGTAAAAAATAAAATGATAATTTCTGATGGTTATAATGGTACACCATCTGGATTTGAAAATTTTTGCGAAGATGAAAATAATTATACCAAATGGTATGTTTTGCATGCCGAAGCTAATGCCATTTTAAAGGTAGCATCATCTACCCAATCGTGTAAAGGAGCTACACTTTATATTACATTATCACCATGTAAAGAATGTAGTAAATTAATTCATCAAGCAGGTATTGTAAAAGTGGTTTACCACAAAGCCTACAAAGACGATTCTGGTTTGCAATTTTTAAAAAAAGCAGGCATAGAACTTAAATTAATTGAAGATATAAACGCATAATGCCATATCAAAAAAAATATTTACCTCTGGTTTTGGGTGTCGCAATTGCGGCAGGCATTTTCATTGGTGGAAAATTAAATTTTACAGACTCTCCAGATAGGCTGTTTTCAACAAATAATAGTAAAAAAGATAAGCTTAACAGACTTATAGATTATATAGATTACGATTATGTAGATGAAGTTAATACTGATAGTATTGTAGATGTTACGGTAAATGGTATTTTAGATAACCTAGATCCGCATTCGGTGTACATTCCTCAAAAAGATATGCAGCGTGTTACCGAAAACATGAAAGGCGATTTTGTGGGGATTGGTGTTAGTTTTTATACGTATAGAGATACAATTACAGTTGTTAGATCTATTGAAAATGGTCCAAGTGCTAAAGCAGGTATTAGAGGCGGCGATAGAATTATTATGGCTAATGGAGATTCACTTTATGGAGAAGGTTTAAATGATGGCGAATTGGTTAAAAAACTGAAAGGTCCCATTAATACAAAAGTCAATTTAAAAGTTTATAGAAAGGGTGAACCCGAATTATTAAATTTTACAGTTAAACGATCTGTTATTCCTATAAAAAGTGTTGATGCCACCTATATGCTTACCGAAAAACTGGGCTATATAAAAGTGAACCGATTTGCTGAATCTACCTATAAAGAGTTTAAAAAAGGACTAACAAAACTTAAAGAGTTAGGAGCTACCGAAATTGCTCTCGATTTACGCGATAACCCAGGCGGATTTTTAAGTATTGCAGAGCAAATGGTTGATGAGTTTTTAGAAGATGATAAGCTTATATTGTTTACTAAAAATAAACGTGGTAGTATCGAGAAAAGCTTTGCAACAAAAAAAGGCGATTTTGAAGACGGAAAAGTTTATGTTTTAATAAACGAAAACTCTGCATCGGCAAGCGAGATTGTTGCTGGTGCATTACAAGATAATGATAAAGGTACTATTGTTGGTCGTCGGTCTTATGGTAAAGGGCTCGTACAACGAGAAATGGAATTAGGCGATGGTAGTGCGGTTCGATTGACTGTATCGCGTTATTTTACGCCTACAGGGCGCTCAATACAACGTCCTTATAAAAATGGAAATAAAGATTATTACGACGAATATTATGAGCGTTTAGAAAGCGGCGAACTATTAGATCCTGAAAAAATAAAAGTTGCCGATTCCTTAAAATTTACAACTCCAAAAGGTAAAACTGTATTTGGAGGTGGTGGTATTATCCCCGATGTGTTTGTACCCTTAGATAATAGTATGCATAATGAAACTTTAATATACATTAAGCGATACCCATTTATTGACAATTTTGTATTTCGAGAATTAGATAAAGACAGACATGTTTTTGATGGTATTTCTAGACGCAATTTTATTGATAGTTTTGAAGTGGAAGAAGATTGGGTTTACGCTTTACAAGACTATGTTAATATTCGAATAAACAATAAGATTACATTTGTTGCCTACCATACCGAAGTAAAACAATACTTAAAGGCCACGTTAGCCGACCAACTTTTTGGAGAAGGTGCTTACGAAGAAGTTTTTAATCAACGAGACATTATGATTGATGAGGTTATTAAGTTGAGTGATGGGAAATAGTTTTTAAAGGAATATCCTATTTTTTAAATATCAATCTTATCATGCACCTTAGTATGCTTACCATCATTCCAAAGTGTTAAAATATCGGTAGCCACATGTGCGCCACTACCCGAAGCTATAGCAAACTGACTACGCCAACCAGCTAATGTGCCAGCAACATACAGGTTATCTTCAATTAAATGATTGGTGTTTTTTAACCAAATACGGTCTTTTTCAGTTGCTGCTCTGGGATGAGGTTCTATGTAATGTTCTAGCCCTTTTATGTTTATTAAATTAGTGTATCCAATAGCAATTACAACAAGCTTTGAAGAATAAACATTTTTATTGGTTTCAATGTTAAACCCATCAGCAGTTTTTTTAATGACACAAACTTTTTCATGCTGAATTTGTTCTATATGCGGATATAATTCTTTAAGTTGTTTTTTGCCATTTTCTAAAATCGAAGTCCCAGTTGTTCCTGGTGTTAAACCAAGCACATTATTAAATAAGGCATTTTGTAAGTGTGATGTTTTTTGATGAGTTATAATACCAATACGTTTATTAGTAGCAAAAGGTTTGTTTTTAGCAGAGCCTAACACTAAAGCACACGATAAACCTGCGGCACCACCGCCAATAACTAAAGCATTAAACATTACTTTTGTTGTTTTATTTTTTGTTCTATACGTTTCGATGTTCTAAGAATTAACATTAAAACAATAACACATAATGACGCTAGAATTGTAATTAAAGCAATCATACTGTCTCCATTAAAAGGATTACTAAAATCAACTTTAGTTATATTAAATATTAAAAGACTTGTGGCTGCAAGTATTAAAAATAGTATAAAATATTTCATGTGTTTATGTTTAATTAAATAATACTTTAATGTTTTGAGCAAACAGTTTTACTGCTATAGCAAGAAGTATAACGCCAAATATCTTTCTAATTATATTGATGCCATTTAGTCCTAAAAACCGCTCTATTTTTGCAGAGGTTTTTAAAACAATAAATATAAAAGCAACATTTAATATAATGGCTATTATAATGTTTTCTACTCTAAATTCTGCTCTTAAGGATAATAAGGTTGTTAAGCTACCTGGACCAGCAATTAATGGAAAAGCTAATGGGAATATAGATGCGGTCATGGCATTGTTTTCCTCTTGTTTATATAAGGTAATACCTAAAATCATTTCTAGAGCTATAAAAAATAAAATAAAAGCCCCCGCAACCGCAAACGAATTTACATCTATACCAATAAGGTTTAAGATGCTTTTTCCTAAAAACAAAAATACCACCATAATAACGCCAGCTATAATAGATGCTTTTTCACTTTGTATATGGCCAACTTTTTTTCGTAAATCTATAATTATGGGAATGTTTCCAATAATATCTATTACCGCAAAAAGAACCATAAATGCTGTAAATATTTCTTTAAAATTAAGTTGCATGGTTTTTAAATTTAATGCTGCTACAAAGGTCTATATTAATTATTAAATAACAAGATATAATAAATCTAAAGTTTATCTATTTTTGTCGTCTACAAAATGAAGTTATTTAAAAAGTTTAAACAATTTCAATAATTAATTATATGTTTCAACTAGGTAAAACAATTGTTTCTGAAGATATTATAGATAAAGATTTTATGTGTAATCTTTCAGCTTGTAAAGGAGCGTGTTGTATTGATGGTGATGCAGGTGCGCCACTTGAAGCAGATGAAGCTAAAATTTTGCAAGAAATATATCCGCAGGTAAAACCGTTTTTGCGTAAAGAAGGTATTGAGGTTATAGAATCTCAAGGTACTTATATTACAACTGAAGACGGCGAATTGGAAACACCATTAATTAATGGTGCAGATTGCGCTTATGTTATTTTTGATAAAAACCATGTAGCACTTTGTGCTATAGAGGAAGCATATAATCAAGGAGAGATAAAATGGAAGAAGCCCGTGTCTTGTCATTTATACCCTATAAGGGTTCAAGATTATAGTGAATTTTCTGCAGTAAATTATCATAAATGGCAAATTTGCGATGATGCCTGTGCTTTGGGTAAAGAACTACAAATTCCCGTTTATAAATTTGTAAAAGAGGCCTTAATTAGGAAGTTTGGTGAAGACTGGTATATGGAATTAGAGAAAGAAGGAGAAAAACGTAACAGATAAGTTTTTTTAAAGAATCCTCATTCAATATATTTTTTATAATTCCCAATTTTGCCTGTTTATCGCAAAGCAGTACACCTTATTTTTATATGTGAATTTGAAAGCTATCAAAGCGCACTAGAAAATTTTTAACTAGCTAAAATGGAATTCCAAAAAAAAGAGAATGTTTATTAATTATATGTCATAATATTTCAATAATAAACAATAACACTTTAAAAGATGTAACACTCATTACAAATTCCTGTTTATAAATTTGTAAAAAGAAGCACTCATAATAAAATTTGGTGAAGATTGGCATATGAAGCGAAAAAAAGTTGTTAAAAATCTTTAAAAAACAAGGCTTAGGTACTGTAAAAATAGGGCTTTAGATGTTGAAAAAAATTTATTTAATAATCTTTTAAAACTTCATAGATTTGTATGTAAGATTCAATAAATCAGATAGTTACGTTTTAAGTCTTGTGAAACTTGTTTTTTTTACAAGATTTTTTAATTGTTAAAAACTTGTTGAAAAGGTTTCTTTAAACTCCTTAAAACGTGTCAATCATTTTGCAATCTTTGTTATCACGAAAGTAAAATAAGTTTTTAGTTCAATTTATTCAAAAAAATCAAAATCTAGTATTTAGACTCCTGAATAAATTTAGAAAACCCATTATATTCTATTGATTATTTAATCCTTTAAATTAAATTTTTTTTATGGAGATCACTCAGATAATAAAAAGAGATTATGAAACAAGCCCTTTTGTTTTAAATAAAATCTCTAATGCCATTGAAAAAGCAATGCTTTCTGTTGGGAATGGTACTAAAGAAGATGCGAATTCAATTTCTGTAAATGTTTTACAAACGTTATTAGAAAGAAAAGGAAAAGATCATAACTATTTACCTACTGTAGAAGAGGTACAAGATCTTGTAGAAGAGACATTAATGGCAAGCTCTTTTCCTGGTGTGGCAAAAGCCTACATATTATACAGAGACGAACAAGCTAGAAATAGAAAAACAAATATTTTCGAAAAACGTATAAATTTAAAACCTTATGAGTATCCTGCACTTGCTGAATATGTAGATGCTATAAGGCATTCATATTGGATTCATTCTGAATTTAATTTTACAAGTGATATTCAGGATTTCAAAACAAGACTTACCGTTGTAGAGCAAAACGCTATTAAAAATACAATGCTTGCTATTTCGCAAATTGAAGTTGCAGTAAAATCATTTTGGGGCGAGGTTTATAATAAAATGCCAAAACCAGAAATAGGGTCGGTTGGAGCAACGTTTGCAGAAAGTGAAGTTCGCCATCACGATGCCTATTCACATTTATTAGAAATTTTAGGTCTTAATAATGAATTTAAAAACCTAAAGAAGAAGCCCGTAATAATGAGGCGTGTTCATTATTTAGAAACTGCTTTAAAGAATGCAAAGAGTGAGGATAATAAAGAATATGCAGAATCAATTCTATTATTTTCTCTTTTTATAGAACATGTGTCTTTGTTCTCGCAGTTTTTAATAATTATGGCTTTCAACAAGCACAAAAATATGCTTAAAGGTGTTTCTAATGTTGTTGAAGCAACTTCAAAAGAAGAGCAAATTCATGGCGATTTTGGAATTGATATTATTAGAATTATAAAAGATGAAAACCCAACGTGGTTTGGTGAAGATCATAGTGCCATTGTAAGAGAATTATGTAAAGAAGCGTTTGTTTCTGAAAGTAAACTTGTCGATTGGATTTTTGAAGCTGGCGAATTAGAATTTTTACCAAAAAATATTATTAATGAGTTTATAAAAAACAGATTTAATAATTCATTAGAAAGCATTGGCATTGAAAAAGTATTCGATATAAACGAAAAATTATTAGAGCAAACCGAATGGTTTGACGATGAAATAATAGGAACAAAACATGGAGATTTCTTCGTGAAGCGTTCTGTAAATTATAGCAAAAGAACTAAAAGTATAACCAGCGACGACCTATTTTAAACTATGAGCAACCACACTAACTTAAACATTGACCAAAAAGTAAATCTAGAAACAACAAAAATTTCTAATCAAGATGAATTATTAAAAGCCAGAAAAGAAGCTATAAAAGAAGCTAAGACAAATACACAACCAGAAATAAAATGGTTAACAGAACACAGTCGTCAATTTTTAGCATCTGGATATCTTACAGAAGGAACTAATCCTGAAGAAAGAATTAGAGAAATAGCAGAAAATGCAGAAGCCATTTTAAAAATCGATGGTTTTGCAGACAAATTTTTTGGTTATATGGCAGAAGGCTATTACTCATTAGCATCTCCAGTATGGTCTAATTTTGGTAAAAAACGTGGCTTACCAATTAGCTGTTTTGGATCTCACATTTCTGATGATATGGGAGACATCCTATACACACAATCGGAAGTAGGCATGATGTCTAAATTAGGAGGAGGTACTTCGGGTTATTTTGGTAAACTTCGTCATAGAGGAGCTCCAGTAAAAAACAATGGTGAATCTTCAGGAGCTGTACACATCATGCAACTTTTTGAAAAAATGGTAGATGTAGTAAGTCAAGGTTCAGTAAGACGTGGTCGTTTTTCTCCATATTTACCAATTGAGCATAATGATATACATGAGTTTTTAGAAATAGGAACGGAAGGAAATCCAATACAAGAGTTAACACATGGTGTTACAGTTGGTAATGAGTGGATGCAAGAAATGATTGATGGTGATACTGATAAAAGAGCAATTTGGGCAAAAGTTTTACAACGTAGAGGAGAAATAGGGTATCCTTATATATTCTTTAGAGATAACGCTAACAATACTGCTCCAGACGTTTATAAAGATAAGAATCATGAAATATACGCCAGTAATTTATGTTCTGAAATCATGTTGCCTACAAACGAAAAATGGTCTTTTGTATGCGTGCTGTCTTCAATAAACTTATTACATTATGATAAATGGAAAGATACTGATGCAGTTGAAACCATGGTATACTTTTTAGATGCAGTTCTAGAAGAATTTATCACTAAATTAGAAGTGTACAGAGATTCTTCAGATCGTGATGATAGACAGACATTCATGTTTATGGAAAAAGCTTATAATTTCGCAAAAGAAAATAGAGCTTTAGGAATGGGAGCTTTAGGATGGCACTCGTTATTGCAATCTAAAATGTTAGGTTTTGATAGTCAAGAAGCCTTTAATTTAAATAGTGAAATATTTAAAACTATTAAAGAAAAATCAAATAAAGCATCTAAAGAATTAGCAACATTATTTGGTGAACCAGAAGTATTGAAAGGATACGGAAGACGTAATACAACATTAAATGCAGTAGCACCAACAACATCGTCTGCTTTTATTTTAGGACAAGTATCTCAAGGTATTGAGCCTATTTGGTCTAATAGCTATGTTAAGGATATTGCAAAAATAAAAACAACAATTAAGAATCCGTATTTATTAGAATTATTAGAAGAGAAAGGATTAAATACACCTGAAATTTGGAGAAGTATTCGTGATTATGATGGTTCTGTTCAACATTTAGAAGGTCTTACAGATCATGAAAAAGATGTGTTTAAAACCTATTCTGAAATTGATCAAATGACTATTGTTTATCAAGCAGCCAATAGACAAAACCATATAGATCAAGGGCAATCTTTAAACATTATGGTGCATCCAGATATGCCAGTTAAAGACATTAATAAGCTTTATGTTAACGCATGGAAATTAGGTGTTAAATCGTTGTATTACCAACACAGTATGAATGCAGCACAGAAATTCAAACAAAAGAAGGAATGTGCTAGTTGTGAAGGCTAATATAATATACCAATTATAATATATATAATTATTGAGTGTATTCCCTCGAAATAGGGAATCTCAAATTTTAAAAAACCACCTCTTTTTTGGAGGCTACTGAAAAAGTAAGTCTCTTTTCAAAAAGAGAACTTCATATAAGAGATTTCACGAGTTAATTTTGTGAAATCTCTTTTTGGTTTATAGGTTCTCAAAGTTGTTTGGACTCTCTTAAA
>CANKVS010000070.1 GCA_947487155.1 uncultured Flaviramulus sp.
CAAAACTAAAAAATGGCAGAGCCTTTAAAACATGACCACCGTCAAAGACGGTGGTTTTTCAATGGGAAATAAATTAAACATTTTAAAAAAAATATCATTTGCAAGGTGTACCAAATGATAAGTTTTGTTACTTATTAATAACAGCCTGAATTTTAAACAGTGATATTTTAATATAAAATGAATAAAAAACAAGCAAAAAAGCTTTTTACTAAATACGTTAATAATGAATGTTCTCCAGAAGAAATTCAATTATTAGAGAGTTTTTTAGATTCCTATCAGGATAAAAATAAAGTATGGTCTGAATTGAAAATAGGAACCGAAGAAGCCTTTAAGAAAAATTCATGGTCAAAAATAGAGCCGCAAATTAACAAAGGTCAAAAGAAAAAGAACTATCCTTTCCGTTCATACATAAAATATGTTGCGGCAGCTTCTGTTTTACTTCTAGTTACATTAACATTATTTTTTAGTAAAAATAATAGCGTGCAATTTACAGAACCTACAATTGTTAATACTACAATTGAGCCAGGAACAGATAAAGCAACCTTAACCTTAGAAGATGGTTCTGTTGTAGCTTTAGAGAAAGGAACCACATTCCAAACACAAAATGCAAATAGTAATGGAGAGGAGCTTATATATGAAGCTGGAAAAAGAAATTTAAAAGAAATAGCTTATAACTATTTAACCATTCCAAGAGGAGCAGAGTTTTTTGTTAAACTACCAGACGGAACACAAGTGTGGTTAAACTCAGAATCTCAATTAAAATATCCAACAACTTTTAAGGAAGGAGAAGCACGTAAAGTAGAATTGGTTTATGGTGAAGCCTATTTTGATGTGTCTCCAAGTACAGAACACAACGGTTCAACATTTAAAGTATTCAATCAATCTCAAGAAATAGAAGTTTTAGGTACAGAGTTTAATATTAAAGCTTACAGAGATGAAACTAGTATTTATACAACATTAGTTGAAGGTAAGGTATCAGTTAATTATGAAAACAGAAAGCAGAATTTAATACCTAATCAACAGTCAAATCTTGATATTAACACTAAAAATTTATTAATAAAAGAAGTTGATGTTTACAATGAAATCTCGTGGAAAGAAGGTGTTTTTAGCTTTGAAAGAAAACCTTTAAAAGACATAATGAAAGTTTTATCGAGGTGGTATGATATCGATGTGATTTTTATGAATAAGCCTTTAGAAGATGTTAAGTTTTTTGGGGTATTGGGGAGAGATCAAAATATTAAAGAAATATTAGAAACTATTAAGAAATTTAAAATAATAGAAAATTATGAGATAAAAGAGAAAACAGTAATATTAAAATAAAAAAAGGGTACGAAGTATAAACATTTCGAGGTGTCGTAAACTTCGCCCCTTCTATTGCGTATTAATTAATTGTATAACTAACACAAAACAAATTTATGGAAATTAAATTTATTAATGTCCGTTCCCTTATTCGAAAACGGCTTCTACTAATTATTATGAGAACATTTATCTTCTTACTATGTACAACAGTTTTTAGTTTTTCTCCAGTAAACAGTTTTTCTCAGGAAAAAATTAACATTGATGCAGATAAGGAGGTGTCTGTTCATCAGGTATTCAGAATTATAAAGAATCAAACTAAATACAGATTCTTATATCCAGAAGATTTATTTAAAAATGCTCCTAGTATTTCACTAAAAAAGGGTGTTATTTATTTAGAGGAATTGTTAGACCAAACACTTTCTGGTATTAATCTAAACTTTAAATTATCTGAGAATAATGTTATTGTTATAAATGAAAATAATAATGTTCAGTCAACCACAAAAGAGCGACAGAAAATTCAAGTAAAAGGTAGTGTTATAGATGAAACAGGGCAGCCATTACCAGGAGCAAATATTCTGGAGAAAGGTACTGCAAATGGTACTCAAACGGATTTTGATGGTAAATTTTTATTAGATATAGCAGATGAAAATAGTACGCTTGTTATATCTTATTTAGGTTTTGTTACACAAGAAATAGTTCTTAATAATCAAGCAGACTTAACTGTGGTTTTATTAGAAGACACCGCTTCATTAGACGAAGTTGTTGTAATTGGTTATGGAACGCTATCAAGATCTAAAGTTATAGGAGCCGTTTCATCTATAGGGTCAACAGATATAGGTGAATTACCAGTAAATGGTATAGATGAATCTATAGCAGGACGCGTAGCTGGGGTTCAAATAGTCTCTTCAGGAACACCAGGAGGTGGTTCTGCAATAAATATTAGAGGTATAGGTACTTTAACCGCAGGTGGATCTCCTTTAATTGTGGTAGATGGTTACCCGCTTACAGAGGGGAGTGACTTAAATGCCATAAACCCAAATGATATCCAGTCTATGGATATACTAAAAGATGCCGCTTCAACAGCAATCTATGGTTCAAGAGGGGCAAACGGTGTTATACTTGTAACAACAAAAAGAGCAAAATCAGATAAAGTTTCCTTCGACTTTAGTACCTATTCAGGATTTCAAGACGTCTTAAATGAGCCAAAGTTTATGGATGCATATCAATTTGCTCAAGTGGTAAAAGAAGCTAGAGACTGGGGTTATGTATCTGCAGACCCTTTAAACAGAAGTGAGAATGATGATAATGCAACAAGACTTTCGCAAGGCGCTGTTTCAAGACATTTAATTCCTACTAATTTTGATAAATATTTGGCTGGTACCCCAGGCTTAACGAATAACGACTGGTTAGACGATTTGTTTAGAAGCGGTAGAATTGAAAGTTATGATATTGCGGTATCAGGAAAATCTGGAAATACGAATTGGTATGTTTCTGGAGGGTATTTTAATCAAGAAGGTTTGATTATAGGGTCAGATTATGAAAGATATATTGCTAAAATTAACTTAGAAACTAAGTTTACTGATAAAATAAAATTTGGCATTAATTTATCTCCAAGTGTTTCTAAGACGAATTCTATAATAGAAGCTTGGACAGATGGTCCTATGCAGCAAGCCATTCTTTCAGAGCCATTTTTTACACCTTATAATGACGAAGGGAATTTTAATATTAGTCAACAAATTAGATGGCATAACAATGGAGGAACAGATGGAGCACTTGCAGAAAATCCTATAGCTATAGCACTCCGAAAAAAAGATGAGAAAAACAAATTTAGATTATATGGGAGTACATTTCTTGAAATAGAATTTATTAAAGGGCTCAAGTTTAAAACCTTGTTAGGAGGCGATTTCGATTATTCTTTAAGAGAAGAATTTAGACCTTCAACAATAGGACGATATAGAAACGATGTATCTTCTGTAGTGCCTTGGGCAAAAGAGAAAACAAAGTCTAGAAAAAATATAATTTCAGAAAATACATTAAACTATGTAAAAGCTATTAATAAGCATAATATTAATCTCCTTGGCGGATACTCTTATCAAAAAGAAACGCGTAAAGATATATTTGTTAACGCACCAACATTAGATAGTAATAACATTCAAAATGTTGCAGGAACATCGGAAACTACATCAAGTAAAGATGTTTTTGAATGGGTGAAAGTTTCTTATTTTGGAAGAGCGCAATATGATTATGATTCAAAATATCTTTTAAGTGCATCTATTAGAAGGGATGGATCTTCACGTTTTGGTCCAAACACAAAATTTGGTAACTTTTCATCAGCCTCTGCTGGTTGGGTTGTAAGTAATGAAGATTTTTTTCCTGAAAACTCAATATTTTCTAAATTAAAATTAAGATACAGTTGGGGGCAATCAGGAAACGATCAAATAGGAGATTATGGATCTATAGCGACATTAAAATCTTTAAACGGTTTAATTGATGGAAGTTTAGCTCCTGGACAAATACCTAGTACATCGCCTAACGCAGACCTTTCTTGGGAAACGTCTGTGACTAACAATTTTGGATTTGATTTAGGTCTTTTTAATGGAAAATTAAATTTAGTTGTCGATTACTTTATAGCAAAAACAGAAGACATGCTTCTTAATGTTCCAGTGCCTTTACAATCTGGATTTACAAGATCTTTGCAAAATGTAGGTAAGATGGAAAATAAAGGGTTGGAAATTGTGCTATCGACATCCAATATCAATTTAGGTCCAGTAAACTGGAATTCAAGTGTAAACTTTACAACAATTAATAATAAAGTTACTGCTTTAGGACCAGGACAAAATGAAATTATAGACGGCGCACATATAACAAGGGTAGGAAACTCTATTGGAGAACTTTATGGCTATGTTGTAGATGGTATTTATAAATCGCAAGGAGAAATTGATGCATCCGCACAAAGTGGAACAGATGTAAGAGTAGGAGATTGGAGTATTGTTGATGTTTCTGGAGATGGTATTATTAATGATGATGATAGGCAATCGTTAGGTTCTACGTTACCCGATTTTACATACGGATTTAATAATAGATTTTCATATAAAAACTTTGACTTTAATATATTTATTGATGGTGTTGAAGGCGTTAATGCATTATCTAGAACAGTGCGTAATGCATCGAACGGACAAGGGTTTTCAAATCAATTTTTATCATATTATGAAAACAGGTGGCATCCAACAAATAATCCAAACGGAACGGCTGCGAGACCAGATTATACTCAGTCTAGTGAAAGGCTAAGAGCAAATGTATCTTCTGCATTTGTAGAAGACGGTTCATTTCTTAGGGTAAGAAATATAACATTAGGTTATAATTTACCAGAAAAGGTGATCTCTAAAATTGGATTAACCAAGTTGAGAATTTATACAACAGCAAAAAACCCTATAATAATTACAGATTTTAAAGGCTTTAATCCTGAACAAAGAGATAATAACAATCCATTATCTCCTAGCGATACAGAGGGTGTTTATCCTTTAAATAAATCATTTGTATTAGGCGTTAACCTTTCATTTTAAAACTAAAAAAACTATAATAAGATGAAAAAAATGAAATATATATTAGTACTAGTAACTGTCTTTATTATCAATACAGCTTGCGAAGATGATTTAAATACAGCGCCAGAAGATGTATTTACAGCAGGAAGTTTTTATAAAAATGCTTCCGATATTGAAGCAGCTGTAAATGCAGCCTATGGCGGTTTGCAAAAAAATGGGTTATATGGTTTTAATTACCATATCTTAATGGAAACTAGAACGGATAATACCTTTGAAGAGGAACCATCAAACTCTGGTGGATTTGGAGATGTTGATTTATTTAATAGAGTAACTACAAATGGTGTCTTTAAAACCACTTGGGTAGATTCTTATGTTACCATTCAAGCAGCAAATATTGTACTAAACAGAATTGACGGTATAGATGACATGGATAATGCTACTAAAGCAGCAAGAATAGGAGAGGTAAAGTTTATAAGAGCACTTGTGTACTATAATCTGGTAAATCTGTACGGAGGCGTTCCGCTAGTAACTATCGAAACAACAAATCCTACAGACTTTTTTGGACAGGGAAGGGCTAGTGTAGCAGATATCTATGCACAAATAATCACCGATTTAACCGAAGCAAAAGATCAATTACCAGAGACTAATGGTATAGGTCGGGCAACTAAAGGGGCAGCTAATACCTTACTAGGGAAAGTGTATTTAGCTAATAATAACTCTACAGAAGCAGAAACAGCCTTAAGAGCAGTAACAGGTTATACTTGGATAAATACGTATGCTGATTTGTTTGGTATTGCTAATGAAAATAGTCAAGGCTCTATTTTTGAAGTTCAATTTCAATCAGGAATAAACGGAGGTGCAGAAGGAAGTCGATTTGCGTCAAAATTTACCTCTCAGAAAAATCCTGGATCTAAAGGGAATAATATTATTACCCAAGATTTAATTGATTCTTTTGAAGCTGGAGATTTAAGGCTAAATGAAATTGTTCCAGATGCAGAAGACCCTTCCATATTTATATCTACTAAGTATATAGACAATGACCGCTCTTTAGTTGATGATGGTGATAACAATGTTATTGTACTGCGTTATGCAGATGCTTTGCTATCACTGGCAGAAGCATTAAATGCGCAAGGGTATGTTGCAGATGGTGAAGCTTTTGATTTGTTAAACCAAATACGAAATAGAGCAGGATTATCTAATCTTGATGCTACAACTGTAACAAATCAAGAGGAATTCAAGGCAGCTTTATTGAATGAAAGAAGACACGAATTCTTTTATGAAAATCATCGTTGGTTCGATTTAAAAAGACTTGGAAACCCTGTGCAGGTTATGAATAATCATTTCTCAAATATAGTTGGATTAAACATAACTATTGATGCAGATGATTTATTGCTTCCCATACCATTAGACCAATTAAATAGCGATCCAGGAACGATTCAACAAAACCCAGGGTACTAACATTAAATAAAAAGGAAAACGATTTTTTTTCTTTTTCCTTTTTATCATTCAATAAACTCATGTTATAATGAAATTGATACATAAATTCTTTTATTTCTTTTTAGTTGCTATAGCTGTTTCATGTAGTTCAGATGGAGGAGATATTCAAAATCTAAAAGCAGCTTTTAGTTACCAGCCAGATAATGTTCTTGTAGGTACAGCAATAAGCTTTACAAATAATTCTGAAGGAATTACAGAGAATACAACGTATCAATGGAATTTTGGTGATGGCTCTAGCGCTACTACTAAAACGCCATCTCATACCTATACAAAAATTGGAGATGGTTCATATAATGTTACATTAATATTGAAAGACGGCTCTAGAGAAGTAATGACTCAAGAGCAACTTACGGTGTCTTTACCTAATACAATTAGTGGTAGATCGTCACTTATTGAAAAATTATCAGATACCAAAATTTTAACTTGTGCCCATAGAGCTAATAATGGAGGGCTTCCTGAGAACTCAATAGCAGCAATAAATAAAGCTATTGTAGAAGGTATTGAAATGATAGAAATTGATATACGAGAAACGAAAGATGGTGAATTAGTTTTAATGCACGATGCAACTATCGATCGTAATACAGATGGTTCAGGAAAGGTTAGTGATTATGCCCTTCAAGACATACAAGAATTTAAGCTATATAATGATAACGGTGTTTTATCAAATGAAAAAGTACCTAGCTTAAAAGAAGTTTTAGCAATTAGTAGAGGAAAAATTTATATTGATTTAGATATTAGTAATAAAGCCTCTTTTGATTCTGTTTACCCAATTGTTAAACAATTTGGAATGTTAAAACAAGTCCTTTTTTATTCTTCTAAACTAGATGTTGTTAAAACAATGATTAATAAAGATTCTGAAGTAATAGCAATGCCTATTATTGATGGAGAAGATCGTTTTAGCGATTATGAAAACCTTCAAAATATTAAAGTGGTTCATTATACAAATGATTCTTTTAATCAAACATTAGTTAATAAAGCAAAAACAAAAGGCTGGTATATTTTTATGAATGCCTATGTAAACACAACTGCAACACCAGATAATGATAACTATAATCAGATAGATAAAATTAGCACATTAGCTGGAAATATAATACAAACAGATCATCCTGTTTTAGTGAGAAAACATTTAAATAATTAAAAAAATAAATTATGAACAAAATTATAAAAAAAGTAATGTTTGTCATGTTTTTATTCATGGCAATAGTATCATGTGAAGATACAGACGAAGTAGGAACACCTGCTAAAACTATTAAACCAACAGCTAATTTTACAGTAGCAGCAGATTTATTTCAAGCAGAACAAAAAATATCTTTTACAGATTTATCTACAGACGAAGACGGTTTTATTACGTCATGGAATTGGGATTTTGGAGATTCTAATAGTTCTACAGAGCAATCTCCAAATCATTTTTATGCAGTTGGAGGAGATTACGAAGTAAAGCTTATAGCGGCAGATAACACGGGTAGCTTTAGTGCTGTATATTCTCAATCAGTAACTATAGCAGACGACCCTTTGGCAAATATAGAAGCACCTGAAACACTTTGGAGCTTTAATTTGTTAGGGAAATTAAATCATTCTAATCCAGCAGTTTCTGATGATGGTACTGTCTTTATTGGATTTAATCCACCAGATAGAGAAGCAACTCCTCGTACATCAGACTTTTTTGCTGTAAAAGATGGTGCATTAGTTTGGGAGCAAGTCTTTATAGAAGGAGGCGCTCAAAAATCTGATGAAGTAAGATCATCACCAGCAATAGGACCTAATGGAGCTATATATACATCGTCTTATTTTAGTCGAACAACATATACTCTAAATGCGGCAACAGGATTTATTGATGGAGAAATTAATCTAGATGCTCGATTCCGTTATACAAGTCCAACTTTTGGAGCAGATGGTACAGTATACATAGCTGGATATAGTAAAGGAGGTAGAGGATTTTATTCTTTAGATGCGGGATTAAATAATATAAATTGGGTATTTAAACAAGGAGAGGAGTTTAATGCAACACCGGCTATTGGAGCAGATGGAACAATATATGTAGGCTCTAATAATGATTTTTTCTATGCAATCAATCCTGATGGTACTGAAAAATGGAGTGTTGAATATGGTACATGGACAGCAAGTGCCACCGCAATAGGGCCAGATGGCGCCGTTTATTTTTCAGGAGAAACCGCTACAGGAGGGGTATTAATAGCTTTTAACCCTGATGGAACAGAGAAATGGCGTAATGTATTGCCTTTAAAAGCAGGTCAAGGTGGGCCAGCAATAGCAGCTGATGGAACTATATATTTAGGTGGTTATGAAGAAAAAATGATTGCTTATAATCCAGATGGTACAGAAAAATGGTCTTATACTGCAAAAGGACCAATAGAAACTGTACCAGCGATTGATAATGATGGAAACCTTTATTTTGGTGATCTATCTGGTTTTTTCCATGTTGTAAACCCAGATGGATTAAACCCATACAAAGTTGTGCAATTAGGAGATCAAATACATTCATCTGCCGCCATTGGCGCTGATGGAACTATATACGTTGCAGCCAACGAAGGTGATTTTGGTAAAATATATGCTTTAAAAACAACTGCTACTGGCTTACAAACGGGAGGTTGGCCTATGTTTGCTAAAGATGCCAAACATACTGGGCGATAATATAGTTAATTACATTAGTTTGAGTTAGTTTTATTATAAGGGTTAACTTACAATAAGTTAACCCTTTTTCAATAATTTTTTTTAAAATCATTCAGATATGAGAAGAAATGCAGGAATTCTAATGCTTCTATTAACTTTTTTAGCCTGTAAGGATAATAAACAAATTGATAATAAAGAATCAATTCAATTATTAGAAAAAGTATCTACAATCGAAGCTAAAATAGCTAACCTAAAAGATTCCAATAACAATCAAGTTATTGTTGTTGCACACCGTGGTGATTGGCGTAATGCACCAGAAAATTCTCTTCAAGCTATACAAAATTGTATTGATATGGGGGTAGATATGGTTGAGATAGATATTAGAGAAACTAAAGATGGACATTTAGTATTGATGCATGATAAAAGCATTGATAGAACAACAACTGGCAAGGGCGCAATAAAAGAATGGACATTGGATTCTTTAAGAACTTTAAAGTTAGTTGATGGACTAGGAGTTGCCACGCAACATCAAATACCAACGCTTAAAGAAGCTCTACTTTTAGCAAAGGATAAAGTATTAATAAATTTAGATAAGAGCTACGATATTTTTGATAAATGTTATGAAGTTATAGAAGAAACAGGAACTCAAAATCAAGTCGTAATTAAAGGCGGTAAAAGATTAGCAACGGTAGAAAAGGAATTTGGTAAGTATTTAGATAAAGTACATTTTATGCCTATTATTCATTTACCTAATAATGAGGTTAAAACTATTGTAAATGAATATATATCTTCAAAACACCCTCCTATAGCATTTGAATTTACTGTAAAGCACGATACAATAAAGTATATAAAAGAGTTTAAGTCTATAAGAAAATCTGGAGCTAGCATTTGGGTGAATTCACTTTGGTCACAACATAATGGAGGTCATGATGACGAAAGAGCGGTTAAAAACCAGAATGTATACCAATGGTATATAGAAAATGGCATTGATATTATTCAAACAGATAGACCAGAATTATTAATAAAATATTTAAGAAGTAAAAATCTGCACAATTAATTGAGATTAACTATTTAAAAGCACAGAAAACCTGTGCTTTTCTTTTTAAAAAAAGAAAAAATTATGATAAAAAAAATAATACAATTTTATACAGTATTAGCGCCAAAGCAGGAATTAATTGATTCAGAAAATATTAAAAGTAAATACAACCGTTTAAGATGGTCAGTATTCATATCGGCTACTATTGGTTATAGTTTGTTTTATGTGTGTCGCTTAAGTTTAAGTGTGGTTAAAAAGCCAATAGTAGATTCTGGAATATTGAGCGATTCAGAATTAGGTATGATTGGTTCTGCATTGTTTTTTGCTTATGCTATTGGAAAATTAACTAACGGTTTTCTGGCAGATAGAAGCAATATACGCCGTTTTATGGCTACAGGTCTATTATTAACAGCACTTATAAATTTGGCATTGGGCTTTACAACGTCCTTTACAGCGTTTATTATTTTATGGGGTTTTAGTGGCTGGTTTCAATCTATGGGAGCAGCACCAAGTGTAGTATCATTATCGCGTTGGTTTAGTAATAAAGAAAGAGGGACATATTATGGTATTTGGAGTGCAAGTCATGGATTAGGTAAGGCCATTACGTTTATAGGAGTAGCCTTTATAGTAAGTGTTTCGGGTTGGCAATGGGGTTTTTGGGGAGCAGGATTAATTGGTCTTGTAGGAGCAGTAATAGTTGCTTTGTTTTTACATGATTCACCAGAAAGTAAAGGCTTGCCTTCCATTGCTGATTATAAAAATGACCATGCACCAATTACAGTAAAAGGAAAATCGGTAGGAGCGTTGCAAAAAGACGTGTTGAAAAACCCATATATTTGGATATTAGCACTAGCTAGTGCTTTAATGTATGTAAGTAGATATGGTATAGAAAGTTGGGGGATTTATTATTTAGAAGCACAAAAAGGATACACGACTTTAGAAGCAAGTTCTATAGTTTCTGTAAGTGCCGTTAGTGGTATAATAGGGACTATTATATCGGGTTTTATTTCCGATAAATTTTTTCACGGTAGTAGAAACGTACCTGTACTTATTGCAGGTATTTTAAATGTAACAGCAATTTCCTTATTTCTATTTTATCCAGATGGACACGCATGGGTAGACACAGCAAGTATGCTTCTTTTTGGATTTGCTATAGGAATTTTAATAACCTTTTTAGGAGGATTAATGGCAGTAGATATTGCTTCAAAGAAAGCATCAGGAGCTGCATTAGGTCTTATAGGTATTGCAAGTTATATTGGGGCAGGAATTCAAGATATTATAAGTGGTTATTTAATTGGAGACAATCATACAACTATAAATGGTATAGATACTTATGATTTTTCAACTGTAAAGCTATTTTGGTTAGGAGCTGCTGTTTTATCTTTAATTTGTGCTTTGTTTGTATGGAATGCTAAAGCAAAAGATTAAGAATACTGAAAATAATATTTACTCAAGGCACTTAAGTTTATCAATAAAAAACATTTTATATTTTATACTTGTAATATCACTAGAACTTTTTGTGCCTTTAAGTTTTATGGACTTGATTGGAGATTTTTTTAATCGTATTATTTGAGATTTTGATAACCTACCTTTAAAATTAAAATCGCCACACTCAATATCCCAAGAATGGTAAAATGTTATAGTTTCATTATTCTCAAGTTGAACTTTTACATAAGACCTATTGTTTGAAAGGTAACTTGCACAACCTAAATCTTCTAATAGATTAAAAAATATGTTTGTACTATGACCTTGTTGATATAATTCTACAGTTAAATTTTCACTAACCTCATAAGGTTCTGTTCTTATAATTATTTCTTTGTAAAACTCATCATATTCATTTATTTGATAATGACAAGTGTTTTTAAATTTATTTATTTCTTTATTTTTAATGTTTGCTATAGAGTCTAAGTGTTTACGTTCAATTAAAGCTTTTTGTTCAGCTTCTTTTACTTTCGCAATAGAATCATCTAGTTTTTTACGTTGAATTAGCGCTTTTCTTTCCTCGTCTTTAACTTTGGCTATAGCATCTAAGCGTTTACGTTCAATTAAAGCTTTTCGTTCAGCTTCTTTTACTTTCGTAATAGAATCTAGTTTTTTACACTGGATTAGTGCTTTTCTTTCTTCGTCTTTAACTTTGGCTATAGAGTCTAATCGTTTACGTTCAATTAAAGCTTTTTGTTCAGCTTCTTTTGCTTTCGCAATAGAGTCTAGCTTTTTACGTTGGGTTAGTGCTTTTCTTTCCTCGTCTTCAACTTTAGCTATGGAGTCTAAGCGTTTACGTTCAATTAAAGCTTTTTGTTCAGCTTCTTTTGCTTTCGCAATAGAGTCTAGCTTTTTACGTTGGGTTAGTGCTTTTCTTTCCTCGTCTTCAACTTTAGCTATGGAGTCTAAGCGTTTACGTTCAATTAAAGCTTTTCGTTCAGCTTCTTTTGCTTTTTCAATAGAATCTAGTTTTTTGCGTTGAATGAGTGCTTTTCTTTCCTCGTTTTTAGTTTTAGTTATGGAATCTAATCGCTTACGTTCAATTAAAGCTTTTTGTTCAGCTTCTTTTGCTTTTGCAATAGAGTCTAATTTTCTGCGTTGAATGAGTGCTTTTCTTTCCTCGTCTTCAACTTTGGCTATAGAATCTAAGCGTTTGCGCTCAATTAAAGCTTTTCGTTCTATTTCTTTATTTGCTATTTCTTGAACTTTTTTCTGCCTATTTTCTCTTTCTTCAATAGCTTTAAGTCTAGCTTTTTTTTGATAAGCATAAAATAAGTCAATCATATCTTCATTAATAACTAGATCGCTATCTTTTACTAAACCAACCCAGTCTTTATACTTTATTTTATAATTATCCTTACCTAAAAAATCAATAACGGTACATTCCTCATGCTCTTTAAATTGAGCTAAGGGATTAGAAAATTCATTTAAGTTTTCATTTAAACTTTTATAAATACTTCCGTCTTGAGAAAACTGTGTAGGGATACTTACTTCTTGTGCAAAAATATTTGACACAAGACAGAAAGAGAATAAATAATAATGTAAATATTTAAACATAATTATTAATCAAAAAAAAACAGTATAGACTGTAATATAAAGAAAATGATTACTTAGGCTTTTCATAAATGATGTAGGTTTAAGGCTTATTAAAGATAAAACTAAAGAAAGTTATAGAAACATTAAGCACTTTATGGTTGTATAGCATAATAAATTAGTCTAAAGCATTTTTAGTAATAAACCAACGCCAACCAATAATTGCCATTTGTAGTTTATTTGCTTTAGCTAAATCTAATTTTTGTTTAGAATAACTAGGTAAAATTGTTTTATTAACCTTGGCTAAAAATTTAAATACTTGCTTTTGCATTTTTTTACAATACATCTTAAAAACTCAAAAGTAGTAAAACTTATTCTAGACTAAGCTTTACGTTTTGTGAATTTAAATAATCGAAAAAATAATATCGATTATTAGAATGGCAAGTGTTATCATAATTTTAAGTTTTAAGGGTTAATAATTTATTTAGTTATATCAATGTTTTTTGAATATATATATTAGAGCAGATGTTTACCAAATATTTTTATATAAATCTGTGAAGTTGAATGCTGATTTGTAAGTAAAATAATGATATATGTATTAAAATTTAAGTTAATGTCTTTATAAAAGTTTTAAAATAAAATTAAAAATAATTATATTGTTTTAATTAATAATAATTAAAGGAGTTTTTTAGAGTAGTTTTCTAAAACCAAGGGCGCTTTTGTTAAAAAAATGAAGAAATTAAGCTGTTTCGTCTTTTTTTAAATGTAAAGCATAAAAAAAGACACTCGATTTAGAGAGGCTACTGAAAAAGTCACGAACTTAAATAAAAGCGGTAAGTATTTTAGATACTTGCCGTTTTTTGTATTTTG
>CANKVS010000071.1 GCA_947487155.1 uncultured Flaviramulus sp.
GTTAATTGAAATTCAGTACTTTAATTTACTAAATATTCTGCTTTTTTCTATCAAAAAAATTAACTTTTTATATCGAACTCACGTTTATTATTATCTGATCTTCCTATTGAAACATCAAAGCTAAAATGCACTCAAAGTAACTTTATTGCATTCCCGTTCATCAAAAAAAAAAATTGTTTTATTCTCCAGTTTCAGGAAAAACAATAGCTTTATTTCCATCTACAATTATTTGGTTATTTAAGTGAAAATTAACTGCTCTAGCTAAAACAGATGTTTCAATTTCGGCACCTATACTTTTTAAAGAACTCACTGTACTTTCGTGCGATACACGCTCTACACCTTGTTCTATAATTGGACCTTCGTCTAAATCTTGAGTAGCGTAATGTGCCGTTGCTCCAATTAGCTTTACACCTCTTTCGTAAGCACGTTTATAAGGGTTTGCTCCTTGAAACGCAGGTAAAAATGAATGGTGTATATTAATAATTTGCTCAGGAAAATGATTAATAAAGTTTTCCGATAATATTTGCATATAACGCGCCATAACAATTAAATCTATGTCATGCGTTTTATATAATGAAATTACATCTTGTTCCTGTTGCGCTTTAGTGTCTTTGATAACTGGTGCATGATGAAATGGAATTCCGAACATATCAGCAACAGGTTTCAATTTTAAATGATTACTTACTACCATACAAATTTTGCAATGTAGCTTTCCTTCTTTATGCCTATGTAGTAAATCGTATAAATTATGACTGGTATGCGACACCATAACTGCTACTTTATGCTTTTTGCTGCCATAATCAATTTTCCAAGAAATGCTATACAATTCTGCTAGGTTTTTAAACCGTCTTTCAAATTCTTTTTTACTTAAACCAACTGATGAATCGGCCACCAAGCGAACACGCATAAAGAATTTTTTTTCTTCGGAATTTGTGTATTGCTGAGAACTAATAATATTAAATCCTTCTATATAGAAAAAACTGGTGAGTTTAGCTATAATTCCTTTTTGATCTGGACATTTAATAAGAAGGGTTACTATTTGTGGCGTCATAATTATTAAATTGGTTTTGCTTTAGTTTAACGTACTAATTTTTTATATTTAATACGCTTCGGCATTAAATCGCCACCAAGGCGTTTCTTTTTATTCTCTTCATATTCACTAAAACTCCCTTCAAAAAAGTAGACTTGAGAATCGCCTTCAAAAGCTAATATATGTGTGCATATTCTATCTAAAAACCAACGGTCGTGACTAATTACTACTGCACATCCTGCGAAATTCTCTAAACCTTCTTCTAAAGCTCGTAATGTATTCACATCAAGATCGTTAGTAGGCTCATCTAAAAGCAAAACATTACCCTCTTCTTTAAGCGTCATTGCTAAATGCAAACGGTTACGCTCTCCACCTGATAGTAGTTTTACTTTTTTGTTTTGCTCACTACCACTAAAATTAAAACGACTTAAATAGGCTCTTGAATTTACTTGCTTTCCTCCCATCATCACTAACTCTTGCTCATTACTAAAGTTTTGCCAAATCGATTTTTCTGGATCAATATTTGAATGACTCTGGTCTACATAAGCAATTTGTGCAGTCTCTCCAACTTTAAATTCACCTTTATCAGATTGCTCTTCTCCCATTATCATTCTAAAAATGGTTGTTTTTCCAGCACCATTAGGCCCTATAATTCCAACAATTCCGGCTTGTGGCAAGTTAAAATTTAAATCGTCATACAACAATTTATCATCATATCCTTTACTTACACCAATAGCTTCAATAACATTGGTGCCCAAACGTGGTCCGTTAGGAATGTATATTTCTAGTTTTTCGTCAAGTTGTTTTTGGTCTTGACTCATTAATTTATCGTAGTTTTTTAAACGTGCTTTCTGCTTGGTTTGACGACCTTTAGCTCCTTGCTTCACCCATTCCAACTCACGCTCTAAGGTTTTTTGACGCTTCGAGGCTGTTTTACTTTCCTGTGCCATACGTTTTGATTTTTGGTCTAACCAAGACGAGTAATTACCTTTCCAAGGAATACCTTCGCCTCTATCTAGCTCTAAAATCCACCCCGCTACATTATCTAAAAAGTATCTATCGTGAGTTACCGCTATTACGGTACCTTTATATTGTGCTAAATGATGCTCTAACCAATGTACAGATTCTGCATCTAAATGGTTAGTAGGTTCATCTAACAATAACACATCTGGCTCTTGCAATAACAAGCGGCATAAAGCAACACGACGTCGTTCTCCACCAGAAAGCACCCCAATTTTCTTGTCGCCATCTGAAGTACGTAACGCATCCATAGCTATTTCTAGTTTGGTATCTAATTCCCAAGCATTGGCTGCATCAATTTGATCTTGAAGCTCTGCTTGACGATTCATAAGCTTTTCCATTTTATCTGGATCGCTATAGACTTCTTCTAAACCAAACATGTCGTTTATTTTGTTGTATTCATCAAGAATAGCAACAGTTTCTGCAGCACCTTCACGAACAACTTCCATCACCGTTTTATCATCATCAAGTTTAGGTTCTTGTTCTAAAAACCCAACAGAATAGTCTTGTAAAAAAGTGACATCTCCTTGAAAATTTTTATCGACACCTGCTATTATTTTTAACAAAGTCGATTTTCCTGAACCATTAAGTCCTAAAATCCCAATTTTAGCACCATAGAAAAAACTTAAGTGTATATTTTTTAAAACTGGTGTATTTGCACCTTGAAATGTCTTGGTTAACCCAGACATTGAAAAGATTACTTTTTTATCGTCGCTCATTATACTCTTCCTTTTAACGCATTAAACACCCATGCAATAGCAAAAAAACCAAAACCTACTGCTGCAAAGCCCCAACCTGCAACATCATCATATCTAAACGCACCTAATGCTATTAATGCAAGTCCTACAAATATCATTATAAATGTAGCCCAAGCTAAAACTGTATTTTTATTCATTGCCATAATCTAGTTGTTAAAATTTTGATGGTTAGTCGAAAAGCAAATATCGGATTTTTGCATAAAAAAGCATCCTATTCTGGATGCTTTTTATTAATTAGCAGGGAGAAACCCCATTTTACCCATTTGGTAATCGCGCATGGCTTCCATTATTTCTGTTTGTGTATTCATTACATAAGGACCATAAGTTCTAACCGCTTCATTAATAGGTTCGCCCGAAAGAAATAAGAGCTTGCTGGTTTCCTTCCCTGTTATTGAGACCCCTTCACCATCTTGATTAAATTGTATAAACTGGTTTTTATTTAACTCTAAACGTTCAGAATCATTTACTTCTACACTGCCGTTTAATAAATACAACATCGATTGGTGTGTTTTATCTACTTCTATATTAATATTTCCGTCTCCTTCAACATCAATCATAAAAGCATTTACAGCTGTTTGTGTTACAATTCTCCCATGTTTTCCTTGTAAATTTCCAGCTATAACTTGAATTTTAACTTTTCCATTTTCCGAAGACACCACTTTAAATGCTTCATGTTTTTCATGCTGATAATTTGGTGCAATCATTTTCTTTTTAGCTGGCAAATTTAACCACAGTTGAATTCCCTCTAGCATTCCGCCTTTTTTTACAAAATCTTTTGAAGGTCCTTCGGCATGTATTATGCCTCTCCCAGCGGTAGTCCATTGTACATCGCCTGCTTTAACCAAACTTTCATTACCCAACGAATCTCTATGTAATTGTTCACCTTGAATTAAAAATGTAATAGGCTCAAACCCACGATGTGGATGTGGTCCTAAATCAAATGGATTACTCGTTTCACTTATTTGATATGGTCCATAATGATGTAATAATATAAATGGATCGACCATGTCTATATCTTGCGACGGAAGTGGTTGTCGCAATTTTACGGGCCCCATATTTACAAAGTCACTTCTTCCTACTGCTTTTATTGTGTGTCGTTTCATAATATTTTCTTTTCATTTCCTTGAAGAAAGAAATCTTTAACAATACTTCTAATTAGTTTAATGAGATTCCATTCTGCAAGGGAATAACAATAAATTGTTACCGTATTTTATCCAGCAGATTACTTAATTGTTCTGCTTCTTTTAATGTCAAATTCTCTAACAAATCCTCTTTAAAATTTTTATCGATTTCATCTAATAATTTCAAACCTTTTTCAGTTATTTCAATATGCACAACACGTCTATCGTCTGGACATGCCAATCTATTAATTAATTGTTTATCGCAAAGTTTATCCATTAAACGCGTTGCATTTGGTGCCCTTTCTAACATACGTTCCTTAATGGTTTGCACTTTTATAGCTTTACCTGCACCACGCAATATTCTTAAAATATTAAACTGCTGTGGTGAAATTCCAAAAGGTTTAAAAAATGTATTCTGCTTACTATTTACCCAATTTGCAGTATAAATTATATTTAATAACGCTTTTACTTTATTATTTGCGAATGTTGAATTAATATCTTTTGAAATATCTCCCATTTTATATGTTTATAAAGCTTTTTCTAATGCTAAAATTGCATGGTTTAAAATGGCGTTTAATTCTTTATCTATTACTTTTCCATCTTTAAAATTATCAAAAAACGAAGGACAGCTAAACTCTGAAACTATATTGCCTCCCATATATGGAAAACGTGCTTTAGCAGTTTCTAAAACATCTACGCCTCCCCTTGCCCCAGGCGATGTAGCCATTAACAGCATTGGTTTTTCACTCCAAAGTTCCCCATCAATTCTAGACATCCAATCAAAAAGGTTTTTAAACACCGTTGCATATGTCCCATTATGTTCTGCCAGTGATAATACCATACCATCTGCAGATTTAATGATCTCTAAAAATTTATTTGCGTTGTCTGGTATGCCATTATCAGTTTCATAATCAATACCATAAAGCGGTAACTCAAAATCATTTAAATCTAATACCGATACTTCAGTATTGGCAACTAAACTTGATGCATATACTGCCAACGCCTTGTTTATTGAAGCTTTACTATTACTTCCTGCAAAAGCTATTATTTTTTTCATTTGTTTTTATTCTTTATCAATTTTACAGTACAAATGTACAATTAATTTATTTATGTTCCAAGGAATATATTTCCATGTAAATAATTTTATGAATTCATTAATAAACTAAACCAAAAAATTTGAAACTTTTGTACATTAGCATCAAACTCATATTACATGGATATTAACTTCAATAAAAACGAAGATCATAATAAACTTTTACTATCTGAACTTAATAATCGTCTAGCTAAAGTTAGCCTTGGCGGAGGAAAAAGTCGTATTAAAAAGCATCATGATAAAGGTAAAATGACTGCTCGCGAACGGATTGATTATCTTTTAGACAAAAAAGATAAAGCCATTGAAATTGCTGCTTTTGCTGGTGATAATATGTATGAAGACCATGGTGGGTGCCCTTCTGGAGGTGTTGTAATAAAGATTGGTTATATACAAGGAAAACAATGTATTGTTGTTGCTAATGATGCTACTGTAAAAGCTGGAGCATGGTTTCCCATAACAGGAAAAAAGAATTTGCGCGCTCAAGAAATTGCGATTGAAAATAAGCTTCCTATTATTTATTTGGTAGATTCTGCTGGTGTGTATTTACCAATGCAAGATGAGATTTTTCCAGATAAAGAGCATTTTGGACGCATATTTAGAAACAATGCTGTTATGAGCAGTATGGGAATTACACAAATTTCGGCAATAATGGGAAGTTGCGTTGCTGGTGGCGCTTACTTACCTATTATGAGTGATGAGGCGCTAATAGTTGATAAAACAGGCAGTATTTTTCTTGCTGGTAGCTATTTGGTAAAAGCAGCCATTGGTGAAAGTATAGATAATGAAACTTTAGGTGGTGCTACCACGCATTGTGAAATTTCGGGAGTTACCGACTATAAATCTAAAGATGATAAAGACGCTTTAGATACCATTAAAAATATTATTGATAAAATTGGCGATTACGATAAGGCAGGATTTAATAGAATTGAACCCAAAAAACCATCAGAAAACCCTAAAGATATTTATGGCATCCTCCCAAAATCGAGGGCAGATCAATACGATATGTACGAGATTATTAAACGTCTTGTTGATAACTCCGAATTTGATGAATATAAAGCAGGCTACGGACAAACCATTATAACCTGTTATGCTAGAATTGATGGTTGGGGGGTTGGTATTATTGCTAACCAAAGAAAATTAGTAAAAACAAAAAAAGGAGAAATGCAATTTGGTGGCGTTATTTATAATGATAGTGCCGATAAGGCGACGCGGTTTATCGCCAATTGCAATCAGAAAAAAATCCCATTAGTGTTTCTTCAAGATGTTACAGGGTTTATGGTTGGTAGTAAATCTGAACACAGTGGTATTATAAAAGATGGCGCAAAAATGGTTAACGCTGTAAGCAATAGTGTTGTTCCAAAATTTACTATTGTAATTGGTAATAGCTATGGTGCTGGGAACTATGCGATGTGTGGAAAAGCATACGACCCCAGATTAATTGTTGCATGGCCTAGTGCAGAACTTGCTGTAATGAGTGGTAATTCGGCTGCTAAAGTATTATTACAAATTGAAAAAGCGTCTCTTGAAAAAAAAGGCGAAAAAATTACACCAGAAAAAGAGTCGGAATTATTTAATAAAATCAAAGATAGATACGACAATCAAGTATCACCTTATTATGCAGCTGCTAGAATTTGGACTGACGCCATTATAGATCCTTTAGATACCAGAAAATGGGTTTCTATGGGTATTGAAGCAGCAAACCATGCACCTATTGAAAAGCCTTTTAATTTAGGTGTTTTACAGGTGTAATTATATTTTCTCATGAATATTTTGTATCTTATTGACCTGACAATCAATAACTTTAATCATGGGAATAATAAAATCGCTCAATAAATGGGCTAACCGAAATACCTATTTGCCTCTTGATTTATTAAGAATTGCTCTAGGTGTTTTCTTATTTATAAAAGGCATCAGTTTTATGTCTGATAGCCAAATGTTAATGGATCTTTTTAAACCTATTCAAAATTTAGCTGGTGGCATGATTGTAATGCACTACGTTGCTCCTGCACATTTTATTGGCGGTATTTTAATAACATTTGGATTGCTAACTCGGTGGGCAATAATTGCCCAATTCCCCATATTAGTAGGAGCTATTATTATTAATTTTGCAGGAGAAATGAATTCGTTAAACTTAATTCAAGCTATAGTTGTTTTTTTAATATGTGCTTTTTTTATACTCTATGGTTCTGGTAAACGCTCTGCAGATTATTATTTTAAAATGCAACAATAACAACCAATAGCGACTTTAAAGTTGCTATTGGTTGAGTTATTTTATATTTCAAGTTTAGCTACAATAATTTTTTCTTTACTCTTAGAAAGTCTAACAACCTTAATTTCTTTAGTTTCTGTTGGTTTGCCATAGTTTTTAAAGATGGTTACTTTCATAAAAGTTGGATTTTCAACTTTCTGATATCTATCTCCAAAATAATTCACTTTTACAAAGTACTCGCCTTGTTTTGCGTTTTTAAGAGTAAATTCTTCTGGTCCAAACCCTTGTGTCATGTCTTTAGACATTTTACCTCCTTGTTGGGTTTTTGAATGGCTATAATAGCACTCTTCTAAGAAAGGATCAATAACATGTAAATCGATATCTGTATCATTATGATTCCAATCGATAAGGATTCTTATATCGAATGTTGAATTAATTTCTTTTACATTTTTAAAACTTGCTTTTTTAATTTCAGCGTTAGTATTAATTATCTTATTAATTTCATTTTTAGATATTTGTTGCATGCCACCAAAATTTCTGCGATTATTATCTTTATAAATATCGCCACTAACAATACTATTTAATAGGTTAAACGATTCTTGTGCTAAACCAATTTCTTGATACGCTAAAGCTAGATCTCTATATGACTGAGAGTCTTCTGGTCGTAACTTTAACACTTGATTATATATATACGCTGCTAAACCATAGTTATTTGCTTCTTCCAATTTGTAACCTAAAACCCTTAAAAGTTCATAATTATCAAAATCTAATTCAGCAATATTTGTTAATATTCTTAGTTCAATTTCTCTATTATTCCATTTTTTAAAATAATCATAAACATCAACATAATAAGCAGGCATATGTCCGTACTTTTCTCTTTGAGATAAATACATTTTATATGCTTCTTTTAAAGATTTAGAATTATTTAATTCAGCTATATATGCCGCTTTTAACCTTTGTGTTTTTACTTTTAATCGCCCTTTATAGGTATCGATTTTCTTTCTTGAGTTATTCGTGCTACGCGTTCTACTTCTACTATTACTACTAAGTTTACTTGTAATTACAATAACTCCGTTTGCTGCTCTGCTTCCATATAGTGCCGCTCCCGAAGCATCTTTAATTACAGATATACTTTCAATACTATCTACATCTATAAAATCATTTATATTACCATGTACAGGCACTCCGTCTATAACATATAAAGGTTGACTGTTACCGCTTAAAGATGCATATCCTCTTATTACAATATTAGAATTTGTCCCTAATCTACCTTGAGTAGAATTTACATGTACACCAGCAACTCTTCCTGCAAGTGTGTTTGCTATATTCCCACTATAAGCACTACTTATTTCTTCACTTTTAAGTGTAGTTATAGCACCAACTAGCGCTTCTTTTTTTTGAGTACCAAAACCAACTATAACGACTTCATCTAATTGAGCAGAATCTTCTTCCATTGAAATATTTACAATTGAAGAATTACTTATTGTTGTTTCCAAGGTTTTAAAACCAATATAACTAAACACTAGGGTTGCTCCTACTTCAGCATTAATTGAATAATTACCATCAAAATCTGTTTGCGTACGTATGGTAGTCCCTTTAACAAGCACATTTGCTCCTGGTAACAATATTCCTGAGTCATCTAATACTGTTCCAGATATATTTCCAGAATTAGGCGTTTGAGTAATTTCTCTTTCTTCTTGAGTAGTTACCACTCGTTTTTCTTTATCTGTATTAATGATTCTATTATAATCTTCTAGCAGTTCTTCAGGTGGTGTGATTTTATATTTTACATAATCCCAAACGGTTTCTAAAACAATTAATGATGTATGATTACTAACCAAATTATAAGACATACTATGCTCTACAATGGCTTCTTTATTTAAATCATTTTCTTGTTGAAGCATATTCAACTTTTTTTGAGCCCAAATACGTTTAACCAAATTATTTGTAACACTCGACTTTATAACCAAGGTGTCTTTTTGTGTTACTCGATTTCCGTAGCCAAAGAGTAATACTACAGAATCATTTTGCTTAAAGTTTTTTCCTGTGAATGAAAAATCGGTTGAAACTGTTGTTGGGTTATTTGGATAAACGTCTAAATCTTTATTGAAAGATTCATATCCTAAAAATTTGAAGGGTTGATATATAATTCTGTCTACCGACTCTTTAATCGTTGTATTTTTTAAGTTTATATATTGCCCGTTTGTGGCTTCACAAATACTATGTAACTCACTATGGTTGGCTTTAAGAAGCGTATTTATAACATATATTGGTTGACTTGTATTAACAACTAAGTCGCTTAAATTTTTCATACCGTCTGAAAAAACCAAAATTTCTTGCGAAGAATTATTTAAAAACAAATTGGCATAAGATGTGCCTCCATCATAAACCGTATTCACTAATGCCCGTTTAAGGTTTGCCCAATTTCCGTTAGATATTTTATAATTTTTAGTAGATAATATTTGATTGCTAAATTTTACTAATTCAATTTTTACATCTTTTAAATGATTAATATAATTATCTAAAAATTCAAGTTCTTTATTTAAATCTCTAGATTTCATTGATAATGATGCGTCCCAATAAATTGTAATAGCATCGTTATGTTCTCTAAGCCTCTTATTGGTTTTTATTGTTTTATAGATGTAGAAATAATCATCAAAAGTGATCGTTTTATTACTATGATGATACTGAGGAATTTTAATTGTTAAAGACTCACTTGGTGTATAATTTTTCTTTTCTGTTTTAGCATAATAACTATTATGCAATTCTTTAAATTGAAAATTTTCAATACGTCCTTTTTCTAATGATGGTTTTATTTTTTGATCAAAAATATTCATCTCTAAAACAAAATGATCTAAACTCTTTTTAAACCCTAATGGTAAATAAAAATAGTGAGATTCCTCACTTAAAATCAACTCTTGCTCGTATGCCAAAACAACCCTTTTATATCCTTTCGCAGGAATAGGGTAAATTCTAGCTTTATAATTATTTCCAGTACCTTTTTCTAATAAAACGGGATCTACACCTCGTCTTACTACAGCTTCAAAAGCAACACGCCCTTGTTCTTTTTTTACTACTACAGCCTCTCTTAGTTTTCCGTTAACCTCTAATGCTAACCTAGAAACACGCTGTCCTTCACCTAGCGGAAAAGCTAATTCACCTTCTAAAATGTCCTTAGTAGGGTTGTAAAAAAGCATATCATAAGTTGTGGTAGCAATATTACCTACAGCTTCTACTTTTATATCTAAAGATGTAATTCCTAATTTATCTTCACCAACTTTTATTGATGGCATACTTTGAGAACATACAGTAAGTGGAAAAATAAAAAAGATGAATTTGTAGAGCATGGTTTTCATAATAGTCGATTTTTTTAAGTTTACCATAAAACTAGCATCAAACTAAAAACTATAAAACAGCCAATGAGTAAATGATACTTTTGGGTGAGTTAACTCATCATATCTGTAATAAATAGTTAATCAAGGTAATATCTTCAAAGAATTTTTAACTTTGCCTCCTTTATTAATCGTTTAAGATACGAATGATACACATTCACGAAAAAACACTACAAGATTTAGAATTCTCTACGGTTTTACAACAAGTCTCCGAGCATTGTGTAACCCCTTTGGGTAATGATAAAGCGCTTAATATTTCACCATATAAAACAAAAGAAGATTTACTTGTTGCCTTAAAGCTAACAAACGAATACCTATCATCTTTTTATAACGATAACCGCATTCCAAATCATGGGTTTGATGCTATTACCAAAGAACTAAAGCTATTACGAATTGAAAACACTTATCTTGAAGTACATAGCTTAAAAAAAATAGTATCCATATCTATAACCACTAACGAGATTGTAAATTACCTTAAAAAGTTTGAAGAGTATTACCCAGTATTAAATAACTATGCGTCACAAATTGAAGTGACTAAAGTTATTATTGAAAAGGTAGATGCTATTGTAGATCGTTTTGGAGATATAAAAGATAACGCTTCTGCATTGCTTTATGAGTTAAGGCAATCGATAAACAAAATAAAAGGGAAAATAAATGCAAGCTTTTCTTCCGCTTTAAACACCTACCATAATCTTGAATATTTAGATGATATTAGAGAATCTGTAGTAGATAACAAGCGTGTTTTGGCTGTAAAAGCCATGTATCGTCGTAAAGTAAAAGGTGCCATAATGGGCGGCAGTAAAACAGGAAGTATTGTTTATATAGAGCCAGAAACCACTTTGCAACATTCGCGAGAATTAAATAATTTAGAGTACGAAGAGCAGGAAGAAGTTATTCGTATTTTAAAAGATGTTACTAATTATATTCGTCCGTTTTTACCATTGTTAGAAAAGTATCAAACCTTTTTAATTAATATTGATGTTATTTCCGCAAAAGCAAAATACGCCAAATCTATGCATGGTATTTTGCCTCAAATTTCGGAAGAAAAAAGTATGTTTCTACGAGATGCGTACCATCCGATACTCTATTTAAATAATTTAGAAAAGAAAGAAAAAACCTTTCCGCAAACCATAACACTTAAACAAAATAGTAGAATTATTGTTATTTCTGGTCCTAATGCTGGAGGAAAAAGTATCACATTAAAAACCGTTGGTTTACTACAAACCATGTTACAAAGCGGCATGTTAATTCCTGTGCATGAGCGTAGCCATGTTTGTTTGTTTGATAGAATATTGAGCGACATTGGCGACAACCAATCTATTGAAAACCATTTGAGCACCTATAGCTATCGTTTAAAACAAATGAATTACTTTTTAAAAAAGTGTAACAAAAATACGCTGTTCTTAATTGATGAATTTGGTACAGGTAGCGACCCAGAATTAGGTGGTGCTTTAGCCGAAACGTTTTTAGAAGAATTTTATCATCGTAAAGCTTTTGGTATAATAACCACGCATTATTCTAATTTAAAAATATTAGCTAATGAGTTACCACATATGCTTAATGCTAATATGTTATTTGATGAACGCTCATTACAACCTTTATTCAAATTAGTTATAGGGCAAGCGGGTAGTTCTTTTACTTTTGAAGTAGCTCAAAAAAATGGCATTCCGTATAGTTTGATTAATCGTGCTAAAAAGAAAATTGAACGTAGCAAAGTGCGTTTTGATGCTACCATAGCAAAACTTCAAAAAGAGCGTTCTCGATTAGAAAAAACAGGGCAATCCCTTAAATTAAACGAAAAGAAAAAAATTGAAGAAGCAGATAAGCTTGAAGAAATAAGCTTAAAAATTCAAAAAAAATTAGAAAGTTATCAAGAATTGTATGATAGTAACCAACGTTTAATTTACTTAGGACAAAAAGTAAATGATATTGCTGAAAAGTATTTTGAAAACAAGCAGAAACGCCCATTAATGGACGAGCTTTTTAAATTGGTTCAAATTGAAAACTCGAAACGCAAAAAAGTAACAGCTAAACAGAAAAAAGTTATAAAAGCCAAAGAGAAACAAGTAAAACAAGAAGCTGAAAAAGTAGTAACCGTTATTAGGAAAAAGAAAAAAGCGGCAAAGAAAAAAGCGATTGAAGCCCCTAAATCAAAACCCGTTTTAAAAATTGGAGACCGTGTGAGAATGGAAGATGGTCGAGCTATTGGTAGCATTGATAAAATTGAAAAAAACAAAGCTGTTGTCAATTATGGTATATTTACTACCAATGTAAGTTTAGAACAATTAGAACTTGTAGAAGCAGCAAAAAAGTAAACTGTATTTATAGTTAGTTTTGGCTCTAGTTTAAAACAGCTATTATTTGTATTTTTATATGATGAATTTATCACAAATAAAAAACAGTTTAGGT
>CANKVS010000072.1 GCA_947487155.1 uncultured Flaviramulus sp.
AGTGAGACAACAACAAAAGAAACCCTTAAATGGGTGCATATTGCAATTAGCAATGCTAAGCGTAATTTTGTAGGCAAATTATCATAAAATCAAAAGAAAATATTTGAAATTATATCTAAATGAGTTTGTTTACAAGCTCAATCGCAGGTATTTTGGAGAACGAATCTTTGAAAGACTGGTGATTGATAATATTACAGGAGTATGAATAATTGCGGATATACAAAAATTAATTATGCATAATAGCTGCTGACGTTTATTACTATTCTAATTAATAAAAGTTTTAAGGGGGGCGTTATTTTCACCAACTACTATAAGTGATTTTTCACCAACTTTTATATTTAAAAGTGACTTGACATTACCTGGAGCAAAGAAGCCACTTTTCTTTACAGGTAAGCTTTTAAAATTTCCATTTTTATTTCCTTTTAAATACACACCGATGCCGGCATCTCCTCTGGCAGTTTCTACTTCAGATTCATATTTATTACCTGCCAATAATAAATCTTTATAGCCATCATTGTCAAAATCTTCACAGACAATATCATTAACTACAGCATATTGTACTTCTGCCGGTAATGGTTTTATGGTAAATCCATTTTTATCTTTAAAAAGAATCACCGATTTAAACTCATAGGCTTGAAGATGCAATGCATCATCGAGTGAGGTATTTCCATAAATATCAGAAAGATTGGCATCAGCAAATGCGGTAAATGTTTTAAATTTATCATTAATAAAAGGCATTTGCTCAGATGAACACATTTTGCCTCTTACCGGAAAAAGTTCAGAATTAATATCTTTTGCCAGAACAATATCTACAGTTCCTGTATTATCAAAATCATTCCCAAAAACATGAAATGGCTTTTCTTTTGAAGCACGGAATTTATAATTAAGCCCTAAATTCCCCACAATATAATCTAGATCGCCATCATTATCCAGATCACTTTCTGTAATTATATTCCACCAACCAGAAGTATGTTTTAGCCCATAGGTTTCTGTAACATTCTTTAAGGTACCATTTGTGTTTTCAAGAAATGTAATGGGCATCCACTCACCAACGGTAACAATATCTACATGACCGTCATTATTAAAATCTGTAGGAATGGCGCTTTTTACCATTCCTAAATTCTTTAAAACTTCTGTTTTGTTACCAATTACAGGGCTAAATACGCCTCCTTCATTCTGTAATAAATAACTAGGTGTAGAATATGGGTATTTTCCTTTTTTTGCTCCGTTACCAATAAAAATATCTAAATCTCCATCAGAATCATAATCTAAAGAAATAACACATGTAGCATAATTATATAGTTTGGGAAGCGCATTAGAGATTTTTTTAAAATTGCCTTTTCCATCATTGATGTAAAGCCTGTCGTTTAAATATTCACTATTATTATCCATTTCATAACTACCACTTGCCACATATAAATCAGAATATCCATCACCATTTGCATCAAAAACCATTGCTGCTGTATCTTCACAATACTTATCCTTATCAAAATCGAGGGTTACATCTAAAATAAACTTTCCAGAAGATTGTTGTAAATATAAACTCCCTGAAAAACCTGCTGCACCACCTACATAAAAATCCTCTAACCCATCATTATTAAAATCACCTTTAGCTAAACAAGGTCCAGATGACGATAATTTATGAGGTAACAAGAGTTGATCTTTAAAATCGTCATAAGGCGTGTCTGTGCATTGTACTGTTTTTGATAATATTGTGTCTTCAATTTTAAAAACTGTTTTTTCTCCCTCTAGTGTTCCTTTAATTAAAGAGGCATCATTATAATTTAATTGTAAAGTTTTGTTGGCTCTAACCGATTTTAAAACTTGAGATTTTCCATCAGACCAGGTCACTTCAATTTTATCAATCACTGTTGTTTTACCTAATCCAAAATGTATGATAGGCTCTGAAGCAGAAAAATATCCTCTTGTAGTGTGTAGTTCTTTTTTTTGAACAGTATTTCCTGTGACAATTTTCACCTTAGTATCATATCCAAAAGGATTAGTAACGGACCCTTTACAAACTATTTTTAAATAGTTATTTTTTCTTTTTTCTGATATGTTTCTAAAAATAAAAGCATTATCATTAACATTATTACAAACCAAGTCTAAATCTCCATCATTATCAAAATCTGCATAAGAAGATCCATTTGAAAATGAAGGGTTACCAATATTTTCCTTTGTACTAACATCTTTAAAATTAAAATTCCCTTTATTTAAAAATAAATAATTGTTTAATTTAACCGATGGATAAAATGAACGCGATTTTTTAAGTAACTCTGTACTGGCTTTCGAATTGTTCTTTTTTATAGTATTAAAGAATTCGGAATCTTTTTTTCTAGCATCAATGTTGGTTACATCTCTCTGTATTCCATTAGTGATATGAAGGTCGTTAAAGCTATCGTTGTTAAAATCGGCTATAAGGCATGACCAACTCCAATCTGTGTTTTCCAACCCAGAAAAATAACCTAGATCTCTAAACAGCGGACCATTGTCTCCGTTTGTACCATTATGCACTTGTAAGGCATTGTGCATGTATTGCCAATGATATCCAGAATCTACCATATCATACATAACATCTCTAGGCATCATGGTCATAGATGTTTTAGAACGTTTGTAATCTTCTGGCAGCATATCTAACACAAAAATATCTTGATGCCCATCGTTATTTATATCGCCTACATCTGCTCCCATGCTATAATTAGTAGTGTGTCCAAAGTATTCTTTAGCCTTTTCACTAAAGGTTCCATTCTTATTATTCATGTATAAAAAATCAGGACCAGCAAAGTCGTTAGATACAAAAACATCCATCCATCCATCTTCATTAAAATCTGCCACAATAGCATTCAACCCAAAAAATATATCAGGTTTTATTCCTGCTTCCTCAGAAACATCTGTAAAGGTGAGGTCTCCATTATTTCTAAAAAGTTTATCTGCTCCTCCGTAAAACTTATTGGCAGCATTAGCATATATATCTTTTACATTTGTAACTTGGTTAGCTAGTGAAAATTTTACGGGAGTATTTACTATATAGATATCTAAATCACCATCTTTATCATAATCAAAAAAATTAGCTTGAATAGAATGATTTTTATATTCTGATAAACCATAATTAAGAGAAGATTCAGTAAATGTTAAATCTTTATTATTTATAAAAAGTAAATTTTTTTGAAAAAATCTATCTTCTGGCCCAGAGCAGGAAACGTATATATCAAGCCACCCATCATTATTTACATCGGCAGTTGTAACACCTGTATAGAACCCTCCTTCTCCAGCTACTTTAGCATTGTCTGTAATGTCTTTGAATTTAAAATCGCCAAGGTTTAGGTATAATTTGTTACTCCCCATATTTGAGGTGAAAAATATATCTGGAAGCCCATCGTTATTGAAATCTCCTGTGGCAACCCCTGCTCCCATATAAATATGCATGAATTGATAGTAATTGAACTCTAATGATTCTTCAACATTATTTTGAAAAGACACATTAGAATGTTCTACATCTACTATATGGAATAACTCAGAATCGTTTTGTGAAAACCCCAAGCTTATCGCAAACATATAGAAGATACTACATAATTTTTTCACAGTAATTATTTTTTTAATTGTATAACCTTCATTTTACCATTGTTCACCGCAACAATCATTGCTTTTCCTCCTTTATAATCTATGAGTTTTATTTCTTTTACGTCGTAAGGCAGATGTAATCCCGTTTCGCCCATGTTTTTAGGTATAAAATTAAAGTTCCCTTGACCTTTTAAGAATAAGCCTAAACCACCATCATTTCTAGTAGTTTCAATCTCTGAATTGAACATATTGCCTGCCACAATGATGTCTTTAATTCCATCTTTATCAACATCATAAATAATAGAACTGTTAATATTGGTTATCTGTGCAAGTGGGGGTAGTTCTTTAATACTAAATTTAGAATTTCCCATATTTTCCAGAGTAATACTCGCAAAAGTTTTCGCTTCGTAGTGTAAAGCATTATTTAATTGTTGCACCCCATAAACATCTGAAAGTGTTGCGGATGCAAAAGAGTTATAGTTTATAAATTTCTTTTTTATATCTGGTATTTGTTGCGATGAGCAAGAGCGCCCTCTTAAAGGGTATTGTTTGCCGTAACTATAATAACTTAAAACGATATCGTTTTTACCATTTCCATCAAAATCATCATAATGTACAGAAAAAGGTGTTTCTGAAGATGCTTTGTATTTGTAATTTAACCCTAGGTTTCCAAGTACATAATCATCATCTCCATCATTATCTATATCATCTTTTGAAATGCTAAACCACCAACCAGAAGTGTTTTTTAACCCAATATTTTGGGTACTGTTTACAAATACTCCGTTTTTGTTTTCAAGAAAAGTTATAGGCATCCAAACCCCTGTAACTATAAGGTCTAGGTCATTGTCATTGTCATAATCTGTCCAAACGGCATCAGTTACCATTCCTAGTTCTTTTAGAATGGTTTCACTTACTTTTTCAAAGCCTAGTTTCCCAGTTTCTTTTAATTGATTCTTAAGAATATAACTTTCTGCTGGTTTAGGGTAATGCCCAGGAACTTGTCTGCCCCCTACAAAAAGATCTAAATCACCATCATTGTCGTAGTCTGCTTCTTTAACCCTAGAGCCACTAGCTGTCATTTTGGGTAAATTAGAAAATATTTGAAATTCACCAGTTCCATTATTAAGATATAATCTGTCTTGGTATTTTTCAGAATCTATTTCAGATTCATTTCCTCCAGAAACAACATAAAGATCTTGGTCTCCATCATTGTCGGCATCAAAAAAAACAGCTCCCATATCTTCTCTATTAGAATCTGGATATAGTTTTAAAATTCGTTCTGTAAAAGTACCATCTGCATTTTGAAATACACGTTTTCCTAACCCATTCATGGCGCCACCAATGTAAAAATCTTCTAAGCCGTTATTATCTATATCGGCTACAGCTATTCCTGAACCTAAGGTTGACATACGGTGAGGAAGAAGAACTTCTCTTTCGTAATCATCAAACCTATTTTCTTTGTGAACATAATTTATTCGAGCACTTTTAGTTATGTCTTTGAATAAAGGATTACTGTTCTTATTTTTTTTGATTACTATGTTACTTTTATTTTTTAAATCTACTGCTAAAGTTTGATTAGCCTTAATATTTTTGAGGATAGATCTTTTCCCGTTGTACCAATCTATATGAATACTATCTACCCTTTTTACTTGCCCTAAACCAAAATGCAGGATATCTTCACTGCTAGAGTTAATACCTCTAGCATTTGTTAACTGAGCTATTTGGAAACCATTTTTATGATAGATAGTTGCTTTGGTTCCAAAAAAGCTTTTTTTAAGGTTTGAATCTGTAAACTTTAATCGTATAAAATTATTTTTTTTATTAATACTGTTAGAATTATTTCTATATATGTATGAGACGTCATCAACATTATTCACAATAAGATCTAAATCACCATCGTTGTCTAAATCAGCACATGCGGCTCCTGTAGAGAAGGTTTTTTGTGACAGCCCCCAGTTATCCATGACTTTTTTAAATTTTAACCCATTAAGGTTTTTATACATATAATTTTTTATTTTGTTGGAGGGAAAAAGATTTAATAATTCCTTTATATTTAGGTGATTCCAATAATCAAAGTTTTTATCTTCATTTGGATTATACTTTTCAACTATATCCCTAATTTTATAATCGAGTTCTTTTAATGCATCTGTATTTTGAATTTCGTGACGTATACCATTAGTTACAAATAAATCCAAAAGACCATCATTATCAAAATCTGCAAGTAATGAAGACCAGCTCCAATCGGTATTTGATACACCAGCCATTTGTGCTACATCACTAAAACTCATTTCTCCATTAGTATTTACACCATTATTAACTTGCAATACATTAAACATGTATTGGTAATGTCCTCCATTGGCTACTGTTTTCCAGAATTCATTGGGGTTCATACCACTCATATTACTTTTGAGTTTGTAATTGTCTTCTGCTACCATATCTACGACTGAAAAATCGAGCCATCCATCATTATTAACATCTCCAATGTCTGCCCCCATACTATAGTAAGACGTATGCATAATATAATCATAAACCTTATTTGAGTAGGTACCGTCTTGGTTACTTACAAAAAAAAGATCGGGGGTATCATAATCATTGGCTACATAAATATCTTGCCAACCATTATTATTAAAATCAGCTATTACTGAACTTAGACCATAACCTAAACCTAAAACACCTGCATTTTCTTTTAACGGGAAAAAGAAATTACCCTTATTTTCAAGCAAACGATAATTTTGCTGAGGTTCTATTGGTTTTTCACCATTATTTGGTGCCAAAATATGAGAATTTCTAGGTTGATTTACAATAAACACATCCAAATCTCCATCTTTATCATAATCAAAGAAGTTGGCTTGTGTTGTTCTATTTTTGTCGGCTAACCCATAAAATTCTCCAGATTCTTCAAATGTTAAATTGCCTTTGTTTATGTATAATTCGTTTTTTCTTAAATCGGGACGGTCATCATAAAGGCTTTTGCATACATAAATGTCTTTCAAGCCATCATTATTTATATCTATCATGGTAACATGGGTTGACCATCCTCCTTTATCTAAAATCCCTGCAGATTTGGTAATATCTTCAAATTTTAAGTTACCTTTATTTAAATATAATTTATCTCCTACCTGGTTTCCTGACAGGTAAATATCCTGAAGTCCATCATTATTAATATCTCCTATAGCAACACCTCCTCCTTTATAAAAATTCTTATACACAAGAATATTCTCCTCATTAGAATCTTTAAGTATATTATTAAAGGTAATTTGAGTTTCAGACGGACTTAATAGTGTGAACTGCTGTAATTTATTATTTTGAGAGAAGCTAAAACAATATATAAATACTGTAAAACTTATATTGATATAGGTTAAATATTTTTTCATTTTGGAGTAAATATAATTTTATTTCAAAATTAAATATCTTTTAGCAAGATAACTATGCAAACTAAAATTATTTTAATCTTAAAAAGTTCTTTTTTTAGTAAAAATAGTATATAAAAAGAAAACCATTTGTCAAATATTTTAAAAGGCAAATGCGAAAATTACTAAAGTTATATTTGAATATATTTTTGATTTAAAAATAGGTCTTTTTTTTGATAATTCATATAATTAGTTTGAAAAAAACCCTGAAAAACATACGTTTTTCAGGGTTTTTGGTATTAATTCTAATAAGCACTAATAATTAACTTACTAGGATATTAGCCTAAAACTAGCTTATTTTACTGCAAAGGATCAAAAGTTCCTCCTGGATAACCTATGTTTTGTTCGATATTTGGATTACGATCAAGCACTCTTTGTGGTATATCAAAGAAATAATAAAGATCTAAATAATTAATAGGATCTCCATCTAAAAACTCATCTCCCATTCTCTCAACACTTCTAATTGTTGTGGTAAAATATGTTTCATATTGAACAGGATCGTTTAAATCTATAGTACCATCTTTAATAGCTTCTTCAAGAGCTATTCTATCATCTAAAACTTCATCAGAAGGATCTAAGGCATCAAACGCTGCAGTTTTTCTTATTACATAACCTCTTCTAATGGTTCCATTAATATCATCATACATACGACGGCGTCTTAAGTCATAAGATCTTTTACCTTCAAATGCAAATTCTATACGTCTTTCTAGCATGATGGCGTCACGTAATTGATTTTGATCCATACCTGCTTGTAGACCATATAAACCATCTCCACCAGCATCAATCCCTGCACGCTCACGTATATCACTTAAAATATCATAAGCCAATGTAGAGTTTCCAATTTCGTTAGCAGCCTCAGCTAAATTAAGCAATACTTCTGCAAAACGCATTTCTATCCAATCTGTTGTACCTATTCCTGCCTCAGCACCACCAGGAACAGTTTCATCTACGGCTTTTCTACAATTAAAACTGGTTTGAGATAACCTTGAGTTTGCTTGAGTTTCTATAGCGCTTTCTTGAAAGCTCCATTCTATGTCGCTGGTTCTATTTGGAATAGGGTCATTTAATGCCCATATAGCAGTATTATAAGATATAGTTTGTCCAAAACGAGGATCTCTATCATTCCAAAAAGTTACAGGATCGTATGTATAAGCAGAGGTTCCATCGCTTATAGCTTTACCATCTTTCATAGGAAACACATCAACCAAACTTATAGTTGCCTTATTCCAAGATTCTCCGTTGGTACCCACCACAAAAGGTCTTGCTCCTGCATCTCTGTTAGTAAATACATCAGGAGTATATTGCCTTACTATAATAGCTTCTACATTTGATGGCCCTTCATCAAGCCATAAGCCTCCAAAACTTGGATGCAATCCTTTACCTGCAGTTTCAAGAGCTGTTCTTGCAGCAGAATTCGCATCAAAAGCAGCTTGCCAACGATTTGCTGTTTGATTTGGGTCGAACTGCTCACTAGCATAATGATTTAATATTCGTCCTTTATAGGCCATTGCAGCACCACTTGTAATACGTCCATAATCTGCAGCATCCCAAGAAGCAGGTAAACCTGCAATAGCTAAATCTAAATCTGCTATAATTTGAGCCATACACTCAGAAGTTGAATTTCTTGATACTTGCAGGGCTTCTCCATCTGCTGATACACTAGGAGCAAGTACTAAAGGAACGCCTCCATACGTGCTTATTAAGTTAAAATAAGCTCTGGCTCTGTAAAAATAGGCTTGAGCTTTTAATAAGTCAATTACACTTTGATCTAAAGAGCCTGTATCTACCTCTGTAAGCAAGGTATTTATATCAAATATCAATCTATATGTTCCTGAATATGAATTAACTGAATTGATTGGAACTTCACCATACATTATAGAGAACCGTCCTTCAGCATCGTCAGAAGTTCCAGCAGCAGTAGTAGGCCAAGTACTTATGCTTCTATTATGCAATTGATTAATAAAACCAGTTGCCAGATTAGGGTCACTCCAAACTGCTTCTCCTGTAAAAGCACTTAAATCTTTTTTGTCTAAAACATCACTACATCCCAAAAAGGTTAATAACGTTATTACAACAAAACTTTGTATATATATTTTTTTCATAATAATTTATTTTTAAAATGTAAGGTTAAGACCTATATTATATGACTTTGTAATAGGAATTCCTTCTCCTTGAACTTCTGGGTCAAAGTTTTTAATTTTTCTATAAATAAAGAATAAATTTGTAGCATTTGAAAATAATCTAACATTTTTAGCTCCAATTTTACTTGCTATGTCTTTAGGAAAATCATAAGCTAGACTCAAGTTTCTTAATCTCATAAATCCAGCGTCTTGTAAAAAGAATGAATTAGTACCTAAGTTTCTAGAACCATACCTTGGGAAAGAGGCATCTGGATTTTCAAATGTCCAAGAATCTTTCCAGTCTGCCCATGGTCCATCTCCTGGATTACCTGGATTAAATCTTCCTATAAATGGTGTAAATTTATCATGCCCTTCTAAACCTTGTGCAAGAGCTTCAAGTGTAAACCCTTTATATGCTAGTTTAAGAGTAATACCAAAATTAATAGAAGGTGATCGACGATTTGATAAAAATTCAATATCATTGCCGTCAACAATACCATCTGGTGTTACCCCTTCAAAATCATCCGTAGCATTTCCTCTTACATCATCAAAATATAATTCTCCCAATAGAGGTGTTTGTCCATTAAAGCTATAACCATCAGCAATAAGTTGGTCTAATTGTTGTTGGGTACGAATAATACCCAAAGCTCTATAACCTGTCCATCGGTTAGTACTTTGCCCTAATGGATTTGAAAATGGTCTTTGCGAATCCGCTATATCAGCAATAACAAGTTTATCTGTAGTATACCCAAACCTTCCGCCAATATTAAAATTAAGGTCGCCTATATCGTCTGAATAGTTTACTTCAATATCAACACCTTTTATATCAACACCACCATAATTTTCAGGTAACAAACTAATACCTGCAGACTCAGGAACAAATTCCTGACGACTTCCGTAAAGATTACGTCTTTTATTCTTATAAAACTCAACCGAAGTACTTAATCTGCTATCTAAGAAGCGGAAATCGAAACCAAGGTTTGTTGAAGCTTGTGTTGACCAACTAATTGCAGGATCTGGTTCGCCACCTCTAAATACTCCATTAGATATAGCTCCATTACCGAATACAGCTCCATTACCTGTGCTATATCTTAAAATGTAAGGGAATAATTGTGTTGATACTGCATCATTACCTGTTTCTCCTATAGAATATCTTACCTTAAAATAATCAACAAAGTTTAAATTATCTTTAAAAAAGTTTTCTTCACTGGCTATCCAACCTACTGAAACCGCTGGGAAATAACCCCATCTAGAATCTTCTGCAAAACGAATAGACGCATCGGCTCTAAAAGAACCATTTACTAAGTATTTATTTTTATATGAATACCCTACAATACCAACAACAGATTGTCTACCTTCCTCAGAACTAGAACCATTAGAAAGTTGACTTTCTATAGCTGGGTCAGTCGCAAATAATTCAGGAACTTCTCGTGAAATCAAACCTCTTCTTGTAGCTGAAAAAGTTGAAAAATCTCTTTCCCATTCTTCATATATAGCACTAGCGTTTACATCATGATCTCCAAACGAATTCTCATAATTTAACCTAAAGTTTAATTGATAAGTATTTGTAGTATTTGTATTTCTTACTATACTATTGGTGTTAGCACCATCATCAAAACGAGATCTTGGTCCAAGCACCTCATTTGTCAATTCATACCTGTTACCAGGTACACTTGCAAAAGTATAATCTGTTAAAACTAATCTAGCTAAATGTTGCCCCGCAGTTGCATTAGCACGATTGTAAGTTAGATTAGCACTTAAACCTTCTAAAAAAGGTACTTTGTAAGTAAGTGATACTATTGCGTTTTGATTGCGTCGTGTTCTGTTATTAAATCCTTGCCCGTTTTGAATAATATTACCTGGATTCCATCCATTAAAATTAGCCACTGGCAATCCGTCAATAAAAGCAGGAGCAATACGACCTAACCTCGTACCTGTTCGGTAAAAATCCCCAAAAGATTCATTACCACCATTCCAACGCCAATAAAATTCTTCCCTAATATCATTGTTTGTACTTAAATTAAGTGATACGTTTAAATTATCTGTAACATCAACATCTACTTTAGCTCTAAAATTGGTTTTTTCGTAATCAAGGTTTTCAAACCAACCGCTTTCTTTAACATGAGAACCCGATATAAAATATCTCATAATATCAGTTCCACCAGAGATTGTTGCTGAGTTTCTTTGAAGTACAGCAGATTGTGCTAGCTGGTCTACAAATGAACCAAAATTAGTATTTCTTAAATAGTCTAATTCTGTATCATTAATCAAGTTTTCTGGAGCTGGAGCATTTGGTAATGCATTAAAACGTGCTCTTTCATTTAAAAGCAATGCTGTATCATAAGGATTTAATTGCTCTAAATCTGCAGCAGGATCTGTTGTTCCGTAAGTAGACGTAATATTTATTGTAGGTGTACCTGATTTCCCTGTTCGAGTGGTTACAAGTATAACTCCGTTGGCACCACGAGATCCATAAACAGCGGCAGCGGCAGCATCTTTTAAGATACTTACATCAGATACTTCACTAGCATCTAAAGCATCAAACTGAGTTTTAGTAGAAACCACATTATCAATAACATATAAAGGTGCTGACCCTCCAGCAAAGCCACCTGAGGTAGCTCCTCTAATTTGAAAATCTGAAGACGCCCCTGGTTTACCAGATGCTTGAGCAATAGTAACCCCAGAAAACCTCCCTGTAAGAGCCGTTGATAAATTAGTTGCTGGAATTTCTTGTAAATCGGCCTCTACATTTACATTTGTTATAGATGAGGTGATTTTTCTTTTGGTTGTAGTTCCATAACCTACAACAACAACCTCATCAAGTTCAGAAGCATCTTCTTGCATAGTTAAATCAATAGTAGTAGAGTCTCCAACTGTTATATTTTGGCTTGCAAAACCAACATATGAAAACACAAGTACATCACCTTTTTGGGCTTCTATACTATATTTACCATCAAAATCTGTTTGAGAACCTCTATTAGTTCCTTGAACTAAGATGTTTACACCTGGAAGGGCAACACCATTATTATCGACAACTGTACCTGTGATTTTTTGTTGAATTTCAACAATAGTATCATCAGTAAGTTCATTTTTTAATGCATACGTTTGTAATGTTGATCCTGAAATAAGGAGCAATAAGACAAGTTTAACACTTAAAGTAATTTTTTTCATACTCTATGTTATTTGTTTTTTTGGTTTAACATTTGTTTGTAATTTTTAAATTGATTGTTGTTTGTTTTCATGGTCTTCTCATAAGTTTTCTTGGTTTTAATAATTAGTTATATAAATGATAAATATTCTTAATTCATTATTTAATAACAACTTAAGAATGTATTAGTGAAATTCAGTTTTTTAATTTTAAAATAATTATGTGTACGTACACATAATTAAGAATATGCTTAAAATAACCACCTTTTATACTATAAAAGTCCATATAAATTTTAAGAACGAGAACGTTTGCGCAGATAGTATACTATTTCACACAATTCATTTTTAACGTAAAATTAACATGTTATCGCAAAAAAATATAGAACTATTTATACAAATATTGATACTTTTTTTGCAAAAGAGAGGTTATTTCAATTTAACACTTAAGGTTTAAGCACCCTTTTAGAATAAAAAGAAGAAACCACATACGTAACTCCATGAAAACAGTTTTTATTAAATACTCTATTTTGAAAATAGCATGTTGTGTTAAAACTATTGAATTTTGAAAACAAATTTTTTAAATC
>CANKVS010000073.1 GCA_947487155.1 uncultured Flaviramulus sp.
TGGGCAAAACTAAAAAATGGCAGAGCCTTTAAAACATGACCACCGTCAAAGACGGTGGTTTTTCAATGTGAAATAAACAAAAAAACGCCCACTAAACGTGAACGTTTTTACTTATCTCGTAAACCAAATGAGGCGGATCTTCCTCATAAGATTCTCACTTTCGTGAGCATTAAACTAACTAATAAAATTAAGAGATAAAGGATATTTTGGTATTTCACCATGACTTGCTTTAACAGCATTTATAATGGGAAATAGTATTGAAATAATTCCTAAAGCGATAAAGCCTAATATACCTAAACCAAATAGAAAAACCATAGGAATACAAACCATGGCATAAACAATTAAACTTAACTGAAAGTTTACAATATTTTTACCGTGCGCATCCATTTGATACACTTTTTCTTTTTGAGTAAGCCAAAGCACTAATGGCAATATTAAACCGCCAAAACCTGTAATAAAAATTATTAATTGACTTAAATGGGTTATAACTAATAGTTGATTATCTTGTCTCATGATGGGGATTAATTTTGATTGATACTTATCTGACGTCAAAACAAAAAAAATGTTACAAGATTTTAAGTTTATCTTTATCTACACTATTAAAGAATATTAGCTAATTATCTTCAAAAAATTAACTTTCATAAAAGCAAAGGGTTAAAAACTCCTATAATAATTTAATATCTTTAGCATTAGATTATGAGTATTATGTCTAAAAATTTAATTGCATTTTTATCAGAAATCCCTTTTTTTTCTGAAGTATCGCAGGCATCACTTCAGCATTTATGCGATAACATAAGTGAAGAATCATTTATTAAGAATGAAACCATTTTTGAAAAAGACACCATTGGAGATTCAATGTACGCCATACTAGAAGGTAGGGTTAAAGTTCATGATAAACACCATGTTTATGATACACTATCTAAAGGAGACTGCTTTGGCGAATATTCTTTAATTGATAATGAAACACGTTCTGCTTCTGTTACTGCTATAGATAAAGCTATAGTTTTAAAAATTGAAAGCGCCCATTTTTTAAACCTTATAAAGCAAGATAGTGGTTTTACTCAAGGTATTTTAGCTGTTATGATAAAGCGGCATCGCGAATTAGATACCATTCAAGAACGGTTAGCATCTTCAAAAAAAGAAATAGAAACAGCAAGCAATAAAATGAGTGGTCTTATTAATGGAGCCATGGATGCTATTATAATGTTTAATAGTGATTTTAGAATTGTACTTACCAACCCTTCTGCTAATCTTTTGTTAGAAAATGAAGATAGTTTACAACGCAACGTTTTATTTTTCTTTGATGAAGACAGTGCTAATTTAATTGAATCGTTAGTAAAGTCTGGTTTAGAAAATGATAAAGAACCCATTAATAAATACCTACCAAGTGTTGTAAAAGTTATAGGATCTAACAATACTGAAACCATAAATGAAGGCACCATAAGTAAATACGGAAACGATTCTGATACATTTTACACACTCATTTTAAGGAATATAGAAGAGCGTTTAATAGCTGAAGATACAATCAATTTATTAACCAATAAAGCGCAGTATTTAGAAAAAGAAATTCAAGAGCTCACCAATGGTTATGGTATTATTGCTGAGGATATGAGTATGAAAAATGTTATAAATCTTATCCATCAAGTTTCAAAAACAGATGCTACAGTTTTAATACAAGGAGAAACAGGAACAGGAAAAGAACTAGTAGCTCGTGCTATACATAAAGAAAGTAACAGAAAAGACAATCCATTAATTAGAATTAATTGTGGTGCCATACCAGCCAATTTAATTGAAAGCGAACTTTTTGGTCATGAAAAAGGTGCTTTTACAGGTGCTACTATTAGCAGAAAAGGACGCTTTTTATTAGCAGATAAAGGCACCATATTTTTAGATGAAATAGGAGAAATGCCTCTAGAATTACAGCCTAAACTACTAAGAGTAATTCAAGAAGGTGAATTTGACCCTGTGGGAAGCTCGGAAACCATTAAAGTTGATGTTAGAATTATTGCGGCAACGCATAGAAATCTTTTAGAGTTTTCGAAATCTGGGAAATTTAGAGAAGATTTATTCTATCGCTTAAACGTATTTCCTATTGAAGTTCCTCCGCTTCGAAATAGAGGGAACGATTTATGTTTAATCGCCGAAGAGATGATTACTCAGTTTTCAAAAAAACTTAACAAACCCATATTAGATTTAACTGATGCTGATAAAGCATTATTATTAACTTATAACTGGCCAGGTAATGTTCGAGAGCTTCAAAATTTAATAGAACGCGCTGTTATTGTTTCCAAAAACGGCATTATAAATTGGCAAGCTATTATTCCTAACAATTTTGAAACTAACAAGGAAATCACTCAGGTTAATAAAGAAAAAATTCTCACCATTAAGGAACTAAATATATTAGAAAAAGAAAACATTCTTAGAGCATTAAAACAAACTAGATGGAAAATTTCTGGTAAACATGGTGCTGCCGAATTATTACAATTACCATCTACAACACTTGCTTCACGAATTAAAGCTTTAGGCATTGAACGCCCTATTTAATTTTTAAATTTATGGCAATAGACGTTTATAAATACTTTTTAAAACACCCACGATACAAGAAACTTGTTGGTAATGATTTTTTGTTAGTAGAATATAAGTGTCCTATAGAAGTTGAGAAATTTAAATTATGGACAGCAACACCTTTTATCACTTATGTTATTAGTGGGCAAAAAGATTGGACAGCACTAGATAAAACGTATACAATAAAGAAAGGAGAAGCTCTGTTTATTAATAAAGGTGTTTACAATACCAAACAGTATTTTGAAGTAGATTATTGCGTCATGCTGTTTTTTATAACTGACGATTTCATTCGTCGTTTTGTTAAAAACCATAAAGACCTTTTATACTCAAAGTGTTCAGATACTACAAATAGTCAAATTTTTAATATAGATGTTGGAGATTCTTTAAACTCACTGTTTTTATCTGTTTTTAATTATCTAAATCAAAGTAATAATATTCCTAAAGATTTAGTTGAAATAAAGTTTAATGAACTCTTATTTAATATAGTTTTAAACCCTGCCAATAAAGATTTAGTCCGTTTTTTTAATTCGCTCGTGCTAACCAATAAAACATCACTTAATGATGTTATGATGAAAAATTTTCACAGTGATTTAAAAATCGAAGAGTATGCACGCTTATACGGTAAGAGTTTATCTAGTTTTAAAAGAGATTTTCAAAATCATTTTAAAGAGACCCCTAGAAAATGGCTAAATAAAAAACGTTTAGAATATGCCAAAACGTTACTTGAAAGTCCTGAATTAAACATTAACGATATATGCTTTGAATGTGGTTTTAAAAACCCCTCTCATTTTAATAGCAGCTTTAAAGAAATGTATAAACATCCTCCAAATCTATATAGAAAACTATACCTAAATATATAAATAACGTTGTTTTTTATATTTTAATTCTTTTGACCTTTTTAGAAACAAAATTGAACTTTAGAGAAAATTACAACCTCTAAATCTCCAATACTTTTGACTCATAATAATAAACACATCATATTATGAGAAATTTAGTTTTATTAATTCTATGCACTTTTACTTTAAATATATTAGTTGCACAACAAAGTCTCTTAGCGTTTTTAGATTCTAGCACAATAGAAACTAAAAGCATCACTGCAAATCATTTCAATACTACTTTAGCTAGTCCAAATTTAATGTATTTAAAAGAAAACAAATCAATCCAATTTTCTAGCATTGTTAAACAATGGAAAGAAAAGCTAGCTACTTATTCTTTAAAAGACACTTCAGTATTTGACAAATCAGAAAAAGCAACCTATACAATCATATTTAAAAATAAGCAGGTGGATATAACTGCTAATTATGATGACCATGGTAAAATATTATCTACAAACGAAACATACAAGAATATTAAGATTCCTTTGGAGCTTAGAATCAAGATATCAAAAAAATATCCCAAATGCTTTTTTATTAAAAACTACTACCATGTTACTTATAACCATAAAAATGGAATTGAAAAACAATACTATCAAATACAAATCGGTAATAGAACCAAAAAAATAACATTGAAATACAATAAAGACTTCAAACCAATTTAAACTTAAGAAGAGTGTCCTTCATGATAAAACTAACGATATTTCATAAATATACTAACGATATTTCGTTTTTTAACGAATTATCATAACAATATTAAAATAGAATAATCAATTTAAATAATTGATTATCAATATCTTATTATGTTTGGCACACCAAATGCATTATACAAACCAAACAATAATGTTTAACAATTTAAAATTAAAAACAATGATTACAACAGCAAACATCACAAACGGCGTTAACGTAGACCAATTAGTAGAAACTATTGGTGCAGTTCAACAAAACCCAGAATTAGCAAAATTTCAATTCAGATCAAAAAACGATTGGATAGAAGGTGGACATTGTGTGACCAGTATTAAAAGTTTTTATGGTGTAGGACAAGAAGACACTTCACGTCAAAACACATTTACTATGGCATGTGACCATCCAAACGTATTACTAGGACAAGATAAAGCTGCTACACCACCAGAAGTTGTGTTACACGCTTTAGGGTCTTGCCTTACTGCTGCAATGACTTATCATGCTGCTGCCAATGGTATTGAAATTGAAAGTGCCACTTCAACTTTAGAAGGTGGTGTAGATTTACATGGGTTTTTAGGTTTAGATGCAGAAATTAGAAAAGGATTTGACGGTATTAAAGTTGTACTTAAAGTAAAATCTGATGCTTCTGCTGAACAACTAGAAAACTTAGCAAAATTCTCTCCAGTATTCGATATGATTACTAACCCTACTCCTGTTGCTATAGAAATAGTAAAGCAATAAAACAGGCTTGGGAGTATTTAAGTCTCGATTATCGAGTAAACAAAAAAATGGCTACTCAAAACAATTACAAGCAGTAGCCATTTTTTTAATGAAATAAAAACAGTAATAATACATGCAATGAAAACTAAAAAGCACGATATAATTAATGCAAACCAAGCTGTAGCAAATATCGCTTATAAAACTAATGAGGTCTTTCCTATATACCCTATTACTCCAGCCTCAGAAATGAGTGAATTGGTAGAGCAATACAGTGCAGAAGAAAAGGAGAATATCTTCGGCAGTGTGCCTTCAGTTTTTCAAATGCAAAGCGAAGCTGGAGTTGCAGGAGCAATGCACGGTGCTTTACAAACAGGATCATTATCAACTACATTTACCTCCTCGCAAGGCTTATTGCTAATGCTCCCCAATATGTATAAAATTGCAGGCGAACTTACCCCAAACGTTATTCATGTAGCCACAAGAAGTATTGCAACGCATGCCCTATCTGTTTTTGGTGACCATAGCGATATTATGGCAGTTCGTCAATCTGGTTACGCTATGTTAGGTAGCACATCGGTACAAGAAGCTCAAGACTTTGCTCTTATAGCTCAAGCAGCAACCTTACAATCTCGAATTCCTTTTGTTCATTTTTTTGATGGCTTTAGAACATCTCATGAAACCTCAAAAATTGAAACGATTTCTGATAACACTATCCATTTTTTATTACATCAAAAAAGCATTGAAGCTCATCAAAAAAGAGCTTTAAATCCTAATAGCCCTGTAATTAAAGGCACTGCACAAGGAGCAGATGTATTTTTCCAAAGTCGAGAAGCCGTTAATTCGTTTTACGAAGCATGCCCAAACATAGTACAACACGTTATGGATACTTTTGCTTTAGCCACAGGAAGAACATACAAACTGTTTGATTATGTTGGTGATATGAAAGCTGAACATCTAATTATTTCTATGGCATCTTCAACGGAAACTATCGAACAAACTATTAAACATTTAAACAACAATGGCGAACGATACGGCTTAATAAAAGTTAGGTTATTTAGACCGTTTAGCACGAAACATTTAATTGCTGCTTTACCAAAATCTGTAAAATCTATAGCTGTATTAGATCGAACAAAAGAACCAGGGTCAACTGGTGAACCTTTATATTTAGACGTATTACAATCTATATCTGAAGCTTTTCGTAATAAAAAAATAGCATTCTTACCAAATATTATTGGTGGTCGTTATGGTTTATCATCAAAAGAATTTACACCAAATATGGTTAACGCTATTTATAAAAATCTAAAACAAGAACTTCCAAAAAATAATTTCACAATAGGTATAAACGACGATGTAAAACATTTAAGTTTAGATTATTCAGAAAACATTAAAATAGAAGACAATGCTTATCAAGCTATTTTCTATCAAGAAAAAAACAACATACAAAACAAGAGTTTTAGTCATACATTAAAATATGTTGGTACTAACAAAAATGCATTTATTCAAGGGTATACACAATGTGATTATAAAAAATCTAACACATATAATATTGCACATTTACGCATAAATAAAATGCAAATAAAATCGCCTTATTTAATTGAAAATGCCGATTTTATCGGTTGTCAAAATGTAAATTTTATCTTTAACGGCGATACTTTAAACCATATAAAATCAGGAGGTACACTTTTGGTTAATACAACTCTAACATCTAAAGCATTCTGGCAATCGTTATCGGCTAATAATCAATATCAAATTATAGAAAAAAACATTACTATTTTAATTATAAATATTGATGAATTAGTAGAAAACAACGTTTTAAAAAATCAATTAATTTCAGAATTACACGCCTGTTTTCTTGCTTTAAAACGAGATAACAACTACGCTAATTTACTTGAATACATATATAAAGTAGATACAACTATAGGCTACAACAAGGAAGCTATTAAACTAATTGAAGACACAACATTTTCTAAAACATTATTAGGAAAATTACTAAATAATAAAGGGAATGATATTCCAGTAAGTTTATTGCCTGTAGATGGTACATACCCAACAGATACTTCAAAACATAACACCATTCAACTTGGAAATAGTTTACCCAATTGGGATTTAAAAGCTTGCACACAATGTGGAGCTTGTAGTATGGCTTGCCCTCAGGCAGCACTTAGAATTAAAGCTTTTAATAATGATTATTTACAAGGTAAACCTTCGGGATTTAAATCAACAAAATCTTTAGAAACCGATTGGGAAATAGATTTACTAAACTACACAATTCAAGTAAACCCAGAGCAATGCAATAGCTGCAATAATTGCGTTGATGCCTGCCAAGTAGAGGCTTTAACTATAGCAAACAAAGTATCTATTATAGAAACTGAAAAACAAAATTGGGAGTATTTTAAACACATTCCTGAATTCGATAGAAATAAAATTGACACTTCTAAAGTGAGTCAACAACAATTACAAGAACCACTATTTAAATACCCTATTGGCGTTGAAGGTTGTGGAGAATCACCCTATTTAAAATTGCTATCTCAGTTGTTTGGAGATAGACTTTTAATTGCTAATGCTACTGGTGCCAGCTCAATATTTGGTGGTGCTTTACCAACGACACCATGGAGTAAAAATAAAAAGAACCAAGGTCCTGCTTGGTCCAACTCGTTATTTGAAGACAATGCCGAATTTGGTTTAGGCTATCGGCTATCAATAGACAACAAAGAACAGCAAGCAAAAACTTTAATTGAAAAATTGATGTCTAAACTAGATTTTGATTTAGCTATAGATATTCTAAAATCTGATCAAAATACCGAGGTTGAGATTTTTAAACAACGTGAACGCATTGACAAACTAAATAGTCAATTAAAGCACATAAATACACCTGAAGCAAATCAACTAATAAACTTAAGTGATAATCTCGTTAAAAAAAGCATTTGGATTGTTGGTGGTGACGGTTGGGCATGCGATATTGGATATGGCGGATTAGACCATGTTTTAGCTTCTGGTAAAAACGTAAATATTCTTGTACTAGATAACGAAGTGTATGATAATACTGGTGGACAAGTATCAAGATCGACTCCCTTTGGAGCAGAAGCAAAATTTGCATTCAACGGTAACAAAAAGCAGAAAAAGGATTTAGGTTTTTTAGCTATGAATTACAACAACGTATATGTTGCCTCGGTAGCCATAGGAGCTAATCAAGAACAAACTTTAAAAGCATTTAATGACGCTGAAAACTTTAAAGGGACTTCAATAATCATCGCTTATTCACATAGTGATTCACATGGCATAGATATGAAACATCCAAGCCAATACCATAAAACGGCTGTTAATTCTGGGCAATGGTTACTATATAGAAACGACCCTCGTCGTGTTTCAAAAGGGCTAAATGCACTGCAGTTAGACTCAAAAGAGCCTTCAATTAAAATACAAGATTATTTAAAACTAGAAAATCGATTTAACAAACTAATAAACAACAGTCACCTTAATTTTAGCAACTTACAAAATAGAATTAATAAACGATTCAATTTCTATCGTTCTCTTGCCTCAACCTCTCCCATAAGCAGCACTAAATTACTTAACATTACAAAGATTCTTAAATAAAAAAGTGTTCCTAATAATATTTTAGAAATTCAATTTTAAAAAAAACAATATGAAAGCATCACAATTACAAAGAATAAAATCTCAAGGGTATTTTAAATGCTCTGATTTCGAAATTTCTGAATTAGCCTTTGGAAATAGGTTTGCCTATATATTGTAGCTCAATACTAACTAAATTGAAATAATAATAGCCAGCCTCACTAAATAACTAAAAGCTATTTTACATGCATTTTATTTACCATATCCCAATTTTCTGGTGTACCAGAAATGGTGTATTCTGCAGACTTAGTTACAAAATATTTAGCGACTTTATCGTTAGGGTTTTTAGTTAAAACGGTATCAAAAACTGCTGAAGCTTTAGGGAATTCTGTATTATAAAAGTGCTTCAATCCTTTTTCAAAATGTTTTAGGGTTTTTAGTTTTAAAACAATGTTTTCATCCTCATCACCATCAAAACATTCATATATACCAATAACATTATATTTGCCTTTCACTTTTACTTTTCCTAAATACCTAAAGTTGTAATCTTCCTTATTATCAATAGTACGTAAACTATCCTCGCTTACAATAATATTAGCACCGTAATATTTAGTAACACCTTCCATTCTTGAAGCTGTATTTACTGTATCTGCAATAATTGCTGTATCATTTCTATCAACATCTCCAATTATTCCCATTACTAAATCGCCCGTATGCATTCCCATACCTACAGAAATAGGCACATAACCTTCTTCAATTCGTTTAATGTTGTATTTATAAATAGTTTTCTGCATAGCTATAGAAGCTTTTAATGCATGATTAGCATCCTTGGGAAACAACGCCATAATACCATCTCCAAGATACTGATTTACAAACCCTTGATTATTTTGAATAGTTGGTCCCATTCTACCCACATATGCATTTACAAATTTAAAATTCTGTTCAGGTGTCATAGATTCTGATAAGCTTGTATATGCTCTTATATCGGTAAATAAAACTGTAACTTCTTTTTCAATATGATCTCCCAAAACAACTTCGGTAATAGCGTCTCTTCCAACAGATTTTAAGAACTCTGATGGCACAAATCTACTTGTCGCTTTATGAATTCTGTTAAGATTTAAATGGGTTTTAATTCTGCTTAATAATTCATTTTTAGAAAAAGGCTTGGTTAAATAGTCGTTTGCTCCTACATTAAAGCCTACTACCAAATCATTCACCCTATTTTTAGCAGTTAATAGCACTATAGGTAACTCACTTGTTAAATGTTCTTTTCTTATTATCTCACAAACTTCATAACCAGACATATTAGGCATCATAATATCCAAAAGAACTAAATCAAAATGTTGTTTTTCTATAAGTTTTAAAGCTTCTTTTCCGCTACTAGCTTCAACCACATTATATCCAGCCAAGGTTAAATGGTTTTCTAATACACGCCTATTTACTACCATATCATCAACAATAAGAATATGAATGTTGGTATGCTCTGTTACAGCTACGTGCTGTTGATTATTTGTATTAACATCGTCTATTTTCTGAATGGTTTGAGATGAATTTACCACAGGAACCTCATTAAATTCTTTTCTCTTTTTATTGCTTATTGGTAATGTAAAAGTGAATATTGATCCTTCATCAATTTTTGAATTTACAACTATAGTACCACCATGTAATTCAACTAATTGCTTAGTAACCGAGAGCCCTAATCCTGTTCCGCCATATTCTCTAACGGTAGAACCATCGGCTTGTTCAAATGATTTAAAAATATCTTCAAATTTTTCTTTAGGTATGCCAATCCCTGTATCTAAAATGGAAATAGCAAGCATGCCATTGTTTTCTTCGGCATAAGCCTCAACTTTACCTGCTTCAGTAAATTTAATTGCATTGCCAATGAGGTTATACAGAATTTGCTGCAATCGGTTTTCATCAGCTTCAACCAATGGCACGTCTTTAGATATAGAATTTATTAAACGTAACGCTTTACCAGCGGTTAAAAACTCTGAAACTTTTAATACGGAATTTGCAATAGATCGAACATCTACTGGCTGAAGTGAAAGGTCTAAATCTTTATTTTTTAATTTAGAAAAATCCAAAATGTCATTTACTAGATTGGATAACCGTTTTCCACTATTCACAATCATATCTAAATTTTCAATGGCTTTAGATGATAGTTGTCCCGCAACCCCTTCTTTAAGGGATTCTGATAAACCAATAATACCGTTAAGTGGTGTTCTTAATTCGTGTGAGGTATTGGCTAGAAACTGATCTTTAAGTAAATCTACTTGTTTTAATTTACTAATAACATTACGTTCTTGTTGTAATTTTATACTTTTTTGACGAGAACGCCAATATATTCCACCAATAAGAAATACTCCTATGGTTCCCCAAATTATATAGTTTAATTTATTCTGCTGTTTATTTAAATCGTTTACAAATTGTAATTCTTGTGCAGCTTTCTCTTTATTAAATGCAATACTATCCGCAAGTTGTTGTTTATCAAACTGGTATTGCATTTCATAGCGTGTAATCTCTTGTGTTTTATCATTATTAAATAAAGAATCCTTAGCTTCATTATATAGCTTATGAAATTTAAGCGATTTATTGAAGTTTCCAAGTTGCTCCCATGCCTTGCTTAAACAAGCACATGATTCTTTTTCTTCTAATAAAAGTCCCATTTCTTTTGCCAAATCAAGACTTTTTTGACAATCCTTGGTTGCAAATAAATAGTTTTTAATAGACAAATAAGTTTTTCCTCTATAAAGGTATTGAGAAACGAGCCCTTCTCTGTCGTTTATCGATTCTTTTATTTGAATACTTTTATTAAAATAATCTAAAGCATCATAAAACTTTCCCTGTAAATTATATACTGCACCAATATTTCCATAAGCTCTTGTTAAAGATTTTTTATCATTTATTTCTTCAGATATCTCAGCACATTTATCCAAATTGAATAACGCAGATTCAAAATCTTTTAAATTTGTATAAACAAGCCCTACATTATTATATGCTTTGGTTAAACTAAATTTATTTCCTAATTCTTTTTTTAGTTTAAGACTATACTCATAGTACCTTAATGCTTTTTCATTGTTTTTTTGACGAAGGAACACATTGCCTAAATTATTAGTAAGTCTTCCTAAATTAACTTTATCATTAAGTTCTTCAGATATTTTTAGTCCTTTTAATAAATTCTCTAATGCTTTTGGGTAATTTCCCAACTCATAATATACAGTACCTATATTATTATAGGTTGTAGCCATACCTTTTTTATCTACTAACTTGGTTAAAATGGTATGACTTTTTTCAAAATATTTTAAAGCTTCATGAAAATTGCCTTGAACCGCATAAGAATTTCCTAAAAAGCGAAGTGATGTAGCTCTCCATTTTTTGTTATTTTTTGAATCCGAAAATTTTAAAACTTCATTACCTAAAACTCTTGCTGAATCTAAGTTTTGCCTAAACAAAATCATATAAGCTCCCAATCCTGCTTCATACCTTAAAGAATCATCTACCTCTTTATTTGAAAAGGTATTTTTTAAACTATCAAGTTTCTTTGTTTGACCAAATGAAATAGAGCTGTAAAAGCCAATTAAAAATAATATACAGCCTGTGTATTTCATCTTAAAACGAGGGTTTGGTTGAAAAAATATCTTTATAAAGTTAAGCGTAAAATTTTAAACTTTACAAATTCATATAAAATAATTGAGTATAGAGTTTTCAATTATGCCTTATAGAATCGTAATTTATAGCTAAACTATTATAATTTGTCATAATCTTGATGGACTTAGTTCGGCCTAAGAAAAATGAGATTATTAATATAATTCAATGTTTATCAAATACTTACGTAAAACAGTCATCTTACAGGCAAAATGTAAACTATAGGAATTTATTAATTTCAAGCTAAAAACCACTAAATACACCATCTTCTTCCTTAAATTAACATAAACTAGCCAGCTAGTCTATGCTAATTATAAGTTGAATCTAGCATATTTATTGGCTTTTATCTGAGATTCTTATATCGAACTCAGTCCATCAATTAAGTGAAATAAAAAAGACCTGACAGGTTTTTAAAACATAAGTGTTCGGAAGACACAAGTTCAATGACATATTTCCATAAATTAGTATAATAATTGAATT
>CANKVS010000074.1 GCA_947487155.1 uncultured Flaviramulus sp.
TTTTGATTAATTTACGCTTCACAACGCAAATATCGGCAACCCTTTTTATTTGATTAATAAGTTTAAATCACTTCAATTACTTGTAACATTTTGATAATAAAATGCACTAATAATTTAAAGTAATTAAATTTTAAAAGTCATCTTTTTTAACGAAATTGCTTACCTAAATATAATTTTGTTCAACTTTAAAAAAATACTATAAAACTATGCCAGATGATTTTGATTTATTAGAAACCTCTTCAAACGAAAAAACAGAAAAAGTAGATGTTAATTGGGGAAAAGCCATTGATACTATGAAATCTAAATTATCTCAAGAAGATGATCCTGAGGTTAGGCAAAAAATATTAAACGCCACTTTGGACGATGTTGTGCATATGGCAGAGAAGGATAGAACAACGCTTTTAGATGCTATAAAAGATTTAACTGATTATCAAGATGAAGTTGGAATTATTTTTGAAAAGTTCTCATCATTAAATGCTACCGAACAAAAAGTAATTGATGATGCTCAAAAAGCTTTAGAACGCGCCAAAATTGAATTAGAAGATGCCGAAGCAAAACCAAATACTTGGTGGAATAACCTTTGGGGACGAAAGAGCAAAATAAAAAAGGCTCAAGATGAGTTAAAAGCAGCTGAAAAAGTGCGTGCTGGTGCAGACAATAAAGCAAAAGCAATGTTTCAAGAGCGTATTGAAAGTGCAGATATACAAACACTTTTAAGCGAGCTGTCTTATAAAAGTCAAGCAGCTGTTAGTCGTTTAAAAAATAGAGAGGTTGAAATAAAAGAAGTAGAGGAAAAGCTAAAAGATGCAATTGTTGAAGCTTCTAAAAACCACACTAAAGCTTTAGAAAAAAAGAAAGAAGTTGAGGCAAAATTAGAAGAACAATATGCCCTTTTAAAGCAGGCTCGTCAAGAGCTTGAGGATATTGCTGATAAGCAATCTTCAGAATATGCTGAAGCCATAGGGAAAGTAACAACTTTAGAGCAAAAAGTCGAAGAATTGGAAGGTCTTAAAAATGCCTATACCACGCTTGCTGCAAGTAAAGATAGTTTTGTACACAAGCACAATTTGACTATTAAAGTACTAACCTCTTTACGTAGTAATTTGCAAACGCATCGTGCTAAATTAAAGAGTGATACTGAAGAACGACTTAAGTATTATGATGGTTATGTGGTGGCTTTAAAAGCAAGAACAGACCAAGAGTTTGCAGCTATTTTAGAGCATTTAGGAGTTAAAACTGATGAGCATATTGGCGAAACCTTAGCATCTATGCATACCGCTAGTGCAAAAGCGCGTCAAGATATGATGGATAATATACCTGTACACGAAAAAGTAATGCAAGGTGTTTACAGTAGTTATGCTGAGGCTTTACAAGAAATTCGTGCAAAGGATAGCGACATCCAAAAGAATTTTGCTGAGCGTTACGGCATTGATATGAAAGAGATTTTTGAAGATTATTATAAAGCAGATGCTAGCAAACCATCTGATGGGGATGGAGAGGGTGATAAGCCAAGTCCAAAACCTGAGGCTAATGACGACGATTTATTAAGTTAATATTATTCCTGCGAAAGCAGGAATCTCATCAAATTAAACTATAAATTCTGTGGTATTCTCGTACTGCGTTAAGGATTGAGGCATTTGTTGGAGCTCCTTGAAAAGAGCGACTGCCGAAAGCCTGACCCTTACGGGTAACGCCCTAAAAATTGACATTTGTTGATTATCAATTAAAAACATGTCCATAAATCATATAACAACACCACTAGATTCTGCTATTCTAGATTCTAAAGAGCACTATGTGTTTTATCATAAAATGATAGATTTTGCTTTTAAAGAACTTATAGTAGCTGTGCAGCAACAGAAAATTTGCAATAACCAAGAGGTGCAGTTGTTTAAGCAATATTGTGACTTGTTGCTCTATTCTATTGAGGCCATGCGTATTAAATATATGTATGATGATGAGGATAACATGAAAGTAGATTTAACTTACTCGGGTTTTCCTAACTATTTAGAGTTTAGGTATTTATTTAATGATTTAGAATTACGAAATGAATATTTAGGCAGATTAACTCCAATAAGTGATTTAAAGGAAGAATTTTTAGATACATTGATGCGAAAAAAAGAACCTATAAAAAAGAGTAAACTTTTTCAAGCAGCATCTATAGTCTATTATTCGTCGGTTAAAAAGGAATATATATTCAATCGATTTGTTCAAGGTAGAATATTAAACGCACCAGAAGATATAGATACTAAGTATATGGTTAGTTGGGGGTTTTATGATGTATCTCATAACAGACCATTTATATGTTTTATGTATTTCAATTATAACGGTACTGATGCAAGAGACACTAAAGACGAAATTTATGAGGTTTTAAAAACGGTTGCTGATAGAGATATGGCCTTAGATACTATGGCTTATACTATTGATAGAAAACTACCAAAAGTATTGCCAAAGCTTATAAAGCGAATAGATTTAGGACCTATTCACAATGTTTTTGCAAAAGATGAGAATGAAATTACGCATACTCTTCTGGACGGTATAGGTAAAAAGGAAATTCCGCTTGAATCGTATGCTATTTCGCTGCGATTAGACGAAGTAAACTCTAGTAGTGAATTTAAAGAAGGAGGCTTTTTTAGCAAACAAATTTTACAAAAGTGGGACGAAGTCTTTAAGCAAAAATATGTGTTTGCACCGCATCGAATCATTCAACTATTGTATAACAAAACACCAGATATTATAAATACTCTTGAAAAAGCACCGATTCAAATTTCAGAATTAAAAATAGATATAAATAAGTAGGCAGTTTATAGTATTCAGTAAGCAGTTGAAAAAGAGAATAAAATTAAATTTATAAATGTTAGGTCAAGTAGATATGTTTGTTCAAATATAGCGGAAGGTTACAGAAAAAGGCAATACGAAAAGCATTTTAAGAGCAAATTGTCAGATGCAGATAGTGAAAATTCGGAAACACAATTGTGGTTAGATTTTGCATTAGCTTGTGACTATATTTCAAAAGCAAAACAATTAGAATTACAAAATAAAAGTGAAGAAATTGGAAAACTCATTAATTATATGATGAATAATCCAGAGAAATTTAAATAAAGAAATTGCAGGAGTCATGTATAGCGGTGAGAACTGAAAACTGAGTACTGCCAACTGAATACTAAAATTATGGAACACAACTCAACATTTCCAATAAAACTGACCGAACTTGATATGCTTCGTGATGAAGCCTCATCCTATTTAAAATCTATACAATGGGAACAAGGGTCTCGTGCAAAAAATAAAGATAAAAATGCGAAGGATGAATCAATTTTACTGTATTTATCGCGTGCTAATAACGGTACAAATGCTGCCGAAGTAACTTCAGTTTCAAAAACTATTCTAGCTTTAAAAAAACGATTGTTACCAGACTCTGTGGCAATTCCTATTTTTTTAAACCAGACTTTGTATGCTGTTCAAGAAGGGATCACTTTGGGTATTTGGATTAAAGATAGTTTTTACGATGCTTCGGGTTTATCGAGTTTAAGTGAAAACAAATCAGCTTTAGATACCAACGGGAAACGCGAGTTTGAAAGTAAAATGCACACGGCAACAGCATTTATGTTATTCTCGACAGCTTATAAAATATTACATGATTTAAAAGCTCATGCTTCAGACGATTTAAGTGTGATGAAACAAAAGTTTGCAGGTATTCCAGAGGTATCACTCATGTCACCATTAAAAGGGATTTCGTGTAGTTTGTTTTATTTTGATAAATATTTAGGTCACCCAGAAATTATAAAATCTGATAAAGACGTTATTGATTTTACTGTAGTATATTTTGAAGCTTTAATTGATGAAATTCAATTACGCAAAAGCGCTTTAGAATATACCGAAACCATTGAGGATAGAACATATAAACTAGAGAAATCTGAATTTGCGGTATCAGGCTGGAATAATGTGTTTTCAGGAACGGCCAAAAGTATTGAGTTTAACAAAATTCAATTCGAACAAATTGTTGGTAATAGAGACGCAAAACATTTTGCACGTCGTTTAACCGAGCGTATGCTGAGTTACGATTTTTTAGCAAAAAAGAATCCTTTTCAAGAACTAGGCGGTTTTATGCCAGTGTTTATGGGTTATGGTATTCCAGGAACTGGAAAAAGTATGCTTATAGCAGCCATTGCTACGCGACTTAAAGAGCATTGTGATAATTTGGACATCCCGTTTTTATTTCACCCTATGCCAGATACTTTAATTAGTACCTTTCAAGGAGGTAGCGCCGAAAAAATGGTAGAATGGATGAAGCCTTTGCAAGACCCATCAAAACTTATTTTTGCACCTATTGATGATGCCGAAAATAATTTGCAAGAGCGAACAGCTCAAGGAGTTTCTGCTGGTGTCAAGGAAGTTATAGGTGTATTTTTAAGATATACTGAAGGCGCTTATGCCGTAAACTATGGTAACAGTTCTATTGGATTGTTTACTAACCTTCCAGAAATGCTTGATAAAGCTGTGATTTCTCGTGTACAAGGACGTTTTAAAATTGATGGAGCGAGAAGCGAGCATGACTTTTTAGATCAAGATTATATTTGGTGGAAAAAGTTTGATAAAACCATGCCAGACTTTGTAAATATGCAAAACCCACAAGGCTATAAATATTTAGAAGATCAAGGTTTAGCAAAAAATATGGGTGATATTTTAGATGCTATTGAAAAACCTTCAGAAGAGCGTGTTTTAGAAACCTTTGAAAGAGTTGATAAAATGCATGATACTAATGAGCATATGTTTTATGCGAGTTTGTATAAAGAAATTCAAAGAATATTTCCATTCTTTTCATCGCGTGATGTGAGGAATATTCAATCAGCAATATCTTTACGGTTAACAGATTTTGATTTAGAGGATGATTGGTTTGAAAACCCAGATATTTATTTCAAAAAAGATTATGAGACTAAGTTTGGAATGCTCCAAGAATTAATGAGGGGCAATATGAAAGGCTTGGACTTTTCAGAAATTAGACGTCAAGAAGTCGTGCGTTATTTAGATAATGTAGCAACTATTGCCGATACTGATTTTAAACGAAAAGTAGATGCAAGAGTAAACCAATTGAATATAGAGACTGAAGCTAGAGAGCAATTTGATGACAAAAGATAAAAGAATAAAAAATATAGCATCAACTGTATTATCCGATTTTTGGGGTAAGCTTGAGCGAATAGATTTCGATTTTAAATTTAAAAATGGAAAATGGAAACGAATAGCCCACGAAGCTTATGGTAAGAGTGATGGTGTTGCGATATTATTGTACAATACAGAATCAAAAAAAGTTCTTTTATCAAAACAATTTAGAATACCTGTATATATTTCAGGCGTTTCTGATGGTGTTTCTATAGAAGTTTGTGGAGGAGCTATTGATGATGGTGAATCACCAGAAACTTCTGTCGTAAGAGAAGTTAAAGAAGAATTGGGCTATAACGTTTCTAATTTAAAGGCTGTGAACACTGTGTTTTTATCACCAGGAATAGTAAGAGAGCGTGTGCATCTTTTTACTGGTAATTATACCAATTCTGATAGAATTAATAATGGAGGTGGTTTAGAAACCGAAAATGAAGAAATAGAGGTTTTTGAAGTCACTTTTACTAAAGCTATGGAAATGATTGATTCAGGAGAGATTATTGATGCCAGAACGATTATGTTGCTGCAATACATTCAAATAAATAAATTGTTGTAATGGATAAACTAAAAACAGCTAATTTATATAGAAGTGAATTAATTCCTGTAAGCGGAAAACTTGTTGAGCGTTATAACAAATGCTTAATAAAACTAGGATTTACTAAAACAAAGTTGAAGACCTTTTCAATTGATGGTATTGGTTGGAGTCCTGAAATTGCAGAAGAAAAAAACGAGCTTCATTATTTAAATAATGGCGATGCTAATCCACACGGAATAATTATCTCACCATTGCAAAAGGGGAAACCAGTGTATGTACCGTTTCATACATTCGATAGAGATATAATGAAATTTGTTTTTAAAACGCATGGTAACAAAATAAATGATATTACGCGCGATTGTGCCATTTGTTTAGATTTCGACCAAAATATAGATGCTTTTTACGAACCTTTAGATGTTTTAAAGTATAACACCATTACTATTAGTTTTCATTTAATAAACAACTTAGATAAAATAAAACAACAGCAATTAGAGCTGGTAGAAACTTTTAATAGAGATCATAATTTTATAGACGAAACCATTCATGAAAAGTTATTGCAATCAGCAAAAACTTATGGTGATTTACGCACCAGAGATTTAAATTTACATGAATTGCAATTCACAACAGATTCCTTTTATACTAGGGCATTTGGAGGTGTTTATGTGCTAAGAGATTTTATAAGCCCGATAATTGTTTTTGAAGACGAAACATGGCATAAAGAAGCTATTAAAAATGTGAGTTACGACGTGCTAATCTATCATATTCATCAAACCGAATTAATGGATAAATTACGTGATCACGTCATCATTGAGTACGATTTAGAAGCTGTTGTAAATACTAAACGTTATCATCGTATTAAAAAATTCGAGATGTCTCAGCATCTAAAAAAAACGCAGCATCCAATAATAAATATTTTAAACGATCCGCTATTGTATAAAAGCTATCTTAATAAATTAGATATTGAATCTAGAAAAAAGATAATGAGTGTAGAACGTTATTTAGAAAAACTAGAAACAAGCAATCAATATAAAATCGCCGATATAGTTGATGTAAAACTATTTGAGGCTTTGCATCAACCGCATTCCTCTTTAGATGCTAAACATCAAGATTTAATTTGGATGTTGTTAGTAAATGTATCACCAAAAGATGTGTTGTATTTATATTGGTACGATAAAGAAGCGTTTTATAAGAGTTTTACAGCATGGGACGATTCGTTAAAAGAATGGGCTATTGAAACGATTAGTAACAATATTTAATAATTATAGACTAATGCTTTAGAGTGAGAAGTTAGAAGGGTGAAGATAGAAGTTTCCTATCTTTATGAATAATATGTTAATGCATGAAATTTAAGTTTGAAGATTTAGTTATTTGGCAAAAGGGAATGGATTTAGGAGAATGTATGAATGATTTAGCTCATCAATTCCCTAAAGATGAACAATATAATTTATCTTCTCAATTAAAAAGGGCTTCGGACTCTATAGCGTTGAATATATCTGAAGGTTCTATTTTACAATCTGGACCAGAATACAGAAGATTCTTGGGTTATTCTATTCGTTCACTAGCAGAAGTTGTTACATGCCTTTATAAAGCTAAAAGAAGAAGCTACTTATCTGAAGACGAATTTTTTAAATACTACAAAGATTGTTTCGATTTAATGAATATGATGATAGCATTCAGAAATAAAATAAAAAATTAACAAAGTTGAGTAAGTAACTTCAAACTTCTTACTTCGAGCTTCAAACTTTTAATTATGGGACTAGAATTAGTAATTTTTATAGCAGCAATTTTGCTAGGAATCTTTTTATATTGGAGAGAATCTAACGGAAACAAACTATATAGGTTTGTAAATAAAGTGTTTAACAGTAAAGCATTGCAAATGAAATCAACTGAAAAAAAAGGATTTGTTTTTAAACAAGCCTTTTTACCAAGATTGGTTTATGTTGTTGGAGGCTTTTTACTAGTAGGTTTAGCCATCCAATTTTTCTCACCATTTGAAATTTTTACTAGTTATAATGGAATTTCCGCATTTTCATCAATTGTTGTAGGCACCTTGTTAGGAACGTATTTAGCAAATTTTGTATTAAAATCATCAAAGGTTATTGAAGAGAAAAGTGATTCTATTGGAGATATTATGGAGGATGCTGTTGAAAAAGGCAAGGATTTTATTGAAGATTTAAAAACGAAAGATGATTTGGATGCTGAGCGAAGTCGAAGTGCAGACGTAGTTGAAGAACCTGAATCTATAAATGAATCATCAAAAACTGAAGAGAAGAGTGCTCGCGAACGTTTAAAAGATAAAGGATTGTTATAACTATCATTTCTGCTAAGGCAGAAATTCACTTTAAAAAATAATTTAGTATAAATAAATAGATTTCTGCTTTCTCAGGAATAACAAAATTATGATTAAAAACTATTGGAATAAAGGCTCAAAGCAAAAGAAAATAACAATTATCACAGGATTAGTAATGCTAATGGCCTTGTTTGTACTTCGTGATGATTATCAGCCAGCACTATTATTTGTTAGAAAATTCATTTTTATCATTTTACTAAGTGCTATTGTATTAATTTTTGGATTACGTAAGTTTAGAAAAACAGTAAGTACAGGTGGTAGATTAGGAATTCTTGGAATTTTGACATTGTTTTTTGGTATTTTGTATGTAGTTGGATGGCATTTTAAAATGTATGATTACATGAAAACATATAATGTGTTTAATAATTTTAACCGTATAGAAATTAACGAATTACCATTAACTCAAAATGAGCGTATTCAACCGCTTCAAAATATTTCATCTATGGCTAACGAAAGTGTAGGGGAAACCAAAGATGTATCGCTTCCGCACTTAGTACGTATTGATGGCGAGAATAAATGGACTATGGCTATTCAACCCACAGAAAAATACGTATGGCAAGGTATAACTGATAATACCGAAGAAGTTTTTTCTGTATCGAGCACCACACCGTTTCCAAGGTTCTCAAACGAAAACCGAATCCCTGTAACCTTTTCTATCGGCGAGTCATTAAAGTTTAGTAGGAATACATATAACGCTGTTGTACAACGTTTCAATTTCCTTCAATTATTTACCATGGAACCAAGTGATACATTTTATATGAAAAACGATACAGGACAATGGGTGCAAGTGGTTAGCTTAATTAAATGGAAAGGTTTTTTATTTCCATACCCAACATTTGGAGGGGTGATGATAGTAAATAATGGCGAACACGATTTTGGTGATTATATGGAGCGTATTTTAATAGGGAAAGGCACGTATATAAGTCCTGATGATATGAAAAACTATCCGTTTTTAATTGGTCAAAATACTTTAGCTGAAAAAGTGTCTCAAATACAAGCGGAATCATTAAAGTTTTTAGGCGGATTTACCGATCCGTTACCATGGAAAATGAAAACCGCTGTAAAAATTCCTGAGCTTCCAAAAGACCAAAACCAACAACCTTTTGTAACCGATTTTAATTTTTCTGATACAGATTCTAATGCTTATAATGGACTTTACCATTGGTTTGGCTTAGAACCAGTAGGCGATGAGCGTACCAGTTTAACCTTTAGTGTATTTATTCCTGCCGATGGTAGTGATGCTCTCTATTACTACGATCATGCATCAAAAAAGCAAGGTTATGCTGGGGTTTCTGCTATGCCATTAAAAGTTAAAGAATCGAGAAAAGAATACGACTGGACAGCAAATACTCCCGTTGAGTTTAGACCTTATATAAAAAATATTGCAGGTAGAAAGCGCATGTTTTTTTTAGGAACTGTTTCTGCAATTAGTGAAAAAGATGCAGGACAATTTGATGGTTCTGCAACACCCGATTTGGTTTTAATTGATAGCGAATACCGTGATGTTATTTGGATAGATGTAAAACACCCAAGCCAATGGGATAAAACGGTTTACGATCAATTAAGTGAAGCTTGGAGGTCTAGCGAAGGCATTGGCTATTATTTTGCTGAAGAGACAAAGAGTATTGATATAGTTGAGGAAGTTTCAGATTCTATTCCTGCAATTCCAGTTATTGATGAGAAAACTTTAGAAATTGAAAGACTCCAGAAACAGATAGACTCTTTGAAAGCTACAGGAACTAATTAAACCATTTGAAGTGTATAATAGAGTTAAATAAATTTTTAGCTACAAATCAATAACTAACGCCATTTTAATATCACAGCGTAAATAAGGGCAATTAGGTTCTACAGGGACTTCAATAAAACCATATTTTCTATAAATATAAATCGCATTTTCAAGTTTTCTGCTAGAATAGAGTATAAGTTTTGGCAATCCAATTAATTTTGAAAAATCAATAGTATGTTGCATGAGTTTCTGACCTATTTTAAAACCTCTATGCTTAGGTGATACAGCCATTTTTGTAAGTTCAAATAGGTCTTCGTTACCTATTGGCATTAAGGCAACGGTACCAACTACTTCATTATTTATTTTTGCAAAAAAAATATACCCACCTTTATTTATAATATATTTTTCAGGATTGCTTAAAACGTTATCATCATAGGGTTCTACAATAAAATAAGATTTTAACCACTCAATATTTAAGTCGTAGAAATTTTTAGAATATTTACTATCAAAAGATACGATTTCAATGTTTTGAGCAATTTCCTTTTTTATTTTTTCAATTATAGTTTTACTAAAGCTTTTTGTGTTAAGTTTATTTTCAAGAATGTTTAAATGCTCAATTAAAGATGAGGAACTTTCTAAGGTATAATCTTTTATTACAATGTCAATTTTTTTCCAAATTGGCTTTAATTTTTCTAAGGTTTTATTTCCTTTATTAGATAGCGTAATTATTTTTTTACGTTTATCTAATTCATCAAATTGATAGGTAATTAACTCTTTTTTTAGTAATTTGTTAATAGATTGTGTTATAGCAGGTTGTGTAAATTGAAGTGAAGTTTGTATTTCAGAATTTGTAACCCCTTTTTTATTAGAAATTATTTTAAACATAGGGAAGAGATAAGGATCAAAATCTATATTAAAATGATTGTAAACCAACTGTGTTTCTCTCATCATATATTCGCTAACCCTTTTTAATCTAGACCCTAATCCTAGTTCTCCGTATCCTCGTAATGCATCCATAATAATGTTATTTATATAAGTACTTATGTAAATATAAATAATATTATTTAATAAACAAAAATATTTAATTTAAAGTGGTAGAGAATTGCTGTAAAATGTTTTGTTCTTTACTTTACGAATACTTTCATGAGCTTGCTCCGAAGTAGTTTACTATACTTAGCTAAGCGTTTAAAATTTCTACAGTACATAAAGTCTAAATTTTTAAGTTGCTCGTATATAATGAAAATGCAGGTTATAATCTGATTAGCGATAGATATTAAAAAACATTAAAACAAGTAATTATGGAAAACAACAAAAGTAGTATGGGGTTAAAAGTGGCTTTAGGCATCGCATTAGTTCTATTTTTGGGAACAGGTTTTTATACAATGAACCTTTACAAAGATAGCAACGAAACTAAAAAAGAATTAACAGCTGAAAAGCAATTGGTAATGAACGATTTAAATGCTATGGCAAAACAATACGATGTTGCTATTAGTGAAAACAGCGTTGCAAATTCTAATTTAACAGAAGCTAGAGAACGTATTCAAGGCTTGATAGATTCTTTAAAAATATCAGAAACCAACGTTAGAAGTTTATGGCGATATAAAAAGAAATACCAGTCTTTACAGCAAGAAATGGACGTGTTGTTAGCACAAAACGATTCTTTACGTGTGGAGAATTCATACTTAGCTACATCTTTAGATAGCACAAGAGTTCGTTTAGAAGAGCGCACTATGTTTACAGATTCTTTATTAGTACAAAACACAGCTTTAGCAGAAGTTGTTGAAAACGCAGCAGTATTATCTACTGTAGGTTTAAAAGGATTTGGAGTTATAGAACGAACTTCTGGAAAATTAATTCCAACAGAAAGAGCTAGTCGTACCGATAAAATTAGAGTTTGCTTTACAGTAGCTAAAAACGCTTTAGTGCAAGGCGGCGATCAAGAATTATACGTTCAAGTTATTGATCCAAAAAACAATACTTTAGGATTAAATGAGCAGGTTCAATTTGAAGAAAAAACACTTAACTATAGTATAATTAGTAAGTTTAATTACGAAAATAGCAACCTTAATATTTGTGAGTTTGTTGCTTCAAAAGGAAAAAGTAATTTTGAAAAAGGGCGTTACGTTGTTAATGTTTTTAATGAAAAAGATTTAGTGTCAACATCAGAATTTACATTAAAGTAATATTATATAACACTTAACAGTAAAAGGTCTTAAGTTTAATAACTTAAGGCCTTTTTTCATTGAAGTGATTTAAACTTTTATAATTTTTCTTTTCTTAATTTTTTTAATAGCTATAACTAAGAAAGCGAGATAGTT
>CANKVS010000075.1 GCA_947487155.1 uncultured Flaviramulus sp.
TAATTCAATTATTATACTAATTTATGGAAATATGTCATTGAACTTGTGTCTTCCGAACACTTATGTTTTTTAAACCTAACAGGTCTCTTTAATTTTTTATTTGTTATACCTTTTCTCATCTTGAAATGGTATTAAATACGCTTGCTCAACCAATCTTTAAACTCATGAAAATTTTGAGGAGCAACACCATGACCAACAGGGAATTCTGCATATACATTTTTAATTTGTAATGAATTTAAAAACGGTTGTGTTTGTCTAGCCCAATCTACAGGGATAACTTGGTCTACACTACCATGAGAACAGTAAAAATCTAAATTAGAATACTCTTTTTCTTTAATATCTTTAGGCAAAATATCATGGTTAACATAACCACTTAGCGCCACAATATTTTTTACTTTTTCAGGGTAATTTAAAGCTACTGCGTAACTTAAAATGGAGCCTTGGCTAAAACCTAAAAGGCTAATATTATCTTTATTAATAGGATAAGCTTCTATAACTTCATCAATGAATTTAGCAATTAAATCACGAGAAGCTTTGGCTTGTTCATTATCATTCCATTTGCCTTTATCGGCATCAAAATTTATAGCATACCAAGCATTTCCGTAAGGTTGCATGGGGTAGGGTGCTTTTACCGAAATAATAAAAAGTTCTTCGGATAATTCGTTAGCAAATGAGAATAAATCATTTTCGTCACTGCCGTAACCATGCATCATTATTAATAAGGGTGCATTTTTTGTTAAAGTAGATTTTCGAGTAATATAACTTAACGAGCGTGTTGTGTCTGCCATTTGTTTACCTTCCAAGATTAGCAAACCATTTTTGGAATAATTCGCCAACTAGAGGTACAGTTAGAGCTTTACCACCAATAGCATTTATAAAACCAAAAATAAAAAGTACCCCAAAAAATACCCAAAAGCCTAAAGTAGCAAACCAGCTGTTAACAGCACTAACTACCCATGCAAGAATAAAATAAGTGAGCCATAGCCCTAAAGCTTGCCTAACATGAAAACTGGTGAAAATATTTTTTTTGTCATTATTCATAAAGTAAGCAATAATGGTACCTATAATTGTTAAATAACTAATTATAGCTAATCCTTTTCCGTCTTCAATATCTTGTTGAGTCATAATAGTTAATTTAAAGAAACATTGTTGTTTGATATAATGCCGTAAACTTTTCCTTTTAAAATTTCATTCTCAAAAATGGCGTTTTTCGATTTTGAAATTATATCCTTTTTAGTAAACGTGTATTTTGTATCTGGATTAAAAAGTGTAATATTTATTGTATTACCAATATTTATAGAGGTATTTTCTAACCCAAATCTAGTTTTTCCTTTGGTTAAAAGGTCAATGGTCTTTTTAAGTGTAAATACATTTTGTAAAGCTCCAAAAGCACTTTCTAAACCAATAGTTCCGTAAGCAGCATGGTCAAACTCTACCTTTTTTTGTTCAACATCAATAGGGTTGTGGTCGCTTGTTACCATGTCTATTGTACCATCTTTCACACCATCAATTAAGGCATCAATATCTGTTTGGGTTCTTAAAGGTGGGGTAACTTTAAAATGTGTGTTAAAATCGGTTAGCGCTTCATCAGTATAATATAAATTATGAATAGCGACACTACAACTCACATCCAATTTTTTCTTTTTGGCTTCCCTAATTAAAGCTACAGATGTTGCGGTAGAAATAGTTGGAATATGTAATTTACCTCCTGTATATTCTAATAAAAATAAATCGCGAGCTATTTGTAATTCTTCTGCCAATGCAGGGTTTCCTTTTAATCCTAAAGTTGTGCTTGTTATGTTTTCGTTCATAACGCCTGATCCCGAAATTTTGTTTTCCTGCGGAAACGAGCAGACCAATCCATTAAAATTACCTGCGTATTGCAACGCAATTTTCATAAGGTTTGGGTTACTTATAGGCTTTTTGTAATCGTAAAATGCAACTGCTCCAGCAGAATTCATATCGTATAATTCGGCTAAATCTTCTCCTTTACTACCCACAGTTAATGCACCAATTGGTAATAAGGTCACAGCATTGTTATTGGACTTGGAGTTTACGAAGGTAACATCAGAATTTGAATCGATAACTGGGTTACTATTAGCGTTTAAGGCCACAGCAGTAAATCCAGAAGCAGCGGCAGTTTTAAGTCCGTTTTTAATGGTTTCGCGCTCTTCAAAACCTGGTTCTCCAAAACAAACGCTACTATCAAACCAACCTGGTGATATATAAAGATTGTTTAAAGCTATTTCTTGGTAATTTTTAGGATTTTTAATGTTGTTTCCAATCTTTGAAATCACTCCTTTTTCAATTAATAAATCTTGAGTTGTATTGTGAAACTCGCTTTTGGAATCTATAATTGTAGCAGACTTTATAAGTATGTTCATTTAAAATATTTTAAGATGAGCATTTCAATAATCAATAACATTAATGCAAAAATAACAAACCATTTCCATAGGGCATTAACTTTTGTGTCACTTTTTATAATATTGAAAATTTTGGTAATAGAATCACTTTGTGTTGCGTTTTTATAAGATGAAAGATCTTGGTAGCTTAAATTACTTTCGGTTCTATCATAATTATAGCTTACATTTTTAATCGTTTTATTTTTATTTTGAATTGAATATGTGCTTGCTATATGTGGGTTTTCAGAAGTGTTAATAACTACTTTGTTATTAAAGTATTGTTGTTTGGGGATACTATTAATAGTATTATTTACTAACGATAAAATATCATCTTGTTGCAATTGGGTATCAACATCAAAAGTATTTTCTCTTCCTATAGTGTAATATAAATTCGGGATTTTTAAGCTAGATTTCCCAATATTATATAAGGTAGGAACGATAAGAGGTGAGTTTTTAAAGCTTGAATTAGTGGTATTTATTGGGGATGAAAAAATAAAAGCATTCTTATTTTGAGATAAAAAAGGTTTACTGTCTTCAAATTGTAAAATTGCTGAACCTGTGTTTGAAGTAAAATTATAAAAGCTATTAACCTTAGGATATTGAAAGTTTTTTACTTGTTTTTCAAACACGCCATTATTGTATAATGGATGCGCATAGTTAATCGTGGTAATTCGTTTTTCAGTTTCTATAAAGTCGCTGTAACTTGAATTGTAATTTGATAATAAAGCAGTATAGGATTGTTTATTAATTTTATTAGACGGTATAATAAGTATATGTCCGCCATTGTTTGTAAATAATTTTAAAGCAGATACTAATGCATTTGGTATCGTGCTTAATTCATTTAAAATAATAAGGTGTTGACTATCAATTACATTATAGTTTAATTGATTTTCTAAGACCGATGTGTAGTTAAATTCGGTATTTGTATATATACGTTTTAAAAAAGAATCATCTGCTTTATTTATAGCAAGTACATTAATTTTTGATCCATTATTTATATTAAAAAACAAGGTATTGTCAAATTGTAATTGCGCATCGTTAATGGTTATTTTTCCGTTGATAACCGTATTTGTTGGAAGCGAAAACGTGGTGCTGCTTTCATTTAAAATTTCAACTGAAGTTTTTGCAATTAAATTATTATCATTAAATAAGGACACAGGTATATTTTTAATACCTGTTCCACTTTGTTTCAGCTTTACTGTAAGCTCTATATTTGTGGGTGTTGTGTTTGAAATATAGGCACTATCAATAGAAATATTATTAGCATTTACAGGTTGCAATTTTACAAAGTGCAAGTTAGTAAGCGAGTCTGTTTTAATAGGAGTTTCATTTGTAATGCCTTGAAAATCTGATATAAAAACTAAATTTTTTAAACTATTTGCTTGATTCTTAAAAAGGGTGTTACTTTTTAATAAAGCGGCATTAGTGGTTAAAGCGTTTGAGGAATATTCAAGTTGTAGTAATTCGTTTTTAATAGCCTTTATACTTGTGTTTTTATAACTGCTATTATTTGTTAAAATTGATATATTTTCATTTTCTGGAACATTGTTTATAAGATCTTGAATAGCACGTTTTAAAAGTTCACCTTTATCGCCTTTTGCTTGCATACTAAAGGAATTGTCTAAATAAATTACGGTTTCCTTTTTAGTTTTAAGTGTATTAATTTTAGATGTAAAAGGTTGCGCAAATGCTAAAATAATTGAAGCAAGTAATAACAACCGTGTGCATAGTATTACCCACTTTTTAATTTGCGAACTTTTACGGGTTTGTAAGGTGGCTTTTTTTAAAAAAGCAACATTGGTGAATGCAATTTTTTGAAACTTTCTTAATTGAAAAAGATGAACAATAATGGGAATGAGTAGTAGGAATAATGCGTAAAGAAGTTCGGGATGTTTAAACTGCATTGTTTTTTTAGATTGAACAAATATAGAAAATGCAAATGAATTTGTGAATTTTATTTAATGGATTTCAGGTTTTGTGGGAATAACAATTTTAAAGGAAACTGCGATGCAAAGTATCTCGAAAACCTTTTCAATTAACAAAAGAATATATAATCTTGCCCTGGTATCATATTTAATTTTTCCATATAATTTGTAATCTCCTTTTGAGCCGTTTTATTGGCAACTGTAATAATACTTTGAGGATTGGTAATTGTTTTTAAATGACTAAAAGGCTTTAATATTTTGCCATAAATATCGCGACCTATTTTATTGGGGTTATCACAAATCCATTCAAAAGGAACTTCTTTTTTTAGTAGTGTACTTGCAATTTTTTTGCCTTTGGCTCCAGCACCCCAAACAATAAGGGTTTTATTTGTGTTATAATCTAACTCTAAAAAATAATTCAGTTTTAAATCTATAAAATGATTTTCGGCGTAGTGCTTATGTGTTCTGGAAGTTCTTGAGCTGTAATCCCTCCAATTATGAATTACTGCATCACAAGGAATACATTTATAATTATGTTTGTAAAACCGAAACGCTAAATCGTAATCTTCAGGATACGTGTTGGGGTTAAAAGCATCACAATTTATTAAATTATTTCGGTGTATCATCCAACATGGTGAAGGAATCACACATTCTTTATATATTTCAGAATAATTACTACCAATTTTGGTTAGATTATTTAGCCAAATTTCATAGTTTTTATAACCCTCTTTAATACCATCTTCCGAAAAATAATTTACTAACCCAATGGCAACATGGTGTTCTCCATATTTTATCAAACTATTTGTTAAAACCTCCAGTTTTTTAGGGTGCATAACATCATCACTATCCATTCGGGTAATTAAATAGCCTTTACTGTGTTTAAAAGCCAACTGTAAAGCATCAATAATACCGTTTCCCTCATTTTTTAGCAATGTTATTCTAGAATCTTTTTTACTGAATTCTTCTACAATGTTAAAACTAGTGTCTGTAGAAAAATCATCAACAATTATAAGTTCCCAATTGCTATAGGTTTGCTGTATTATAGAATTTAAGCAATCTTTTATAAAATATTCAGTATTTTTAAAAGGCGTAAGTATGCTTACTAAAGGTTTTTGCATACAGCGAATATAGCATCTTTTTAACAAAACCTTAAGAAAGCAACGTGTAACATAATGGTATTTTGCGCGTCAATTTAGAAACTAAAAAAAATAGATTTTAATGAACACTAAAACACTTTCCGTATTGTTTGCGGGTATTTTACTGGTTAGTTGTGGTTCAACTAAAAATACAACTAACGATTTGGCTACTAGTTTACCAATTCAAACATCAATAAATTTAAGTAATATAGGAGATGATAAAGCTCCTGTTACAATTAACCCAGGGCGTTTTACAGTAGAAACTGTTACGTATAGACTTCCAAAAGTAATTCAAGGTACATATTCTGTAAGTGATTTTGGTAAGTATGTAGATGATTTTAAAGCATTTGATTATAAAGGAAATGAAATGCCAATAAATAAAGTGGATACTAATACTTGGACTATCAATAATGCAAAAGAATTAGATAAAATCACGTATTTGGTTAATGATACTTATGATATTGAAATTAACGGAGGTATAGGTAAAGACACGCCTTTTTCTCCAGCAGGAACTAATATAGAGCCTGATAATTATGTATTAAACTTACATGGTTTTATTGGTTATTTTGATTCGCTTAAAAACAACCAATATAAGTTAGATGTTGTAGCATCTTCATCATTTAAGCGCACATCGGCATTACAAACGGTGAATTCTAAAACAAGTGAAGACGGTAAGAATACAACAACTAGCTATTTTGCACCTAGATATTTTGATATTACCGATAACCCAATGATGTACGGTAATTTAGATGTAGAAGAGTTTCAAGTAGGCGATATAAAAATTGTATTAAGCGTGTATTCTCCTAATAAAGTGCATTCCGCAGCCTCTTTAAAAGGCACTATTTTAAAAATGATGCAAGCTCAAAAAACGTATTTAGGAGCTATTAATTCTACAAAACGTTATGATATTTATGTGTACCTATCTGAAGGTAAGGAAGATTCACCTAAAGGATTTGGAGCTTTAGAACACCATACCTCTACAGTGGTAGTTATGCCAGAGGCTATACCTGCTGAAGCATTAGCAAAAAGTATGACAGATGTTGTATCTCATGAGTTTTTTCATATTGTAACACCATTAAGTGTGCATTCTGAAGATGTGCATTATTTTGATTATAATAACCCAACATTTTCTAAGCATTTATGGATGTATGAAGGCGTAACGGAATATTTTGCAACATTATTTCAAGTAGACCAAGGGTTGGTTACCGATGCTGAGTTTTATAACAAAATTATGGAGAAAATTCAAATGGCATCAAAAATGAATGATGCTATGAGTTTTACTATAATGAGTGAAAATGTTTTAAAAGCCCCTTATAAAGACCAATATTTAAATGTTTACCAAAAAGGAGCTTTAATAGGTATGTGCATTGATATTTTAATGAGAGAAGAAAGCAACGGTAATAGAGGTATTTTATCTTTAATGAAAGAATTATCTAATAAATACGGAAAAAATAAACCGTTTGAAGATGATAAGCTAATTGATGAAATTGCAGCAATGACTTACCCTTCTGTTAAAGACTTTTTATACACGCATGTTGTTGGGGATACACCAATTAATTATAATGAATTTTTTGAAAAGGTAGGTCTGGAAGTAGGCGAAGGCAAAGTAGAGACTAATTATATCATGATGAATGGTGCACCAATTGTTAGTGGTGACGAACAAAAAGGAACTATATTTTTTACAGACATGGTACTTAAAAATAGCTTTTGGGCAGATAATGGGGCAAAACCTAATGATGTTATAAAGTCTATAAACGGTAAAGATTTAACACTTCAAAATGCAAATCAACTATTGCAAGAGGTGTTCTCTTGGAAACCAGGACAAAACATTGATGTGAAATTAGATAGAAATGGTGAAAAAGTAACCATTAAAACTGCAGTAACTAAAACGTACACAACGGGTGAAGGGTTACAAGCTAAAGCCAATGCTACCGATGCTCAAATAAAATTAAGAGAAGCTTGGTTAAAAGGCTAAATTAAATTTATCGAAAAATAAAGAGCGACTAGTATATGTTATACATTAGTCGCTTTTTTGCGTTTTAAAGCATTGGTATACTTATTAAAGCCCTTCAAAAACACCTAAACCAAATAGTGCAAAATCATATTTTACAGGATCGTTAGCATCTAATTTTCTTAAAGAAGTATCCAATTCTAATAAAGCTTTAGCATCATTTTGTTTTCTGTTTAATAGTCCTAACTTTCGAGCAACATTCCCAGAATGCACATCTAAAGGACAAGACAGTTGACTTGGGTTTAAGTTTTTCCAAATACCAAAATCAACTCCTGCATTATCGTTTCTTACCATCCAACGTAAAAACATGTTTATACGTTTTGCTGCCGAATTCTTTAACGGGTTACTTACGTGTTTCTGTGTTCTTTGAAGGTGTTTAGTTTCAAAAAATATGGTTTTAAATTCAGAAATTGAAGATTGGAGTGAATCTTTTTTAGCATGTAAATTAAATACAGATTCTAAACCATTATAATTTTTATAAATATGATTTAACGACTGTATAAATTGCACACAATCATCGCCATTAAATGTACGATGCACAAAAGGCCGTAGTTTTTCTAAATCAGATTCCGAATGGTTTATAACAAAATCATAAGGTGAATTATCAAGTAAATTCATTAAACGCTTTGCATTATTAATAATGCTCTTTCGGTTTCCCCAAGCTATGGTTGCTGTAAGAAACCCAGATATTTCAATATCTTCTTGTATTGAAAACTGATGTGGGATTTGAATGGGATCGCTCTCAATAAATTTAGGATTATTGTACTGTACAACTTTAGCGTCTAAAAATTCTTTAAGTTCTTGTGTATTCAATGTGAAAAATTAAAAGGTAAAAATAGGGGTTTTATGTAAATTTTGGCAAAGTATCAAATTGTTATATTAAAATTATTAATGCCTGCAAAAGAATGCAGATCGCTTCGCTTTTAGAGCCAAGAACAAAGACTTGATTGTAACTAATTGAAAAACAGTATAAAATTTATATTTATTTTTTACACCTTGACATTATTAAACTTTTTCAATCAGCTAAAAAATGACTAATTTTCGCTATAATTCAAAAAAGTCTAAATAACTTCAATTAATAAATTTGTTATGCCTTTTAAATTTATATTCACCTTTAGTTTAATTACATTATTATCATGCCAATTGTTTGCCCAAAACAAACCAATTAAAATTGGAATTGTTGGATTATCGCATAGCCATGTCCACCAAATTTTAGGTAGAGCAGATTATGGAGACATACAAATTGTTGGTATTGTTGAGCCTAATACAGATTTAGCGCAACGTTATTCTAAGCTATATAAGTATTCGATGGATATTGTTTATAATACTATTGACGACATGATAGTTGCAAATAAACCAGATGCGGTTACGGTCTTTAATTCTATTTATGAGCATTTAAAAGTAGTAGAAATTTGCGCCCCAAAGGGTATTCATGTTATGGTAGAAAAACCATTAGCGGTTAGTTTAAAACATGCTAAAAAAATGGAGGCACTTGCTAAAAAGCATAACATTCATTTACTAACAAATTACGAAACAACTTGGTATCCATCAAACCATAAAGCTAATGACGTATTTAAATCTGGAGACGTTGGAGACCTTCGAAAAGTTGTTATTAGAGACGGCCATAAGGGACCAAAAAAAATTGGTGTTAATAAAGAATTTTTAGACTGGTTAATCGATCCAGTTCAAAATGGAGGAGGAGCCTTAATGGATTTTGGATGTTATGGCGCTAATTTAATAACCTGGTTACATAACGGTAAAAAACCAATAACAGTAACGGCTGTAACTCAGCAACAGCAACCAGAAAATAACCCTTTAGTTGATGACGATGCTACTATTATTTTAACATACAATACATCTAATGCAATAATTCAAGCGTCTTGGGATTGGCCTATCGGAAGAAAAGATATGGAAATTTATGGGGCTAAAGGTGCAATTTATGTAGATAATGGCACTAATCTTCGTGTTAGAATATCTGAAGGTTATAGCAATTATAAAGAAGAATCATTTAAGTTAGAACAAAGAGAGGCACCGTATAATGACCCTTTTGCTTTCTTCGCTGCGATAATAAATAATAAAATTACTTTAAAACCGTTTGCGCTTTCTTCTTTAGAAAATAATATGATAGTTACAGAAATTCTTGAAGCCGCAAGTAAAAGTGCAAAAACAAATAGAACAATTAAGATAAAATAGTTGAAAAGTTTTAAGAAAATTAACTCACAATTTTCCCATCAACCATAGTTAGTTTTCTATCAGCTAAATTTGCAAATTCTTCATTATGAGTTACAATTACAAAGGTTTGTCCAAATTCGTCACGAAGTTTAAAAAATAGGCTATGTAATGTTTCAGCAGATTCGCTATCTAAATTTCCAGAAGGTTCATCGGCAAAAATTAAATCAGGATTATTTATTAATGCACGTGCCACGGCAACACGCTGTTGCTCACCGCCAGAAAGTTCATTTGGTTTATGATCGAAACGATGCGATAACCCTAGAAAATCTAAAAGTTCATGGGCTCGTTTTTCGGCATCAGCCTTTTTTGTGCCTTTAATAAACGCTGGTAAACACACATTTTCTAATGCTGTAAATTCTGGAAGTAATTGATGAAACTGAAAAATAAAACCAATATGTTCGTTTCTAAATTTAGCAAGTGCTTTATCGTTAAGTGTATTTATATTTATGTTATTAATTTTAAGATTGAAATTTTCATGTTTTGAGGCTCTGTCTAGCGTACCAAGTATTTGTAATAAAGTTGTTTTTCCAGCACCAGAAGCACCAACAATAGAAACTATTTCACCTTTTTTAATATGAATATCTACGCCTTTAAGAACTTGTAAGTCGCTATAATATTTGTGTATGTTTTTTGCTTGAATCATAAAGTATAAATAATAGCTGTGAATTTAATACTTTATCATGTGATGTCCAATTAAGAATTGTTTTTATTGCTATCTCCTTTTTATGCTCTATATTTATTTAAAAATAACTTTAAAAAGAAGTTAACCAGATTTTGAAGTACTGAGAAGTACATAAATTTAGAAGTAAAATGCCATATAAAAAATTAGAAGAATATAATATTCAAGTTACAGATGATGTTAAAAACCGCTATAAAAACATTATTGAAGACTTAGGAGAAAATACAGAAAGAGACGGGTTGGTAAAAACCCCAGAACGTGCCGCTAAAGCTATGCAATTTTTAACTCAAGGCTATCACCAAGACCCTGTTGAAATTCTTAAAAGTGCTATGTTTAAGGAGTCGTATAACGAAATGGTTATTGTAAAAGATATTGAGTTGTATTCACTTTGTGAGCACCATATTTTACCATTTTTTGGAAAAGCGCATATAGCTTATATACCAAACGGGCATATTGTTGGTTTAAGTAAATTACCAAGAATTGTTGATGTTTTCGCCAGACGTTTACAAGTGCAAGAACGTTTAACCGAACAGGTTTTAGATTGTATTAACGATACTTTAAAACCTCAAGGTGTTGCTGTAGTTATTGAGGCGTCGCACATGTGTATGATGATGCGTGGCGTACAAAAACAAAACTCTATAACCACAACATCTGGATTTAGAGGACAATTTGAAAAAATTGAAACTAGAAACGAATTTTTAAAATTAATTGGTAAATAGTTGATACACAATAATTTTTGTATGTTTCTTGTTTTAAACTTTCTATAAATTATTACTTAATGAGCAAATACAAAATATTATTTTTAAGTATTCTTTTTGATGCTGTTGGTTATCTTTCATTTTTAATTCCAGGAATTGGTGAGTTTTCTGATGTTGTTTGGGCACCTTTATCAGGGTATTTAATGACTAAACTTTACAAAGGAAAACCAGGGAAAATTGCTGGTGTAGTTTCTGTTGTTGAAGAAGCTTTACCAGGACTGGATGTTATTCCAACATTTACCTTAATGTGGTTGTACACTTATGTTTTTAAATCTAAAAGCGAGGATAATAAAGTTGAATCAAAATAAAATATCATAGTATATGCAGACCTATCAGGTTTAAAAAACATAAGTGTTCGGAAGAGTTCTA
>CANKVS010000076.1 GCA_947487155.1 uncultured Flaviramulus sp.
TCTGCTATAGCTGTAGATAAAATACTTTCTTTTAAAGTAATATCTTCTGCAAGATGTTTCTGTTGATTGTAAAATTGTAAACTAGCAGGTAAGTTGTTCAGTAAACCTACCGTAAATTTTATCTGGTTTTTACGGGTTTTATCTTTTTAACCCATTAACCATACCTTTTTTTAAAAGTTTACTAGATAGTGATAAACTTGTAGAATCATATTGGCGAATATCATAGGCATCTAGTTCTTTGTTAAAATAGCTTTTGGACATCTGAAAAACATGATTAAATATGCGCTCAAAATAATCACAATTAATAACTGATAAACGTTCTGAAATACTGCTATATCTAACGGTTTGCTCTTTGTCAACACCTGAATATAATTTGAACAAATTATTTGAAAAAGTTTTTTCCATCATGCGTAAACTAATTTTAGTGTTATCTAAAATACTCATGACCAAAAGCTTAAATACAACCTCTCCTGAAAGCTTTTTTGTTTTAAAATTTACATTAGTATCAATAGCTAATCTTTTTAAAACATCATCGTCTATTAGTTGTAATAGGGACTTTACAGTAACTTTTTTACTCATAATAATTCAATTATTATACTAATTTATGGAAATATGTCATTGAACTTGTGTCTTCCGAACACTTATGTTTTTTAAATCCTAACAGGTCTGCACATACTATGGATATTTTATTTTGATTCAACTATAGCGAAAAAACTTGTGGTGATTATAGCAATCAAACTAAATTTAATAATGAATTGTTTTAATTTGAATGATTAGCTACTAAACCTCTATTAATTCTTAAAAATAGATTAAACGTTTTTTGTATTGTAGTACACTTTTTTTGTCCTTCATGTTAATGATGAACTGCACTTTTTCTAAATCACAGCCACATTATCTTTTTATATTAAAGAAATGCCTTTAAAACTGCCTGTTTTGGATGAAAAATAAAATGAATACTTAAAGGATTTTTAGAACGAAACTGAGTAAAGAAATAGCTTTTTAATTTGAAAAGTAAGAAATAAAAAAATCCCGAGAATATCGGGATTTAAATTGTTGTATTTTTTTTATTTATAACCTGGTTTCTATGATATAATAATCCATATAACAAACAATGGTAAATTGCTGAATAACAATATGTTGTCGTTTCTCATAAAACAAAATTAAATCTTATTTAATTCTGTGCTCGAATTAGTTAACCTTTACAGGAATGAAAAAATCAATTATTTTTAGTATTAAAACATTGATGATAAGCTTATTAATAAATATATTAATTCAGGTTTATAATGCCTTAATGGTGGTGATTCTCTAAATGCTGTTTTAAATAATCTTTACCATAATCATTTCCGTTTGGTGTTCTAATCATAGCATGTATATGATTTCTGGTTGGTGAGCGGTCTGCACCTCTAACTCCAACAGGCGATTGGTGATCAAATTCTATTAAAATAACAGGGCTGTGAATTCTATAGTAAAATACAGCATCATCTGCAGTTGTACCTCTCCAAGCAAAATAGGTATCTTCTATGTGTTTCTTTATATCTTCCATTTTAACTTTAGCATGCCCTTCTCTCATATTGTTGATATATTGAGCTGTTAGATGCAGTAAAGCTTCTTTTTGTTCTGGAGTCATACTTGAAGCTTTAACACCTTCAAAATCTACTGTAACATTATCTGAAAAAGCGCCTGCTTCAATATTTGCTCCACTTTTTTCTGTAGATAAAGTCGCTTCTTGCTGCTGTGCTTCAGAAAGTGATTGCATAAATTTTAAACCAATATTTTGTTCATCTTGAAAAATGGTATTGCCTTTATATTTTCCAGAAGTTGTAAATACAGGTTCGCCTCCCATAAATGTTGGTGTCATTACCATTTGGTCACCCAACACAAAATAATTAATTACTAAATGATGCCCTTCTAATTGCCAACCCCAAGGTTCTGTATTAGATGGCGTACCCATAACAGTGAAAAAATACAGGTCTTCACTAAACCTTTCATCACCATTATTAAGTTCTTTTAAGGTTTGGTCTGTTTTCATAACATCCTTTGTTAATTGTAGACCTTTTGCACTTAAGGCTACTGATAATAAATTAAAAGCTAGTTTACGTTGGTCTTGGTTCATTTCTTTTATAGAAATACCATTACGCGCAAAAATACCGTTATCTACATTGCTCCAATGGCGCCATTCCGTAGCATCTATGTCGTATAATGTTTTTGCTGCTTGTTCTTTAGTTAATCCGCTTACAAATGCTTTAGCTGCTGTAACAATAGGTGCGGTTGAAACTCCAGTTGGCTCAATAGAAAATAAACTTTCTTGTTTACCATTTGAAGTGACTACACCTTTAAAGGCTTCTTTTAAAGCTGCTTCTTGTTTTGCGGCTCCTCCAGGTCCACCTGGACCTCCACGTCTTTCTTTCTTGGTTTCTGTCTTTGTTTCAATAGTTTGTTCTGTTGAAGTTTCGGTGTCTGTTTTTTTAGTTTGGTTGCAACTAAAAATTAATCCTATGGCTAATAAAACATAAATTGGTTTTTTCATAATGTTGGTTTTAGTGATATTTATATAAAAATTAGTTTTTAATATTTTTGTTTAGTAATTTAAGAAAAACAACTTTAGTCATCTAAAGTGTCTGAAATTTTATCAATATTTAGACTGTTTGCCATTGTATTAAAAATGTCGTGATAAGTACTTTTATTGTCATATAAGACTTCATGAGTTCCTTGCTCCATAACACACCCTTTTTCTAAAACAATTACATTTTCTGCATCGATAATTTGCGAAATATTATGTGAAATAATAATTACAGTTCGTCCTTTTTTAATAGCATCGAGGCTCTTTTTAATTTTTTTCTTAAAAAACAAAGTTTCTATTTTCACATTCATATTAGTGAGTTCATAGTAATTATATACGGTTGGTTTAGGAAGTTAAATTTTATTATATCAAGTTTTAATAGTCATTATTCGCTTTTATCTTCTATCAGTTTTTCTTTTCTAGTTTTAATTGATGTGTTCGTTATATTTTTAAAAATTAACGGTAAGTGTACCTTTTATAAAGAATGGTGTTCCTGGTGTAAAGTGTATTTCTTCAACTGAAGCTGTTTCATTTTGTAAACGAGATTCTGTAGCAAATTGGGTTTCATTCCAATCCACATCAAAAAGGTTTTGAACTTGTATACCTAAGGTCACATTTTTTAATTGGTAGCCCAAGTTTAAATCACAAATAGTGTATCCTTCTGCATTTATAGAATTGTCTTCGTTAGCAGGTCTGTCGTTAATATGCTTTAGCTGCATTCCTCCATAAAAACCAGATTTAGTTTTATAGTTTATACCACTAACAAAGGTAAAATCTGGTGCTAGGGGAATGTAGTCCTCACCATTTGCCTCTTCAATAGCTCTTGCGCGTGTATAGGTTGCATCTAAATTAAAATAAAGTTGGTTTATGGGCTCATAGCGCAAACCAAAATCAAGACCTTGTCTACGTGTTTTTCCACTTGGCTCTACAATTCCGGCATCTCCTACATAAACAAATTCTTGCTCTAAAAACAAATACCAATATGCTGTATTAAATAATAAATTAGGAATTGGTTTCCAGATATAACCCACATCAAATCCATAAGAAGCGGGTAAAATAGTAAGGCCACTTTGGGCTACAACTACACGAGTATCATTAGAATGGAATCCCTTTCCTGTTTTTAAATAAAGCTGTAAATTATCGTTATAATTATACAGTACATTTAATTTAGGACTCAAAATACTTTTGGTTTCAGGTTGAGTTTTATAGTTATTTAATAAAGCATCATTATACACAAAATTAAAATAGTCTAAACGCAATGCTGGATTTATGATAAACTTGCCAAAATTAAACTTGCCATTTATATACGTGCCAAAATTGGTTTCATTAATGTCGCCTAATTGTATTGGTGTAATGGTTTCGTTACGATTAGCAGTGAGAGAGAGTTCATTACCAAAACTTTGATCGTATCTCAAACTTAATCCAGCAGAAAAATTGCCATCTATATTGTTAAAAGACAATTTGTAATCGCTGTTTAAACCAAAAATGTTTCGGGTTTCTTTTTGTTTTATTTGGTCGCCATATATTGGATCTTCTAAAAAGAAAGTAAAGTTAGAGAATAGCTCAAAGTTATAGTTACTATAAAACACTTTGTTCTTTATTGAGGCATTTTGAGATAGTGTTTTATCATAGTTTAACACAAGATTTGTTCGACTAGTTTGTCCGCCTTCCATATCATCAATGGCTCCAAAACGTGTTATTAAACCACTATCTATTTCGCATGACCGCAATGGAAACAAGCACCTTGCTTATTGTTTAGCAGCTTTCTTCGTGATTCTTGACAACTAGGTGGTTCTTCCATGGTATCTTCGGTACTTCCATCTCTGCTATGAGTCTTGAGCGTTCTATTGACGACAATTTTAAAATCGCTGACTTTATTTCTGATATTTCCATAGCTAAATATACAAAATAATACCTATGTTAAACTAGAGCCAATAAAAACGGTAATATGGAGAAATATAATAGTTTACATCGTCATTTACATCATCAACAAAAGGAAGAAAAACATTTAACCCAAAAGCAGACTCTTCATTAATAGTACGCTCGTATGTAACATAAAAAACTCCAAGAACTAAGTATAAGCCATTGATCTTAATTTCATTAAAATTTTCTGTGGTTGAAGTTTTATCATTTGTTTCCTCTTGAGCAAATAACGAGGTAGTACATAAAATGGTTACTAGTAATAATAAGTAAGTGTTTTTCATAATATTGTTTAAAGTTGTTAAGCTTTTGTTTATCAAAAATGATACCACTATAAGATGCTTAATAATGCAAAAGGTTGCGCAAAAAAGTTAGTTTTAATTTTTTTGAAGAATATAAAAAAGGAATTTATTTATGATTAATTAAACCTTTATCTGTCTATCAATTTGTTGGTCTAAAGAAATAAAAGTTTCGGTACGTGAAACTCCAGAAATAGATTGAATATCGTTGTTTAATAAATGCATTAAGTGTTCGTTATCTTTACAAAGTACTTTAATTAAAACGCTCCAATTGCCCGTTGTGTAGTGGCATTCTATAACTTCTGGCACTTTTCTAAGTAGTTGTACTGCCTCAGGGTTATTTACAGCTTTATCTAAATAAATGCCAATAAAAGCCATAGTGGTATAGCCTAATACTTTGGGGTTAATTATAAATTTAGAACCAGAAATTAATTTCGCTTTTTCAAGTTTACGTAATCGTTGATGAATGGCTGCGCCAGAAATACCTACGTTTCTAGCAATTTCTAGCACTGGCGTTCTTGCATCTGCCATTAACATGCGAAGAATTTTTTTATCGATACCATCGATATAAACACTTTTATTTTTGATTTTCATTGATGATGATGTTTTTCATTTCCATAAAAAGGAAAGCTATTTAAATTACATTTTAAAACATAAAAATAAGCATTTGGTTTTAAACTGAAATAAAAACTTAATTATTTAATGGGTTATAACCTAAATAAGGTACTTCTTTTTCATTAAAAATAATACCAAAATCTTTTAACTCGCTTAAAATAGGCTGGTAAACTTCTTTGGTTATTGGGATTTGTACACCAGGAGTCGTAATTTTTTTATTTAAAATAGCTAAGGTAGCCATGGCCACTGGTAAACCTACTGTTTTTGCCATCGCTGTATAGGTTTGGTCTTCGCCAAGAACCACCATACTAGCATCAATTTGGTGTTTTTCACCATGTAATTCATAACCAAATTTATGATACATAACAATCATGTCTTTGTCGTTTTCTGCTAGTGTCCAACTATCCATGAGTATTTTTTGAAGAATTTGAGCAGGAGTTGCTTTTTTAAGATTCACCATTTTCTCCGAACTAAAAATATCGAGTTCTATAAGTTTAGCCCAAACAATATCATCTTGATCTATTTTTAAGGCATGCCTAAGTTTTAATTCAACAGAATCTGTGTGGCTATAACTTAAAAATGAATTAGTAAAATCGCGATAACTCATGTTTTCACTATCATCTATAATGTAACTGTCATCGGTCATGCCTAAGGTTACAAAAATATTCCACGCACGACTAAAACCTACGCGCCTCATAGTGCCTCTATACAACGTTTTAATATTATCTAAACCGTAAACATTTTGGTATTTTAATGAATCTCGGTTTGCATACGCTTCAAATCTACCAAAACCTTCAACGTCTAAAAATTCGGTACGCCTAAATAATCTGTGGTAGGGAATATATTTGTAAGCGTTTTCTTGTAAAAATTTAGCAGCACTCCCTTGTCCTGCAACCACAACATTTCGCGGATTCCAAGTAAATTTGTAGTTCCATAGGTTGTTATCACTTTCAGGAGCTATTAAACCACCTGTAAACGATTCAAATAAAATAATATTACCACCTTTGCTTCTAATGGCATCTAAAACTTGCATAGCACTCATGTGGTCAATGCCAGGGTCTACACCAATTTCATTCATTAATATAAGCCCTTTAGTTTTAGCATCTTTATTTAAAGCTTGCATCTCTTTGCTAACATACGAGGCTGTAACCATGTGTTTGCCATATGTAACACAGTCTTTGGCAACTTCTATATGAAAGCGAGCTGGTAACATAGAAACAACAATGTCTGCATTTTTTATTGCTTCGTTACGCGAAGTTTCATGAAATACATCGAGCAAAATTGCTTCTGCATGTTGATGATTATTGATGAGTTTTTTAGCATTATCAATATTTATATCTCCTACAATAATGTATAAGCTTTCAAATTTAGCTTTGTTCAATAAATATTTTAATAAATAAGAAGCGGATTTTCCAGAACCAATGATTAAAATCTTTCGCATATTGGGTTTTGTTGAGTAATTTTGTTTAATACTATTTTACTTCTAAAATTGATTTAGGTATTACGAATTTAATAAATATTAAACGCATTTATTGCGAATAATTTAAATAAATATGAACAAAAAAATATTAATTGCGGCAACACTCTTAGGTTTAACAAGTGTTATTTTAGGCGCTTTTGGAGCTCATGGTTTAAAGGAATTATTACCTGTTGAAGCACAACAAACTTTTGAAACTGGTGTACGCTATCAAATGTATCATGCTATATTGTTATTGTTTGTTGGAAGCACCCATCTGGTTCAGCAAAAATTCAAAAAAATAATTTTTTATTTCACACTAATTGGATTACTGTTTTTTTCGGGATCTATTTACGGGTTAGCAACAAACATATTAACATCTTTTAACTTTAAAAGCATTGCTTTTATAACCCCAATTGGCGGTTTGCTTCTTATTTTATCTTGGGGAATATTATTTGTTAATTTCGTAAAAACACCTTCTAAAAACGATTAATATTTAGAGGATACTTAAAAATAATGTTTTAGTTTTGCCAGATAATTAATTTTACATTAAAATATGGAAAACCATAGTCAATTTACGAAAACGATTGCGTTGGAAAATTACGGGATTAAAAATGCAAAAATAAATCATCAACTTTCTCCAGATGAACTTCACAAAATTACCTTAGAAAAAAGGCAGGGAAAAGAAGCTTCTTCTGGTGCTTTGGCTGTAAATACAGGAGAGTTTACTGGGCGATCTCCAAAGGATCGTTTTATTGTTAAAGACGATATTACAAAAGACCGTGTTTGGTGGGGCGATATTAATATTCCTTTTGAAGCAGATACGTTTGATAAGCTATATAATAAGGTTACTAATTATTTATCTAACAAAGACCTTTATGTAAGAGATTGTCATGCTTGTGCTGATGAAAATTATAAACTTAGCATTCGTGTAATAAATGAGTATTCCTGGAGTAATCAGTTTGCATATAACATGTTTTTACGTCCTACAGAAGAAGAGTTAGAAAACTTCGATCCAGAATGGACAGTTATTAACGCCCCAGGTTTTATGGCAGACCCTGAAGAAGATGGAACACGCCAGCATAATTTTGCAATTCTAAACTTTACAAAAAAAGTAGCATTAATTGGAGGTACTGGTTATACAGGCGAAATTAAAAAAGGCATTTTTTCAGCTTTAAATTTTATACTGCCTGTATTTAAAAATACTTTACCAATGCATTGTAGTGCTAATGTTGGAAAAGATGGAGATACAGCTATTTTCTTTGGTTTATCTGGAACGGGAAAAACAACATTGTCTACAGATCCAAATAGAAGTTTAATTGGGGATGACGAGCATGGTTGGACAAACGAAAACGCGGTATTTAATTTTGAAGGCGGATGTTATGCAAAGGTTATAAACCTATCCAGAGATAGCGAACCAGAAATATTTGATGCTATTAAAAAAGGAGCAATTCTTGAAAATGTGGTTTTAGGTGATAACGGGCATGTTAATTTTGAAGATATTTCTATTACACAAAATACAAGGGTAAGCTATCCTATACATCATATCGAGAATATTCAAAAGCCATCAGTTGGTAAAAACCCAAAACATATTTTCTTTTTAACAGCCGATGCTTTTGGTGTTTTGCCTCCTATTTCTAAGTTAACACCTAGTCAAGCAGCATATCATTTTATTTCGGGATATACAGCAAAAGTTGCAGGTACAGAGGCTGGAGTTGTAGAGCCCCAACCGTCTTTTTCGGCTTGTTTTGGTGCACCTTTTATGCCATTGCACCCTAGTAAATATGCAGAAATGCTAAGTAATAAAATGGTGGAATCTGGGGTTAATGTTTGGTTGGTAAATACAGGGTGGACTGGTGGGCCTTATGGCGTTGGAACCAGAATGAAATTAAAGTATACACGGACTATGATTAATGCCGTATTAAATGACGATTTGGGATTATATACTTACGATACATACCACATTCATTCTGTTTTTGGAGTGGCACAACCTAGAGAATGTCCGGGTGTGCCAACTCGTGTTTTAAGTCCGCGTGCAACTTGGAATAATGATGAAGCTTATTACAAAACGGCGTTTAAGTTAACTAACGCATTTAGAGAGAATTTCAAAAAATTTGAAGCGCATTGTAATGAAGAAATTAGACGCGGTGGACCACAGCGTTATGCCTTTTAACAAGACTATATTTTTTAATTGAAATATAAATAATACTTTTAGGTTTCTTAAACATTAAGGAATCTAAAAGTGTTTTATGTTTTCGTCTAAAAAAAGATTAGATAATGCCTATAAAAATGCTAAAATCATTGACTTTGATGATGATAGTAAATTCATTTTATTTAGCGATTGCCATCGTGGGGATAATAGTTTTGCTGACGATTTTGCGAATAATAGAAATATTTATTTTCATGCTTTAAAACATTATTACGCCGAAGGATTTCAATATTGCGAAGTAGGAGATGGTGACGAACTTTGGGAAAATGCGTCTTTTAACTCAATTTTAAACGCTCACAAAAATGTTTTTATGCTTATGAAACTATTTCATAAAGCAGATAAGTTACACATGATTTGGGGAAACCATGATATGGTTTATAGAAGCCCTAATTATGTTAAAAAGCATTTGTCAACTTATTTTGATGCAAAAACAGGCGAAAATGTAGAGCTTTTTAAAGATATAAAATACCACGAGGGGATTGTTTTAAAACATTGCGAAACCAATCAAGAATTGTTTTTAACACATGGGCATCAAGCCGATTGGTGGAATTACACCTTTTGGAAATGGAGTGGATTTATGGTGCGTGTACTTTGGAAACCACTAAATGTTATGGGTATTGCCGACCCTACAAGTCCAGCAAAAAATTACAAAGAACTTATAAAAGTTGAACGCAGAATAAAAAAATGGATTTCAGAAAACAATAACTTATTAACCATTGTAGGGCATACACATAGACCTCGCTTTCCTGAACCTGGAAACATTGCTTTTTTTAACGATGGCAGTTGTGTACACCCAAGAAGTATCACAGGAATTGAAATTGAAAATGGTGAAATATCGCTTATAAAATGGCAAATTGCAACACAGGAAGATGGAACGCTTCAAATTGTAAGAGTTGTTTTAGAAGGTCCTATAAAATTAATTGAGTATAATACAGTATAGTTCAATTACAAAAGAATTAAAACATGACATATTTAAGACAGAATTTTTTACTAATCGTTATTTTAATGACAATAGTTAGTAGTTTCAATTGCACACCTTCAAAAAACAAAGAAGATACTATTACGGTTATGGCCTATTATGTTCCAGAGAAAAATTATAAGCCAGAAAACCTGCCGTTACACCAATTAACTCACATTATATTTTCTTTTACTAAGGTTATTGATAATGAAATGAAATTTAATAACCTAGAGTTTGGATTAAAACTAAAACAACTTGTAGAACAACGAAAAAACCACCCAAACCTTAAGGTTATGGTTGCTTGTGGTGGTTGGGGATCTAAAGGGTTTTCAGACATGTCTTATTCACCAGAAAATAGAAATAAATTTGTAAAAAGTGCTGTAAGTTTTATTGAAGAGTATGATTTGGATGGACTCGATATAGATTGGGAATATCTAGGCATACCAGCAGCTAATACCAAAGCACGACCAGAAGATAAACAGAATTTTACGCTTTTAATGAAAGAACTTCGAGAAGGTTTAAACACCTTAAAGAGAGACCAAACATTAACCTTCGCTTCGGCGGGTTGGAAGCGTTATTATAAAAATATTGAGCTTAATGAAGTTATGAAATATGTTAATTATATGAATGTAATGACCTATGATCAGATTGGTGGTAACTCATCATTTACAGGACATCATACAGCTTTAGGCTGGATTAAAAAAGAGCATTTAAAAGATACATTGGTTTCAGATTTTTATAAAGAAATGAAAAAAAGAGCTGCAAATTATGGCGTGGAGTACGAGCCTATTTCTGCTGAAATGATTGTAGATTATTGTATTTCTAAAGGCGTAAACCCTAAACAAATTGTTATTGGAGCAGCCTTTTATGGTAGAGCATGGAAAGGTGTAGCTCCTGTAAACAACGGGTTGTATCAACCAAATAAAGGATCGCATATAGGTTGGGGTGCTTATAAAGAAATTAGAGCGACTTACGAAAACAATAAAATACAAACGCTATTGGGATTCTATAGCTAAAGCCCCTTATTTGTATAGTGCTACCGATAGTATTTTTATGACTTATGACGATACTGTTTCTGTTAAGCTTAAAACAGAATATGCCATGAAAAACAAACTGGGTGGGATTATGTTTTGGGAATTAGGAAGGCACTTTCAGGAGTAAGGTTAATTTTTAGAAACATGATGTTTTTAGGACTTTCCTTGATGAATATTTTAGGGTCA
>CANKVS010000077.1 GCA_947487155.1 uncultured Flaviramulus sp.
GGTATTTTGGAGAACGAATCTTTGAAAGACTGGTGATTGATAATATTACAGGAGTATGAATAATTGCGGATATACAATCTTTTTATATTTCTTACTCTAAATAAGCAAAAACCTTACTTTTAGTAAGGTTTTTAAAATTAAGGTTATTAACAATATCTTAAACTTTATAAAATACAACTATCATAAGGCTTATTAAGCTTTTCTTAATAAATAAAAGCTCTTTTTATGGAATCACTTAAAAACATATATACCTAATTATCAATTAAATACATAAAGTTATCAACGCTTACTTAAAGTAAGGTAATAGCTTACTCCAAATCCAAAACCCCTTTATAATTTTATAAGCACATTACAAATCTTAAATAATGTTCTTATGAATTTACGTTTTTTACTATTAGGATTAATATCGTTTTGTTGTAATATTTCTATTGCGCAAGACCTTCCAGAAATCGTTCCTCCATCTCCAGTGGCACAAGCCATGCATAAGTACGGTGATTACCCTACCGATCACAGCACTGGAGCCATTAGCATGAGTATTCCTATATATACAATACAGGTAGGAGGCTATAGTTTACCTATAGAATTAAAGTACCATGCTTCTGGCATTAAACCTACAGATATTAATGGAACCGTTGGTGTAGGTTGGACTCTACATGCTGGTGGTCGCATATCGCAGACTATTAGAGGAAAAGATGATTTTGAATACCAAGAACGTCCTAACCCTACCATAACCGATCAACTTTCTATTTCAGATTATACAACTCTTTGGAATACCCTTGATGGTGGTCACGATCAGCAATATGATCTATTTTCCATGTCTTTGCCTGGAGGGGTTAACGGGAGTTTTATCCTTGAGGAGGAGGATGCTACGGGACACCATGTGGATGCCCATATGGTCTCTTTTCAAAACTACAAGATTGAAGAAATTCATAATACAGCAAACCCCACCAGTCATCAAGGTTCTTATTACTTTAAAGTTACCGATGACAGGGGTATAGAATATTACGTAGGCAAATATGTCGATAGTAATACCTACCTGAGCGAATCTAACCACACCGTGACCTACCAGAATGGGAATCCGGGTATTTCCAGTACAAATGCCTATAGTAAACTACTAGCCGATATTGTTTTACCCAATGGTGATGCGATTACTTATACTTATGGAGGTGTCAAGAATCAGGTACATTACCTAATGGCGGAGACTTTTGAGGAGTATTATGACGACATATATGACGAGTACACCTCGTACCCTCCTATGGAATCCCCTAATGGTCTCAATCCTGAAATCCATAGTTCTTATACAGAAAGCCATTATAACCAGCGACTATTAACAGAAATCACAGCCCCAGGTGTTAAGGTCACCTTTACCTATAATGCTTCCGATGAGCTCTCCCTAGTCAAGGTTTATGCTGTGATCAATGGTACAGACACCCTTAAAGAACAGGTAAAAGTAGAATTAAAAAGTGATGGGACTTACCGTTTACTGGATAAGGTATCCTACCAGAATACCAGTGGCAACACCAAGAATTTTTACCAGTTGGACTATGAGCCTCGCAAAAACATGGTCTATAATACCAAGGGCATTGACCATTGGGGCTATTATAATGGAAAGAACAGCAATACTACACTGGTAGCCTCTGATTGGGGCCCTATTTCAATGGTTAGTTTCTCGTCACCGGCAAACTGGTCTGTAGGGGGTGCTAACCGAGCCCCAGACGGAGCCTATATGGATGCATTAATGTTAAAGAAGATGACGTTTCCCACAGGTGGTTATACAGAGTTTGATTATGAGCCTCACAATACTGGTAACAGCAGTTCTTACCTTACAGGTGGATTACGTATCAAACAATATCGTAATTATGAAAAAACAGGTGTGCTTGCCTTTCAAAAAACTTACACCTACGGTCTAGGAGCCATACAGGTACCAGCTATCTCACAGAATTATACTTCAGAACGTATAAAAGTAGACTGGTGGGCATCAAGTATTGGAAGCCCTGTCAAACTACATAAAAAATGGCGTATACGTACTTTTCATGCCAATCCCCTCATTAGTAATACCCGTGGCAGTGTCGTGTTATATTCACAGGTCACAGAATATAACGGTACCGTTGCCAATCATACAGGCTATACAGGTTATACGTATGATATTGTAAATGATGAAACGCCCTTAGGACAGCAATACAATTCTTCCGATCCTTCTGGGGTTCCCTTTATTGTACCCAATACGGATTATTCTGTAACAAGTATAGTAATATCTGCCCCAACTAGTAATGGTTTTTTTCCCTTTACTAAACATCAGGTATGGAAATCAGGGCAACTGCTCTCATCTGCACAAAGAGATACTTCTGGGAATTTAGTATCAAAAACAGATTATACCTATGATACTTTTAATAAACAAGAATTTGAAAGCCTTATTGTCTCTGGTCGGTACTTTACATGGACAGATATTAGTAATTTTACAGGTTGGCATAGTGCTTCAACACAGTATTTAGAGTATAATTCTCATTGGAGCTCTTTAAAAACTCCTTTTCATTTTTATAGGGAGTCTATCACCACTGGAACCAAAAAGCCTAAGACTATTACTACCACCACTTATAACAATGATGGTAGTGGTCAGGTATCCAATATCCAAACCCATAGCTATAACGACTTGGTACATTTGTACCCTAGCAGTACAGTGACCAGTAGTAGCACCACAGGCAAGGATATTACTACCAGTTACAAATATGCTTTTGAGGATTTTAGTAATAGCGGTCTTACCTTTAACCAAGAACAAGCACTAGACAAACTAAAAGACCAGAATAATATTGCTAGCCCTATAGAGACAACCCAGACTATAAGCGGGAACCAGATATCTAAAACTCGTACTACCTATAAGGATATCGATTTAAGCCTTGATAATCAAATCCTTCCAGAGACCATAGAAACCCTTAAGGGCAACGGTACACTTGAAGACCGAATTATTTATGAAGAGTATGACTATAATGGCAACCCTTTACAAGTGAAAAAAACAGATGGTCCCTCCATCAGTTATATCTGGGGTTATGGGGAACGTTACCCTGTGGCTAAGATAGAAAATGCTAGCCATTCAAGTGCGACAGGTACCCTGACATCAACAGAATTGAATGCCGTTAAGAATGGAACCTATAATGAGGCTACAATGCGGTCAAAATTAAATAAGATAAGAACGGGTTTACCTAACGCCATGGTAAGCACCTACACCTACGATCCACTCGTAGGAGTCACCAGTATGACTGATCCCAAAGGTTATACGATATACTATGAATACGACGAGTTTAACCGTTTAAAACAGGTTAAAGATGCCAATGGAAATATACTAAGTAAAAACGAATACCATTATAAAGGGCAACAACCCTAATTGGTATACATGGTCATAAACTTATTATAAGCAATTACAAAACACCATTTTATTTAACCTTAATTTATACAACAATGAAATCACACATATATATCTTTCTTCTAATAGCTGTAACGAGTCTTAGTATAAACGCTCAGAACAGCTCTCCACAAGAACGCCTTATAGGGACTTGGACTCTAGATTACCAATCATCTTTTTCAAATATGAAGAGCGACTTGCAAGAACGCTTTGGAACACTCTCAGAAACGGATAAGAATCGTATTATTTCTATTTATCAAGGTCGGAAACTTATTTTTACCCAAGAAGGAACGTTCACACAGACCCTGTCTGATGGTCGTAATATACATGGTGATTGGACCCTGTCTGATAATGGAACTGTACTTAGTATAACTTCTCCAGGAGGACATAAACTTAAACAAAAGATAATTAGCCTTACCGCCAGCATACTGGTACTAAAGCTCGATACCCCTAATGCAGATAGAGCATATTTCTCTACAATGCACTTTAAACGAGACTAACTACCTCTAAACCTTAAAAAATCACACAACAATGAATAATATAATAAAACATAAACTGGTAACCCTTATTATGGTGTTTATCATAGGGGTAAGTATTGCACATGCACAGTATAGTATTTCAGGACCTAGTACAGCAACTTCAGGACAACTTACTAGTTATACTATAACAGGACCTACCTATAATATCTCTTATGTAAATTGGAGTACACTTAATTATAATAGTGTTTCATCAACAGGAACTTATAGTGCCAATATTACTTTTAACTATGGCTCATCAGACGTTGTATTTGCTGACGTAACGGACTATTATTACACCACTTATAATTTAAATCTTTATGTTACTATAAGCTCTGGAGCACCCTCTACACCTTCTACGCCAATCATCCAAAGTAGTAATTGTGGAAATACAGTACTGGCAAGAAGTAATCCACCAAGCGGTGTTACTTGGTATTGGCAAACTAGCAGTAGTGGTACCAGTACAAGTAATTCAAGTTCTACAATAACTAAGACCAGTAGTGGTACACAGTATTTAAGAGCTAGAAATAGTGGAGGTACATGGAGTACGTCTTCAAGTAGTAAAAGCTATACTGTAACACAATCGAGTATCTGGTATCAAGATCAAGATGGTGATGGTTTAGGAGATCCTAACGTTACCCAAAGTGCTTGTAGTCAACCCTCAGGTTATGTAAGTAACAATACAGATCAATGTCCTACACAGTCAGGAACATCAGCAAATAATGGTTGCCCACCAACGGGAACATTTAGTGATGAAAACTATATTCACACCACCTCTTATCGAGAAGAAACAACAACAGGAAGTGTTGAAGATGATAAAAAAATAGAATCTATAACGTATTTTGATGGTTTAGGCAGACCAATGCAAAATATTGCTATTAGAGGGGGTGGTAATAAACTGAACAATAACCTAATCGATTGGAAAAATAATTGGACTTTAGGTGGCGGTTCTGCACCATTCTTTGTCCAAAATGGGTCAACTATTGAAAATCAAAGAATAAATGGGACGGACGCCTATGGTAACACGAGTATGCTATGGCAATGTGGAAACGACAGTTCTAATAATGCTGATGGAGGCTGGAATACCAGTTATATGGCAGTAGACAATACTGTAGGCTATCGTTATACCGTTTGGGTAAAACGTACTGGATCGCAAAATGGAACGACCTATCATGGTACCCAAAATGTAAATAATTTAAGTGGGTCAGCCAATGGTAATCCTTACTTTTGGGCTGGTGACCTTCCTAATTTAAACCAATGGTATTTATTGGTTGGAGTAATTCACCCCTATAGTTATAGCGGAGGCAATTCTGGAATAAGTGGCGTATATGATGTAAACGGAAATAAAGTGATTTCTGGTAATGATTTTAAATGGTCTAGCACTACTACAACGTCAAGGTTTAGAAGCTACTTGTATTATAGTACAAATACTAGTGTAAGGCAATATTTTAATGCTCCCGTAGTACAACGATTGGATGGAAACGAAGCAAGTATTGAAGAGCTAATAGCAGGAGACACAGGCAAAGATATAATAACCCACATAGATTATGATGCCTTTGGTAGACAAGATAAAGAGTATTTACCTTATGCCGATTTGGAAAATGCTGGAATGTATAGTACCACAGCATTTACCGATACAGATAACTTTTATGATGTGCCTAAATATGAAAACACTGCTAATTTTTATTCAGAAAAACACTTAGAAGCCTCCCCACTTAGTAGAGTTTTAGAACAAGGCGCACCAGGAGCAGATTGGGTAGTTAATAAAACAAGCGATAGCGATCATACTATAAAATTTGGATATCAAACTAACACGACTAATGAAGTAAGACAATATACGGTAAGTTTATCCTATGCCAATAATACCTATACGCCACAATTAGCAGGAGGGAGTACCTATTACGACCCAAATGAACTCTATAAAACGGTTACTAAAGATGAGAATTGGAAAACAACAGATGGCTTAAATCATACTACCGAAGAATTTAAAGATAAACAAGGACGTGTAATTTTAAAACGAACTTACAATAACAGCGCTCCACATGATACTTACTATGTCTATGATGACTATGGGAACTTAACCTATGTATTACCTCCAAAAGTTGTACATGACAGCAGTATATCAAGTACAGAGCTTTCAGAGCTTTGTTATCAATATAAATATGACAATCGAAACAGGTTAGTAGAAAAGAAAATACCAGGAAAAGGTTGGGAATATATTGTGTATAATAAATTGGATCAACCTGTGTTAACACAAGATGCTGTTCAAAGATTATTAAATAAATGGTTGTTTACAAAATATGATGCTTTTGGTAGAGTGGCATATACAGGAGAAATGACTAGAAATATTTCAAGAACAATATTGCAAGGTTATGTAACAAATACAGCATCTCAATACGTAACAAAACAGTCAGGGTCTACAACCATAGATGGTACCACTATATATTATAATAATGGGGCTTACCCAACAGGGTACATAACAGATATATTAACTATTAATTATTACGACAATTATACGTTTGATAAAGTATCAGGAAATTCAGAAACAGCTTATGGTATTACTCCAATAACCAATGCAAAAGGTTTAGCCACAGGAAGCAAAGTTCGAGTTTTAACAACCAATGAGTGGATTACTACAGTAACATATTACGATGATAAATCCAGACCTATTTATGTGTATAGTTTTAATGACTACTTAAATACAACAGATAAGATAAAAAGTAATTTTGATTTTGCAGGAAGTGTATTAGAAACAACTACAACCCATGCCAGAACAGGTTTTAGTACAGTAACCACTTATGATTATTTTACTTACGACCATATGGGAAGATTATTATCTCAAGAACAAAAAGTAGGTTCGCATGCCAATGAAATGTTAGCGCAAAACTATTATGACGATTTAGGGCAGCTACAAGGAAAAGCAGTAGGAGGTGCTACTACCAAAACAGCCTTACAATTGGTTGATTATAATTACAACATAAGAGGTTGGTTAAAACAAATAAACAACCCTGTTACATTGGGTAACGATTTGTTTAGTTTTAAAATTAATTATAACACCATAGACCATAACGGCACAAAACTCTATAATGGTAATATTGCTGAAACCGAGTGGAAAACACAAAATGATAACACCTTACGTTGGTATAAATATGATTATGATGCATTGAACCGAATTACATCAGCTACAGATGGTATTAATCGTTATAGTTTAAGCAATTTAACCTACGATAAAAACGGAAACATTATAACACTTAACAGAGGAGGACATAAGGTAGCACAACCAGTTTCAACTAATAGTTCACATTTTGCAACCAATATGGATGTACTAGCTTACACCTATGAATCGAATAGTAATAAATTAAAAAATGTAAACGATACTGGTTATGAAAGCTATGGATTTAAGGAACTTGCAAATAACACAATAGAATATCTTTATGATACCAATGGTAACATGACCAAAGATGATAACAAAGAGATTACAAATATTACTTATAACCATCTAAATCTACCTACAAAAGTTACTTTCATTGGGAGTAATAAATATATTGATTATATTTACGATGCTACTGGTATAAAACTAAAAAAGAAGGTAACAGATGGTTTAGCTACCGAAACGTTTTATGCAGGTAACTATGTATACGAAGGCAGTTCTTTGAAATTCTTTAACCACCCTGAAGGGTATGTAGATGTTAATGGTAGCACTTATAAATATGTATACCAATACAAAGACCATTTAGGAAATGTGAGGTTGAGTTATAAGGACAGTGATAATGATGGTATAGCAGAAAGCTCTGAAATACTAGAAGAAAACAACTACTATCCATTTGGACTTAAACATAAAGGGTATAATACTAATGCTACTTCTCATATAGCTCTTAAGTGGAAATTCAGAAACAAAGAATTAGAAGATGAGCTTGGATTAAATTTATATGATTATCAAGCTAGACGATATGATGCAGCTATAGCTCGTTGGACTTCAGTTGACCCAGCTGCTGAATTGATGAGACGATTTAGTCCGTACAATTATGTGTTTAATAACCCTCTAGTGTTTATTGACCCAGATGGAATGCTTCCTGAAGACATCATTGTTAAAGGGGCAAATGGTTCTTCCTTAACAATTGCAACAGATTTAATTGATGTTACAGTAGATGCAAGCAGTTTAGGGTTAGATTTTGGGGGCAACCATACTATTGGTGGTACAGATGCTGTAATTACTGGATTAGATATTGTAGGAGTTTTAGACCCAAGCCCAATTTCAGATAGTTTAGCAGCTGGACTGTCATTTAGTCAAGGTGATTTTTGGGGTGGCTTAGCAAGCGTTGCAGGAGCTGCTTTGCCTTATGCAGGTGACTTGGCAAAAGGACCAAAAATAGCAAAAGGAGTTAATAAAATAATGAAAGCTATTGAATCTGGTTCGACTGCAAAGTCAACCGTAAAAGCTGCTGCTAAAGAATCTACTGAAAAAGCAGTTAAAAAGCAAACGGGGTCATATACTAATACACATAAAAGCGGTAAAAAATATCATGGTAAAGGACCTGAAAGTAGGGCTAAGCAATCTGGTAAAGAACAAGCCAAAAAACATGATGACCCACTTGACGATACAGATTGGACTCCTTCTGCTAATGATACAGAAGCATTTAAAGATGAGTATAAAAGAATGCAGACTGATTCTAATAAGAAAACACCTGAAGGTTATAAAAGTGATAAAAATTATAATAAAAGACAATCCCCCGGTAAAAAGAAATCTGAAGAAGGTAGTTGATGATTGAAAAAAAATATCTATATGAAGAAGATGGGGTTATTTCTGTTGAGATAACCCCTTCAAATATTGAAAATGCAGTAGTTTATATTAAAAATTCAGGTGTTAAAGCTATTTTTTTTGAGACCGCTAATAAAAATGAGTTTAAGAATTATAGCTTTTTAAATCGAATTAATAGTATTGAAGAAATATCAATTATAGGAGATTCAGTTACTTTTGAAAGTTTTCCAATTCAAAAAAACATAAAAAAAATTTACGTTTCAGGTCATAAAGGAAAAATTGATTTAACTTGTTTTCCTAATTTGTTAGAAGCCACAATTGATTGGAATAATAAACTTTATTTTGGCTCTATTGATTTAAATAAACTGATTCTTTGGAAATATAACCCTAAAAGTAAAACATTAGCTGAAATTTCTAATATTAGAAACCTTTCTGAATTGGAATTAAATCAATCAAACATTAATTCTCTAGATGGAGTTGAAAAACTGAAAAATTTAAAATCTATTGAAATGCATTATTGTTCGAAACTAGAAGATATTTCAAATATTTGTGAGCTGAAAAAACTAACAAAGGTTTTAATTGATAATGCAAGAAAAATAAATAATCATTCTGCATTTTCAATGGTAAATAGTTTAGAAATTTTAATATTAAATAGTTGCGGAATAATACTAAACATTGCATTTATCGAAAATATGAATAAGTTAAAAGAGTTTCGATTTGTCGATACTATAATTAAAGATGGGGATTTAACCCCTTGTCTTAGGCTAAAAAAAGTTAGCTTTAATAATAAAAAGCATTATTCACATAAGTTAGAAGAAATTAAGGCTATTATTTCTTGAAAAAAAATCTTATTTTTTCAAGAACCACGATAAATAATTATTTAACTCTTCAAACTTAATATAGCCATGGCTATCTCGACCTATAGGTTTTTGTATTACGTCAATATATTTAATATATAGTGCAAAATTCTCCTCACCTAACTTACTTTCAAGAACCAAGTTGGCTATATAAATATAATCTTCTTTGTTTTCTATAGGATACAAATCAAAGGCAACTTTTACACCAAGAAATTTAGGCTGTTTAGGGTTTTTTAATGGTAATATCCATAAATCATCCGAGCAGGCTTCAATGCCTCTTGTATTAATAGTAAACGATTCGTCATTAGGTTGTTTGAAAGCTATTATTTCCCAATTCGGAATCTTTGGAGATAAGTTAACTAAATTCTTAACTTGATTAAATTTTTCTTTATTACCGTTACAGGTGATAATAAGTTCTTGTTTTTCATTAGGGTGTCCGCCAATTTCAAAATATAATTGATTGTCATATTCATGAAGCTTAGCTTGTAATTCATTCATTATACTCTCCTTTTCATCATTATCATCTATTTGATTTAGAAAAAAGAATTTAGCATTATTATTGTCAAACCATTCCCAAAATTCTATTGGATTTATCATATAATTAATTAGTAAAATTATTCAATAAGATTTTCAAAAATAGTACTCTTAATATAGTAGGTCAAATTTAAAGAGGAATAATAAGGATATTTGAATAAATATAGCCGTTTATTCAAAATATTTATCTAATTTTAATATATACAAATTATCTATTTAGAATAATATGAAACAGGTTTTTAAATATGCACTATTACTTTTGCCAATTATGATGTTTTCTCAGATAGACTTAAAGGGAGCAAAAGTTACATATGGTGCGGAAAATGAAAAAATACCCGTAGTTGGAGACACAATTACAGAATATTACAAGGATATAAATGTAGTTAAGAAATTGAAGTATAGATTAGCTGATAAGTTGACAATTATTGAATTTAAGGAAAATGGAAAGAAATATAAAAAAGCAATTTACTCCATAGATAATTTAAAATTTAAAACGGTAACTAAGTATCATAGTAATGGAAATATTATTTTAATAGCAAATTATGATAATGGTATTGTAACTGGAGAGTTCCAAAAATTTTATACTAACGGGAACCCTAAATCAAAAGGAGTTTATAATAAAATGAAAAAAGAAGGAATTTGGAAATATTTTGATGAAAGTGGAATTTTTATAAAGGAAGAGCTTTATAAAGATGGTGAATTAGTTGTAAATTAATTTTGTAGAAAAGATGCTTTTTCCTAGCCACCGTGTCCATCACATTCACAATGCTATACACACAGGTTTAGATACAAACGTAAAGTAAATATCATAACCAATAAATAAAGGGTCACCGTCCAAATTAGTTGATAGCCAAAACTAGGTATTCAACTATCTGGTAATCAGTTTAAATAAATAATTCAAT
>CANKVS010000078.1 GCA_947487155.1 uncultured Flaviramulus sp.
GGGCAAAACTAAAAAATGGCAGAGCCTTTAAAACATGACCACCGTCAAAGACGGTGGTTTTTCAATGGGAAATAAAATTCCAAAATTTGGGCATGAAATAATAATGTTACTACATTTACCTGATAAAGATAAAGTTGTTGAAATAGCTTGAGGATAGTCTGAATTATCATCAGAGTATACTTATCACATTAATGATATTTATTATGTTAATAAATCAAATGTTGATATTATAGATACGATCAGGTCGTTTTCTTGCTTTACATTCAATCTTTGGATAGAACTTCCTTTCTTATAAAGGAAAAAGCCTTGGAAATTTGAGTCTCCACAGTTTTTACAGAAATATTCAATTCATCTCCAATTTCTTTATAAAGTAGCCCTTCTTTTTTGCTTAGCAAAAAAATCTCTTTACATCGAGACGGTAAAGCTTCAATTAAGGATTGAACTTTGTTTAGTCTTTCTTGTTGAATTATTTTATCTTCATCCAGGGTTTCTTCCAGGGTCTCGAAAGTTAATTTCTCAATTAAGCGAAGCTCACTTTTTCGCTTTCTGTAACCTTTTATAAAACTATGATAAACAGATTTGTATAAGTAATTTTTGAGAGAGGTGTGAATGTTTAAAGATGCTCTTTGTTGCCAAAGATTGACCATTGTTTCTTGAACGACGTCTTCCGCTTTTGCTTCGTCATTAGTTAAACTTATAGCATACAATAATAAGTCTGAATAGAAATTAGTAAATAGGAATTGATAGGCTGCCTCATTACCAAATTTCAGTTCGTTAATAAATGTTTTGCTATTATTAAAAGGAGATTTCATTGTCAGTTTTGAGATAATGATCTTGACAAATAAAAGAAAAATAAAAATAAAAAAAAATAAAAAAAAGTAAGGGTTTTTGTTTTGGGAAGCTTCAATAGGTAGAATTAATTAAGAGTTAAGTATTGAATAATGACAAATGAAAGATATAGATTTATTATTAGCTAAATATTTCAAAGAAAATATAAGTGACGAAGAAATGTCTTATTTACAAGATTGGATTTCAAATAATGAAACTTCTTTTAAGGAAGCTGTCAAAATTAATTTTTCAATAAATAGCGTATTAAAAAAAGGTAAGAAAATAGACTCGGATATCTCTTTTTCAAAATTTTTGGAGCAAACAAAAGACGTTAAAGTTATAAAATTAGAACCTAAAAAAAGATGGTCTGGATGGTTAAAGTATGTAGCTGTGTTTGTCGTTTTAATAACATCTAGTTATTATTTATTAAATAATAAAGTATTTGTCTCTAATGATAACATTGAAGAAACAAATAGCGTGACTGAAATTTCTCTTACACTTGGAGACGGTACTGTTAAAAGAATTGATACTAATATAAATCAAGATATTTATTCTGAGGAAGGAGCCTATGTTTCTACTCAAAATAAAGACGAATTAATTTATGATAAATCAAAAGGCGAAATCGAAAACAAAGATGATCAACTGTCTTATAATGTTCTTTCAATCCCTTATGGACGCATTTTTAAAGTGTCGCTGGCTGATGGAACAAGAGTTGTATTAAATGCCGGATCTTCTTTAAAATACCCAGAAACTTTTAGTAAAGATGGAGCTAGAGAAGTGTTTTTAGAAGGAGAAGCTCTATTTGAGGTCACTAAAGACGCTAAGCATCCTTTTTTAGTTAATACTACCAAGCATAAAATACGGGTTTTAGGAACACAATTTAATGTAAACTCTTATGAAGAAGATCAGATGATGCATACAGTATTGGTTGAAGGCTCAGTTGGAATTTATAAAACAAATGACGTTTTTGATATTAAGAAGTCTACGTTGTTAAGTCCTGGGGAAAAAGCTACCTGGACTAGATTAGAAAACACAATGAGTGTAGAAAAAACGAATGTAGACCAATATATAGCATGGACGAAAGGTGAGTTGATTTTTGTAAATCAATCTTTCAAACAAATGATTAAAAGACTAGAACGACATTATAATGTGAAGATTGAGAATAATTATTTGGAATTAGGAAAGAGTAAATTTTCAGCGACTTTTAAGGGGGAAACTATAGGTCAAGTAATGAATACAATTCAAAAGTATAGTCATTTCTCTTATAAAATAGAAAACAATAAAATTATTATTAACCATAAAAACCAAAAATAATATGATTTAAAAACCAACTAAACCAAGGAATCTACTTAAAAAAAAAATCGGAAAATGTTCGTGCATTTCCCGATTATAAGTGATTCAATAAACTAATGTTAAACCACCAAATACAGTACAAAAGTATGAAAAAAATCATAGTACGTAAATTTCTATGTCTCAATACAACCAAATTAAGTTTAAAAATGCGATTGACGACAGTATTATTAGTAGTCTCTCTTTTTAAAATTCAGGCAAATACTTATTCTCAGAACACTAAAATTACACTAAATCTTAAAGATGTAAGTATTTTAGAGGTTTTTAAGACCATCGAGTCCAAAACGGAATTTAGTTTCTTCTATAATAACCCTGATATAGATATTAATAGAAAAGTATCGATAAAAGTTAGAAAAACTACAATTAGCGAAATATTAGATAAATTATTATTTGGTACTAATCTACTCCATGATGTAGTAGATAGACAAATTGTTTTATATCCAAAAGAGCCAGATCCTATACCTATTAATAAGATAGAGCTGGAAATTATTCAACAGAACGAAGTTAAAGGAGTCATAACAGACGAGAATAATGTACCATTGCCTGGAGCCAATATTTTAGAGAAGGGAACCAGCAATGGAACCCAGACCGATTTTGATGGTAATTTCACATTAAGTGTAGACAGTGTTAATTCGGTATTAGTGGTGTCTTATGTAGGGTATGTATCCCAAGAAATTACAGTGGGCACTAAAACAAATTTTAATATTAAATTGCAAGAAGATTCTGCAAAATTAGATGAAGTTATAGTGGTTGCTTTTGGTACGCAAAAAAAGGAGAGTGTTGTATCTTCGATAACATCTATTGATGTAGGCAACCTCCAAGCCATTCCAACAAGCAATATTACAACGGCATTATCTGGTCAAATGACAGGACTTGTATCATATCAAAGTACAGGAGCACCTGGTGACGATAATGCTCAATTCTTTATCCGTAATGCAGCTTCATTTGGAAATAACGTAAGATCGCCATTAATTCTGGTTGATAATGTTGAAATAGACTCACGCCAATTATCGCGTCTTAGCCCAGATGACATTCAAAGCTTCTCTATCCTTAAAGATGCAGCTGCAACAGCTTTATATGGAGCACGCGGTGGTAATGGTGTAGTGCTTATTACAACTAGACAAGGTAAGGAAGGTAAAGCTGTTATTAGCCTTAGAGCAGAATCTTCTGTATCAACACCTACAACGAAGGTTAGTCTTGCAGACCCAATTAGCTATATGAAAAATTTTAATGAAGCTATTTTAACGAGAGACCCCGTGGCCTCACCGCGTTATTCCTTAGAAAGAATTGAAAGAACACAAGATCCAAACCGTAACCAATATGTTTACCCGGCTACCAATTGGTTAGAAGAATTAACTAGAGATTATTCTATAAATAAAAGAGCAAACCTGAATGTTAGTGGTGGTGGTAAAGTTGCACAATACTATGTAGGTGGTTCTTTCTCGCAAGATAATGGTATATTAAAAGTTGATAATGTCAATAAATGGAATACTAATATCCGGTTTAGAAAATATACATTGCGCTCAAATGTCAATGTCAATATCTCGCCAAAAACAAGGATGGTTGTTCGTTTGAATGGTGCATTTGATGATTACCGTGGACCAATAGGAGAATTAGGAAATAATGGTAGAAACACTTACTATCAAGCGTTAAATGCTGATCCTGTTTTATTCCCTGCCGTGTACGCACCCGATGAAGCGTTTTCATTCGCGCCATATTTATTATTTGGTAATTCTCAAGCTAACGGAGCTACTGATGAGTCTGTTGGATTTATTAACCCATACGCAAGGTTATTACAAGGTTATGAAGATAATAGGTCTAGTACTTTGTCAGCACAGTTAGAATTATATCAGGATTTAGACTTTGTTACAGACGGGTTAGACCTGAAATTTATAGGTAACCTTTCAAGGTTTGGGAATTTTAGCCTTAGAAGATCTTACAACCCCTATTATTTCACAATCCCATCAAATGGTTATAGTCCTAGCCAAGATGCTTTAACGCCTGAGGATGATGGATATACTTTATTCCCAATAAATCCGACCACAGGTAGTAGGTTTATTAATTATGCAGGTGGTGATCAAAATGTATCCTCTACTATGTATGGAGAGTTGTCTTTTATTTATAGTAAAGCCTTTAATGAAAAACATGAAGTTGGTGCTTTGCTTGTAGGTACAATAAGAGAGTTTCTTGACGGAAAGAGTACTTTCCCTACTGATGATGGTGGACAACGTACTCTGTTTGAAAACACTCTACCTAACCGAAATTTAGGAGTTGCGGGACGTCTTACCTATGCTTACGACGGAAAATATTTTACAGAGTTCAATTTTGGATACAACGGTTCAGAGAGATTTGCTAAAGGTGACCGTTATGGCTTCTATCCTTCGTTTGGTATGGGATGGTACATATCTAAAGAGGATTTTTTCTCTGACTCAACTATTGGTAAGACTGTTTCTAAGCTTAAACTTAGAGGAACTTATGGAACGGCTGGTAATGATGATCTTGGTGGACCTAATAGATTCTACTATCTGTCAAGCGTGAACTTAAATTCAAATCGTGGAGGATTTTGGGGCAATAACCCAGCTCAAGAACTTTACACTAGACCAACCATTTCTATTAACAGTCCGGGTAACCCAGATATCACTTGGGAGGTTACTCAAAAGGCAAATTTAGCACTTGAGATAGGACTTTTTGATAATAAACTGTCTATCGTTCCAGAAGTTTACTGGGAAAGAAGAAAAAACATACTACAGAGAAGATCAGAGATTCCATCAACATTAGGTCTACCTTATGAGTTGTATAGTAATGTCCAGATTAATGAAGCAAAAGGATTTGAAGTGGCAACAGATTATAAGGGTAATATTACTATTGGATCAGATGATATGTGGTTTTTGTTAAGAGGAAACTTTACTTACGGAACGGCTAAAGTAAAGACTTTTGATGAAATCGGGACAGATAAAGCTCCTTGGATCTCAAGGGTAGGGCATTCACCTTCACAGAATTTTGGATATATCGCCGAGCATCTTTTTATTGATGAACAAGAGGTAGCAAACTCCGCATCACAAGAGGCCTTAGGAGATCAAGTAATGGCCGGCGATATTAAATATGTTGATATTAACAAAGATGGTGTTATCAACCAATTTGATGTTGTTCCAATCGGATATCCTAGAGTTCCTGAGATTCAATATGGTTTTGGGGGAAGTGCTGGATATAGGAAGCTCGATATTAATTTTTTCTTCCAGGGACAATCACGCTATTCTTTTTGGATTAACCCTAATGAAATTGCTCCTTTTATACCAACAGGAGGTGGTAACAGAGCTCTATTGAGTTGGATTGCAGATAACCACTGGACAGAATCAAACAGAGATCTTCACGCTGAGTGGCCAAGACTTTCGAGTGTTAATGGAGTTGGAAATCAGAATAATTTTCAGACCAGCACATATTTTATGAGGACTGCTTCGTATTTAAGATTAAAGCAGTTGGAAATAGGCTATACATTTCCAGAGAAAAACGATGTGGGTATCAGAGCTTATGTCAGTGGTACAAACTTAGCGACCTTCTCAAAGTTTGATCTTTGGGATCCTGAAATGGGAGGAAATGGTTTGGCTTACCCGCTGCAAAAGGTGTTTAACCTGGGGCTTCAAATTAATTTTAAATAACAATTAAATCAAACATGAAACGCATGAAAAACATAATAAATATAAAGAAGATTGCACTGATATTTATCTTAATAGCTTTCAGTACAATTTCCTGTAGCGATTATTTAGATGTCGTTCCGGGAGACAGTCCTGTGCTTCAAGATGCCTTTCTTGATAGGAATGAATCTGAAAAATATCTAGTAACTTGTTATACCTTTATTCCAAGTTATGGAAACCCAACTAGAAGTTTACCTCTAGTGGGATGTGATGAGATTTTTTATACAACGGACGACATTCAGTTTACTGCTCGAGGCCCTTTGCCAAACCCTTATCGTTATGGATATGGAGCTACAAATACATCCAGTAATCCGATAATGAATTTCTGGGAAGGAAATAATGGAGCTGCAAACTTATGGGAAGGGATCAGACATTGTAATGTCTTCCTAGAGCACATGCCATTAGAAGCTGGAGGACCTGTGAATATGGAGGAGAGTGAACGTAAACAATGGATGGCAGAGGTAAAGGTATTAAAAGCATTTTACCATTACTACTTATTTACGTTATATGGCCCTATACCAATTGTAGATAAAGCTGTTTCTACAAATTCTGGAGTTAATGAATTTAAGATCTACCGTGAGCCTGTTGATGTCGTTACAGATTATATTGTGAAGACTATAGATGAAGCACTTCCTGATTTAAAAAATCATACAGGTATTGCTCTTGGTAGCGAAGCCGGGAGGATAACCAAAACGGTAGCTCTTGCTATAAAAGCCAAGACATTGGTTTGGGGGGCCAGTCCTTTGTTTAACGGTAATAGTGACTTTAGTCTAGTAGACAATAGAGGTGAACAATTGTTTCCTCAGTCTTATGACCAAGGCAAATGGCAATTGGCTGCAGATGCAGTAAAGGATGTGCTGGATTCAGCAGAGGAAAATGGTTTCAGTTTACATTATTCTGATGGCAGCGAAATAAGAGGGGATGCACCAAGTCAGGCAACTATTGACCGTTTATCTGTAAGAGAAGCTGTGGTTACGCATTGGAATAACGAAGTTATTTGGGCAAACTATGAAGACAATGGTTCTAGAACCTTACAGACTTGGGCAGGAGCATATTATCCAGGAACACAACCACAAGGTAAATCAGTTGGCCAAAGGCAAGCTTCACCTCTTCATGTTATTGAGCAATTTTATTCAGCTAATGGAGTACCTATTAGTGTAGATAATGACTGGATTAATAATGGATGGTATAATAACAGGTTTACACCTGTTGAAGTAGGGGCTTCCAATAGCACTGAGGCTGTAGAAGGTCAAACTACTGCTCAAATCAATTTAAACCGTTCCCCGCGTTTCTATGCAAGCGTTGGTTTTGATCGAGGGTATTGGGAAGGGCTTGACTACAGTGAAGCTGATTTCAGGCATTTACGCGCCCGTGCAAGTGAAATAAGTGGAGCTATAGGCGTCCAGTCTATATCAATGACCGGCTATTATTGCAAGAAGGTTTCCGGAATTAACAACACCTTTCTTAGTCCTGTAACGGAAACAGGTTTTCAATCCACTCCTTACGCTTTTCCAATTTTCAGATTAGCTGATTTTAAACTTCTTTATGCGGAATGTTTAAATGAGTTAGGAAATGGTTATAATGAGATTTTACCCATTTTAGATGAGATTAGAGATAGGTCTGGAATTCTTCCCGTTAGAGAAGCCTGGGACAATCATACAAATCTTACTGATTATGATAATCAAGCTGGGTTAAGACAAATTATCAGAAATGAAAGATTGAATGAATTTGCATATGAAGGTGAACGCTTTTGGGATACAAGGCGCTGGCAAACAGCTTTGTCTAATATGAATACTCCTATACGAACTTGGAATATTTGGGGAGAAACAATAGATGATTATTACAATGTTATCACTAGACAAAGGCCATCTTATTCATTTAAGAATTACTTAATGCCAATAAGTGAAACATCGTTAATTAATAACTCTAACCTTGTACAAAATCCGGGTTGGTAAACACTTTTAAAAATCTAAAAACGATTATTATGAGAAAAATAAATATTTATACACGCAATACATTAACCCTGATGTTGGCAGCATTACTATTTTTCGGGTGCGACACATATTTGTCTCCAGAGGTTCATGTAAAGAACAATGAAGCACCTCCAGTACTTGAGAGTGCTACTGTAACCAATATTAGTGGGGGTGCTAAGATTGCGTTTGAATTGCCAAAAGGGATAGATGATTTGTTATATGTAAAAGCTACATATCCAAGAAATGGTGAAGTTGCGGAAGCAAGAGTATCTCGATATGACAATGTGCTTTTTGTTAGAGGATTAAGGGATACCGAAAAAACAGTAGACGTAACATTAGTCGTTGGTAATTCCAGTGGTAAAGAATCGGAACCTACAATTGTTCAGGTAAAACCTTTTATTGCTCCTATTGACTATGCTTTAGAATCTATGTTGGCAGGTGAAACCTTTGGCGGGCTTGACCTTAGTTGGGAAAATCCTACTGAGGCTACTTTAATTGCTAAAGTCTTTACTGCTGCTGTGGTGACACCCGATGGAGACCCTGTTCTAACAGAGATATTCTCTGAAGACACAAAATTGGTAGCTCCTGCATATAAAGTCCGAGGGGAGGTAATTGGAGGATTAGCTGCAGTTCCAACCGACTTTCAATTCGTATTTAAAGATGTTTACGGGAATGAAACTGAACCTTTAACTCTTACAAGAACACCTATTTTTGAAGAGTATTTAGAGCCTATAGCAACTGGCATTTTTCCATTCAACGGAATATCAGAACATAGTGCTACATTGGCAGCAACAGACCCTACTTTAACATGGGATGGCCCTAACTGGGGCGACAGGTCTTCTTATAAATTGTGGGATGGCAGATGGAATAGTAACCCTGATTGTTATTGGGCAGTAGGTCATGATGTAAATAACCTGGGAGGACCTGAAGCATTTAAAGACAAAAAAAGTGCTTTTGTTACCATCGATTTACAAAATCCTTCCAAACTGAGTCGATATCATATCCATGGCATGAGGAATAAGCAATTCGTATGGAATGAATCTGCTCCTAAAAAATGGCGTATTTGGGTGACCTCAGATTTAACTGAAGAAGAAGCAAGTGTATGGGGTCCAGGTTCAAATTGGGAAATTGCTAATGATTTTACGGTTCCAGATCCTCTTGACGGCAAAATTGCTCATGACGTGACAAACTCTGATTATGATACTTGGAATGAAGGTTGGGAACAAGAGCTTACACATATAGATTATCCTGTCCGTTTTCTTAGGTTGGAAGTATATGAAGCTTGGACTACTACAGTTACAGGTGGAGCCACAGCCGAACTTCAGGTTTACGGAGCTCCCCAATAAATAATTAATAAGATTGTTTGATTTTAAACAAAATAAAATGAAAAAAATATTAATACTTATAGCAATCATTGCGGCATTTATAGGATGTGACAATGTAAATGAAATGCATGAACAGTATCTTCAGGAAGGATCTCCTGTATACTCGGGAAAGATTGATAGCTTAGATTGTTTTTCAGGTCTATACCGACTAAAGGCATCTATCTATCCATCTCCTGATGTAAACAGAAAGGAGTTCAGGGTGTATTGGAACAACTTTGCTGATTCGCTTGTATATTCTTATGATGAAGCTTTTTTAAATCCTGAGAACGGACGTTATGAAGTGATCATTGACGGTTTTGAAGAAAAAATGATTGAAGGTTTTACGACTCTGACTTTCAGAAACTATGATATGCAGGGAAATAAATCGAGAGAAAGTGAATCCAATGTACTTATCTATGGCAACGATTTTAAATCAAGGCTCTTTAATCAGGGTATTTCTGGGTTTGATGGCCAGTTCCTACATTTATTACCTCGTGACAATATGGTTGGTCTATGGGTTGAATATACCAAGAACGATGGTACACAGAGTGTTGTGGAGTTTGAGGGTGGTATTGAGACACTGAAAATGTTAGGGATTGATCCGGATTTACCTGATTTCAAAAGCGGGACTATTATTAGTTATAAAACATTGTATCATTTAAATTCTACTGACATTGACTCTATTTATGCAGGAAATGCTAGTGAGAGTTTACCGATCATTTTACCAGATCCTTTAATTATTGAAAACAATACGATCAATAAATACGGATTTGCTGAAATGTTTACTATTCCCATCGAGGTATATGAGGGAGAAACCTTTACCTCAGTATCTGATCAGCCATGGTGTAGTGTAGTGAACAATAATGACAATGGTATGGTTGAAGTTTCAATTACAGCAACAGCAGCTCCAAGAACAGCAACCATTACGGTAAGCGTAGTCGGTAAAACCGGTGCCGAGTTTACAAAAGAGATTGAAGTTATACAAAATAGTACCTTGAAATTAGACAATACAAAACCTGATTGGACAACTGTCTCCCTTTCAGATGAGCCTCAAGCCTACCCCGGTTGGGGGACGGCTAACTTGTGGGATGGTAGTTTAGAAGAACCAGGATTTCATACCAATTCTTCTCAAACGATACCATTCTTTTTGAGCGTTAACTTTGGTAAGCCATTGCTGATTGATGGGTTAGAAATTGTTCCACGACAAAAATTTGTGAAGAATCCAGAAGTATTTGAAGTTTGGGCATCAAATTCTGAAACTGAGGTAGGTGTTGATAAAGAGTCTCCTGAGTGGGAAACAAAAGCCATTGAAGCCGGATGGGTGAAATTAAAACATGTTGATTTTACCGGATGGACAGGCACTGATACAAGAACTGCCTATATAGGAGCAACTGAAAAATATCAAATTATAAGAATACGGGTATTGAAAAACTCTCATGCCGGAGGTAATTTAAACCTATTGGAATTATCGGTTATCGGAGAAGAATAGATTGCTTTTTATTTTGAGTTAATTATTAAAAGGCTTCAAAGAGTTTTACTCTTTTGAAGCCTTTTATTTGCACGCAGAATAAAGAATTAATAAAATACTTATCCAGGCACTTTCAGGAGTAAGGTTAATTTTTAGAAACATGATGTTTTTAGGACTTTCCTTGATGAATATTTTAGGGTCA
>CANKVS010000079.1 GCA_947487155.1 uncultured Flaviramulus sp.
TTCAACACTTTAATTTACTAAATATTCTACTTTTTCTATACTAAAAAAACACTTTTTTTACGTCGAACTCAGGTTTTCAGTATCATTTATTTTGCTGAAAATCGATTAAAAGCCCATTATGAATCCATTTGGCTAAGGCTTCCCTGTTTTCATAGTTAAGTATTCGTTTTTGATCTTTCTTGTTTTTAATATTACCTAATTCAATATATACCATAGCAGGTAAAGTGTTTTTTATTACATATAAGTTTCTAGAGCCTACTGTTCCCGAATATATTCTATTGGGTTGATGTTTAGCATACTTTTGTTGAAAAGAATTATGAATATTTTCAGCAAGCCGTTTTCCGCTTTTACTGTTTTTATGATGGTAGAAAAACACATCTATGTTTTTACTTTCACTCCTACTATCTACGTGGATAACAATTAGTCTTTGGTAATTGCCTATATGTTTTTTGTATAACATATTTACAGATTGTGTGCGCTGTTTTAATCGAAGTTTTTGATACCTAGAAATCGTTTTGTTTGGATAGTTAACCTCATCATAATCTACTTTTAAAATCTGCTGATTTCTTATGCCATCATCAGGGTCTTTTATAATGATATAAACCTGCGCGCCATTAGAAATAAGTAGTTTCGCAAGACGTAGCGTAACATCGTAGGCGTATTCATCTTCAGAAATTAAATGCCCATTATATCTAGTTATAGCGCCAGGATCTGGACCACCATGACCAGAAATTAAATGATAAACAGCACCGTTAAGGGTGTTATCTTTTATAGTTACAGATGCATTGGTTTTTCCTAAAATAGGATGAGTTTTAGTTTCTACTAACGATATACTATCACTTGGTTTTATTAAAAGACTATCCGTTATAATTGCTTTTGGTTTTTCAGAAATAACTTCTGCTACAGAAGCTTCCTTATTTATAGGAAGAATATATGTTTTACCCGCAATTAAATGATTATTAGTGCCTAAATTGCTTTTGTTTAATGCAATAAACGTTTTAAAATATATTGCAGGATCTAAATTATTTTTCCGAAGTATAGAATAAATACCATCACTTTTTGTGGCAATAACTGTTTTTTGAGCGACTTGAGAATAGCTAACAAAACGTATTAATAAAAATAAGAGAATACATTTACTTCGTAATTTCAAAACATAATAAATTTAGATAATGCAGAATATATCCAAAAGTAACGAAGAAACTATAAAGTAATTGTTATAAACTATGTTTTATTAACTAGTTAAATTTTAGAGCACTATGAGTTTTAAGCTTGTAACACTTTTATTTATTACTATACACAAAAGTCTCTCCCTTTTTTATCTCAACAGGAGTTTCTATGTCATTATAAATCAATTTAAAGCTTGTATCGTATTTCGATTTAATTACAGCTTTGTCTAAGCCATTATTACTCCAAGACACATCTACTGTTAGACCACCTCTAGCTTTTAAGCCTTTTACGTCTCCATTTTTCCAAGCTGTTGGTAATGCAGGTAAGAGCCTAATTGTATTTTCTTCGTGAGATTGTAAAAGCATTTCGGCAACACCTGCTGTATAACCAAAATTTCCATCTATTTGAAAAGGCGGATGCGCATCAAAAAGATTATTGTACATCGATTTTTTAAATAACAATTTAATATGCTCGTGTGCCATATCTCCATCTAAAAGTCGAGCACTGCAATTAATTAACCAAGCGCGACTCCAGCCTGTACCAGCGCCTCCATTTTGTAATCGATAGTCAAGCGTGTGTTTAACGGCTTTAAAAACGTCTGGCGTTTCTTTTTTACTAACCTGTACTCCTGGATGAAAACCATATAAATGCGACATGTGTCTGTGTCCAGGTTCATATTCTTTATAAGGTCTGTCCCATTCTAAAATTCTACCATCATCGCCTATAACAAATCCAGAGCGTAGTTTTTGTTGCTGTGCTTTAATTGTTGTTAAAAGCTCACTTTTAATTTGTAAGATGTTACAAGCTTCAATATAATTATGAAATACTTCAGCAATAATTTGCTGATCCATAGCGCTTCCTAAACAAGAGGCAACATCTTCACCCTTGGCATTGAAAAACCGATTTTCGGGAGATGTTGAAGGCGCTGAAATTAATGTTCCATCTCTTGGGTCTTCAATTAACCAGTCGCTGTAAAAAGTAGCTACTTCCTTTATCGCAGGAAAAGCACGTTCTTTTAAAAAGTTAATATCTCGTGTATACTCGTAGTGCTGCCAATAATGCTGCATCATCCAGCCGCCAGCTCCAACAGAACATCCCCAATATGCGGTTGGAGCTCGTAACCATGTTGGGGCCCATAAATCTGTTGCGTGTGGTAAAAATGTTCCGCGACAACCAAAATTTTTATTGGCGGTTACTTTACCATTTTCAACAAGTTTATCAATATAATCAAATAAGGGCATGTTTAACTCGTCCAAATTCGTTGAATTAGCCAACCAATAATTCATTTGAACATTTATATTTAAGTGATAATCACCATTCCAAGGCGCTGCAATATGTTCATTCCATAACCCTTGTAGGTTTGCTGGATTTGTGCCTTTTCTAGAAGAACTAATTAATAGATAACGCCCATATTGAAAAAGTAAAGCTTCTAAAGCGACATCGGTTGAATCGTTTTTTATACGTTCAATTCTTTCGTTGGTTGGAATACTATCTAAGTGCGTATTATTTAAATTTAAACTGACTTTAGAGTATAAACTTTGGTAATCTTCTATATGTTTTGTTTTGATGGTTTCAATAGGTGTTGTAAGCACATTTTTAAGGTCTATATCATTTTGTTTGGCATAATCTTCATAGTAGTATGATGAATTTGAAACCATATAAAAAGTAGCTTTTTTTACGTTTTTAAGCTCTAAGTAATCGTTGCCTTTTAATATTTCTCCGCCATCATTTTTAATTTTTAAACGGGTTTCAAATTTCACGCCATTAAGTATTGGATTTGGTTCAGAATTAAATTTTCCATCACGTTGTGTAATTTCACCTTGCATTAGTAAAACATTATCGTTTGTTGTTTTAGTGATTGCCGTAGGGAAACCGTTGTCTTCTGGTCTACTTAATCGAATTTTTCCGTTTAATCCAGATTCAGATTGTGATTCGAATTCAATAATTATGGCATCATGAGGATTCGATACAAATATTTTTTCTGTGATAAGACTTCCGTCAGATTTATATGAAACCGATGATGTCGCATTATTTATATTTAATTCTCTACGGTAGTCGGTAATATTTTTATGATTAAAATCAATAAATAAATCGCCCATAGTTTGGTGCGATCGTGTTACTGTTTTTCTAGAAAATTTATCTACAAACAAGCTGTCGGCTATAGTGTTTTCGCCTTTAAATAATAATTCTCTAATATGGTTTAGGTCTTCTTTGTTACCCTTTGGTTCGTCCCAATCTTCATTGTCAGATGGCCACATAGAATCATCATTTAATTGAATATGCTCATTTGATGTATTTCCAAAAACCATAACACCAAGTCTTCCGTTTCCTAGTGGTAGCGCTTCTTCCCAATTTTTTGCTGGTTGATTGTACCACAAGATATTTTCAGGACTCACAATGTCCTTAGTATTATTGCTACATGAAATCAGAAATAACGTAATTAATAAAGTAGTAAGTAATGTGAATTTTTTAATGTTTTTAATCATTTTTTTTGGACTGTTTAATTCTAGAAATAGAGGGAGGGTTTAAATGAATTTTATATAGAGAACGTGTGTTGTTAGTTTAATTCTTAACTCCAAATATAGTTTTTATTTCTAGATTTTCATTTGAATTGTTATAAGTTATTACAAAAACCAAAACATGTATAGTTATTTGTAATTTTTTAATACTTTTTATGTGTTTTTTAAAATAAAAATGAAGTATTATTAAAATATATATAAATCTTTAACATTAATATAGCGATAACTTTTTTATCTAATTAAACTTAGAAAAAAATGTAGTAACTTTAAATCATTGTATTTTGCTATAAATATAAAAAGGAGCGTTTTATTCCAATTAATTAAGAATAATTGACATAAGACGTTGTTTTAAGTTTTATAAATCTCTCATTAAGGATACATATATGAAGGTTTGTAGTTTATCTTTTGGTGAAATAATTATTTTACATAAAAATCTAGCCGAAGTTATTGTTAATGAAGGTGTTGTTATAGATGAGGTTATGGTTGATGAATATCATGATGCCTTACTAAATAGTTTAGAAGCACCGTTCTCCTTATTGGTAAATAAAAAATATTCCTATAGTTATACTTTTGGTGCTCAAAAAATAATTGCTCATTTAAAAGAAATTAAGGCTATGGCTGTCGTTTCTAATACTAGTGGCGGTGTTATGTCTACTGAAACACTAATAAGTGTAAATAATAATTATAAATGCAAAATTAAAATTTTTGCCAAAAAGGAAGACGCAAAATCTTGGTTAGATAGCTTATAGTTAATACTTATCGATTATACCTCAAACGTTTTAGTAATACATTTTTTAAAATATTAAGTAACAACTTGGTCTTTCACTTAATAACAGTAAATTTGCTGCTTCTTAAAAACAAACCATTATGACTGAGTTTATTAGAAAACGAGCGGCGAATGCTAAAAACGATATTTTAAGCGGATTAACTGTAGCCTTGGCTTTAGTTCCAGAAGCTGTAGCTTTTGCTTTTGTTGCTGGTGTAGACCCTTTAGTTGGCTTGTACGCTGCGTTTATGATTGGCTTTATAACCTCAATTTTTGGTGGGCGACCAGGAATGATTAGTGGTGCTACTGGGGCTTTGGCAGTTGTTATGGTAAGTTTGGTTGCCGAAGGAAATGCTATGGGAGCAGAAGGCGAAAACCTTGGGCTTTACTATTTGTTTGCAACCGTTATTTTAATGGGAATCATTCAAATGCTTGCAGGTGTTTTTAAACTCGGTAAATTTGTTAGATTAATACCACACCCTGTGATGATGGGTTTTGTAAACGGGTTAGCAATTGTGATATTTTTATCGCAATTAGGCATGTTTAAAGATGTTAATGGCGATTGGTTTACAGGACCTCAAATGTGGATTATGGCTGGTCTTGTGGCTTTAACCATGGGGATTATGTTTGGCTTGCCTAAATTAACTAAAAAACTTCCCGAAGCCTTAATCGCTATTTTAGTAGTGTCTGCTATTGTAATATTTGGAAATTTAGATGTTGCTACCGTTGGAAGCTTTATTCGTGATGGTGGTGGTGAAGGCTTAAAAGGTGGATTACCACAATTTCAAACAGATATATTTAGTAAAGTACCGTTTAATTGGCAAACCATATCGTTTATTGCGCCATACGCATTTATACTGGCGGCAATTGGATTGATTGAATCATTAATGACCTTAAACCTTGTTGACGAGCTAACTGAAACTAGAGGAAATACTAATAGAGAATGTATGGCTCAAGGTGGTGCCAATATTATTACTGGCTTCTTTGGTGGTATGGGTGGTTGTGCTATGATTGGGCAATCGTTAATTAATATAAAAGGTGGTGGTCGTGGCAGGCTTTCTGGTATTGTTGCAGCATTGGCATTATTAGCATTTATATTATTTGCTTCTGGACTTATAGAACAAGTACCCATTGCAGCTTTAGTAGGTGTTATGTTTATGGTAGTAATAGGTACCTTCGCATGGAGTAGTTTTAGAATTTTAAATAAAATACCATTAAGCGATGTTATTGTTTTAATAACGGTTTCTACTTTAACTGTTATTTTCGATTTGGCTATTGCAGTTATTGCTGGGGTAATAATTAGTGCATTAGTATTTTCTTGGGAGAATGCAAAACGCATTAGAGCCAGAAAACGCATGCGTGAAGACGGTACTAAAGTATACGAAATCTGGGGACCTTTGTTTTTTGGATCTATTATAGCATTCAATGAAAAGTTTGATGTAAAAAACGACCCTGAGCATGTTGAAATTGATTTTGTTGAATCAAGAATAAGCGATCATTCTGCTTTAGAAGCAATTTTTAATTTGGTTAACAAATATGAAGCAGAAGGTAAATCGATTAAACTGAAACATTTAAGTGAAGATTGTAAAATATTGCTTTACAAATCGAGCCCTAAATTTAGAGAAGTTATTGTTGAAGATATTGACGACCCGCGTTATCATTTAGCCGAAAACCCTGAAGCGTTTACCAAAGGACTTTCGGAGTATAAGCTTTAGTTTTGTTAAGAGTTAGAGTGAAGACTGCCCACTACATACTGCTAACTGAATTTGTTGTTACTTACTTGTAAAATGCTTTTTTAATTACTAGAACTAGGTAAATTTCTAGATTGACCACTTAAGAATTTCCAACCATCTTTACGTTTAATTAGAGTTCCAGACTCCAATATTCTAAAGGCCATATGTTTGTTTGCGGTATTTATTTCTACAACTTTTACTATTCCTGAATAGTTTGCAATTTTATTTGTAATTGGAAATATTTCAATCGTTTCCCAAGAAAATTCAATGTAGCTAATCGATTTTGAGTTTGAGAGCAATATTTTTTTTACGGCATTGTAGTTTAAAGCAGTATTGTAACTAGGTGGTACCCAAAAAAAATCGGATGAAGCATCTAAATATTTAAGTTCTGCTTTCAAACCATTTTTCACGATGTCGTTATGGCAATTATCAAACATCGTTTTAACCTCAAGGGTAATTGTTTTTTTAGTTTTAGTAGTAAGTGATTTTTGAGCGTAACTAGTAAAAGTCGCTATTAAAAGAAATGCATATAACCATACGTGTTTCATTTTAATCTTACACTTTTTGGTACAAGTTTGGTGTAATCACCATTGTTTCTAATAACATCGCGTACAATTGAAGATGCGATATACGAGGTATCTGCCGATGTTAACAGGAAAACCGTTTCAATAGGAGCTAAATCTCTGTTGGTATGCGCTATGGCTTTTTCAAATTCAAAATCTGCAGGATTACGTAAACCACGCAAAATAAAATCAACATTAATGTCTTTGCAAAAATCTACTGTTAACCCTTGGTAAGTCATAACTTTAATTTTTGGTTCGTCTGTAAAGGCGTCTTCAATAAACTGTTTACGTTCATCTAATGTGAACATATATTTTTTGCTAGAGTTTACACCTATGGCCACAACAATTTCATCAAATAGGGTTATACCACGTTTTATAATATCGTAGTGCCCTAATGTTAAAGGATCAAAAGACCCTGGGAATATGGCTCGTTTCATTTTAGTTTCTGTCATTCCTACAGAAGTAGGAACCTATTTAAGTTTAGTGATTTTAAGTGGATTCCTGTTTTTGCAGGAACGACAAACTATTTCAAATATAATATTTATTTATTGAAGTCTGTTACTGTTTTAAAGCTTCTTCAATGGCATTATCAAATAAGGCACTCATACTTATACCTGCAACTTGTGCTTGCTGTGGTAAAATACTTTCTTTTGTTAAACCTGGAACCGTATTCATTTCAAGTAGATGAGGTTCTCCATCTTTAAAAATAAATTCACTTCTAGAGAAACCAGTCATTTTCAAAATAGTGTACACCTGTTTAGCAATATAATGTACTTTATCTTCTTGTGCTTTGGTTAATCGTGCAGGGGTTATTTCTTGCGATTTCCCTAAGTATTTAGCTTCGTAATCAAAAAAATCGTTATCGCTAATAATTTCAGTAATGGGAAGCACTTTAGTTTTTCCTTTATAAGTTATTACGCCAACTGACACCTCGATACCGTCTAAAAACGACTCAATTATAATTTCATCATCTTCTTTAAAAGCAACGTTTATGGCATCTTGTAATTTTTCTTTTTTATGCACTTTAGTTATGCCAAAACTACTACCCGCTTTATTGGCTTTAACAAAGCATGGTAACCCTACTTTGTTTACAATGGCGTCTTCATTAATAGGGTCACCAAGGTTAATGTAAAACGACTCTGCTGTTTTTATTCCATAAGGCTTTAAAACACTTAAACAATCTCGTTTATTAAACGTTAAACTTGCTTGATACATACCGCAACTGGTATGTGGTATGTTAAGCAATTTAAAATACGCTTGCATAATACCATCCTCTCCTGGCGATCCATGAATAGCATTAAATACACAATCGAACTTAATAGTTTTATTAGCTACTCTCACCGAAAAATCATTTTTATCAATAGGGAATTCAGCATCATTAGCATCTACATAAACCCATTTATCTTTAAAAATATGAATGCGATATGCGTTATATTTAGAAGGGTCTAAACTTTCAAAAACAACATGTCCACTTTTTAATGAGATTTTATATTCGCTTGAATATCCACCCATAATGATGGCTATATTTTTATTCATAATGTGTCCTATAGAGGAAGGAATCTATTTAATTAATCAATTTTTAAGTAAACTAAAACAAACAATAAAACGTATTTATATTAGTTAAGCTAAAATATCATATAAATTGCAAAAGAAAAAACGAGGACGTTTTTATATATTTGCCTATCGAAAATTTTATACATGAGCATCATTAAATTTCTTATTAGTAAAACATTTTTAAAACAAATTGTATTAGCTCTTGTAGCTTTATTAGTATTATGTTTTTTAATGTTTAAATGGTTAAAGGTAACAACTAATCATGGCGATTTTGAAACTGTACCAAACCTAACAGGGAAATCGATTGATGTAGCCAATATAGAACTGAAAGAAAATAATTTGGTGATGCAAATTCAAGATTCAGCAAATTTTAATCCAGATTATCCAAAGTTTTCGGTTATAGAGCAAGACCCACCTGCTGGAGCTAAAGTTAAAGAAGATAGAAAAATATACTTAACACTAAATCCTTCGGGCTATAGAAAAGTGTTGGTGCCAGATAATCTTACTGAAAAAACATTCAGACAAGTAAAACCCACCCTAGAAGCTTTAGGTTTTAAAGTAGGTAAACTTACTTATGTAGATAATATTGGGAAAGATTTGGTACTTAAAATGCAATATAAAGGTAAGGCTATACAACCAGGAGATAAGCTGTCTAAAACATCGGTTATAGATTTGGTTTTGGGTAATGGCAATAGGCCGTCTTCAAAATAACTTCAGCAATTTTTTGCTAAAAAACGCAGTTAAAAGGTTTCGCTTTCGCGGAAATAAAAAATAATTTTATAAAAATGGATAGCCATACGCCACAATTACCAGATGAAGATAATCTATACGAACATCATGCATTTACGGTAGATAAAGGGCAAGCCCCATTACGTATAGATAAATACTTGATGAATTTTGTTGAAAATGCTACCCGAAACAAAATTCAAACTGCAGCTAAAAATGGAAGTATTTTTGTGAATGATGCTCCTGTAAAATCTAATTATAAAGTTAAACCTTTTGATACTATTAGAGTGCGGTTTGAGCATCCCCCTTTTGAAAATCTATTAGTAGGTGAAGATATAGATATTGATGTGGTTTATGACGACGACGACCTGTTGGTAGTTAACAAACCTGCAGGTATGGTAGTACACCCAGGACACGGAAATTATTCGGGCACTTTAATAAATGCATTGATTTATAGGTTCGATAATTTGCCCAACAATTCTAGTGAACGCCCAGGTTTAGTACATAGAATTGATAAAGATACTAGCGGACTTTTAGTGGTTGCGAAAACCGAAAAAGCAATGGCGCATTTATCGTTACAATTTGCCGAAAAAACTAGTGAGCGCGAGTACGTTGCAATTGTTTGGGGTAATGTAGAAAATGATGAAGGCACTATTGAAGGGAATATAGGAAGACATCCTAAAAACCGTTTGCAAAACACTGTTTTTCTTGATGATGAAACCGATAAAGGCAAGCCTGCAATTACGCATTACAGCGTTTTAGAACGTTTGGGGTATGTTACTCTAGTGTCTTGTAAGTTAGAAACAGGGCGAACACACCAAATACGCGTACACATGAAACATATTGGGCATACACTTTTTAATGATGAACGTTATGGTGGCGAACGCATTTTAAAGGGCACAACATTTACCAAGTATAAACAATTTGTTGAAAACTGTTTTAAAGTACTGCCAAGGCAAGCTTTACATGCCAAAACATTAGGTTTTGTTCATCCCAGAACTGGCGAATTTATGAAATTTGAAACACCTATTCCAGACGATATGCAGCAGTGTATTGAAAAATGGAAAGGCTATTCTAAACATCAAGACTCGGTGTGATTTTGTTACTCCTGCGAAAACAAGGATCTTTCATATAATATTCGTTTTTAAAAAGTTAAGCTTATACCAAGATGTCATTTTATTGAGAATCATGCATGGGCAATCTGTTTACTGATTAAGAAATTGCTATGGTGTTGAATTCTCATTACAACAACTTTGTTAGTTTTAAAAAATGATTAGAAGATGTATAGCTAAACAACCATCATTTGTCATAACTTATAATTAACCTAAGTTTGATTAATAATCCATATAATAAACAAAGGTAAACTATTGAATAATAACATGTTGTAATTTCGATAGAGCGAAGTATGAGTGACGAGAAATCTTAGAATAATGAGATTCCTTCTCGTTCCTCGTTCGGAATGACAAAATTAATTATTTTTAATATTAAAATATTGACAATAAACTGGTTAATAATCGAATTTAAGTAATTAAGTGAAATTAAAGAGACCTGTTAGGTTTTTTAAACATAAGTGTTCGGAAGAGTTCTAAGCAGAACTAAATAGTTGTGATTTGCTAGGATCTCCATCGCAAATCACAAC
>CANKVS010000080.1 GCA_947487155.1 uncultured Flaviramulus sp.
AATTCAGTACTTTAATTTACTGAAAATCTATCTTTTTTACTACTAAAATCTTATCTAATATTAATCGAACTCAGGTTTATAAAAATAGCAAGGAAAGAAATTTCAATAAGAGTAAATACAATTGAAAAACTGCTATAGTACTAAACGGTTTCTTATAGCAGTTTTTTTGTGATTTAACTTTCATTAATCAAAATACTTTAGGTTAAAAACTTCAATTTTGTACTTTATTAGTTTAACACTTTCAATCTTATATTTTTGAAATATTATCAGATAATCGCAAAATTTTATGCACTTATCTGATTACGATTTAAAGTGTCCTGTAAATTGTTCATATCATCACGTAGCTTCCTTTCTACAACATTTGCATAGATTTGAGTAGTAGAAAGTTTGGCGTGTCCTAACATCTTTGAAACTGTTGCAATTGGCACACCATTAGAAAGTGTTACAGTAGTCGCAAATGTATGTCTTGCGATATGACAAGTTACTTTAATATCTATTTCACATTTATTTGCAATTTCCTTTAAATAAGTATTCATTTTTTGATTGGAACATACTGGCAATAACCTGTTTGAATCTTCAAAATTCTCATATTTTTTCAGAATAGATTTTGCCTTATCCAATAAGGGTATTTTAACAGGTTCATCGCTCTTTTCTCTATATATAGAGAGCCATAACATACCATCAATTCCCATTACTATATTATCACTGGTAAGTAATTTACATCTATATAAGATAAACCTGTATAGCAACAAAATACAAATATATCTCGAACACGATTTAATTTGGGCTCGTTTAATTCTTCCGATTCAAAACGCTCTAACTGCTGTTCGGTTAAAAACCCATTTTTGAATTTGGTATATGACAACTCGTATTTCTCAAAAGGATGTTTAGAAATCCACCCCAATTTTTCAGCAAAACTCATAAGTTTATTGAGTCGTTCGATATGTTTCATTATACCATTGTTCTTTAGAGGCTGGGTTTTACTTAAATGATTGTTGGAATCTTGTAAAAATAACTCAAAATCGACCACAAAACTATACTGGATATGTTCTAATGGTAAATCAGATGCCTTATACTGCTTCTTTACAAAATCCTTTAAATAAACTTCTGTAGTTTTGTAGTTTTTCAAAGTACCTTTAGCCAGTTTTATCTTATTTTTATCGTAGTGGTATTTAGATAATCCTAATAAAGTTTCGTTGCTATGGTCTGTTCCTTGATAACGAGCTTTGACTGTTTGGGCTGTAATGAATCGCCCTTCTCTTGCCAGTTCTTTAAACGATTCTTTCAAATCTACTTTAATAGTATCGAGTTCGTCATTTAGTGTTCTGGCTTTTGAAGTTCTCCCAATAGCCCTACCAATTTTACTATCCCATTCTTCAATAGGATAAAATAAGTTTGTACTAAATTCTGTGCGGTTTCCATTTACTGTAATTCTCACATAAATTGGTGCACCGTTACTTTTTTTTCTAGCTTTGATTAGCCGAAATAAAATCTTGAAAGTTTTTGAGGTTTGCATTTTCTTTCGTTTTAGGTTAAACATCCTAACACAAAAGTTAAATCACATTGAAAGTCTTGCTTTCATTAGAAAAGATAAGAAAAAAAAGTTAATGAACTGTCTCCGTTCTGTTCCCGATTTGTTCCCTTTTTATTTGATTTTAAAACTAACTAAATGAAATCAATGAAAATTAAATTATTGAAAGTCATTTAGTTAGATATTGTTTGATATCAAATGACATCGGTGTTGTCGGGGTGGCAGGTAGACTACCATTTCCTTTATGTTTTTAATAATCAAAGAGTTACTTTTTATTAAACTTACTTGGTAACCGAATAGGTAACTTATTTGATAAGAACTTTTGTTTTGTTTTACCTTTTTTTAAGGTGCTGCAAATATAATATGGCATTAATTATTACACAAGAAAAATTGCACACTTTTTTCAAATTCATTCTTTATTAAAGTCCAATACTTTTACTTCACCTGATTTAAGAACTACTATAATTTGATCATTATATACAACTTCTTTACCTAAAAATTCGAAAGTGTTCATTAATGGTGATGATACCTTAAAGCTTTGATTTTTCTGTTTTACATTCCCCAACGTCCTGTTTAAATAAATGGTGTACGATTGTTTTACTTTAGAAGGGTTATGAAAAGAAATATAGCCTCTATTCTCTTTCCACGCTGTGTATCCATACACCTCGCCTTTTCGGGGATCTCCACCATGCATTTTTACATTTTCAAACGTTGGAAAGACGTCATAGACCCATTCCAAGCCTTCTGCCACTGCATCCCAATCTGCTTCAGATAAATTTTTAGTTTTAAAATAAAACTCTATAAAACCTGTACCTCGTGAAAGATTCATAAACAGGTATTCTCTAAATTTGGCTTTTGATTCTCCCGTTTTTACCTTTTTTGGCTCGTGATTAAAGATAGCATGCATCGGGTATTTAGTGTTTTCCTTTTTCCAAATATCGTGGTATACTCCATCTCTATATACCAGTTCTCCCGATCTGCCATCTCCTATCGCTCCATCATCAGCATTGATAAGCCATACCAAATCAACATGCTGTAACCACCACGGACTTAAATAAGCACCATTAGTAATGGCTATAAATACTTCTAGGTTAATCTCAGATACTTTTGTGAAAATATCGATAAGACGTTCTGTACCAGCTACTAAATAATATGTTTTTAATTCGTCATATTTACTATCATTCAATCTGGTATCTGTACTAGTAAAATCTTCAGTATTGAGTTGCGGCATTGCTGCTGCCCCTCTTCTTTTGATTTAAAATGCACGAGTGTACAAGTGTCCAAAAATCCCATCGAATTTAAAATAAGATATACCTTGATTTGCCAATTCCAACGTGCGTGCTTCAAATGCATTCATGTATTTTGGGCCTGCCATTGACATTGAGAAATCTAGACTTTCAAAACCTTGCTCTCCTAGTTTTTTGACCATTTTATTCGCTCCAAAAAAGCAGCCTGGGCTATACCATAACCCTAAGGTGCCATTTTGTGCTTTTACAAGCTCATGACTACTTTTAAAATCAGGGGCGAATCGATCGGTATTGATTTTCCATAATGTATCTGACCAATCGGCTTCTTTTGAAAAACTGTCTTGCCAGCCATCATCTATTACATAAGTGTTAATAGGTTTGATTCCTCGTTCTGTAATCAGTTCTTGATATACTTTTTTGACACTCTTCTCGAATTTTTCTTTTGTTACATCTTGATAAAAATCAAACCATGAGTTATATTGTACTTGTAAGCGTAGTGGCCTTATTTTAATATCGTTTATATAATCATAAAAAACTTCGTCTATAAATTGGTAATCATCCGCTACACCAACTACTGCTTTGTATGTCTGATAAGTTTCGCCTACTTTTAATTCTTTACCCCAAAGGTATCCGCAGTTAAGTGTATTATTTTTTACAAAATTAGAAGCAGCTGGAAACTCAATACCAAAAAATGTAGCACTCTCTATAGTGAAAAGTGGCTGACCAAGACCAGACTTAAAATCTGTAGTATTTTCTTCCCTTTCTGGTGCATAACCCGACTTTGTTGTAATTTTATTTAAAGATTGTGCTGTAATTTGTTTTAACTTATAAGGTTGAAATGCATCTTTAACCTCTAAAAATTCTACATCTATCCGCTCTAAAGTAATACCCTCTTTAGCTCTAATCTTTAAACATTTATGAGTATAAAAATCATCTTTTTCTAAATCGTAATAAATTTCAACTTCTATCTTATACTGTTTATTTTCTAATAAAAAAGCTTTAGCATTAGTGCCATCTTTAATTACTTTTACAAAACTGAAAGCATTCGAAGTAAGCTCGACATCTGTTCCCTCTTTATCAGTACCTTTGGAAATCCGAATTTTGAATTCATCTGTATTTTTAGGTAAAAGCTCTTTATCAAAAATCTTATTATAAATTGATGATGTATATAATTTATTATCTACAATTTTTATCTCTCGGGACAGGAATTCATTTTCAATAATAAACTCTTCTTTACTGTCACAATTAATTAAGACTGATAGAAGTAATAGAACAAAGAGAAGTTTTATTTTAGTCATACTTTTATTGTTTAAACTTAAACTATTATCAATACATTTCTATTGTAATAAAAAACGACATTGCAAAAAGTTTTGCAATGTCGTTTTAACTACTCACTTAAAAACTGCAATACTATAATTTTGTAATTAAAAAATTGCTCTAACACCAAAACCTAATTGCATACCCACATGCTCTACAGAAATTGGTCTTTCAAAATTAAACGCAGGAGAAGAGGCATTGGTTGTAAATAACTTATTTCTTGAATTTGATAAGTTTACAGCCTCACCAAAAAGGGTAATAACTTTAGATACTTTATAGCTTACGGAGGCATCAAGTTGCCCATAATCTTCAACCCATTGTTCTTGACCAAAGACATCATTTGCTAATATTAAGAATTTATCTCTATAGGTATATGCAAGTCTAGCATTAAACTTTCCACCGTTATCGTAATATAAAGCAGAATTGAAACTAAAATCTGAAACTCCTGGAAAAGCTATAGGACTTCCATTATTTAAAGTTTGTTCTCCATCTGCAAAAGTAAAATTAGCAATGACACCAAAACCTTCTAAAGCACCACTAAGAAATGAGAAAGGTTGCTGATACGAGATTTCTGTACCAGAAATTTTTCCTTCCCCTTGATTTTCTCTAGTTATAAAAGAATCCCAAGTATTACCGATAAAAGTCTCATTAGTTCTTGTAACATTAGTAACAAAATTAGACAGGTTTTTGTTAAAAAAAGAAATACCAACAAATCCTCCTTTACCAGTATACCATTCCATACCAAAATCTATATTACTAGATTCATAAGGTTTTAAACCTGGATTCCCTGCTTTATTTATAATGTTCTGGGTAAAATTAATGCTTACTCCAGCAAGGTCATTAAATTGAGGTCGTGTAATAGATTTTGAATATGAAGCTCTAACAAAAATATCATCCGTAGCTTGAAATTTTAAATTAATGCTTGGTAACGCTTTAAAATAACTTTCAGATTGACTATACGGTACGGCAGTACCTATAAATTCTGCAAAGCTTATTGCTGAACCAGGAACTGGTACTTGTGCCAATTCTTGACCAGAACCATTAGTCTCAATATTTGTATTCACTAATCTTACACCTGCATTTCCGGTAACTGGAATACTTCCAATTTTTCCATCAATATTCAATTGTAAATAACCAGCAATGGTGTTTTCTTTTACATCATAAGTATTATTTGGATCTACAACAACTGGAAAATTAGCTCCAGCATCAATATGTGCTTGCCTCCAAGCGCTTGGACTTGAAACAAATTGCAATTGAGACGTGTCAAAAACATTAGAATAATCACCGTTCATAAAATTACTTTGTATACCACTAGTACTTATACCAGAAGTGCCAGCACTTAGTCTAAGTAATGTCCCTGAACCTCCTGTAGTAAACGGGAGTTGTCCAAAAAATTCACTTTGTTCATTCTCGCGATTTCGAGTTCTATATCTCGTTCCAAATTTAAAAGCAGAGAAAAAAGAACCACTTAATGACTTTTCAAAATCTGCTTTAAATGCAAATTCAGTATCTGAAATATTAATATTTCTTATATCAAAATTATGAGTTGAATAATTACTCACATTTGTAAAATCAATAATGTTATTTGATAAATCTCTAACGGTAGGATTAACTTCTAAAAGCCCATTACTAAGATTGACTTGATAAACCGCAGGAAAAGCATCTGTAACGGTACCTGTTCTTAAACTACCTCTTTCAAATGAAAAATCTGAAGTTGTTGATGATAAACTAGCATCCAAATTAATATCCCAAGTATCTGTTTTATGATTGAAATTTATACCTCCGTTAAAAATATTGTCATTTGATGTTTGCTCATCTGTAGCATTAACCACGGTTGAACCAACGTAGCCTTCAGATCCAAATGTTATAGCTGTATTACTAGCATCAACAATTAACCCTAAAGGGTATTGGACACTTCCATCTGGGTTTATTACATAACCATTTCCAGGAGTTAATCTACCAAAAGACGGTGGGAATTCTAAAATAGATTGTTTATCCAAATAATTTAAATCTCTTTTTGAATAAGATCCATCTGCTGTAAGTTTAGAATTATCTGACAATTTCCATTCTAAAGTTCCACTAATAGTTAATCGCTCTCTTTCTTCATTAAAATTATCAATACTAGTTGAGAACGGAAAATAAGGATCATTGATATCTGCATCAGCTGCACCATCGGAATTTGTATCAAAAGTTGTTGGATCTCCAAAAAGACTATTAGGAAAATAAGCATAAGTTCTAGTTGCATCTTCTCTTATCTTTCTATTTGAATAAGTTATAGACCCAACAAAGCCAAAGGTTTTTGCTTCATTCACCCAACTACCAAAACCTGAAAAAGAAGGATTTGTTTCTTCAGCAAATTCATAATAACTCGCCCTTGCGCTAAGTCCATATTTATTACCTATTTTTAAGGGTTTAGCGGTCTTTATATTAACGGACCCTGCTAATCCCCCTTCAACATGTTCAGCTGCGTTAGTTTTAAAAACCTCTATGGTTTCTATAATTTCAGAAGGTAATATATCAAAGTTTGTTGCTCTACCTGTACTAGAACCTAACCCTCCAGAAAGTACTGGGTTAAATGATTCAGTAGCACTCACTAAAGTTCTTCCGTTTATAGACCCTCTTACAAATTCAGGACCTAACCCTCTTATTGATACAAAATCTCCTTGACCCCGTGTTCTTTGAATAGCAACACCAGAAACACGTTGTAATGCCTCAGAGATATTTCTGTCTGGCAACTTCCCCGCGTCTTCAGCAGTTATAGCATCTACTAAAACAGGGCTTTCTCTTTTAATAGCAATTGCTCTTTGCTGAGCAGCTCTTATCCCTGTTAATACAATTTCGTCTAAGCTAGAAGCATCTTCTTCTAAGATTATTGTTACCTCCTTTTTTCCATTTAATGAAACTTCTTTAGATGTAAAGCCTAAATAAGATACAACCAATACAGAATTGGCATCTGTAACATTTAAAAGAAATTTACCGTCTATATCTGTAGTTGTTCCATTGGTAGTTCCTTTTTCTAGAATGTTTGCTCCAGCCAAAGGTTGCTTATTATTGTCTGCAATAACCCCTTTAATTTCTATGCCTTGTTTCTTAATAAGCGTTTTTAATATTTTTTTTGTTATTACAATTTGCTTATCAATAATTTTATAGTCTACCAATGCGTTTTTAAATAGACGATTTAAAACTTGCTCTATAGTTTTGTTCTCTACTTTTAAAGAAACTTTGGCTTTTACATTAATAACGCTATTTCTATACAAGAATTTAAAATCTGTTTGATTTTTAATTTCGTTAAAAACTTGTTTAATCGTTACGTCCTCTAAATTAAGGCTAACTCTTTTTTGAGAGTAACCATCGTGAGGGAACATTTGTACTATTGAAAAAAAGATCAATATAAGCGATAGCTTCATTTTTAAATTGTTTTTAAATAAACAATTGATTTTTTCCTTAAATAAGGAATACAGTTTGTTTTTTTTCATAATTTTGAAAAGTTTTGATTGTTAATTAATTCTCTTAATGAATGGTCTTAATGTTTGGGAAATGTTAGCGCATTTCCCTTTTTTGTTTAGTTTATATCATATATATTTAGTTAATGGTTATTATATTTTTATCGATTTCATACTCAAAATAAAAACTGGTTGAAAGCGCTTTTAAAATAGTTTCTATCTTTTCAATATCAAATTGTCCAGTAAAAAGTTCGTTTTTTATTTGCTCATTTTTATTAATAATCTCAACATTGTAGGTGCGTTCTATTTTAGAAACAAGTTCTTCAAAAGGAAGAGTATTAAAAATTATTCTTTTATGCATCCATGATGTATAATCGGAAGTTTTTACTTTTGCAGATGACAATTGCATATTTTCTTTTATAAATGATACTTGAAAACTTGGTGTTATTATTAAGGAATTATTAGTGTTATTGGTATCAATTACATTTACAGAACCTTCTACAAGTGTTGTGTTTATATAGGGATCATTAGTATAAGAAGACACGTTAAATTTAGTTCCCAACACTTTTACATTAACACCATTGGTATTGACTATAAAAGGTTTTTCTTTATTATGGGCAACCTCAAAATAGGCTTCACCTTCCAACAAAATGGTTCTGGTTTTTAATGACCTAATAAATGTCTTAGGGTATTTTAATTTTGTGTCTGCATTGAGCCAAACAACTGTGCTGTCAGACAAGACTAGTCTAAAAATTTGCCCCTTAGGAACCTTAATTTCATTATATATTAATTGTTCTTCTGGAGATTTATTAACATAAGACAATTCTTCTTGCTCTTTTTCAACTACTTTTGTTGAGCCATCTCCAAGTGTTAATACTATATTATGATTAAAATCATTACTAATGTTTAGGTCTTTAGTAATTTTATTAGTGTTTTCCTCTTTAAGTTTTAACGAATTATTAATAAAATAGATACTAGATAATAGAAAGACTATTGCTGCTGTATATTTATAGTATTTCTTAATTGAAAAAACACGTGATTGCTTATTTTCTTCTCTTTTATTGATGGTTTCTTTAAATTCTTCAAAGGCTTTTTGCTCATCTACAATTTCAGTTGTAGAATTGTTAAGCATATAAAAAGCAACTTCTTCTTTAAAAACTTGTACATTAGAGTTGTTTTCTAACAACCAATCGTAAAGCTTTTTTTCCTCCAGATCATTTGTAGCACCTTTGAGGTATTTATTAATTATTAATTTCATAATTTATTACCATCTTATATATTTACTATGCAGATATTATAAAAAACCCCTAGTTAATTGTTAGGTTTTATTATTTTTAGCAAAAACTTATATAACGTATTCTTTTAAATCCATGAGTAAAGAATTTCATAAACAACTTAAAAATGGGGGTTTAGAAGCTTATAATAAGTTATTTACTACACATTATTCTAAATTATTTAATTACGCTTTTAAACTATCTAACGATAAAGACATTGCTAAAGATATTGTTCAAGAAACCTTTATTAAACTATGGTTACACAGAAAAAACATAAAACCAGAGTTATCTATTAGTAATTATTTATTCAAAATTTGTCGCAACGAATTTTTGATTCATGCTAGAAAAAAGAAAAAAGAAACAGCTTTTTTGGATCAATTAAAAATAGAAGCTGCTTATGAAATATTTGCATCTACAGATCAAGAATCATCAAGAATTGAAGCTCTTAAAAGAATAATAAATATGTTACCTCCAAAATGCAAAGAAGTCTTTTTATTAAGCAAATATGAAAATATGAAATACAAAGCTATTGCAGAAAAAATGGGAATCTCTATAAAAACAGTAGAAAATCATATTTCTAAAGCTTATAGTGAACTAAGGAAAGGTATGAAATGTTTTTTAGTGTCAGTCTTTATGTATATTCAACTTTAAACATTTTTAATAAATAAACTTAGTTTTTAGAAAAACGAGAAATACAATCTGCGCTTATCAGTTTGGTCATAGATTATAATTTATAGAGGGTTTTTCTCAGATAGAAAGTTACAAATTACAAGAATCTGTTATGATAAAAAATTCTCTATATAATGTACGTTTGTAAAACTAAGGGAGAAGCAAGAGGGTACCGTGCTGGCGCAGCGGTACGTTTCATTTACTCCGTAAAGCCTTTGTTCATGGGCTGTTTAAAAAAAGACCTAAATAGGAAAATCAAGATTTGCTGCAAATCCTCTGGAACCCCCTATAGACAGGAATTATTTTGCTCAGGTAGTGACAATCTAACTTTTACTGTAAAAAGTCTCGGAGTCCCAATAAATAGGCGTTTTTTTACAGTAAAAACATATCAATTATAAAAATATTATATGCATTGATACCTTTTAGCTTTTGAAATAGATGAAATTATGTTTTTTAATAAAAAAGCTCCGTAGCCTGCAACTATCATAGAGTTTAGCATGAACTTGTTCCAGATAATTGTTGAATATCTTGGTTTCATCACTTAATCCTTTCAATCTGTTTTTGTTGGCATCCCAATTGGAAACAAGGAGTTTTCTTTTTAGTGATAGTTCTGCACGTCTTCCATTTACGGTAATTCTGGCATAAAGAGGTGCTTTTCCGTTTTTGGCATTGGCAAGTTTTAGCCAAAACAGAACACTGAAAGTGTTTGTGTTTTTCATAATTTTTGTTTTTAAAATTGAACATTAAAAACAAAAGTCAAATCATAGTATTCGGTTACCTTTTTTATATGTTTTAAGACTTGATAACCGAATTGGTCACATTTTTAACCAAATCAAGGATCAATCTCAAAAGTTGTGTGTAAATTTGATGAGGAATGCTATTTTTGCATAAAAAAGACAAGACCTTGCATT
>CANKVS010000081.1 GCA_947487155.1 uncultured Flaviramulus sp.
CTTTTTTATTCTAAATTTAATTTAGAATTTTTAATCCTCAACATTATTTGTTGAGGATTTTTTTGTTTAAAAGGTTTTTGAGATTAGTAGTTAATTAATATCGTTTATTCAGTTATTAACTTCAACAATCATTTCAATTTAGTTATAACAAAACAATAGATAATTAATTATGCTATTTAAGCAGTTATGTTGGATATTTCAGTTTCAAATTTGTTAATAGTTTTATACCTTAAAGTTGAGGGTGTCATAATAAAGCGTAATAACTTTTAAAGTTTAGAGTTCACATCTTTTTAAATCACTTCTTCAAAAACTAACCAATTAAATTATTAAATTTACCATTTGTATAAAGCCGTGACATTAAATGTTATTGGTGGTTTAACCTGTATTTACTGATAATTAGTTTTTAACTTGAATAACAAACCTTTACAATACTATTTTGTATTATTCCTTTTACTGGTTAGTGTATGCAATGCTCAAGTAAATAGTGCAGTTTTTCAGGAAAAATTAAACACTTATCAAAAGCCATATATAGTATTAAATTTAGATTCAATACCTCTTTCCCGTATAAAACTTGTATTAAATGAAAAACAAACATTTGCTATTATGTTATCTAATAGTAATAGTGTAAATTATTCATTTTTAAAACTATATAAAAAATATAATGATAGCTTAATTATTATATCTGAAAATAAAATTAAGAATAATTTGATGAAGGACTTGTTTCTTATTTATAGGAAACCAAGTGATTTGGATACTATCAAATTCTCAAAAATAAAACAGCTAGATAGTATTTCATTTAAATTTATTAAGACTAGTAAATTTAGTTTTATTAAAATAGAAGACAGCACTGGATTATCAGACCATGTATTTTCAAAAATTTGGAAACAATCTGGGAAATTGCCAGATTTTATTCAGCCTAATACATCTTCGTTGTTAAAAGTAGATAGTATTATTAATAATCTAAATACTTTAAGACAGGTTTATGGTGTTGTAGAAACAGAAACAGGCGAATTAATTAATGGTGTTAGATTTAAAACGTATAATAATTCCATCGTTAATGGGCATTTTAGTTTTCCTATTTTAAAAGATGAAAGTTTACCAGTGTTAATTCCCTATAAAGCTGGTTATCACTTTTCACCAGATATTATTTATACCACGCCTGAAAATATAAAAAACAGTAAAAGGTTTATTGGATTCCCGTTAGATGTTGCTTACGAATTGTCTGATCATTTTGTATTCAATCCAAAGTTTAAAAACAAGATAAAAGAAAATGATAAAGAACTGCTTATAAATAATGTAGAAATTAAACCAGATGAAGAGCATGGTAAAGTTGGCTATTTTAATAACAGGAGTTATATAGATACAGGAATTGAAAGCAAAAAATCATTGCAAGAAAGTTTCACTATTACAGCTTGGGTAAAGCCTACAAGTTTAGGGTTTAATAACAGTATTTTAGGAAAAGGCGATAATTTTGTTGTGAAATTAAGAAATGGTTTTTTAACATTTACCATGGCTGGAATAAAAGATTATATCTCTAAAGTATCTAAAATCCCCTTAAATGAATGGACACATATTGCCATAGCACATTCTAAAATTGATAATAAATTGTTTTTCTATGTTAATGGAAAATTAACAGAAGAAGTGAATTTGATTTCTGAATATGTAACATCCGATTATAACATTCTTATAGGAAGTAATTTATGGGAAGAATTTTTTAACGGCTATTTAGCAGATATTAAAATATGGGAACGTGAGTTAAATGGTAGCGAAGTATTGTTTCTGTATGAAGGAAGAGATGAGAATGGTTTTGTTTTGAGTTTAAAAACAATTTTCGTCATGTTTTTAGTTTTATGTGTTATAGCATTCATTCTATTTAAAAAGTATCGGTCTAAAAAGAAAAAAAATCTTGTTCCTGTAATAAGGCAAAAGAAATTTAAAAAAAGTCAAGCATTTGCTCAAAATAATTTTAAGAGTGATGGTTCAGAAAGTGTTTTGTGCTTTGGGAAACTCGTAATTATTAATACAGAAGGTGTAGATGTTTCAGATAAATTATCTCCCTTACTGAAAAAAATATTTGTAATTGTATTTTTATATAGTAATCAAGGAGTCAAAAAAGGAATTTCAACAAAACAACTTACTGAATTTTTGTGGCCAGGAATGAGCTTACAAAAGGCAAAAAATACTAGAGGAACAAACATTAATAATTTACGATCAATACTTAACTCGTGTGCTGGAATTAATTTAATATTTAAAAATAAATTTTGGTTTATTGAATTAACTGAAAACTGTTATTGCGATTACCAAATAATTCAAGAGTATTTGTATGCTTTTTCAAATAGTAATTATACGATAAAAGAATTAGAAGAAGAATTACCACAATTCCTTAAAATATTAAAAAGAGGGCGATTGTTTTCAAATTCAAGCGAACCATGGCTAGATCCGTTTATTGAAAAATTCAGCAATCAAATTATAGAACAATGCCTTAGTTTTATTGAAATATTAGATCTTGAAAAGCATAGCGAATTAGTACTTCTCTTAACCGAAGTAATATGTTTATATGACGATTTGAATGAACGCGCACATCAGTTAAAATTACAAGCACTAATTAAACAAGGTAAGTTAAGTTTAGCTTATAAAGCTCATGATAATTTTGTAAAACTTTATTATAAAATTTATAAAGAGAGCTATTCAGTTTCTTTTGAAGAAATTACTTCAGTTCAAAAAATAGAAAAAAAATAAAATATTTTATTTATTACCCCATTCGTTACCCCTTATTTTACACAAGATGTCATTTCTTTGTTGCTATAAATTAGAAATATTAAGACGAATATATTTATGGGAAAATCAGGATCAAATCGTAGGGATTTTGTTAAAAAGACTTTAGCTATTACTGCTGGAATTACAATTATTCCTAGACATGTAATGGGTGGAACTAATTTTTTAGCTCCAAGTGATCAACTTACTAAAGCTGTTATAGGAGTTGGTGGTATGGGACAAGGACACTTAGGATATGAAGGAACTAAATTAGTCGCCATTTGTGATGCGGATGGACAGCACCTTGCTAATACGCTTAAAAAAGTAGGCAATAGTGTAAAAGGCTATAGAGATTTTAGAGAAGTTTTAAATAGAACAGATGTAGATATTGTGCATATAGCAACGCCTCCACATTGGCACGGAATCATGTCTATTATGGCAGCCGAAGCAGGAAAAGATGTGTGGTGCGAAAAACCTATGACCAGAACAATTGGTGAAGGAAAGCGTGTGGTTGAAGCTATGGAGCAACACGGAAGAATGTTTAGATTAAATACCTGGTTTAGGTTTAAAGATAATTTTTACGGAATGCGAACGCCAGTTAAAAAGCTAAAAAAAGTAGTTGATAGCGGTGCTTTAGGATGGCCTTTAAAAGTTACTATAAGTGGTGTTACTGGGTTTAACTGGAAGTTTTATTGGGTAGGAAAAGAGAATTTAACGCCTCAAGCGGTACCAGACCATTTAGATTATAATATGTGGTTAGGACCAGCACCAGAAAAACCATATAATTCACATAGAGTGCATTCTACTTTTAGAGGATATTGGGATTATGATGGAGGTGGATTAGGTGATATGGGTCAGCATTATATAGACCCTGTGCAATATTTTCTAGGAAAAGACAATGATAGTCCTGTTAAGGTAGAAGTAGATGCACCACAACAGCATTATGATGCTATAGGAACTTGGAGAAAAATCACCTATACCTATGCCGATGGTTGTCAAATAATTTTAGACGGTGAGAATGCCGACAAAAACGCAGCTTATATTGAAGGCCCTAATGGGAAAATATATAATGGTTTTAAGTCTACTATCCCTAATTTAGAAGGTATTATTAGTGGTATTCCAGATCCTGAAGAACAAATAACTTCTTTTTCAGAATCTGTTAAAACCAGACAAAAATTTGCACTTAATGAAGAAAACGGACACCGATCTGCAACTGTAGTTAATATGGGGATTATTGCACTTCGTTTAGGTAGAACTTTAGAGTTCGATCCTGTTAAACAAGAATTTATAAACGACGAAGAAGCCAATAGATTAATTAATCAACCAATGAGAACAGCATGGGCTCACTAAAAACTAACTATAATTTTACAATGAAAAAAGCAATTATAACTTTTGGTACTCTTTTTTTAATACTGTGTGTACCTTTTAATATATCTGGTCAAATAAATAGAACTTTAGAAACTAAAGTGGCAGATGTTTTGGCGCAACTACCTACTAAAGATTTTAATCATTCAGATAAGTTAATGAAAGAAATTATGTCTTTAGGTGAAGATGGTATTCTTCAATTTACAGATATGCTTGTTCCTTTAGGAACTGGTGATGATACTAGTGCAAGATATGCCATACAAAGTTTAGCAATATATGCTGGTGGTTTAAAAAGTAAGATTGGAGATAATGTTGTAGAACAAGTATTATTAAAGGCTATAGCTAAAGCAAATAATGATGAAATTAAAACTTTTTTAATAGACAGATTAGTGCTTTGTGGTAGTAATAAAAGTGTTAATCTGCTTAATACATACTTAAAAGGTAACCACTTTCAGCCAGCATTATCTGCGTTAACTGCTATAAGAACTCCAGAAGCAAGTAACGTAATTTTAGATGTAGCAAAATTGTCTAATGGTAATAAACAAATAGCATTAATTGATGCCTTAGGGAAATTACGTTATCAACCAGCTGTTAAGTTTTTAGAAGAATTGGTAGCTTCAGATTCAAAAGAAATACAGCAATATGCTTTATCGGCATTATCAGAAATAGGAGCTGTAAATAGTATGGAGCTTCTTGTTAGTGCTGTAGACCAATCTAATTTTAAGCTAGATGAATCAAAATCTATGGTAGCATTGGTTCAATATGGCGAACGTTTAAAAGAAAAAGGGAATGTAACGTTGAGTTCGGAAGTAGCTAATTTAATATTAAAGAATTGTACAGATGAAGATCAACTGCATTTTAGATCTGCTGCAATTCATTTACTTCGAGATATTCAAGGTGTATCATTTACCAAAACACTACTTAAAGAAGCTAAAAACAAAAATGATAAATACAGTGCTTCGGTAATTTTGGCGGCTTCAAAAAACCTGTCTTCTAGCGAGGTAACAAAATGGGTTAAAGCATATAAAAAATACCCGATAACTACAAAGCCTTTAGTTATACGTATGTTAAGTTCTAGAAAAGAAGCTGTTGTATTCGATAAATGTATTTTACCAGCTTTAAAAGATGATGATGAGTTTGTTAGAATAACAGGTATTAAAGCATTGTCTGGTCAAGAAAAGCGTAAAAGTTTACCGGTTTTACTACAATTATTGAGTGAAAACTTATCGCCATCAGAATATAACGCACTTGGCGAAATATTATTAAAAGTTGTTAGTTCTGAAGATTCAGAATTATTAGCAAATACATTAAGTACGGTAAATGCCGAAGCTAAAAAAGTACTTGTAAATGTATTGTCTAAGCGTCGTGCAACAGCACAGTTTGATGCCATTTATGGTTTGTTAAACACGCCCAATTCAGATTTAAAATCGGCTGTTTGTTCAGCTTTACCATTAGTTTCAAGTGCTAAGAATTTGCCAGAATTAATTTCAACACTTTCAGAAGAAAACGATTCTAAAAACATTGAAAACATCCAAGAAGCTATTGTAAATGCACTTAGCTCAAATGAAAAAGCTAATGCAGATGTTATTTACGAATCGTATCAAAACTTTTCAGATAAATCAAAATTAGTTCCAATTTTAGCATTACTAAGTACAGACAAAGCCTTAGGGTTAGTATCAGAGCAGTTAAAATCTACTACTGTAAGTAGTAAGGGAAATGCCTTAAAAGCTTTGGCGAATTGGAAACAAAATAATGCACTTGCTTTATTGTTTGAAACTGCTGTTAAAGATGAAAATAAGGTTATAAGGCAACAGGCTTTTAAATATTATATTAATAAAACTGTAGCTTCAAATTATCCAAACGATCAAAAGCTATTATTAGTGCAAAAGCTTTTGCCTTATTGTAAATCTATTAAAGAAAAGCAACAACTTATTGCAGCAGCTTCAAAAATAAAAACCTTTTTATCCTTAGTTTTTGTTTCAGAATTTCTAGAAGATAAAGCTCTTATGAGGGCTGCATCTAGTGCGGCTATTAAAATTGCGTTACCTACTCCAAGGAAAAAAGATGGATTAAGTGGCGATGTAGTTAGAGATATTGTTTCTAGAAGTGCCAATAATTTAACAGGACCAGATAGTCAATATATAAAAATTGATGTTAAAGAGTTTTTAAATAATATGTCGCCAGAAAAAGGCTTTGTTTCTATTTTTAATGGTAAAGATTTAACAGGTTGGGAAGGTTTGGTTAAAAACCCAATTGCCCGAGGAAAAATGTCGAAAAAAGAATTGGCAAAAGCACAAGTAAAAGCCAATGAGCAAATGCTACAAGATTGGTTTGTAAAAGATGGTGTTATTGGTTTTAAAGGCGAAGGCTATAATAATATTTGTTCTATAAAAGATTATGGCGATTTTGAAATGCTAGTAGATTGGAAGATTACTAATGGTGGTGATAGCGGTATCTATTTAAGAGGAACGCCTCAAGTGCAAATTTGGGACATTGCAAGAACAAATGTTGGTGCTCAAGTAGGAAGTGGCGGTTTGTACAATAATAAAAAAAATGAACGTAATCCTTTGGTTGTAGCAGATAACCCTATTAACGAATGGAATACGTTTAGAATAAAAATGGTTGGTGAGCGTGTAACGGTTCATTTAAATGGTGTGCTTGTAACCAATAATGTTGTTTTAGAAAATTATTGGGATAGAAACCTTCCAATTTTCAAAAAAGAAGCGATTGAATTACAGGCGCATGGTGAAGATTTAGGATTTAAAAATGTATATGTTCGTGAAATTGAATCTGGTGATGTGTTGTTAAGTGACGAAGAAAAAGCTTCGGGATTTAAATCGCTTTTTAACGGAAAAGATTTAGACCACTGGATTGGTAACAAAACAGATTATTTAGTTGAAAATAACGAGATATTTGTAAACCCTAAACAAGGTGGGCACGGAAACTTATATACTGCTGAAGAGTATTCGGATTTTGTGTTTAAGTTTGAATTTAAATTAACACCAGGTGCTAATAACGGATTAGGTATTCACACACCATTAAAAGGTGATGCGGCTTATGTTGGTAAAGAACTTCAAATTTTAGATAATACAGCAGCCATTTATAAAAATTTAAAACCTTACCAATATCATGGTTCGGTGTATGGTATTATTGCTGCTAAAAGAGGATTTTTAAAACCAGTTGGAGAATGGAATACAGAAGAAGTTATTGTTAAGGGTGATGACATTAAAATTATTGTGAATGGTCATGTAATTGTTGATGGAAACATGGCAGAAGCTTCTAAAAATGGAACGGTAGATCATAAAGATCATCCAGGGTTAAAACGAAACAAGGGACATATTGGATTCCTTGGTCATGGATCAGAATTATGGTTCCGTAATATTAGAATAAAAGATTTGAGTAATTAGTTTAGTTTTAGTTTGTTTTGAAAATGCCTGAGTGAATTTATTTGCTTGGGTATTTTTTTTGCTTTTAAAAATAATTAGTATTGAAATTATTCTGTTTTTTAGGTTTTATTCATTGTTAATTTTTTATGTTTATATGATTTTTAGTGCATACTAATCTATGGATAATAAAGAACTTGATTTAGCTTGGGATTTTGTAAATAATACAGATAGGCATGTGTTTTTAACAGGAAAAGCAGGAACAGGGAAAACAACCTTTCTGCATAAGTTAAAAATGAAATCTTTAAAACGTATGGTGGTAGTTGCGCCAACAGGTGTAGCGGCTATTAATGCTAAAGGCGTTACTATACATTCGTTTTTTCAGATGCCTTTTGGTCCTATTTTACCCGATGTAGAATTAGGAGTATCTTCTGGTTTTAATAGAAAATTCAACAAAACCAAAATAAATATTATTAAGTCTTTAGATCTTTTAGTTATCGATGAAATTAGTATGGTACGTGCCGATTTATTAGATGGTATAGATAAAACATTACGGCGTTTTAAAAATAGAAACAAAGTGTTTGGTGGTGTGCAATTATTAATGATTGGCGATCTGCAGCAATTATCGCCAGTTATTAAAGAAAACGAATGGCAACTATTAAAAACGTATTATAAAAACGGATTCTTTTTTAGTAGTCACGCTTATCAAGAATGCCATGCTATTACTGTAGAATTAAAGCATATTTACAGACAGGATAATCCTAAATTTATTAATATTCTTAATGAAATTAGAAATAATGTTTTATCTCAAGAATCGGCAGATGAATTAAACAAATGTTATCAACCTAACTTTGTGCCAGATGAAACAGCAGGTTATATTGCTTTAACTACACATAACAATAAAGCAGAACAAACAAACCATACAGAGCTTTCTAAATTAAAAACAAAAGCACATACTTATAATGCAGCTATAGAAGGAAAGTTTCCAGAATATGCTTACCCAAACAAGGAAGAATTGGTTTTAAAAGTAGGTGCTCAAGTTATGTTTATTAAAAATGATAGCACTCCCGAAAAACGCTATTTTAATGGCAAAATAGGAAAGGTGATTTTGTTAGATAAGGATGAGGTGGTTGTAAAATGTCCTGATGATGACTTTAACATTATTACCACACCAGAAATTTGGGAAAATATAAATTATACGGTTGATAAGGAAACCAAAGCCATTTCAGAAAATAAAATAGGATCATACACACAGATGCCTTTACGGTTAGCATGGGCAATTACCATTCATAAAAGTCAGGGGTTAACCTTTGAAAAAGCCATTATAGATGCTCAAGGAGCTTTTGCGCATGGGCAAACCTATGTGGCACTAAGCAGATGTAAATCTTTAGAAGGCTTGGTGTTAAAAAATAAGATAAACTCTAGCCAAATTATAAGTGATACTAATGTTATATCGTTTAATAAAAGTGCTGAAGAGAATCAACCAGATGAAAAGATATTGCAACAATCGAAAGCTGAATTTCAGCTAAATTTAATCTCCGAATTATTCGATTTTTACAAGTTCTTATACCCTGTAGGTCGTATTTTAGATGTTTACTATAAAAATAGAAATAGTATTGAGGGACAAATCGAAACCCCTTTAAATACAATTAAGGAATGCGTAACCAATCTATTAAAAATCAGCAATAGTTTTAAAGCACAACTTAAAACATTAGCGCAATCTGCAAAAACTCCAGAATCTAGTAAAGACGTTCAAGAACGTTTTGTAAAGGCTATTCAATACTTTAACGAGCAAACTAAAACTAATATTAGCGAACCTTTTAAAAGCATAAATTTTACAACAGATAATAAGGCTATTGAAAAGGATATTAATAAACCTTTAGATACTATTGAAGAATTATTGGCAACCAAACTATTATACTTTCAAACGTTGGATAAAGGTTTTAATGTAAGTACCTTTTTAGAACTGCGGGCAAAATCTGTTTTTCTAGCAAAAGAAAAACCTAAGAAACCTCGAAAATCGGTTATTGATGGAACTACCAATGTTGAATTATTTGAGTTGTTAAGACTACTTAGAAATGATATTGCACAAAAAAATGATTTAATACATTATCAAGTATTTACTCAGAAAGCCTTGTATGAAATGTGTGAAACGTTACCAACCAATACAGCTGAATTATTACAGGTTAACGGCATGGGGAAAACCCGTGTTAAAAAATATGGAAACGATATTTTAAAAGTGATTCATACCTATTGTGAAGATCATGATATTGAAACGTCTAAGGCAGTAGATATTTTTGAAGTAGAAAAGCCCAAGAAAAAACGAGGCGATACTAAAAAAGAATCTTTAAAATTATTTAAAGCAGGAAAATCTATAGATGAAATAGCTAACCAAAGAGAGCTCAACCCCAATACTATAACAGGACATTTAGCTCATTTTGTACCAACTGGCGAAGTAAAAATAACCGACCTAATTTCCGAAACACATTATAAAGAGTTAAAAGAACTTATCCCTAAACATAAATTTGAAAACCTATCAGATTTAAAACACCAAATAGACGATAAATATACCTATGGCGAGCTGCGTTTGGTTTTAGATAATTTGGAAAACTAAAATAGTATTAGCCTAAGATTGATTGTTAATCAGTTTGTTATCAATGTTTTAATGTTAAAAATAATTGGTTTTGTCATTCCGAACGAGGAACGAGGAGGAATCTCATTATTCTGAGATTCCTCGTCACTCATGCTTCGTTCTATATAAATTACAACATGTTGTTATTCAGGGATCAAGACCAATTGTTGTGTGTTAAGCAAAAATAGTAGTTAGTCTGAAGAGGAAGAATTCTACATTTTTGACA
>CANKVS010000082.1 GCA_947487155.1 uncultured Flaviramulus sp.
ATACAAAATACAAAAAACGGCAAGTATCTAAAATACTTACCGCTTTTATTTAAGTTCGTGACTTTTTCAGTAGCCTCCATATATATAAAGCGTTTTTTACGATTGTTAACTGATAACCTTTGAGCTAACTTCAAAAGAATCTTTTATATCTTATTTAATTGAATTCAATAAATAAACATTTGTTGGATAGTCAATTTATATGTTAAGTTTAGAGTAGTTTCATTTGTTTAATCTTTACAAAAGATGATTAACAAATTAAAATTTAGTCTATTCTTACGTCAAAAAAAGGATAACCCTCCAAAAACAAATAATACAAGACTAATTCTATTCCCTTATCAAACTCCTAGAAATCACAATTTTCTGGATTTCAGAAGTCCCCTCATAAATTTGTGTAATTTTAGCATCACGCATTAAACGTTCAACGTGGTATTCTTTAACAAAACCATTACCCCCATGTATTTGTACCGCTTCAACAGTGTGTTCCATAGCCACTTTAGAAGCGTATAATTTAGCCATAGCACTAGACATATCGTAATTGTTTCCTTGGTCTTTATCCCAAGCTGCTTTCATAACTAAATGTCTAGCAGCAGTAATGTCTGTATACATATCGGCAAGTTTAAAAGCAATGGCTTGATGATTAGAAATTTCTGTACCAAACGCTTTACGCGTTTTAGAGTATTTTAAAGCCAATTCGTAAGCACCTTGAGCAATACCTAAAGCCTGTGCAGCAATACCTATGCGACCACCAGAAAGTGTTTTCATGGCAAATCTAAACCCAGAACCATTAGCTCCAATTCTATTTTTCTTAGGGACTTTTACATCATTAAATTGAAGTGTGTGCGTATCGCTACCACGAATACCTAATTTATCTTCTTTAGGACCAATATGAAAACCATCCATACCTTTTTCAACAATAAAAGCATTAATACCATGAGAACCTTTATCTCTATCGGTTTGCGCAATAACCAAATACACATCGGCACGACCACCATTGGTAATCCAATTTTTTGTGCCATTAATAAGGTAATAATCTCCTTTGTCTATGGCTGTTGTTTTTTGCGACGTGGCATCACTTCCAGCTTCAGGTTCGCTTAAACAAAACGCACCAAGTTGCTCGCCAGTAGCTAATTTTGTTAGGTATTTCTGCTTTTGTTCTTCATTACCATAAGCTTCTAAACCATAACACACTAGCGAATTATTTACCGAAACCATCACAGAAGCAGAGGCATCAATTTTCGATAATTCTTCCATAATTAAAACATAAGAAATAGCATCCATACCGCTACCTCCATATTTAGGATCGACCATTACGCCCATAAAACCTAGTTCGCCCATTTTACGGACTAATTCATCAGGGAAAGTTTGAGAATTATCACGTTCTATAACATCAGGAAGTAATTCGGTTTGAGCGAAATCGCGAGCAGCATCACGAATCATAATATGCTCTTCAGATAAGTTGAAATCCATAATAAGAAGTAATTATTGATTTGATAAAAAATATATACAAATATATCATTTTAATGGAATATGTTTAATGAATATTGTTATTTTTACATTTTATGATAAAAAATACGTATAATGTTGTAGGGGTAATGTCTGGCACATCACTAGATGGTGTAGACTTAGTTTATGTTAAATTTCAATGGCATACGATCTGGAAATTTGATATTGTTTATACCGAAACGGTTAGTTATACGCCTAAATGGAAGGCGGTACTTAAAAAACTGGTGTTTAACTCTGTAGATGAATTGGAGAATATTGATGTAGCTTATACCGAGTACATGGCATCAGTTATTAACCGTTTTATAAAAAAATATAATATTAAAGCGTTAGATGCAATTTGTTCTCATGGTCATACAGCTTTACATAGGCCAGAAAATCAGTTAACCTATCAAATTGGAAATAAACCTAACCTTGCTAATTTGGTTAATAAATTAACGGTTTGTGATTTTAGAACGCAGGATGTTAAATTAGGTGGTCAAGGCGCACCGTTAGTGCCTATTGGCGATAGGTTGTTGTTTTCAGATTTTGATTTTTGTTTGAATTTAGGAGGCTTTGCTAACATATCAACAACAGTGCATGCTAATACGATAGCTTTCGATATTTGTCCTGTAAACATTGTGCTAAATCATTATGTAAAATTATTAGGGTTCGATTATGATGACAAAGGCAACATAGCTACATCTGGGCGTATAAATAATAAATTACTTGAAGCATTAAACGCTTTAGGTTTTTATCAAGAAAAGCATCCCAAATCTTTGGGGTTAGAATGGGTGAATACACACGTTTTTCCATTAATCGATTCTTATAATTTAGAAATTAAAGATATATTACGAACATGTGTTGAGCATATGGCAATACAAATAGCTTCAGAAATAAATAAAAAAAATAAAGGATCTGTATTAGTTACAGGTGGTGGCGCTTATAATAATTTTCTTATTAAGCAACTTAAGCACCATTCAAAAAATGATATTATAATACCTTCAAATAGTATTGTTGAGTTTAAAGAAGCCTTAATTTTTGGCTTTTTAGGTGTGCTAAAACTTAGAAATGAAATCAATTGTTTAAAGCGCGTTACAGGTGCTTCCAAAAACCATAGTTCTGGTAAAATTTACTACCCTTAAAAATAGCAAAAAATTAATCTTTAAGGATTTTAGTTTTTTATATTTGTTGAATTAATAATTTAAATCACTTATCGTTATGAATCAACTTTAGCTACGCTTAATAAAACATTTAAAATTGATATTGAACACAAGCTAAATAAGAATTAACGATTATATTAAATGAAAGAATTATTAAATAAATACGAAAATAAATCACCAGAAATTGTTTTTAATTGGAAAGATGCTGAAACCGAAGCAGAAGGTTGGGTGGTTATAAATTCGTTACGAGGTGGTGCTGCAGGTGGCGGTACACGAATGCGAAAAGGGTTAGATATGAATGAGGTGTTGTCCTTAGCAAAAACCATGGAAATAAAATTCACGGTATCTGGTCCAGCCATTGGAGGTGCAAAATCTGGAATTAATTTCGATCCGAACGATCCAAGAAAAAAAGGCGTTTTAGAGCGTTGGTATGCAGCCGTTTCTCCATTATTAAAAAGTTATTATGGAACAGGTGGGGATTTGAATGTTGATGAAATTCATGAAGTCATTCCCATAACAGAAGAAAGTGGTGTATGGCACCCACAAGAAGGCGTTTTTAACGGGCATTTTAAACCAACAGAAGCAGATAAAATTAACAGAATTGGGCAATTGCGCCAAGGTGTAATTAAAGTTATAGAAAGTCAAGGATATTCGCCAAGTGTATCGAAAAAATATACAGTTGCAGATATGATTACAGGTTTTGGCGTTGCCGAAGCTGTTAAACAATATTATAATATTTATGGTGGTAATGTAGAAGGAAAAAGAGCGGTAATACAAGGTTTTGGAAATGTTGGAGCTGCTGCTGCGTTTTACTTATCGCAAATGGGAGCCAAAATTGTAGGCATTATCGATATTGCAGGAGGTTTAATTAATGAAGACGGTTTTTCTTTCAAAGAAATTACTAACTTGTTTCTAGCAAAAACAAGTAATATATTAGTGGCAAATAATTTGATTCCGTTTAAGGAAGCAAATGAGAAAATTTGGTCTATAGAAACCGAGATTTTTGCACCATGTGCAGCATCAAGATTAATTACACGTCATCAAATAGATGAAATGATTGATAGTGGTTTAGAAGTTATATCTTGTGGCGCAAATGTACCGTTTGCAGATAAAGAAATTTTCTTCGGACCAATTATGGAGCATACCGATTATAGAGTGAGTCTTATACCAGATTTTATTTCAAATTGTGGAATGGCTCGTGTTTTTGCATATTTTATGGAGCGTCGTGTGCAGATGACAGACGAAGCCATATTTAATGATACATCAAATAAAATTAAAGAAGCAATAGAAAAAGTTTATAATAAAAACCAATCTAAAACAGGTTTAAGTGCAACAGCATATGAGATTGCCTTAAACCAATTAATTTAAAGATAAATTTATGGAAGCAGCGATTATTTTAGTATTTGTAATGGGGTATTTAGCCATTACCTTAGAGCATAGTATAAAAATAGATAAATTAATCCCTGCTTTAGTAATGATGGCTATTTGTTGGGCGTTAATTGCTTTAGGTTTAGAAAGCTTTCCGCAGTGGTTTGATTCTGGAAAACATGCTTTATTAGAAAACTTTGGGTTGCTTGGGCATGAAGAAAAGATGCATCTTATGGAAGAAACCTTGTTGCATCATTTAGGTAAAACTTCAGAGATATTGGTGTTTTTATTGGGAGCCATGACTATTGTTGAAATTATTGATTATTTTGATGGGTTTTCTACAATTAAAGACTTTATAAAAACAAAAAAGAAGACAAAAATTTTATGGATTTTTTCAATCCTAGCCTTTATACTTTCTGCAATAATTGATAACTTAACTGCAACCATTGTACTTATATCTATACTTCAAAAAATTGTAAAAGATAGAAGTGTTCGCATTTGGTTTGCAGGATTAATTATTATTGCTGCCAATGCTGGTGGTGCATGGTCTCCAATTGGAGATGTAACCACAACGATGTTATGGATTGGTAAAAAAGTAACCACAGGACACTTAATTGGGTATTTATTTGTGCCGTCTTTATTATGCATGGCAGTGCCAGCGTTAATTGCGTCATTTTTACCCGCATTTAAAGGTAATTTAGATATTGAAGAAGCCGAGGAGAAAAAGAAGTCTAAGTTTAGCGGTACCATGCTGTATTTGGGTCTAGGAGCTATAGTTTTTGTGCCTATATTTAAAATGATAACCCATTTACCACCTTATGTTGGCATGATGTTATCTTTAGGTGTAGTTGCTATTTTTGCTGAAATATATAGTAGTTCTAAATTTAGTATGACGGAACATGGCGCAGAAGAAAGTGATGCACACGCAATGCATAGTCCGGTACACTATTCATTATCTAAAATAGAATTGCCAAGTATCTTATTCTTTTTAGGGATATTAATGGCTGTTGCTGCTTTAGAATCTTTAGGGATTTTATTTGGGTTTGCAAATTCATTACAAGAAACAATGCCACAACTAGGAACAGAATTACATTCTGGTGGCGTTTCAGATTTAGTGGTTTTACTATTAGGTGTTGGATCTGCCGTTATTGATAATGTGCCGTTGGTAGCTGCTAGTTTAGGCATGTTCTCAGAACCCTTAGATCATGAATTATGGCACTTTATAGCATTTTCTGCAGGAACAGGAGGCAGTATGTTAATTATCGGTTCAGCCGCAGGAGTGGTTGCTATGGGTATGGAAAAAATAGATTTTTTCTGGTACTTAAAAAAGATCTCATGGTTAGCTTTAGTTGGTTTTCTCGTGGGGTCAGCAGCATTTATGTTTACAAGAACACTATTTTAATATACTTAAGAAGAAAAAGTAACGTTATACAGTTGCAATAAATTATATTATATGCTAAATACATTATTACAAAACACACAAGACGGAGCAGAGTTGCTTACGGATGGTGAATCGGTTGAAAAAACACTTTCAATTATAGAATTAATTAGTAGTGGAGGTGCTGCTGGACAAGTTATTATAGCGGTTCTTTTTTTACTGCTTGTTGGAGCCATTTATATTTATTTTGAACGCATTTTTGCTATAAAAGCAGCGTCTAAAGTAGATTCAAATTTTATGAATCAAATTAAAGATCATGTGAGTAAAGGAAAGATTGATTCGGCTCAAATGTTATGTGCTCAGGTAAATTCGCCAGTATCTCGATTAATTGGAAAAGGTATTTCCAGAATAGGAAAGCCACTCGCTGATATTAATACAGCCATTGAAAATGCGGGACGTTTAGAAATTTATGGTTTAGAAAAAAACGTAAGTATTTTGGCAACCATTTCTGGAGCAGGCCCTATGATTGGGTTTCTTGGAACAGTTATTGGAATGATATTAGCCATATTTGAACTTGCCAATGCAGGTGGGACTATACAAATGGATGTTTTAGCAAGTGGTTTATATACAGCTATGACAACAACAGTTGCAGGATTAATTGTGGGTATTGTTGCTTATATTGCGTATAACCACTTAGTGGTAAAAACTGATAAAGTAGTGTATCAAATGGAAGCTAATTCGTTAGAGTTTTTAGATCATTTAAACGAACCTACCTAAAATAGGTTTTTAAAGTTAGAAAGTTGAAGGTTAAAAAGAACTTTCCAACTTTTAAAGCTTTTCAACTTTTAAACTAAATATATGAACTTTAGAGGAAGAAATAAAGTTACCCCAGAATTCAATATGTCGTCAATGACAGATATTGTATTCTTACTTCTTATATTTTTTATGATTGCTTCTACTTTAGTAACAACCAATGCTATTGATATTTTATTACCAAAAGCAAGCGGAAAAACAGAGAATAAAAAATCGGTAGCAGTAAGCATAAAAAAAGATTTAACGTATTACATCGATCAGAAACGAGTTGGTGAAAGTGTTTTAGAAAATGAATTGTTAGCGGCGCTTTCTTCAGAAGAAAAACCAACCATTGTTTTAAGAGCTGAAAAATCTGTACCTGTTGAGAATGTTGTAAAAGTGATGGATATAGCTAACAGAAATAAATTTAAAGTTATTTTAGCTGTAAAACCTAAATAAACAAAGTGTCATTACGAGGAAAGAGGAACGAAAGACGTGGTAATTTTTTAAATAAAGTATTTATCATAAGGTAGCTTCACAAAATTCGCCATGATAAGATAATAATATAGTGCATGAAATATTTTGAAACAGAACATGAAAGGAATTCTGCTAGAATCACGGCGTTGATTACAGCCATACTCCTTGTGCTTTTGTTTGTTGTGGGCGCGCCTTATATGGATCCACCAGAAGAATATGGCGTTGCGGTAAATTTTGGAACTACCAATTTTGGTAAAGGTAAAGTTCAGCCTAAAAAACCTGTTAAATCTGAACCTAAAAAAGTTGAACAACCTCCTCAACCAGAAGCTTCAAAAACAGAACCAACAAAATCTTCAGAAGCTAAAGAAGACGTTTTAACTCAGAATAACGACGAGGCAATTGCGATTAAAAAACAGAAAGAAGCCGAAGCTAAAGCAAAAGCTATTGCAGATGCTAAAGCTAAGGCAGAAGCAGAACGAATAGCTAAAGAAAAACGCGAACAAGAAGAAAAAAAGAAAAAGTTAGATGATTTAATTGGTGGTGTTAGCAAATCTGAAGGGACAGAAACTGGAAGCGAAGGCAACGATAATAAAGCAGGAGATAAAGGACAGTTAGATGGCGACCCGTATGCACCAAGTTATTTTGGAGATCGAGGAACAGGAAGCGGTGGTGTAGGTTATGGATTAAATGGTAGAGGTCGAGCGTCATATAAAACTTTAAAACAAGATTGTAACGAATCTGGGATGGTTATCGTTAGAATTGTAGTAAATAAAAATGGTAATGTTATTGAAGCAACCCCAGGCGTTAAAGGAACTACAAATACTGCTAAATGCTTATTAGATCCCGCTAAAAAAATAGCCTTATCGCATAAATGGCGCGCAGACTCTAAAGCTCCAACAAAACAGATTGGTTTTGTTAAAGTTAACTTCAAATTAGGGCAATAAATAATGACGTATCAAGATACACTCAATTGGATGTTTTCTCAACTACCAATGTATCAAAGGCAAGGTAAATCTGCGTATAAAACAGATTTGAGTAATACCATTTTACTTGTTAATCATCTAAACAATCCGCAAGATCATTTTAAATCTATTCATGTAGCTGGCACTAACGGAAAAGGGTCTACTAGTCATATGTTAGCATCTGTATTACAAGAGGCAGGATTAAAGGTTGGCTTGTATACATCGCCGCATTTAAAGGATTTTAGAGAACGTATTAAAATAAATGGAGAAGAAGTAAGTAAGCAGTTTGTAATTGGTTTTGTTAAGCGAAATAAGTCGTTTTTTGAAACCAATGCATTATCGTTTTTTGAAATGACCGTGGGTATGGCTTTCGATTATTTTAAAAAAGAAAACGTAGATATTGCCGTTGTTGAGGTTGGACTTGGTGGGAGACTAGATTCTACAAATATTATTACTCCCCAAGTTTCTGTAATTACAAATATAGGTATAGACCATACACAGTTTTTAGGAGATACACTAGAAGCTATAGCTTATGAAAAAGCAGGTATTATAAAGCCTAATATTCCTGTTGTAATTGGTGAAACACAACCTGAAACTCAAGATGTATTTAATCTTATATCCAATAAAAATAAGTCTACAATTGTATTTGCAGATAAAGTAACTAAGCAAACGTATAAAAGTGATTTATTAGGAACGTATCAAGTTAAAAATATAGCAACAGCAATTCAAACTATTAATGAATTAAGGCAACGAGGTTTTAATATATCTGAAAAACATATAAAAGAAGGATTGTTGAACGTTGTTACTAATACCAAATTGATGGGGCGTTGGCAAGTTTTAAAACGCGAACCTAAGGTTGTTTGCGATACAGGACATAATAGAGAAGGACTTACCTGTGTTATGAATCAGCTTGCAAACGAAAAATTTGACACACTTCATGTTGTTTTTGGTGTGGTAAATGATAAAGATTTAAACACGATTGTAGATTTATTGCCTAAAAAGGCTACGTATTATTTCTGTAAACCAGCCATAGAAAGAGGTTTAAATGCAAATACATTAAAAACGGCTTTAAGCACTTATGGGCTTTTGGGTAACACCTATAGTTCTGTGAAAGAAGCCTATAAATCTGCTTTAAAAAATTCGCAACCAAAAGACTTTATCTTTATCGGTGGAAGTACATTTGTGGTTGCAGAAATTCTCTAGTTATAAACATATAATAATACTATATTTGAACTTATTAAATTCACAAATAATCGATATTAATAGATATATAAAAGCCTATTAAACGATTGTTAACGAATTATGTTTAACCTTAATTAATTAAAATAAATGAAAAAAGTTTTTACATTGTTATTCATACTAACAGTTACCATTAGCATCGCACAAGAATCTGCTGTTTTAAGATTGAATTATGAAAAGGGAGATATCTATTTAATGAAAATGAATATGAATCAGAATATGGGAGAGGGCGTAATGTCTATGGACATGATGATGCACATGTCTGTTGAAGTGAAAGATGTAAATAATGATGTTTTTGATACCGAAGTAAAGTTTAGTAAAGTCGTTATGAATATGGAACAAGCTGGTATGAAAATGACCTATGATTCTAATACTAAAGAAGAAGATATGGATGCAGTTGCTAAACAAATGCACACGCAGTTTGGACCCATGTTAAAAATGGTTGTAGGTACTAAAACCAATACTTTAGGAGAGGTTTTAGAAATGAAAGTAATTGAAGGTACTGGAGATATTAGTCAATTTGCTAATCAAGCGCAAAGTGTAACTTATCCTAAAGAAAAGATTACTGTTGGTTATTCTTGGAGTGATAAGAAAGAGCAAAACGGGATGACTATGACTTATATATATACTGTTAAATCTATAGGGGCAGATAAAATAGTTTTAGGTTTATCTGGCACTATTAACGGAGCTGCTGCAGGTACTTTATCTGGAAGCCTTAATATTGATAGAAAACTTGGTATTGCTAGTGAAACAAGTATTAAGATGAGTATGGATGTAACGGGGCAAAAAGTAATTTCTACTATAGATTTTACTATGGAAAAAGTATAGTAGTTTACACGATATAAATGGCTTATGCAAATCCCGAAAAAATAATTTTAATTTTTATTAAAAAAGCTTTTACAATATTAAAAACTAGGTTATATTTGCACACCTAATAATTAGGGCGCGTAGCTCAGTTGGTTCAGAGCACTTGGTTTACACCCAAGGGGTCAGGGGTTCGAATCCCTTCGCGCCCACAAAAGTTCACAGAAATGTGAACTTTTTTTGTTTCTATTATTGATGTGTTGTTGGATCAAGACTAAAAGTTGTGTTTAAGCAAAAATTCTGGTTAATCTAAAAAGGAAGAATTCTACATTTTTGACACC
>CANKVS010000083.1 GCA_947487155.1 uncultured Flaviramulus sp.
TTCACAAAATTAACTCGTGAAATCTCTTATATGAAGCTCTCTTTTTGAAAAGAGACTTACTTTTTCAGTAGCCTCCTGAAAAGACAGTCTTTTTTTTGTAAATTTTAGAGTTAGTTTTTAACTTCATCCTGTACATAAAGAAAACCACATAAAATAAAGAGAATTTTTATCACAAAAAATGAAGATTATAATGATAACAAATACTAGTATAAAACGTTTAGCGTGTAAACTTATTGTTTTACCTCAACAATAGCTAAATTGTCGTGTTTTACCAAATACACGGTATCGTTGTAATACCCACCAAAAGTTTTTCTTTTGTAAGCAAACTTATTTTCAACATACTCTGTAAGTGGCGCATTTTTTACAGACATATACAAATCTTCTGATGATACTAATCGTAAAACAACATCCATTGTTAAATCGAAACCTCTTACTGCTGCTGGGTTAGGTAATGTTTTATAAGCAAGTTCGTAATTATTTACAAATAAATTATTATCGCTAATATTATAAGATTTAGAAGCGGTTGCAAAAGTAAACTGTAATTTAGATAAATGCGTGTTATTAACTTCGTCGCCTTCAAATGCCGAATTTATTTTTGTTGTTGTTAAAACAATATGGATAGCTTCTAATTGTTCTTCTTCATTTTCTTCTTGAATTGAAGCCGCTAAAATACTTGCAACACTCGATGCAAACCCTTCATTTTCCGTTTCTAAAAACACAATATTATTACCCGCTTTTAAAGCATCTTGAATATCTTCTTTTTTAACGTAATATGCATCTTTTCCATCTTTTTCATTCTTTCTTGAATAGATGAGTTTTGCATTAAAAAATTCATTTTTAAGACTACTAGCTACTGCCATATTTTTAGAATCGGCAATAACTATAATATTACTAGGTAACGTATCGGTTTTTACATAGTTTACAATCTTACTTCTAAGTAACTCGTCTGACGGTTTAGACTGAAATACATTATCGTATAACTTTATTTTTTTTCTTCCTATAGGAGAAACAACTGGCACATTATACCTTTTTAATTCTGAAGCTACCTTATTAAACGTATTGGTTGTTAAAGGCCCTATAACAGCATTTACATTCTCGAAATCGTTATCTTTAAGTATATCTGAAACTGTGCCTACTTGATTTTTAGTATCGTAAACATCTACTTGAAGTGAAACACCAAGAGTTTTAAGAGAATCAATAGCCATTAAAACGCCAGAATAAAAATCGAGTGAGGTATCTAAATACTTATCATTTTTTATGCTTCTTTTTGTACCTGAAACAGAATCGAAATCTACACGATCTAACCTAAATGGTAACATTACGGCAATACGTTTGGTTGCAAAATCTGATATACTATCTGTTAAATTAATTCTATTAGAATCTTCTTCATTTATGCCATCAATTAGTTTATTAAACGGAATCTTTAAAATCATACCGTTTTTTAAACCAGATTCTTTAAGCCCTGGATTCAATGCTTCCAATTCCTCTTGCTCTATACCTAAATTTATTTTCAAACGGTAAAACCCTTCCTTTGGTCTTACTTTATAGTAACTATATGTTTCGTCAACCTCCTTCTCCGCTTCATCCTCTATATTTGGCACATTTAATATTTGTCCTTCTATCAACTCATCTCCCATTTCTGGATTAAGATCTTCTAGTTCTGCTATAGTTATATTGAATTTGTAAGCTATACGCCACTTACCTTCTTTTGGTTGAACAGCATAAGGTTTAGTAAGTTCTACAACGTCTTCTATTTCTGTGATTTTAAATAGTGGTATTTGAAGCTTATCGCCTTTACGAAGTGGATTTGAATACAAAGACTTGTTGTATTTTTTAATATCTTCTTCGGCTATATCATATTTTTTTGATAAGTTATATAAGGTTTCTTTTCGTTTTGTTTTATGCGTTTTAAATCCTTGAAGTTCTTTTACAATAGTAATCTTTGGTTCTTGAATTTTTGATTTTGAAATAATTAAAACCGCATTAACTTTTAATTCTTTTTTTGCATCTGGGTTAAGCTGAAAAATATCATGGGGTGTTACATAATATCTTTTGGCTATACTCTCTATAGTTTCACCTTCTTTTACTTTATGGGTCGTATAATTTTGTGCATAAGCTGTATTAAAGCTAAAAAGAAGTATAAAACATAAAACGGAAAAGAATTTTATCATATAATCTATTTTTAATTGTGTTGAAAGGATGATGACCCTTTGTCTATACTTTGGGTTAATTTTTCTGTTATATTTTTGTTTAAACATATAGTATGCCAAAAAATATAATGAACAGTTTAATACTATTTTTTAAACCTACTTCATTATATACGTACATTTTGTATAAACCAGACAACTTTAATACTATAAATATAGTTTATAAATAGTTGTATGTCCTAATAATTAAGACACACAAATACTTAATGGGTCACTAATAACTATTCCCACTCTATTGTTGCAGGAGGTTTAGAGCTAATATCGTAAACTACTCTATTAACGCCTTTTACTTTATTTATTATATCGTTTGATGTTTTTTGCAGAAATTCGTAGGGTAAGTTTACCCAATCGGCAGTCATGCCATCGGTACTTTCTACAGCTCTAAGTGCGACACATTTTTCGTAAGTACGTTCGTCTCCCATAACGCCAACACTGTTTACTGGCAATAACATAGCACCAGCTTGCCATACTTTATCATATAAACCCCATTCTTTTAATCCGTTTATAAAAATAGCATCTACGTCTTGAAGAATACGCACTTTTTCGGCAGTAATATCGCCTAAAATACGAATACCCAAACCAGGACCTGGAAATGGATGACGCCCCAAAAGTTCTGGATCGATATCTAAAGTAGCGCCTACGCGCCTTACCTCATCTTTAAAAATAGCACGAAGGGGTTCAACAATTTTTAGCTTCATAAAATCTGGTAAGCCTCCAACATTATGATGACTTTTTATAGTTGCTGAGGGACCTCCTGTGGCCGATACGCTTTCTATAACATCTGGATAAATAGTGCCTTGAGCTAACCATTTTACATCTTCTAATTTATGAGCTTCGTCATCAAAAACTTCGATAAACGCATTCCCTATGGCTTTTCGTTTTTTCTCTGGATCTTCAATACCTTTCAAAGCATCTAAAAATCTATCTGAAGCATCAACACCTTTTACATTAAGCCCCATGCCTTCGTATTGATTTAAAACACTTTCAAATTCATTTTTACGAAGTAAACCATTATTTACAAAAATGCAATACAGGTTTTTACCAATAGCTTTATTAAGTAATACGGCGGCAACTGTAGAGTCTACACCTCCTGAAAGACCAAGAACAACTTTATCATGTCCTACTTTTTCTTGTATAGCTTCAACGGTTTCTTCAACAAAAGAATCGGGTGTCCAATCTTGATGCAATCCAGAAATATTCACTAAAAAGTTCTCTAACAATTGCTTACCGTCTGTAGAGTGGTACACTTCTGGATGAAACTGAATGGCATAGGTTTCTTCTCCCTCAATTCTATAAGCTGCGTTTTCCACATCATGTGTACTTGCAATTAAAACACTATTTTCTGGCAACTTTTTAATGGTATCGCTATGACTCATCCAAACTTGACTACCTGTATGTATATGTGCAAAAAACGGTTCGTTACCCTTAATAAAAGATAAATTAGCACGACCATACTCACGAGTGTTTGACGGTGCTACTTCACCTCCAGAAAAATGTGCTAAATACTGAGCACCATAACATACAGCCAACAGTGGCTTTTTACCTCGTATTTCGGATAGATCTGGATGTAATGCTTTATCTCCTCTTACAGAAAACGGACTCCCTGAAAGTATAACAGCTTTATACTCTTGAATGTTTTTTGGAATTTTATTGAATGGATGTATTTCGGAGTAAATGTTGAGTTCTCTAACTCTACGGGCAATAAGTTGTGTGTATTGCGATCCGAAGTCTAAAATTAATACCTTATCATGTTGCATGCGCAAAAGTAATAATTGATTTTATAATGACATATTAGGTTTCTCTCTTTTTTTAGCCTTATTTTAAACAACCTTTGTGGATAACTAGAAACTTACTATACTGAAAATATTCTTATATGTTTTTGATTTACAGATAATAAAAAGTATTTTTAACAAAAACCTAGATCGTTTTATGCAAAAAAAAATCTTTTTGTTCTTTTTAATCTTAGTTCCTTTTTTTATTTCATCTCAAAACGAAAAGAAAATTGATAGTCTGTTATTGGTTTATAAAAATCAATCTAATAGTATTGAAAAAGTTAACACATCTGAAGCTATTTTTATAGAAACTCGACGATCAAACCCAGAATTAGCTCTAGAATACTTACATAATGGCTTATCAATATCTAATCAAATAACTTATCTTGAAGGCTCAGCTTTAGCTTATAAAAACTTAGGTCATTACTATGTCAATTATCATAATTTAGACTCATTAAGATTTTATTTTGATAAATCAGCAAGTTTATTTGAAAAAACAAAAAATAAGAAAAAACATTTTGGAGTATTACATGCTTGGAATAGAGCTGAAAATTTAGAAGGAAATTTTAAAACCGCATTAGAATTATCAAATGAATCCTTAATAATTGCTAACGAATTGCAAAACGGATTAATGCTAAGTGATGCCCATCAACAACAATCATTGATTCACCTAGATCAAGGTAACTATAAGAGTGCTTTAGAACAATTAATCATCGCATCAAAAAATTTAGACACTCTTACAGATAAAAAACCAATTAAAGCAGCTATTATTCAAGTTGGTATAGGTAGGACAGAAACGCTTAGAAATAACTATCTAGAAGCTATCCCTTACCTAGAAAAAGGAATTACAATATTTGAAAATTTAAATCATAAAAAGTGGTTAGCTATATCTTATATGGAATTAGGCAATACCTATTATGATTTAAAAAATTATGATAAAGCGTTACTTAACTATAACAAGGGTTTAAAAATTAGTAGAGAAAAAAAGTGGAACAAATTTATTGCCCCATATTTAGAAAATATTGGAGCCATTTATTTAGATAAAAAAGAATATGATAAAGCCTTAGAATACTTTTTTAATTCAAATAAAGTTTCATCAAAACATGGATCTGTTAACAATCAAATAATTTATTTAAATGACATAGCCTCTGCATACTTGGGGAAAAAGGATTATCCCAAAGCTCTAAATTATTACAATAGGGCTATTCAACTGGCAGATTCTATTGGCTCTCTTGATAATTTATCAGACAACTACAAAGAACGAGCAGAAGCTTATGAAAGCAGTGGAAATTATAAAAATGCGGTATCTGATTATAAAAAACATTTAACTTTAAATGATTCCCTCTTCAATATAGCCAAAACTAAACAAATTGAGGCTCTAAAGGCACAGTATGAAACCGAAAAAAAAGAGCAACAAATTCTAATTCAGAAAAAAGAAATTGAGCTATTAAAAAAACAAGAAGAAAACAATAATTTACATCGTTTACTTTTAGGGATTGGTTTTCTTTTATCTCTCATAGGGTTCTATGCCGTTAGACAAAAATTAAAACGCAACAAGCTAGAAAAAGAAAAGGTAGATATTGAATTAGCTTTTAAAAAGAAAGAGCTAACAACGCATGCTCTACATTTAGCAAAAAAGAATGAAGTATTAGAAGGTTTAAAACAAAAAGCTAAAGAGTTTAATAGTTCAGAAAATAATCAAAATGGTTATCAGCAACTTATTAGAACAATTAATTTTGATTTAAAAGATGATAATAATTGGGAAAATTTCAGTAAATATTTTCAAGAAGTACATAAAGACTTCAATAGTAATGTGAAACAAAAGTTTCCAGAAGTTACTCCTAATGAATTACGCTTAATGTCACTTTTAAAAATGAATTTAACTTCAAAAGAGATAGCTAATATCTTAAATATTTCTCAAGAAGGTATAAAAAAAGCACGTTATAGGCTTCGGAAAAAATTAGGAATAGCTACAGAAGACTCCCTTCTTGAATTAGTTATAAACCTTTAAAACAAAGGAGTAATTAACCTTGTCCCCTATTTGTCTTTATCTAAATTTTATGATGTCCACCCATTGTCCACCCTCCAAATCTCTATTCTTAAAATTCGTACAATAAGTTTGTTATGTCATTAAGTTGGCAAACCGTTTTGTGGTGTCTTGCGCTAGCCTGGGCTGCAGACCTTTAAGGCGCAAGGGTCGCACAAAACAAATACAAACCACAAAGCACTACATTATGAAATCGTTTAAAAAACCATTAAATCCCTATTCTTTAATTTTAGCTTTTTTTATTCTTTTTAACTGTTCAAATAATAATGAACCTTTAGACCCTGTAAAACTTCCAGCCTCAAACAACGGTGAGATATCTGATGCCAATATAACTGCCACTGGTAACATTACAAATACTGAAAACGGCTATTTAGTAGAAGGCAGTTTATCTATTTTAACTTCTGAATCTGGAGATGTTGTGTTTAATAACGCTGATCTTGATGTACAATTCAATGAAGACGGTTCTTTAATGAGTGTTACAGGAACATCAGAAGTTCCTGCAACAAATAATTATTTCTCCTTTGAAGACCCAATACAAGCTGATATTGGTTTTTTCTCTGGAAAGTTTCTAAACGATAATAGAGACTTTGAAATACAACTTGTAAATGAACGCTATTATTTCGTTTTTGCTATTTCTGTTAATATAGAAATGAAAATTGGAGCAAATAACAATCCAAATGCACAAAAACCAATTTCTATTAAAGCGCCTGTTGGCGGTCATGTAATTTTTATTGCTGATTATACCGATCCTATGTTTTTCTTTTCACTAGGTGGAGATGCTCTTGGAGGAAATGGTAGCAGTGGAAATAGTGGTTCAGGAAACGGCGGTAGTAGTAGCAATGACTCAAGTTCTAAATTAGGAAGTGTTAGTTTTGGCGCTTCATTTGGATCAAACTTCATTTTTACACCAACAAACCCAATTGAAGGCAATAACGTATCGTTTCAAGCCAATCAAGTTACAGGAGGTACAATATCATTTGCTACAATATTAGAAGCTTCAGGGATGTATTATCAAAATAGAGGCTTTGATGTAAATGCAGACTTTAATGAACCTATGAATTCTGATTTCGGGTTAAACTACCGTGCTGGGATTAACGGATCTCTTGATTTTTCGTTTGATATAGCATCTTTTATTTCATTTGGGTTCCCTATAGGCTCAGGAAGTGCAGCCTTTGTTGCAGAAGCAAGTACTAACAATGGTATTGTTGCCAAAGCATTTATAAATGGGTTGGTTGAACCAGATCTTTCTTGGTGGCCAAATATTATTCCGGTTGCTCCTAGTAGTAACATAAATGCATATGGCTTTATTGAACAAACAGGGAATTTTGACATTGGATTATCTGGAGTTTTTAATTTAGAAACACCAACAGGCACACAATCTATTGGTGGCGGCATGCGAGTAACACAAGAAGCTTTTACAATGGAAGGACAAGTTACTATAAACGATGAAGTTTGGGAAGCTAATGCAACTTTTACCAAAGACGAAACTAAAATGATTGCAACACCTCCTGTAAATTTTACTGACGGTATTTCTGAAACCGTTACTTCTCAAATTGACGATGCGATTGCTAAAACAGAACAGGCTATTGCAGATTTAGAAGCTGCAAATGAAAAATATGAATTGGAATTGAATCTAAGAGGATTAAGAACCGCACTACCTGGTATAATAGATAGAGCTCAAGGTGAAATTAATGATGCTGTTTCCTCTGCTATTGAAAGCGGTGAAACCGAAGCAAAAAACAAAGTAAATAATCTTTTAGCAACTTTTTGTAGAACTAATATTTCCTCTAAGGTTAATGGTATTGTTGGTAAATATCGAAATGCTCTTACACGACTTAAAAATGCAGTAAACAACAACAATGATAACACACAAACACGAATCGAATTAGAAGCAGCATTAAGACATTTAGTTGGTTTAGATAAAATTGATGAATCAATTACGGTTACTGTTTACTATCACAAACTGTTTGGAAGTTGCAACAATCCTAGCAGCATAACAATTAAGCGAACTATTAAAGCTACTGTTTTAACATCTTCTCAAAAAGCCCAACTATTAGAAGCTGCAGATAACGTACAATATATTGCAGAGGCAGAAGGTATTAAATTTGATGCTCAAATAATTCTAGATGAATTACCTTCTGTTAATGATTTAGAAAATATAAAAGATAATGTTGAGTCTTGTATTGCTGAATTAACAAGTGATTTACAATCGTCTGGTTTTCGCTATAATCATAATACGAAAGAATTCAAACCCTTTATAATTGTTAACGGCGAAGAAAAAGAAGTTAGTTTATTTGATGTTTTTAATAGTGACGATCTAGTTAAACGAGCACGAGTTATAACAACGAATTGCAATCCTGATGGCGCTTTACAAAAGTTGATAAATGATGCTAAAAAGAAAAACTAGATAATCCCCAGATATTATAATTAAAAAAGCAAGCTTAAGACTTATCTCTAGCTTGTTTTTTTGTTTATTTGAATATACTCCTTATAAGCTATTTCATAGAATCTAAAATTAATGTGATATCTTCTTCAGTCGTATCTGGATTAATAAAACAGAAACGCGAAACGGTTTCAAAAGTATCACCAGTTTTCCATTTTGTTGGCGCTACTAAAGCAAATCCTTTTCTGTGGTTTTCGTATGTCCAATGCGTATAATCTTTTGGTTTCCAACCTATTCTTCTGTACAAAACACAAGACAAACTTGGTGTTCTAACCAACTCTACATGTGGGTTTTCTTCAATTAATCGACCAGCAATTTGTGCTAATTCAATACCTCGTTCTATAGTTTCTTTGTATTTATCTGTACCGTGTGTTGCTAAAGAAAACCATAAAGGCAAACCTCTTACCCGACGTGTTAATTGTATTTGGTAATCGGTTGGGTTAAATCCGTGAGCACCTTCATCTTTAAAAATATCTAAATACGATCCTTCTTGAGCATGTGCCTTTTTAGCAAGTTCTGGTTTCTTGTATATAACTGCACCACAATCATATGGTGAAAACATCCATTTGTGAGGATCTATAGTTATACTATCTGCTTTTTCTATGCCATGAAACAAATGCCTTACCGAGTCTGCTGCTAAAGCACCACCACCATAAGTGGCATCTACATGAAACCATAAATTTTCCTTTTCGCATATCGTTGCAATACCCTCTAAATCATCAATAATTCCAGCATTTGTAGTACCTCCTGTTCCTACAACTGCAAATAAGCGTTTACGCTGATGCGTTGTTAAACCATCAATAGTTTTTTGAAATGCTTTGCCATACATAATATCTTCTGTATCTACTAAAAGAATATCTACATCTGCAACTTTAGCCATAGCTTTAATTGAAGAGTGTGCTCCTATCGAGGTTATTATTAAACCTTTTTCAGCTTTAAACGCATCATTTTCTCTCCAATGTTCTCGTGCTGTTACAATAGCTGATAAATTTGCTGCTGTACCACCACTTGTAAACACTCCAAATGCACCATCTGGTAATCCAGTTAAAGACACAATCCATGACATGGCTTCGTTTTCACAAAAAATACCACCAGCACCCTCCATCCAATATGCACCATGAATACTTGATGCCGATGTCACCAAATCAAACATTATTGCTGCTCTAGTTGGCGATGCTGGTACAAACGCTAAATGCCTTGGATGATCTATGGGTACATTGGCTTTCGATAAATACTTTCGCCATAATTTAAAAGCATACTCGCCACCAATACCTTTTTCCGTAACCGTATCCCCTACTAACTTTTTAACCTGAGTTCGATGTAAGGATTTATAAAAACAAAGCTAATTGCGTTGTATTTTGCGTTTCAAATTTAATTGCTG
>CANKVS010000084.1 GCA_947487155.1 uncultured Flaviramulus sp.
AACTATCTCGCTTTCTTAGTTATAGCTATTAAAAAAATTAAGAAAAGAAAAATTATAAAAGTTTAAATCACTTCATCTTGAAAAAAGAAAATCGCCTAAAAATTACTTTTTAGACGACCTCTTTTAGCTATTAATCAACCAAACTAATCATTATGTTTTATAATGATTAGCATACCATATAATAGTAGACGTAAAAAGTTGGCATATATTGCACGCATTACCATATTTAACAATTTAACATTTTTTAATAGAGTAGAAATTAAAAACTCGGAATCTAAAAATTCCGAGTTTTATTTTACTTAACATACTATTCTTGTAGTTACGAATTTTATTAAATGTAAGGTGACTAACTTTTTAAATAATTATTATTTCGCGTGTTTGGTTGATAGTATATTATCATATAACGTTAAAATAAATAAATTATTGTGCATAATTAAATTATTTTTAAGTTTTATTATTTATAACTTAATATTTTAACTTTTTTGTGAAACAAAATCCCAAAAAAATAACTTTTCTGGGATTTCTTATTTAATAACCAATCATTAATACTAACCATCAACTATTATGTGGGTTATTAAATTTTATTTTAAATAAATCCTCCGCTTCCAGATTTTTCGTTATTATCTCTGCGTTTACGCGATTTTGCACGAAACTTACTGCCCCCAAATCTGTAATTTAAACTAACATTCCAAGTGTTGCTTTCCCAGTTAAATTCGCCTGTTTGAGCAAATGGTCTAGCACCTTTAAATGCAAACCTCATAGTATTGAAAATGTCGTTATAATTAAACCCAAAAGTAGCTCTATTGCCTTCTAAGAAACTATACCTCATACCCAGATTTACAAAATACATAGGTTTTATATCAAACTGTAAAGTTTTGTTTTTACCTCTGTAAAATCCAAAAGCAGTAAAGCTTAATGATTTAGTTGCTTTAAAGTTGTTAAACATTCTAAAGTTCCAAGCGGCATTATCTACTTCGGTTACATTAGTTTCAATATCGGCTACAGTTGCATTTTCTATAAGTACACCATCTTTAATATTTTCTGCAATCCCCTTTTGAGTTTGCGAATAGAAGTCGAAACTACCATTGATGCTCCACCATTTTGTAGGTCTGTAATTAGCAGAAACTTCAACACCATAAGCCGATGTGTTATCAAAATTATCGTGAGTTAATATAATGCGACCAGAAGTAACATCGCTTCTATCTATAAATAGTGCTCTGTTAATCTCGTCTGATATTGCACGATAGAATACCCCAGCAGTAATACTTCCTTTTCTATTTTTTAATGTTCTGGTATAATTTGCTTCTAACGAATTAGTAAATTGAGGCTCTAAATCTTGTTTTCCAAAAGCAGATATTAATGGTGTACTCCATTCTTTAATAGGGTTTACTTGACGAATCCCTGGACGATCTACTCTACGGCTATAGCTTAATTGATATGAATTCTTGTCGGTAGGGGTGTAAGTTATAAATAAAGACGGATACACTTGAAAATAATCATTATTGAATGGAATTTCTGTAATGGCATTAGTTACTACATCTTTTTGTAATGCAATAGTCTCTACATTTACATTTTCTAATCGCGCTCCAACTTGGTAAGACCATTTATCTATTTTTTTGCTATACGTTGCATAAGCGGAATAGATGTCTCTAGCATAATCAAAATTTGTGCTAGGAGTTGGTACTAAAATTCCTAAATCATTAAATGATTCTCCTGTTGATGCATAATCAATTTCTGTGTTAAATAATCGTGCTTGTAAGCCTAATTCTAATTTCGCTTTTTCCGATAGTGGATTTACATAATCTAAATTAACAGTTGTACTAGCTCTATTGGTTTCATTAAAATCTGTATAGTCGCTTAAAGGTCCAGCTATTTGATCAAAAAACACAGGGTTTTCGCCATCATATTTGTTATAATCTATTTCTAATTCAATATTAGACCCTTTTTTTGCTAAATCTAACTTATAATCAAAATTATATTGCGACGATGTATTGTCTCCTATATTAGAGAAAATTTGATCCTGATTAAAAGAATTGTTATCGTAAAATATAGCTGTTGTTCTACCTATTGTACTGTTGTTAGATTTGTTTTGATTTGTGAATATAGAAATTGTGTTTTTATCATTTAAGTAAAAATCTACACCAACTTTAAATTGATGATTCTCTCTTTTGTCTAAAAACCTGAAAAACTGTTCAGAGTTATTTTCAGATCTGGACACATTACCTCTATTTCTGTTTTTAGAAATATTGTTACTATAGTTTCCAAAAAAGTTGAATTTTCCATTTCTATAGTTCATATTCAATGCACTATTAAATTTAGGTTCTCTTTCGTAGGTAAGTCCAGTATTTAAGCTACCATTAAATCCAACCATAGTATTTTTATGCAATACAATGTTAATAATACCACTCATCCCTTCAGGGTTGTATTTTGCTGAAGGATTAGTAATTAACTCTATCGATTTAATAGCTGTAGATGGTAATTGCTTTAGTAATTGAGCCGTTGGAATATTAGATAATTTTCCATCAACCATAACCCTTACGTTTTGGTTACCTCTTAAACTGATGTCTCCTGTTTGTGCATCTACACTTACTGATGGGATGCCTACCATTAATTCTGATGCAGTACCACTAGCAGCTAAGTCTTTACCAATAGTAATCACTTTTCTGTCAACTTTTTGCTGTATTGTAGATACTTCGGCTATTACGGTTACTTCATCTAAACCTTCAACATCTTCTTCAAGAAAAATATCACCAATATTTACTTTATAATTTCCTTTGGTTATATGTATTGCTTTTGTGTAAGTTTTATAACCTATATATTGAATATTTAATAGTGTTTTTCCAGCTTTTACTTTTTCAATTTTAAAGGAGCCATCGTCTAGAGTAATTCCTCCAGTTAAAATTTCGCCTTCGCTATTTTTAATAATTACATTTACATACGGTAAGGGTTGCTTTAAATTGGCGTCTAAAACCTTTCCAGTAATGGTACCTGTTTTTTCAATATTATTTTCGGGGTCTGTTGCGTATGCTTTAATTGAAGTTGTTAATATAAGAAAGCACAAAAAGAGTATTCTTTTCATTTAATTGATTTTTGATTGATTACTATATAGACGCCAAAGAGCAATTTGTGTTACTAATTTTATTGCTCTTAACATTTTTTTAGCATATGAAGAAAAAAACATTAGTTCTCGGTGCATCATTAAAACCGAATAGATATTCGAATTTTGTTATTCAAAAACTTGTAAACAAAGGGGTTGATGTAGTTGCTTATGGTTTAAGAGCTGGTGAGGTTTCAGGCGTTATTATTAGTACAGATATGGTGTTACATAAAAATTTAGATACAGTAACCGTATATATTGGTCCTAAAAATCAGAAGGAATATTACGACTATATAATCAGTTTAAACCCTAAGCGTGTTATTTTTAATCCTGGTACAGAAAATCCAGAATTTTATAAAATATTAAAAGCACATCATATTAATTTTGAAATAGCTTGTACTTTGGTATTACTTTCTACTAATCAATATTAGTATGCTGTTTTTTTTGAAATAAGAAGAAGCCCTAAAAATGTAATTAATCCATTTAGAGGTAAAATTTCCCAATGAAATTGATAGTTACCAATAATATGTTCTGGTAAAGATGTTATGAGGTAGGTGATGATTATTGAAAGTAACCCAACCACCCATGCATAATTATCTTTAATTTTATTTTTTGTTAAGATGCCAAAAGCAAACAAACCAAGTAAAGGTCCGTAAGTAAATGTGGCAAACTTAAAGAGGTTACTAACAACACTTCCTTCTAAACTATTAAAAATAATAACGACAACTGTTAATAATACAGAAACACCAATATGTACTTTTTTACGTAACGGTTTTTGCGCTTCTTTAGGTTTTTTTTCAATGTTTAAAAAATCGACAGAAAAAGAAGTTGTAAGCGATGTTAATGCACTATCTGCACTAGAATAAGCGGCTGCAATTAAGCCTATAATAAATGTTATAGCCAAGGCATTGCCAAGGCCTTGATTCATGGCTATTTCGGGGAATAATAAGTCTGTTCTAATTCTGCCATCAACACTAGGAATCTGTAATCCAAAATTATCAGCATAAATAAATAATAGCGCACCTAAAGATAAAAATACAAAGTTTACAATAACTACTAGAGTTGCCATTGTAAACATGTTTTTTTGAGCATCTTTCTTGTTTTTACATGTTAGGTTTTTTTGCATCATATCTTGGTCTAAACCAGTCATAGCAATGGCAATAAATATGCCGCCAATAAAATATTTCCAAAAATAAGTTTTAGAATTGGGGTCATCAAAAAAGAAAATTTTACTTTTTCTAGTAAATGTTTCAGACTGTAAGGCTTCAATAAACGACCAATCCAATTTTTCATTTATCAAATAAATAGCAACCCCAACAGATGTTAACATAGCTAAAGTTTGTAAAGTATCGGTCCAAATAATTGTTTTTATACCACCTTTATTAGTGTAAACCCAGATTAATAAAATTGAAGTAACCACTGTTAACCAAAACGGAACACCTATTTTTTCAAAAACAATATACTGCATAGAAAGTGCAACTAAGTACAGACGAAATGAAGCACCTGTAACTCTAGAAAGTAAAAAGAAAAACGCGCCCGTTTTATAACTTACCTTACCAAAACGTTGTTCTAAATATTGATAAATAGAGGTAACGTTAAGTTTGTAGTATAATGGTAGTAGGATAAATAAAATAAATAAATAACCAACAAAAAAGCCAAAAACCCCTTGCATGTAAGCAAATTCCTGACCGCCAATCATTCCAGGAACTGAAATAAAAGTTACACCAGATAACGAAGCCCCAATCATTCCAAAAGCTACTAAGTACCATGGCGCAGATTTGTTGGCTTTAAAAAAGGCTTCGTTAGAATCTTCTTTTCCTGTGAAGTAAGAGATTAAAATTAAAACAACAAAATAGGCAGCTATAAGCAAAAGAATTTGTGATGCACTCATAAAAAACGTGTTTTTAAGTTTTGAAAATACAACTATTAAATTCCAAATACCAAATGAAGCACTAGGAATTTAAAAGAGCTTACTAAAATTAGTGAAATTCGTGTCTAAATGGTAATTTCGCAGTCATGGAATTTTCATCAAAACTACTAGAGCGCGCTGTTAACGAAATGTCGCAACTTCCAGGTATAGGAAAACGTACAGCACTTCGTTTGGTACTACATATGCTAAGGCAACCCAAAGCGCAAACTAGTGCACTGTCTGAAGCGTTACAAAATGTGCGTAGCGAAGTAAAATTCTGTAAATCGTGCCATAATATTAGCGATGTAGATTTTTGCGAAATTTGTTCTAATGCTAGTAGAAACAAGGAATTAATTTGTGTTGTTGAAGATATACGTGATGTTATAGCTATTGAAAATACAAGTTCCTTTAAAGGGTTATACCATGTTTTAGGTGGTAAAATTTCACCTATGGATGGTATTGGACCTCACGATTTAAATATAGAATCGTTGGTTAATAAAGTTAAGCAAGGGCATGTAAAAGAGCTTATTTTTGCGTTAAGTTCTACTATGGAAGGCGATACAACCAACTTTTATATCTATAAGCAAATTCAAGATTATAAAGTTTTGACCTCTACAATTGCTCGCGGAATTTCGGTTGGAGATGAATTGGAATATGCCGATGAAATAACACTAGGAAGAAGTATTGTAAATAGAATACCTTTTGAGTCTTCATTAAAATTGTAGTGTTTAGCTAAACTAAAGGCAATAGAATTATATCAAAAACGTCCTATATCCTCAACGAACTAAATAATATTTATTTTTTTGCAACACTACATTTTTTGTGTCGTCTTTTAAAGAGAACTAACCAATACCATTTGAATATTTAATTGGTATTAATAAGCCAAAAGTAAAATAAGCATGTTTAAAGTTGACATTATTGAACAATGTAAACAAAACAATCGCAAGGCACAATTGCAGTTATACAACCAGTACTGCAACGGGATGTATATTGTTGCTAATCGATTTGTAAAAGATGCTCAAGATGCCGAAGATGTGGTGCAGGAAGCTTTTATTAAAGCCTTTACTAAGCTTCATCAATTTAAAGCCGATGTTACTTTTGGTGCTTGGTTAAAACGTATTGTTGTTAATAAAAGTATCGATTTCTTAAAATCTAAAAAACAACGACTTGTTGAATTAGATGAGGTGCACCTTAAAGTTATTGATACCGATGATGATGACAAATGGTTAGTAGACGATGCCATTACATTAAACGATGTAAAACAGGCAATCAATAAATTACCAGATAAGTATCAGTACGTGGTGATGTTATATTTAATTGAAGGATACGACCATCAGGAAATTTCAGAAATATTAAGTATTTCAGAAGTCGCATCGCGTACACAATTATCGAGAGGTAAAGTTAAATTACAAGAACTGTTAACACTTAAAAATCATGGCGCAAGATATTAGAGAGTTATTTAAAGATGATAAAATAACAGAAGGGAAGATGCCAAACAATCATGAAGAACGCTTTCTTGAAAAGCTAGATAAGGCATTACCCGAACAAAAATCTAGGACATCTAAATTTAGATATTTTCAAATTGCAGCAAGCGTTGTTGTACTATTTGGCCTAAGTTTTGGTGCGTTTAAGTATTTTCAATCTCCTGTAAAAATTACCCCAACTGTGGTAACTACAAAAGAGCCTGTCGAAACAAAAACCTTAGGAGATGTGTCTCCAGGGCTAAAAAAGGTTGAAGATTATTATTTAGCAAGTATTAATTTAGAATTATCTAAAGCAAAATACACCCCAGAAACCAAAGATGTTTTTGATAGGTATTTATTACAATTAGATGAGCTTGATAAAGAGTATAAGCGATTATCTTTAGAACTCACAGAATCTGGTCCAGGAGAATTAACCATTAATGCATTAATTGATAATTTAAAACTTCGTTTAAACTTAATGTATCGTTTAAGAGCACAGTTAAAAGAATTAAATACCTCTAATACTGATAGTTATCAGGACTTAGAAGGCACATCACAATCAATCTAAAAATCAAAAAATGAACAAGACAATTATAAAAATAAAACTATTTGCATTAAGTTTTCTTCTTGCAGGAAGTTTGGTAGCACAACAAAAATTAACCAAAGTATCGCAATCTATTAGTGTTGATAAAGATGTAACCATCGATTTAAATACGAGCCATTGCAATATTGTAATTGATACCTGGAATAAGGGAACGGTTCAAGTTGAAGCCTATATCGAGGGTGAAGATTTGACTGATGAAGAATTAGAAGAGGCTTTAAAAAATTGGGACGTAGATGTTGATGGTTCGCAAGATGAGGTGTCTATTAGTACCAAAGGTAGTACACCACGTATTTGGACGTATAGCACCAATGGAGACGATGATGTTGTACATGCTGTTTTGGAAGAGCTCAAGTTTGAATTAGCAGATTTGTCAGACATGAATTTCGATTTTCATGTTGAAGCACCAGAGCTACCAGAATTACCAGAAATGCCTGAATTGCCAAAGATGCCAGAATTACCAAAATTGCCTAAAGGTGTAAAAAGCTTTCATTTTGATTATGAAGCTTATAAAAAAGATGGTGAAAAATATTTAGAAGAATATACTCAGAAGTTTGAATCGACATATGGAGAAGATTATGCGGAAAAAATGGAAGCATGGGGAGAAAAATTTGGTAAAGAATGGGGTGAGAAATACGGAAAAGATATTGCTAAATGGGCTGAAAATTTTGAAGAAAAATGGAATGATGAAGAATTTGCAAAAAACATGGAAGCATGGGAAGAACGGTTAGCAGCAAAAGTAGAGCAACATGCAAAACGTACAGAAGCGCAACAAATACGCATAGAAAAAATACATGAAGCTCATGAAAAGCGAGCTGAAGCACAGCAAAAACGTATAGAAAAAATACACGAAGAACGCGATAAAATTCATGAAAAACTAGTTGAAAAAAGAGAGAAACATGCAGAGAAACGTGAAAAATTAGCAAAAGAAAGAAAAGTTTTAATCGAAAAATTGGTTAATAAAAAATCTAATTCTAAAGTAAAAAAGACGATTAAAATAAAAATGCCTAAAGGCGCCAAATTAAAGGTTAATGTAAGACATGGTGAAATAGAGTTTGCTGCTAATGTAGAGAATTTAAAAGCAGACTTATCGCATAGTAAGTTTACAGCATATAGCGTTAATGGAAGTTCTACTTCCATTAACGCTTCGTATTCTCCAATTTATGTAACACATTGGAATTTGGGTGAATTAAACCTTAACTATGTTAAAAAAGCTGAATTAGATAATGTAAAGCAAATGGTTTTAACTTCTAATTCTTCAAATGTTAATATAAAAAATTTAACAGGAAATGCTATTATAGATGGTAGCATTGGCGATTTAAAAATCTTAAAAATTGATGATGCTTTTACCAACTTAAATGTTATTCTTCAAAATAGTGATGCGGTAATTATGCTACCTAAGGTTGAACATAATTTACAGTACAAAGGGAATCGCACGCGTTTTAGTCACCCAGAAAAACCTACTAAAAATAATACATCTTCATTTACTACTAATAATACCGAAACCAACAAAACTATTGTGGTTAATGCTAAGTATAGTAATGTGACTATGCAGTAGTCTCCATGCATTCTATGTTTTTAAAGTTTGTATAGCTGTATGCTTAGTTGCGTGAGAACTGAGAAAGCAAAAAGGGACGAATTCTAAATTCAGTTGCAGTGATTTTCTTAAGGAAATTATCGTAATGAATAATATGCTTAATTAGCTGAAAACTACTTGTTTTTTACTTTGCTTTTTATTGGAATTAATTGAAAGCCAATAGGATCTTTTAGGAAGTCCTGTAAATTTTCAAAAATTTGCTGTAACTTTAAGGAATGATTAACCTTAAAAACATTTTATTATGAATATCTATAATTTAAAACCTGGTGAAAATGAGACTCATATTCACGATGTTGAATCTACTAGCACATTGTTAGAGGGAAATGCAGTAATGTCTTTCAATAATGAACAATTCAATATGAAATTGAATGAATCTATTAAAGTGCCATCTAGTGTAGTACACACTATGATTAATACTGGAAAAGTTGAATGTAAAATTGAATGTATCTGTAGCGGTAGCTAGTTCAATTAAGAATTGGGTTTAAAACAGATGAATTGTATAGAAGAATCTTTGAAAATAGTACTTGAAACCTTAGCTTTATTTGGAATTATTGGAGGTCTTTATTATACAAGTAAGCAAATTAGGTCTTCAATAATAATTCATGAGTTAACGTTAGATTGGAACAGAAGAACCTATACAGAGAAAATGTTAAGAGAAAATTCTCGTTCAGAAAATAGAAAAAAGCTTGAAAATTTATTTGGAGTTGAAGATTCACTTGAAAAGATACCTCTTAATCAGATAATTGAGGAAATTGAAAAAAATAATTCTACTGTTAAAAGTGATTTAGCAGCTGTACTAAATCGCTGTGAAGTGATTTCTCGAGGGATTCAATATAAAATAATAGATGAAGACATCATAAAGGAAGCAAATTCTTTTTATTTAATTAAAATATTTTTGAATTATGAGGAATACATTAACCATATAAAATCGGATTTTCCAAAAGGGTTAAGTAATTTTTCAAAGCTGATTGCTGAGTGGAAACGTATTGGGTTTTTTGAAATGAAAAAAAATTATTCTAGAATGAAAAAATAGGCACTTTCAGGAGTAAGGTTAATTTTTAGAAACATGATGTTTTTAGGACTTTCCTTGATGAATATTTTAGG
>CANKVS010000085.1 GCA_947487155.1 uncultured Flaviramulus sp.
CCAGCAATTAAATTTGAAACGCAAAATACAACGCAATTAGCTTTGTTTTTATAAATCCTTACATCGAACTCAGGTTTTTAAATTATAGTGAAAATGGCATCAAAGTTATGATGTATATGACTATGACTGTAGCTATTCTTATTCTACTTTACAAAAAATTAAATAGTATTAAAAGTTATAAAATGGCCAAATATGATTTTACGGAAGAATTAAATATGGAAATAATCAAGGAGATAGTTGTGATTTGCGATGGAGATCCTAGCAAATCACAACTATTTAGTTCTGCTTAGAACTCTTCCGAACACTTATGTTTTTAAAACCTGATAGGTCTCTTTAATTTCACTTAATTATAATTATAGATTATGACAAATTATAATGGCTTAGCTATAGCAGCGATAAGGATAAGAAAAGTAACAAAATATGGTTGAATTTCAGCCATTTTTTAGGAAACAGAAAAAGTCAAGATGATTGTATAAACCCTCCGTTTTCAAGTACTTTCCCTTTAAAAGGAAAGGAATTTTATCTAATAATTTAAATGCCAAATAAAAAATGCCCGCTAAATTAGCGAGCATTTAAATATATTTTAAATTATATGAGGATTAATAGGTCCACATATCGAGTTCGAAATCTCTAATTTTATCTTTAACTCTATCTGACTCTAACAACTGCATTAAAGCATTTTGAGATACATATTCTTTAATTTCTCTATCGCCTTGTACGTTTTCTTCCTTATATATATAACCATGAAAACGTCTAGAGTTTAAAATATGATCGAAAGAAAAAGGGATTCCGCTATTTTCATTATTAAATGATTTAGCTTCGTGTAATACCTCTCTGGCATCTGGGAAAAACACCCAGAAAAGCGGTACTAAGTCTGGTTCAGCACCATCAAGAAAATTAACATCTGGTGCTACAGGAGCAATTCCTAATAACCTGTATTTCATTTCAGCTTGACGCTTATCAAAATACCAAAGTCCTTTTATATGATACTCTTTTATCTTTGCTGCGTCAATTTCAGTTTTATTGATATATTCAGCTGATACTTCTTCCCCAGCATTGTATTGCTCAATACCAAGTTCTGTAGTATCAATTCTTACCAAACTTGCTTCAATATCTTTTAAAGTTCTTTTTGTTGTAAAATATGAATCGTCATAAATGTTTTCTATTTTACCATTCTTCACGTTTTTCATAAGCACATCATATAATGACCGTCTATCCTTACCAATATTATTGGTATCAACAGGATAATACAATGGAAAATTAGAACGTTCGTCAAGAACTATTTTTTCCCATGTCATTTTCGAAAAAAGAACATCTCTATCGTCAACATAACCATATTCTAATGGTTTATCATTATCGACAGCTTTCTGCGCCTCTGTTCTTACCCCAATTTCATCAGGACTTTTAGCATTTAATATATTTGCTTGCGCAAAAACACTAGACACTGTAAAAACGGCTATAACGGTTAATAAAAAACTTTTCAAATTCATTTTAATTACATTTTAATAATTAGAGTCTATCTAATTCTAATATTTCTAGTTTGTAAGCTCAATAAGTATTGGAGAAATTTTCTTCAATTTAATATTAACTCCCTGAGCTGCTGCCTGAATATCAATAATTTGAATTGTAGAACCTCGTTTAGCTTTACGCAAAACTCCTTTTGCTCTACTATCTAATTTGCTTCCTTTTACTTCAACAGTAGGTTGTCCTGGAACTTTAAATTTAAAAGATTTAACTCTTAATGGCAATTCAAAATCGAAATCTTCAAATTTTGCTCCAATAGTAGAAATATCGATGCTATTACGTTGCATTTTAACATTCCCCGATTCTCCTCTAATAATTCCTGTAGGTCTTGGCAAATCCTTAATTCTAAATTTTGCATTATCATTTACAGGTCCTCCATCTGGTAGTTTCCCTGTAACATTAATACTAATTTCTCTTCCAGGAGCTTTAGTAACATCCATTTCATATTTGCTACCACTAACTCTTCTTAAAAACTGACCAGCACTTGCGTTTACTTTATTATCAGGAATACCAGCAAATGAAATGGTCATAGGGTTTTTAACACCTCTATATACCACATTCATTTTATCTGCAGAAATTGTTGCCGCATTTGGTTTAGCAACGGTTGCAAAAGATGAATTAACTGGTACTTCAATTTCTTCTCCATCTTGAGCAAAAATTAACTTTCCTTCGATTTTATGTTCACCAACTCCTCCTGTTCCAATTTTCAATTTCACTTTACCTTCTTCAATCACATACTGATTTTCAGAAAGCGTTCTACCATCTAACTTCAATTCAACTCTACTTGGCACTGTAGAAGCATCTTTACGACCTAATACAATTTGTCCATCGAATTGCTCACCATTAAAATAAGCTGATTTAGATGTTTCCATTAAAGTGGTATAGTTAGTCATAGATAATTGTCCTGCTTGAGTTCCTGCTAACATTTGCGATAACACCTCAGATTCAGTTGTTTTTACATCTGCTTGAAGTTGTGTCATTTTAGTTAAAGACGCTACTAAAGGGAATCCTTTGTAGTGATAATCTAACCAGCGTTGCTTAACATTATCTCTATTACGAACATCTTCTGTACTAAACTTTTTTTGAACATCTTTAACAACGTCTGCCATTGCAGGATCATTAGCTAGTATTGATGCAACACCATCTCTAAAAGTTGCTATTTCAGCTAAAAACTTTTCACCTTCTGGTTTAAGTTTATCTCCTTTAAAAAAGTTTTCATCTAGATAATCGCCCTTATCCATAATCTCATAATCTGTTGGATCATCAAGTTTTGCAGTCATCTTACCTTTTAAGTCATCTAAATAAGTATCAAACTTTTTTGCTAATGCATCAATTTGATCTGCTTTCGATTTTAATGGCGCATACTTCGCTGGTTCTTCTGAAGCTTTTAAATCTAAGTTATCAACAAAACTTTTATTACGTAAAGTTGTTGCTTCATTAGATACGGTAAGCTTTTCGTTCATTAATCCAAATGCTGAAAGCACTTCTTTTGACATATTTAAAGCTAGCATTGCTATAAATATTAAATACATCAAGTTTATCATTTTCTGTCGTGGTGATAAATTTCCTCCTGCCATGTCTAATTAGGTTTTTGGTTAATAATTAATTTGGGTAACCCCTAATTAGTTTTTGTTCATTGCAGTTAACATACCACCATACACGCCATTTAATGAAGATAAGTTTGATGCTAATGATTGCATTTGCTCTTTTAATTTAGCCGCATTTTCAATAGACTCTTCATTAATACTCGCTTGTTTATTTACACTTTCTAACTGTACTTTATAAAGGCTATTTAAAGACTCCATTTGAGCAGCAGCTAAAGCTAATTCTTCACCATATTTTTTAGTAGCTTCAACAGAGTCTACAGTAGATGACATATTTTTTGCAGCACCTTCAAAGTTTTTAATGCTATCGCCTAAACTTGCCATTAATTCGCCATCAATTTTAGCGTCTTTTAATAACTCGTCTAATTTTTTAGATAATAATCCTTGTGAGCTTTCTTTTTTGTTTTCGGCCTCTCCCCCAGCTAATTCTGGATATACTAAGGACCAATCTAAATCGTTATCAACAGGTTCGAATGCTGATAGTGCAAAAATAATTGCTTCGGTTACTAAACCTAGAGTTAACATTAGGTTTCCGTTAATAAATCCAAACTCCATGTGAGTAATTTTGAATAGTGCTCCAATTATTACAATTGCTGCTCCTAATCCGTAAGCCATGTTCATGAATTTTTTACTTGCTTTTGACTGTGCCATAATTTTCGGTTTTTAATTTAAGTAGAAATACTTAAGTAGGTTAATTAATAGTATTTATTTTTATTGATTGTATTATTTTTGGTTTCCGTTTTTTGTTACTTGTGTCCCCAGGTAATCTTGTACGGTTCTAAAACCAATATAACTTCTTGCAGAATCTGCATATTCGTAATCTCTAGTACTTACTTGTAAATAGTATGCTACGTCTTTCCAAGAGCCACCTCTTACACCTTTACGATGATTATTTTTATCATTTACACTTGGGTTTACTGTAGATGTATAACTATATGATGCTGGGTCGTAAGAATCGTTTACCCATTCTGATACGTTTCCTGCCATATTATATAGATTATAATCGTTTGGCTCATAAGACTTAGCTTCTACAGTGTATAATGCTTGGTCTGCTGCATAATCGCCTCTTACAGGTTTAAAGTTTGCCATAAAGCAACCTCTATCACTTTTAGTATAAGGCCCTCCCCATGGGTATGTTGCCGCTTGTAAACCACCTCTTGCTGCATATTCCCATTCTGGTTCAGATGGTAATCTGAATCTATTTACAGGTGATGCACCTTTTTTAGATTTTTGGTATGAGTTTTTATTGATTGTTCGCCACTCGCAAAATGCTTTTGCTTGTTTCCAAGTTACACCAACAACTGGATAATCGCCATAAGCTTCATGCCAAAAATAATCATTATGCATAGGTTCGTTATAAGAATAGGCGAAATCTCTAATCCAAACTGTTGTATCTGGATATATTTCAATTTCTTCTTTCTTTACAACATCTTTACGTTTTATGCCTCTGTTTTTTGCAGCTTCTTGAATGTCCATATAGTTGTACTGAAACTTGAATTTTTTTACATCCCAAGTTCGTTGTCCGTTATACGATTCTTCTAAAGGTAAATACATGCTATCCATAACCTCGGCATAATACTCGTCTGGATATTCGCTTGTATCAAAAATTAAATCTATATCTTTATTTAATTTTCTACCTTCATAACCCGTAGGCCCTAAGCCTGTATAATTTTCGAACATATATTTTTCGTAAACAGACATATTAGCGGTATCTGCATCTTTAAATGCAAATTCTCCAGTACCTCCATCTTCTGGCGTAAGCCCAAAATCGTCAGCAATTTTAGCCAACTCTAATCTAACAATAGAATCTCTTACCCAATGTACAAATTGGCGGTATTCGCTGTTTGTAATTTCGGTAGCATCCATATAAAGTGCTCTAACAGTAACGGTTCTAGCTGGAGCATCGTGCACACCGGCAAGATCGTCGTCTGCTTTACCCATTATAAATGCACCACCTGGAATTAATTCCATTCCATATGGTTTCTCTGGGTGCCAATTTTTTCCTTTAACACCGACTAGTTCTCCTCTATCTTTAGAGCCACAACTAGCAATCAATATTAATACTGCGGTTAATAGTATAAACTTCTTCATATTCATAGAAAACTCGAGGTTAATTATTTTAAGCTTCATTTTTGAAAGCGTAAACATATTTATATATTTTTAAAAAAACAACTTTTTAACTAAAAAAAAGACATTTCATCGTGAAAAAAAGACATTTTACCGATGAAATTATCGTTTTTGATAATTTCATCATGAAACAGAATTCTTTTGAAATGCTTTATACCAACGTTCTGGTATAATATTATTACAAGCGTCTAAATAATCCTGATGCATGCATGGTAATAACGTATGTCTCTTCAATTTATTATTGACTTCTGATAAAAAAGGGATTTCAATCCACCATCTTCCCGTTAAATTACTCTTATAAAATATCAGTTCTTGAGATTCAACTAAAGTAATGAATTTCTGATAACTATTCTCTTCTGAAAAATCATCATCTTTTACTCTAAAATTAACACCTTCTATAAAGTACCAAATAATTTGAGATACTAGCATAGCAGTTATCTCATCATCTTGTGAAGGTTTATATTCATATATACCTAAAGAAGTTACTTTGTTACTTATACCAGCATAACGTGCAATAGCACAAATTTCTTTTCCATCTAAACCATTGGGTGAATACTTTTGATTTAAACTAACCTCGGCACCTTTTACCGAACTTAAATCGATACTTACAATATTGGCATCACGCAATACGGGTTCAACAATAGTTATATCATGAGACACCTCTCCTAATCTATAAGATTCAAAATAAAGGTTATCCATTAAATCTATTTCTTCTTGTGCATTAAAATACGTTTGATAGCCTATGGTTGCATAATTAAATAGATTATAAGGTTCGTCCAGAATAATTTTCCCAACAAAGCTATTGTTTTTTATAGGCTTTGCAGAGTCACCTAAATCGAATTTACTATCTACATTTACAATGTTTACCATTGGTATATGGGTATCGTAAGCTCTATAATTGGCATAAGTAAGGTCTTGAGTGCCGCCTAATATTATAGGTATAATATTCTTTTTAATTAATATGCTAATGGTTGTTTTTAATGCAAAATAAGTATCTTCTACACTTTCACCTCTATTAATATCTCCTAAATCTGCAATGCTTGTATTCCAGCTTCCAGGGAAAAGACCATAAAAAGATTTTCTAATTTCATTAAGTCGAAATTCTTCTCCTATATAATTAACATCATTTCTGTTTTCTAAAACGCCAATAATAGCAACATTAACACCTTCTAAATCTGGAATTCCATTTTGATTAGAATGTACTTTAAGCTTTCTCCCCAATGCTTGCGACGACAGTAGTTCGTTATGCGCTAACACTAAATCTGAAACAGGGGATAAAAAGTTAAAGTTCATTTGTTATTTCTTTTTTGTAGTTGTTTTTTTCTTAGCTGCCTTTTTCTTTTTTGGTGTTTTAGCTTCTATAAGTGCTTTCGCTTCATCTAGAGTCATATCTGAAACATCGATTGTTTTTGCTAACTCTACTTTTATTTTACCTTTTAAAACATTATGCCTTCCCCAACGCGCTTTTTCAACTCTAATACCTTCATCTTCCCAATTATGAATAACTTTATCAATCTCCTTCTGGATTTTAACTTCAATTAATTCAACAATATCGTCATCAGATAAATTATCCCAATCGTATTTTTTATTCACGTTAATAAACATATTGTTCCATTTTATATATGGTCCAAAACGCCCTTTACCTTTTTGAACGGGCAAATCTTTATACATATATATAGGGGCATCGGCTTTTTGCTTTTCTTTAATTAAAACAATGGCCTCATCAAGCTCAACACTTAAAGGATCTACACCTTTTGGTAATGATACAAACGCAGAACCAAACTTAACATAGGATCCAAAACGTCCATTATTAACAAGAATTTCTTCACCTTCGTAAACACCTAAATTTTTTGGAAGCTGAAATAAATCCATGGCTTCCTCGTAAGTAATGGTGTTTAATTGTTGGTCTGGACTTAAACTTGCAAACTGTGGTTTCTCTTCATCATCAACAGTACCAATTTGTACCATTGGACCAAACTTTCCTAAACGCACGCTTACTTGCTTTCCTGTTTCTGGGTCTTTACCCAAAATACGTTCCCCAGATTCTCTATCAGCATTTTCTTGAACATCTTCAACTATAGGATGAAATGTTTTATAAAACGATTTCATCATTTCTGTCCAATCTTCCTTTCCGTCGGCTATATCATCAAATTGATTTTCAACTTTAGCGGTGAAATTATAATCTAAAATAGTTTCAAAATGATTCACTAAAAAATCTGTAACAATCATTCCAATATCTGTTGGAACCAGTTTACCTTTATCAGACCCCACTTTTTCGGTTAACGCCTTATCTTGTAAATTACCGTTTTGAAGTACTAATTGCGAATAATTTCGTTCTACGCCTTCTACAGTTCCTTTTTCTATGTAATTTCTATTTTGAATAGTAGAAATTGTTGGTGCATAAGTTGACGGACGACCAATACCTAGTTCTTCTAATTTTTTAACCAATGAAGCCTCGGTAAATCTTGCTGGCGGACGCGTATAACGCTCGGTAGCGGTGATATAATTATTAAGAAGTGCCTCATTAACTTTTAAAGCTGGCAACATACCTTCTTGCTCTACATTTTCATCATCAGTTCCTTCTAAATATACTTTAAGAAAGCCATCAAATTTTATAACTTCTCCGTTTGCTGTAAATGTGTTGCTATGTGTTGACGCACTAATTTTTACATTGGTACGCTCTAATTGTGCTTCGCTCATTTGTGATGCGATGGCGCGTTTCCAAATTAAATCGTATAAACGCGCTTGATCGTAATCTATATCGACAGAATGTGTGGCAAAATTTGTTGGACGAATAGCCTCGTGAGCTTCTTGTGCCCCTTTAGCTTTTCCTTTATAATTTCTTGGATTAGAGTATTGTGCCCCATAGGCATTATTAATTTCTGCCTCTGCACCTTTTCTAGCTTCATCAGATAAATTGACACTATCTGTTCTCATGTAAGTAATTAAACCCGCTTCGTAAAGGCGTTGTGCCATCGTCATGGTTTTACTTACTGAAAAATATAATTTACGTGCCGCTTCTTGCTGTAATGTTGATGTTGTAAATGGTGCTGCAGGTGATTTTTTTGCAGGTTTTTTTTCTAAATCGGCAACTTTAAATGATGCAGATGTGTTAGTTTCTAAAAACGTATAGGCGTCTTCTTTTGTTGAAAAATTCTTTGGAAGTTTCGCTTTAAATGTTTGTCCGTTTTCATTTGAAAATTCTGCATCAACTCTATATGATGCTACAGGTGTAAAGCCTTGAATTTCTCTTTCTTTTTCAACTATTAAACGCACAGAAACCGATTGTACTCTACCTGCCGATAGACCGCCTTTTACTTTTCGCCAAAGTACTGGCGACAATTCATAACCCACAATTCTATCTAACACACGACGTGCCTGTTGTGCATCAACCAAATCGTAATCTATACCTCTTGGGTTTTCAATAGCGTTTTGAATAGCGGTTTTAGTAATTTCATGAAAAACAATACGTTTTGTTTTGTCTTTATCTAATTTTAAAGCTTCTGCCAAATGCCACGCAATGGCTTCTCCCTCGCGATCTTCATCACTAGCTAACCAAACCATTTCTGCCTTTTTAGCTAAATCTTTCAGTTTTTTTACAACTGCTTTTTTCTCTTTAGAAACTTCATATTTTGGTTTAAAATCACCTTCTACATTAACACCCAATTCCTTAGAAGGGAGATCGGATATATGTCCAAAACTAGACTCTACTTTAAAATCTTTTCCTAAAAACTTTTCAATAGTCTTTGCCTTAGCAGGTGACTCAACAATCACTAAATTCTTCGCCATACTTCAATTTTTGAAGCTACAAATGTATATGAAAAAAAGTTTATCTGCATAATTTTACTGATTATCTGTATACGATTTAAACAAAAAAACCTGCTTTTAACATTTTAAAAGCAGGTTTTTGATATTTTGAATACGGTTTATTCTGTGATTCTTCCTATGGTTTCAATCTCTGAAACCTCATCAAAACCGATAATAGCTTTGTATATTATATAAATTGGATGATACACAAAAGTTGCTGTAAATAACACACCAATAAAACACAATAAAAAACCTACAATTTGCGCCATCATAGAAGACACAAAGATTAACCCAAAAGAAATTAACCATTTTTTATTTCCAATTTTAAAGCTTGTTTTTATTATTTCTCCAACACTTAATTCTGGATTGAATGCATAAAAAATTGAAAAATATGACAAAGGCACCATTACATAAAAAATTGGCAAATAACACAATACCGCTGCTAGAATAGCTATTCCAATTGAAGCTAACATTAACACAAATATTTTACTTAAATACTTTGCTTTTATAAAGTAAACTACCTCGATGCAAGCATACGAGGCATTAAAACAACTTTAATTGATGATTTGCTTTAAGTTGAGTGTATT
>CANKVS010000086.1 GCA_947487155.1 uncultured Flaviramulus sp.
GGCAAAACTAAAAAATGGCAGAGCCTTTAAAACATGACCACCGTCAAAGACGGTGGTTTTTCAATGGGAAATAAAATATGCTTTATAAATTTTGCTAAAAAGTTTATTTATGAACATGAGCATTATTTGCTGATTTTGAAAAATTTAATTTTAATTTAGCAATCGGCAGATTTCAATTATTAAAGTTATTGAACCAAACCTTAAAAATGTTGCATACAACAAGTCAACATGCCAAATAAACTATTATCTATTTTTGAAATATTATGAAGAAGACAATTACAATACATACATTATTTTTTTTAGGAGCTTTAATTGTTTTATCAGCATGTAATTCAGTAAAAAAGAAAGAAGCGCAAGCAACTTCCAAAGAAAATAAAACTGAAAAGTTAAATATATTACTAATAACTGCCGATGACTTAAACAAAAACTCAGTAGGTGCTTTTGGATCTACAGTTCCCAATATTACACCCAATATAGATAACTTAGCATCGCAAGGCGTTCGTTTTGAAAATGGCCATGTAAATGTAGCTGTATGCCAACCGTCAAGAGGAATTTTAGCTACAGGTAAATACGCTCACAATAGCGGTATAGAAGGTTTTTTTCATACCAATAAAAATATTTCAGACATTGTTACAACTTTAAAAACAAACGGATACTACACAGGTATTTTAGGAAAAGTAAGGCACTCATCCCCTAAAGAATTAACACCGTGGGATTTTAAGTTAGATATGGACGACTTAGGTAAAGGGCGTAACAAAACCTGCTATTATACAGAAGCCAAAACCATAATTAAAAATGCAAAACAAGCAGGAAAACCATTTTACATGATGGCAAACTCCCACGACCCTCACCGCCCGTTTGTATTTACTGAAAGAGAAAAAAAATGGATAAACGAAGGGAATGATATTTTAAAACCTTCTCGAATTTATAATGAAAATGAAGTTACTGTACCAGGTTTTTTACCCGAATTACCATTGGTACGCAAAGAAGTAACTCAATATTTTAATTCGGTTAGAAGATTAGACGATACAGTAGGTAGAATTTTAGACATTTTAGAAGAAGAAGGTGTTGCAGATAATACAATTGTGATGTTTTTGTCTGATAACGGAATGGCATTTCCATTTTCTAAAACCAATTGTTATTTACAATCAACAAACACACCTTGGATTGTACGTTGGCCAGGAAAAGTAACCCCCAATACAATTAATACAAAAGATTTTATTTCAGGAATCGATTTTTTTCCAACAGTTTTAGATGCTATTGGTTTACAAATTCCTGATGATATAGACGGTACTTCGTTTGTTCCTACTTTGTTAGGACAGAAACAAAAAGGAAGAGACAAAGTGTTTACTCAGTTTTTTGAAACAAATGCCAAAAAACAATTTCCAATGCGATGCATACAAGACACTAAATACGGATATATTTTTAACGCTTGGTCTGATGGCAAAACACGATTTAGAAACGAATCTCAAAACGGATATACCTACAATGCAATGGTAAAGGCAGGTAAAACGAACCCTGAAATTGCTGCTCGCGTAAAACTATTTGACCATAGAGAAGTAGAAGAATTTTATGATTTTGAAAAAGACCCTAATGCATTACACAATTTAATTACGGATCCTAAATACACAGAGATCATTAATAAATATAGAGCAGATATGGAACTTTGGATGGGTAAAGTAAACGACCCTGCTTTAGCATTTTTTAAAGTTAAAAACAACAAAACAGAAATGGCTCGTTTGCTAGCCGTAGAACAAGAAAGAATTAATAAAATAAGACCTCGTAAGTAAATAAAGAAAATGAAGCATACCTCAATCTAGAAGCAAACTCACGGTACATTTATAAAGAAAGGATTTAGAAGTCTCGATTATCGAACTACTTTAAATATGCCAAAACATGTGTTTCAATACGCTGTTGAATGTTAGACACATCGCCTTTAACAAAAGGCTCTCCAGTAATATTTTCATATAACTCTATATAACGTTCAGAAACAGTTTCAATATAAGCATCACTCATTTCTGGCACTGTTTGCCCTTCTAGTCCTTGAAAATTGTTAGATATTAACCATTGGCGTACAAACTCTTTAGATAATTGCTTTTGTGCTTCACCTTTATCTTGTCGTTCTTGATACCCATCGGCATAAAAATAACGTGATGAATCTGGTGTATGTATTTCATCAATCAATACAATTTTACCGTCTTTAGTTTTACCAAATTCATATTTAGTATCCACAAGAATTAATCCTCTACTCGCTGCAATTTCAGAACCTCGTTGAAATAATTTTCTGGTATAATCTTCAAGAATAACATAATCGGCTTCATTAACAATGCCTTTAGCTAAAATGTCTTCACGAGATATATCTTCGTCATGGTCGCCCATTTCTGCTTTAGTAGCTGGCGTAATAATTGGCTCAGGAAATGCATCGTTTTCTTTCATACCTTCTGGCATAGAAACCCCACAGAGCATACGCTTACCCAATTTGTACTCGCGTGCTGCATGTCCCGACATATACCCGCGAATCACCATTTCTACCTTAAAAGGTTCGCATAAATATCCAACAGCTACATTTGGATCTGGAGTTGCCATTAACCAATTAGGTACTAAATCTTCGGTAGCTGCCATCATTTTAGTAGCTATCTGGTTTAATATTTGTCCTTTATACGGAATTCCTTTTGGCATTACCACATCGAATGCAGATAATCTATCGGTAGCAATCATGACTAAAACATCGTCATTAATATTATATACTTCTCTAACTTTTCCTTTGTAAACGTTTTTTTGGTTAGGAAATTTAAAATTAGTGTCTATTATAGTGTTACTCATTTTATTTACTTTTAGCTTTTGGCTCTTAGCATTTGTTATTTGTTTTTGTCACTACGAGGCGTTTTTTACTCCGTGGTTATCTTTCAATTATTATGAGATGCTCCATTACATAAAAAAATGCGATTCGCAATGACGCTATTTTGTTTTTAATTGTACTGCCCTAGCCCAGATTGAGGCATTTGTTGAAGCTCCTCGAAGAGAGCGACTGCCGAAAGCTGGAAATAGCTTCTAAAAATTTTTATTTTATTTACTGTTAACTGCAACTTAAAACTAAATTATTCTCTATTTTCTATACTTTTATATGCTGAAATAATTTTCTTGACCAACTTATGGCGAATTACATCTTTATCGTCTAAAAATATCATGCCCACACCATCTACATTCTTTAATATTAATAAAGCTTCTTTTAATCCAGAAATAGTTCGTCTTGGCAAATCTATTTGACCAGGATCTCCAGTTAATAAAAACTTAGCGTTTTTACCCATTCTGGTTAAAAACATTTTCATTTGGTTGTGCGTTGTATTTTGACCTTCGTCTAAAATAACGAAAGCATTATCTAAAGTACGCCCCCTCATAAATGCTAATGGTGCTATTTGTATGGTGCCGTTTTCAATATAGCTATCTAATTTTTCAGCAGGTATCATATCGCGTAAAGCATCATACAAGGGTTGCATATACGGGTCTAGCTTTTCCTTTAAATCGCCTGGTAAAAATCCTAGATTTTCACCTGCTTCTACTGCAGGACGCGTTAAAATAATACGCCTAACTTCTTTATTTTTTAAGGCTTGAACTGCCAATGCAACCCCAGTATACGTTTTACCTGTTCCTGCTGGTCCAATAGCAAAAACCATATCGTTTTTACGCATAAGCTCTACCATTTTACGTTGGTTTGCTGTTTGCGCTTTAATAAGTTTTCCGCCTACACCATGCACTATAACTTCACCACTTTTTTGCGATGTCGCATAATCATCGCTACTTTGGCTTGTTAAAACGCGCTCAATAACATTTTCATCTAACTTATTATACTTTGCAAAATGCTTTAAAAGCATAGTAATTCGCCTATCGAATTCTTCTAATAATTCTTCATCGCCAAAGGCTTTTATTTTATTACCTCTGGCTACAATTTTAAGTTTAGGAAAATACTTTTTTAGGAGTTCAATATTTGTGTTTTGCGCTCCAAAAAACTCTTTTGGAGTAATTTCTTCAAGTTCGATAACAATTTCGTTCAAAAGCGTATGTTTAATGTTATAATTTTCATTTAAAATATAAAAACGAAAACGAAAAATTTATGTAGGTTTGTTAAAACTCAAAAATACATAAATTTGAGTGACCTAACATTAAAAACATATCAACAATTTTGCCAATGGCGATAATAACTTTAACTACAGATTTTGGTGAAAAAGATCACTTTGCTGGTGCGACAAAAGGTGCCATTTACAGTGAATTACCTGAAGTTAAAATTGTTGATATCTCACATTCTATATCGCCGTTTAGCATTCCTGAAGCAGCATACATTATTCAAAATGCTTATAATAGCTTTCCTAAAGGAACGATTCATATTATTGGTCTTGATGCAGAGATAAACCCAGAGAATAAACACATTGCTTTAAAGCTAGACGACCATTTTTTTATATGTGCTAATAATGGTATTATGAGTATGATTTGCTCGGAAATTGCTCCCGAAAAAATTGTAGAAATTAATATTCACGATAAAATACAAACCAGTTTCCCCGTACTTGATGTATTTGTAAAAGTTGCTTGCCACATTGCCCGTGGTGGCACTTTAGATGTTATTGGTAAAAGCATAAATGAAATTAAACCTATTAAGAATATAACGCCCTATGTAAATGATGATAAAACTCAAATTATTGGAAGCATTATTTATATAGACAATTATGGAAATGTTGTTACAAATATTAAACGTCACTTTTTTGAAACCATTCAAAAAGGACGTGCTTTCGAAATTTCTGCCCGTAATTACAAGTTTAAAACTATTTTTAATAAATACAGTGACATTGTAAATTTTGAAATTCCTGAAGAAAAACGCAATGACGAAGGTAGAGGTTTAGTTGTATTTAACTCTGGTGATTTTTTAGAGATTGCTTTATATAAAAGTAATTGCACAACAGTTGGAAGCGCCTCTAGTTTAATGGGTCTTGGTATTATGGATGCTGTAAGTGTTAATTTTAGTTCATCGTCAATTCGTCCTAAAGGAAAGGAAGGTTTTAATTAGAATTATATGCTAGTACGTATTGTAAAAATGGGCTTTCATGACAACAAAATTGAAGAATTTCTAGGTAATTTTAACGCAAATAAATTAAAAATAAGAGATTTTAAAGGTTGTACTTTTTTAGAGTTATATAGAGATAAAAACAACGCTAATGTGTTTTTTACATATAGCTATTGGGAAACTGAGGAGGATTTAGAACGCTATAGACAATCTGATGTATTTAAAAATGTTTGGGCTAAAACAAAACCTTTATTTAACATAAAACCTGAAGCTTGGAGTGTTGATAAATTGGAAAGTTTAAAATAAAAAACAAAACGTCATTGCGAAACAAATTAATAAATTTGTTGTGACAATCTCATAAATTTAAAAAGATTACCACGTCACTATGCTCCTCGTAATGACGTACAAAACAAAATAGATGATAGCCATACTTAAAAAAGAAATAAACTCATTTTTCGCATCGCCAATTGGTTATTTGGTGATTGCCATTTTTTTATTATTAAATGGGTTGTTCTTATGGCTATTTAAAGGTGAATTTAACATTTTAGATTACGGATTTGCCGATTTATCATCATTCTTTTTATTAGCGCCCTGGATATTAATTTTCTTAATTCCTGCGGTAACCATGCGCAGTTTTTCTGATGAAAAAAAACAAGGTACTCTAGAGTTATTGCTTACCAAACCCATATCGCATATAAACATTGTTTTAGGAAAATATTTTGGTGCCTTTATTTTAATACTAATTGCACTTTTACCAACCTTACTTTACGTTTACACCATATACCAATTAGGCGACCCTGTTGGCAACTTAGATATTGGTAGCACACTGGGGTCGTATTTTGGTCTTCTATTTTTAATAACCTCATACACCGCTATTGGAATATTTGGATCTACACTAACTGATAATCAAATTGTGGCTTTCATAACATCGGTATTCTTATGCTTTATTTTTTATATAGGGTTTGAAGGTGTTGCAGAATTCACTTCAAATTCATTTATAGAACAACTAGGAATGAGCACGCACTACAACAGCATGAGTCGTGGCGTACTCGACACTCAAGATATTCTGTACTTTTTAAGTGTTGTACTGTTCTTCATTGCATTAACCATAAGAGGTATTAAAACAACAACTTTTAGAAAGAAAGCATTGTTCCAGATTTTAATTTTACCGCTTGGGTTGATTGTATTAAATGCTTTATCATCATCCATTCATAAACGTTTCGATTTAACAGAAGATCACAGGTACACATTAAGCGAAGCAGCAATACAAGGTATTAAAGATGTAGATTCACCAATTATTGTTGATGTGTTTTTAAGTGGTGAAGATTTCCCATCGGAATTTAGGCGACTTCAAAAAGAAACCAAACAATTACTTGAAGAATTTTCAGCAGAAAACAATAATATAAAAGTTAACTTTATAAACCCTATTCAAGATGATGCCACGCGTGAAAGAAACATTCAACAATTAAGTGATCGTGGTTTAACCCCTATGCAGGTTACTGTACAAGAAAACGGAAAAAGTAGCCAAGAAATAATCATTCCATGGGCATTAGCAAGTTATAACGAACAAACAGTAGGTATTCCGCTTATAAAAAATAAAATTGGCGCATCTTCAGAAGAACGAGTAAGCAACTCCATTCAGCATTTAGAATATGCTTTCGCCGATGGGTTTAATAAACTCACCAAACCTAAAAGTAAAAAAATAGCGTTTCTAAAAGGTAACAATCAATTAGAAGATAAATACATTGCAGATTTTGCTAAAAAGCTAAAGGAATATTACTTAATTGCTCCATTTACTTTAGATAGCGTTTCAAAAAACGCACAAAAAACATTAGATGAATTAAACACTTTCGATTTAATAATTTCGGCAAAACCAACAGAAGCCTTTAGTGAAAGTGAAAAATTAGTACTAGATCAATTTACAATGCAGGGCGGTAAAAGTTTTTGGCTTATTGATGCCGTAGCTATAGATAAAGATAGTTTAAGTAATGCTGCTGGCAAAAATTTTGCTGTAACTAGAGATTTAAATTTAACCGATTTCTTTTTTAATTATGGTGTTCGTATCAACCCTGTAATAATTAGCACCCCCTACTCCGCTCCTATTTCTTTAGAACTAGGTGAAGGTAGTAACACACAACTACAACATTTACGATGGCCATATTCCCCTTTGGTTACCACTCAAAATAATCATCCTATTACAAATAATTTGGATTTAATTAAATTCGATTTTGCAAATCAGATAGACACCTTAAAAAATAGTATTAAGAAAACTATTCTGTTGCAAAGTGCAGCATTAAGCAGGCTGGAAGGCACACCCAGAGAAATAAGTTTAGAGATTGTTACCAAAGAGCAAAATCCACAAATATTTAATAAAGGGCCACAAAACATGGCAGTATTATTGGAAGGTGAATTTACTTCAGCTTATAATAATCGCATAAAACCTTTTAAACTTTCAAACGAAAAAAGTAAGAGTAACAATACCAAAATGATTGTAATTGCTGATGGCGATATTATTAAAAATACCATAGGACGAAATGGCCCAAGAGAATTAGGCTACGATGTGCTAACCAAGACCTATTATGGCGGTAACAAAGAATTCTTACTAAATACCGTTAATTATTTATTAGATAACAACGGACTTATAAACATTCGATCAAAAGAACTAGCCATTGCATTTTTAAATCAGCAAAAAATAGCAACTCAAAAAAACAAGTGGCAGCTCATTAATATACTACTACCATTGGTTTTATTAGGGGTATTTGGTTTTGCTTTCAATTACTTTAGAAAGAAAAAATACGCCGCTTAAATGTTAATAAGTTTGTTTCCTATATTAGTCTGTATGGAATATATTTGTAAGTAGCATTATTTAAAATTTAAACACATTATAATGAGATGAAACATCTGTAATTAATCATTAATTCGCACTAAGAATGATGATACAAATGTTACATGTTACCGTAAAAAACAATAATAAAAGCGCATGAAATTTATAGTATCAAGTACCTATTTATTAAAACAATTACAAGTTTTGGGTGGCGTAATAAACAGCTCGAACACCTTACCTATTTTAGATAATTTCTTGTTTGAATTAGACCATACAAAATTAACCGTTTCTGCTAGCGATTTAGAAACCACCATGGCTTCTTCTTTAGATGTAGAAAGCGATAGCAAAGGTAGTGTAGCAATTCCTGCACGATTACTTTTAGATACTTTAAAAACGTTTCCAGAGCAACCACTAACTTTTGTTGTTGAAGAAAACAACACTGTTGAAATAAGCTCCAATCATGGTAAATATGCTTTGGCTTACGCCGATGGAAACGAATTCCCTAAGGCAGTTGCTTTAGAAGCCCCTAGTAAAACCGTTGTTACTGGAGATGTGCTAGCCACTGCAATAAGTAAAACCATTTTTGCAGCAGGAAATGACGATTTACGCCCCATGATGAGTGGCGTATTTTTTCAATTTTCGACAGAAGGTTTAACATTTGTAGCTACCGATGCTCACAAGCTTGTAAAATACACACGCGAAGATGTTAAAGCAAATCAAGTTGCAGAATTTATAATGCCTAAAAAACCTTTAAATCTTTTAAAAGGCATTTTAGCTGCTAGCGATGATGATGTTACTATTGAATATAACGAATCGAATGCTAAATTTACGTTTGAAAATTCTGAGTTAATTTGCCGTTTAATTGATGGTAAATATCCAAACTACGAAGCCGTTATTCCTAAAGAAAATCCTAATAAATTATCAATAGATAGAACACAGTTTTTAAATTCTGTACGTCGTGTTAGTATTTTCTCTAATAAAACAACGCATCAAATTCGTTTAAAAATTGCTGGAGCAGAACTTAATATTTCTGCTGAAGATATTGATTATAGTAATAAAGCCGAAGAGCGTTTAACTTGCGATTATCAAGGTGATGATATGCAAATTGGTTTTAATTCACGCTTTTTAACCGAAATGTTAAATAATCTTGGTTCTGATGAAGTACAACTAGAAATGAGTATGCCAAATAGAGCTGGTATTTTAACACCAATTGACGGCTTAGATGAAGGCGAACATATAACAATGCTTGTCATGCCTGTGATGTTGAATTCTTAAATTATTGAATACCAAGAATCTTATAACATTAAAATCCTAATAGTCTATGATTAGGATTTTTTTGTTTTAATAATTTCAGGCCTCTTGACTTTGTAATAAAAATCAACTACTTTCGTTTAACAACTGATAAAGTTCACCTGTGCTGAACTTGTTTCAGTATTGAAACGGAACTTTATCTTTGTATTGTACGCAATTTAAATTATGATTACAAAGAAAAATATAATCCTTGGAGTTTTGCTAATTATTGTAATATGGTTATCTACTGGATTTATTACATATATTTTTTTTGAACAAAATAGAGGAGAAATTGGATCAATCTCAAAAGTTGTGTGTAAATTTGATGAGGAATGCTATTTTTGCATAAAAAAGACAAGACCTTGCATTT
>CANKVS010000087.1 GCA_947487155.1 uncultured Flaviramulus sp.
TGCTTAGAACTCTTCCGAACACTTATGTTTTTAAAACCTGATAGGTCTCTTTAATTTTACTTAAATATAATTATAGATATAACAAATTATAATGGTTTAGCTATAGCATTTAGCCCAATAAGAATTGATAATATACCAATTTACAACTTAAGACGTATCTTTGCTATATGGACTTAAATTTTCCAAAAAACAAAAAACTAATCCTATTTGATGGTGTTTGCAACCTTTGCAATAGTAGTGTGCAATATGTAATAAAACACGATAAAAATAACATGTTTATGTTTGCGCCATTGCAAAGCAATATTGGAAAAAAAATAATAGAAAATTTTAATATTGATACACAAAAAGTAGATTCAATACTACTTTATACTCCTAAAAAAGGTATTGATTATAAGTCTACCGCTGCTTTAAAAATTGCTAACAATTTAGGGTTTCCACAAAGTATAATGTCCGTGTTTTTTATTGCCCCTCCTGTTATTCGCAATTGGGTTTACAACTATATTGCTAAAAACCGCTATACATGGTATGGTAAAAAAGAAGCTTGTATGATTCCTACACCAGAATTACAGAGTAAGTTTTTAAGCTAGTACATTTCCTTTTACATAAAGACAAGTAGCTCATTAAAACGGTACATCATTATCGTCATCATTAAACGAACTACCAAATGCTTGGTCTGGACTTGCTTTAAAATTATCAGCTTTAAACGTATCGTCATTTGCAGCTGCATTCATTTTAGAATGAAACTCAAAAGGCGAATCGAAATCATCTAAATTATCGAACTTACCTAAATGCCCTAAGAATTTAAGACGAATATTTTCCAAACCACCATTTCTGTGTTTTGCTATAATAAATTCTGCCTGCCCTTCTGTTGGCGATCTATCATCGTCATCCCATTCATCAATTTTATAATATTCTGGTCTGTAAATAAACGATACAATATCGGCATCTTGCTCAATAGCACCAGATTCACGTAAATCAGATAATAAAGGTCGTTTACTACCTCCACGAGTTTCAACAGCACGCGATAATTGCGATAAAGCAATAACGGGCACATTCAATTCTTTAGCTAAGGCTTTTAAGTTCCTTGAAATCATCGAAATTTCTTGTTCACGATTTCCGCCATGGCTAGTCCCTCCTGTCATTAATTGCAAATAATCAATCATGATTAATTTAATACCGTGCTGTGATGACAATCGGCGTGCTTTTGCTCTTAAATCGAAAATTGAAAGCGATGGTGTATCATCAATAAACAACGGTGCTTTTTCTAAGCCTTTAACTTTTACGTTAAGCTGTTCCCATTCGTGTTTTTCTAATTTTCCAGTACGTAACTTTTCTGAAGACAATCCCGTTTCACTAGAAATTAAACGAGTAATTAATTGTACAGATGCCATTTCTAAAGAGAAAAATGCTACTGGAATATTTTGATCTACAGCAATATTTCGAGCCATAGATAATGTTAAAGCTGTTTTACCCATACCAGGACGAGCAGCTACAATAATTAAATCGGATGGTTGCCAACCTGAGGTTAACTTATCCAGTTTTGTAAATCCTGTTGGAATACCACTTAAACCTTCTTTATTTGAAATTTCTTCAATTTTCTTTTTGGCTTGTATCACCAAATCTTGTGCAGTTTCTGAAGATTTTTTAATATTTCCTTGAGTAACCTCGTATAATTTTGATTCTGCTTTGTCTAATAAATCGAAAACATCTTTAGTTTCATCGTAAGATTCCTCAATAATTTCGTTTGAAATTTTAATTAAACTACGTTGAATAAATTTTTGTAAAATAATACGCGCATGAAACTCTATATGCGCCGAAGATGATACTTTTTGTGTTAGGGAAATTAAATAAAAATCGCCTCCAGCTAATTCTAATTTAGCGTCCTTCTTTAACTGCGTAGAAACGGTTAATAAGTCAACAGGTTCGCTGTTTTCAAACAAATGGAAGATTGCTTCAAAAATATATTGATGAGCTTCCTTATAGAAAGCTTCAGGGCTTAAAATATCAATAACCTCATCTACCCCTTTTTTATCAATCATCATTGCTCCAAGCACAACTTCCTCTAAATCAAGTGCTTGTGGCGGTATTTTACCTTTTTCAAGACTAATAATAGTACTTTTGTTTACTTTATATCCTTGAACTTGGCTGGGTTGTTTCATAATTACAAAAGTAAATTAAATGATAGTGTTTACTAATTAAAGTGAATTCTGATTATTCACTGGTAGTTAACAATTTAACTGTTAATAACTTAAAAATATTGTCAATAACCACAAAAAAAATCTGAAGTCTTAAACTTCAGATTTTACTATGATATGATTTTAAATGGTTTACCCTTTATACACGCCCATTTGAGCATATTTATCCATACGCTGGGATACCAAATCTGTTGGTGATAAGTTTTTAAGAGCTTCAAACGTTTTAACAATTGTATTGCTAACTGTTTTAAACGTTTTTTCTCTATCTCTATGAGCGCCTCCTACAGGTTCTTTAATAATTTCGTCTACCAGCTTAAGTTTTTTCATGTCTGTAGCTGTAAGTTTTAAAGCTTCGGCAGCTTGTTCTTTATATTCCCAACTTCGCCATAAAATAGAAGAGCATGACTCTGGTGAAATAACAGAATACCAAGTGTTTTCTAACATAAGTACTTTGTCTCCAACACCAATGCCTAAAGCACCTCCAGATGCACCTTCTCCTATTACAATAGTAATAATTGGTACTTTTAATCGCGTCATTTCAAGAATATTTCTAGCAATAGCTTCTCCTTGTCCACGCTCTTCAGCCTCTAAACCAGGGTAAGCTCCAGGGGTATCTAAGAGGGTAACTACTGGAATCCCAAATTTTTCGGCAGACTTCATTAAGCGTAACGCTTTTCTATAACCTTCGGGGTTAGCCATTCCAAAATTTCTATACTGGCGCGTTTTGGTGTTATAGCCTTTTTGCTGACCAATAAACATAAAACTTTGATCGCCAATTTTACCTAAACCACCAATCATAGCTTTATCATCTTTAAAACCTCTATCTCCATGAAGTTCTAAAAACGTATCGCCACAAATAGCGTTTATATAGTCCATTGTATATGGCCTATTAGGGTGGCGTGACATTTGTACACGCTGCCATGGCGTTAAATTTTTATAAATATCTTTTTTAGCTGCTATTAATTTTTTCTCAATTTGACCACAAGTCTCAGTAACATCTACTTCACTTTCTTCTCCAATTACTTTACATTTTTGTAATTGGTCTTCGAGTTCTTTTATAGGGAGTTCAAATTCTAAATATTCCATAAGAATTTTATTAATACATTTTGTATTGGTTAGTGTGCAAATATAAAAACTTTAATTATGATACACTGTTAAGAATCTTTTCTTTTTAATGTTCTTGTATTTTTTAATATACCATTTAAAACTACTGTAATTACAATAATTAAAGCGCCATAATAAAACGATGTGCTCATTTTTTCCTTTTCAGGGAAAAGAATAAGAGCCATTATTACACCGTAAACAGGCTCTAAATTATAGGTTAGCACAACAGTGTAAGGGCTTATAAGTTTCATAACATATACAGAGGCAATAAACGCGTAAGCTGTACAAACTGATGCTAAAATAAATAGATAGATATAATCTAATTTAACAATATTAAAAAATTGAAATGAAAAACCTTCTCCAAAGCATAGTATAAAAATTGAAATGAATATAACGCCACTTAAAAATTCATAAAAAGAAATAACAGTTGCTGTATGTTGTTTTAAAAAATGTCCATTTAACACTGCAAATAATGATGAAAAGAACGCCGATGAAATTCCTAAAACAATCCCTTTTATATATTTTATTTCACTTTGTGTAATTATAAAAACGCCAATAATAACTATAACACCGAATAGAATTTCGTACCAAATTATTTTACGTTTATATATTAGTGGTTCTATAAACGACGCGAAGAAAGCCCCTGTTGAAAACATGGCGAGTGCTATTGAAACATTAGATTCGTCTATCGCTCCAAAAAAGGTTATCCAATGCAGGGCAATTATAATGCCTGCAAACGATAGTTTTATAATAGATTTAGGTGTTATTTTTAATTTAACCTTGGCTATTTTTATGTAAATGAACATTAAAATAGAAGCTATTACCATTCTAAACCAAACTAATGGAATTGCTTTTATAACAATTAACTCGCCTAAAATAGCAGTAAAACCAGCTATAAAAACTAAAAGGTGAAGATGAAAATAATTTTTTAGTTTAACGTTTGGCATTTTGCAATAGATATATTGCTAAAATTCCGAAAATAAAATTAGGAAACCAAACGGCTATTAACGGCGGAAAGTCTGATTGTTCTGCCATAACACCAAAAATTTTATCGAAGAACACAAAAATCATAGCAATACAAACCCCCACTGCTAAATTAATACCCATACCTCCTCGCCTTTTAATTGACGATACGGCAACGGCAATAATGGTTAGTATAAATACAGAAACAGGCAAACTCCATTTTCGATATAAAACGAGTTTAAATCGCCCCATATTTTCGGAGCCTCGTTTTTCTTCTTTATCAATAAATCGTTTTAATTCGCCATACATTTTAGTTTCAGCTTCGTAATTAACAGGTACTAAATCTTCTATATCAAAAGAAAACACCGTATCTTTTGTTTTTTGAGGATGCAATTCATCATCTACTTCTCCTATAGTACGCTTAAAATAATTGGTTAACCTATAAACAGAATCTTCTTCTATATATTTTATAGTGCTAGCAGTTTCTTTATATATTAATTTATTGCCTTCAAAATGCTCTAAGGAAAAATTACTTCCACTTTTATTTTTTAAATCAAATTTGCTAACATAAATAATATCATTATCGTTAATCTGCCTAAAAACATTTTGGTCGTTAGCAGCTTTTCTATACGGGTGCAGGTATTTATAATCGAATTCGTAAAATCCTTCACTTGCCATTGGCGCTAAATACAAACCAAGTATTAAGGCTAAAAAGGCAACAAAAGATGCTCCTATTAAATAAGGTCTTAAAAATCTTGTAAATGAAACACCCGAACTTAAAAAGGCTATAACTTCGGTATTATTGGCTAATTTTGATGTAAACCATATAACCGACAAAAATAAAAACAACGGAAAAAGCAAGTGTGCAAAGTAAATGGTGAAATTTAAATAATACTCTACAACTTCGTTAAATGGTGCTTCGTTTTCTAGAATTTTTCCAATTTTTTCGGCTAAATTCACCGTTATCGCTATAGGAATAAACAGCAATAACATCATAAAAAATGTAAAGAGATAGCGCTTTAATATGTACCAATCTAATATTTTCATCCTCTACCAACCTCTCCAAAGGAGAGAAGTTTTGTGTATTTTAAATTATTACTATTTAAGAAAAAAGATAATAGATTTACTTCATGCAATCTGCACTCATCTCTCTTCTATTTTCTATATTCTACATCCTTTTAAAGGCGGTTATTCATTTGTTTTACCATTTTATCTTTCCAAACTCTAAAATCTCCTGCTAATATATGTTTTCTTGCTTCGCGAACCAACCACATGTAAAAACCTAAATTATGAATTGTTGCTATTTGTTTACCTAACAGCTCGTTAACCGTAAACAAATGTCTTAAATAGGCTTTACTATACTCGGTGTCTACAAATGTAATGCCCATCTCATCAATTGGATAAAAATCGTCTGCCCATTTTAAATTTTTAATATTTATAGAGCCATGAGCTGTAAATAGCATGCCGTTTCTGGCATTTCGAGTTGGCATTACACAATCAAACATATCTACACCTAACGCAATATTTTCTAAAATATTGATTGGTGTACCAACTCCCATTAAATATCTTGGTTTTTCTTCTGGCAATATGCTACAAACAACATCGGTCATGGCATACATTTCTTCAGCTGGTTCACCAACCGATAATCCTCCAATAGCATTACCTACGCAATTGGAGTTCGCAATATATTCTGCAGATTGTTTTCGTAAATCTGTATATGTACTTCCTTGTACTATAGGAAAAAAAGCTTGGTTATAATCGTATTTTAAAGGTGTCTTTTCTAAATGATTTATGCATCTATCTAACCAACGATGCGTCATGTGCATGGATCGTTTAGCATAATTATAGTCACACGGATACGGCGTACATTCATCAAAAGCCATAATAATATCGGCACCAATACTACGCTGAATTTCCATTACATTTTCTGGCGTAAATGTATGGTAACTCCCATCAATATGAGATTTAAACTTTACCCCTTCTTCTTTAATTTTTCGATTTGCTGATAACGAATACACTTGATACCCTCCAGAATCGGTTAAAATATTTCTATCCCAATTCATAAATTTATGAAGCCCTCCTGCTTTTTCTAAAATATGGGTTTGTGGTCGCAGGTATAAATGGTAGGTGTTCCCCAAAATAATATCTGGATTAATATCATCTTTAAGTTCACGCTGGTGTACCCCTTTAACAGTTGCGACAGTGCCTACAGGCATAAAAATAGGCGTTTCAACAACACCATGATCTGTCATTATTTTTCCTGCTCTCGCCTTACTCTGAGGGTCTTTGGCTTTTAAATTAAATATCATATTTAAAAATCTGTCATCGGCAAACCTACATAATTTTTTCATTCTAACTTACTAGAAATTATATAAAAATTATGAATAAACGAGTAAAGATAATTAAGTCATACACATTAGTTAATTAATAAATTTAAAATTGTTAGCAAATCTTGACATTTAGTTAATAAATGCACTTAATCCATTTTGTTAAGGGTATTTAAAAGATTATTTTTGTCGCGCAAAAAACATAATTAATTACACATGTCAAACACACAACATTTAGAAGATTTAACCACTCAAGTTCGTAGAGATATTTTACGAATGGTACACAAGGTAAATTCTGGTCACCCAGGAGGGTCATTAGGCTGCGCAGAATTTTTTGTCGCATTATATAGTGAGATCATGGAGAGAAAAGAAGGCTTTGACATGGACGGTATTGGTGAAGACCTTTTCTTTTTATCTAACGGGCATATTTCTCCTGTTTACTATAGCGTACTTGCGAGATCTGGATACTTTTCAGTAGATGAGTTAAATACATTTAGATTAATTAATTCTCGCTTACAAGGACACCCTACTACTCACGAAGGATTAGAAGGTATTCGTATAGCTTCGGGGTCTTTAGGTCAAGGAATGTCTGTGGCACTTGGAGCTGCTCAAGCAAAAAAACTTAACGGCGATTCGCATTTGGTGTACACATTACATGGTGATGGTGAATTACAAGAAGGACAAAATTGGGAAGCCATTATGTATGCATCTGCTAAAAAAGTAGATAATATTATTGCCACTGTAGATTTAAACGGAAAACAAATTGATGGTGCTACAGATGATGTATTAGCAATGGGAAGCATTAAAGCTAAGTTTGAAGCTTTTGGTTGGGATGTTATAGAGATTAAAGAAGGTAATAATATAGAGGCTATTTTAAAAGGAATGTCTGAAGCAAAATCTAAAACCGGACAAGGAAAACCTGTTTGTGTTTTACTAGAAACCATGATGGGTAACGGTATCGATTTTATGATGCATACACACGCATGGCATGGTAAAGCTCCTAATGATGAACAATTAGCGATAGGCTTATCTCAGAACCCAGAAACTTTAGGAGACTACTAACTACCAATCAAAAAGAATAAAAATGAAAACATATACATACACAGAAAAGAAAGATACCAGAAGTGGTTTTGGTGCAGGTTTAACCGAACTAGGTAGAACTAACCCAAATGTAGTTGCTCTTTGTGCCGATTTAATTGGTTCTTTAAAAATGAATCAATTTATAGAGGAAAACCCAGAGCGTTTCTTTCAAATTGGTATAGCTGAAGCTAATATGATGGGTATTGCTGCAGGTTTAACCATAGGCGGTAAAATTCCGTTTACAGGTACATTTGCAAATTTCTCTACTGGTCGTGTTTACGATCAAATTCGGCAATCTATAGCCTATTCAGATAAGAATGTTAAAATTTGTGCATCTCATGCTGGCTTAACTTTAGGTGAAGATGGTGCTACACACCAAATTCTTGAAGATATTGGATTAATGAAAATGCTACCAGGTATGACCGTTATTAATACCTGCGATTACAACCAAACAAAAGCAGCAACTATTGCTATTGCAGAACACGAAGGCCCTGTGTATTTACGTTTTGGAAGACCTGCTGTTCCTATTTTTACTCCAGAAGACCAAAAATTTGAAATTGGCAAAGCTATAAAACTTACTGAAGGTACCGATGCTACTATTGTAGCAACAGGACATTTAGTTTGGGAAGCTCTAGAAGCGTCGAAAGTCTTAAATGAACAAGGAATTTCAGCAGAAGTTATAAATATTCATACCATTAAGCCTTTAGACGACAAAGCCATTTTAGATTCGGTTGCTAAAACAGGTTGTATTGTTACTGCTGAAGAACATAACGTTCTTGGTGGTTTAGGAGAAAGTGTGTCAAGAGTTTTAGCTTTGCACAACCCAACACCACAGGAATTTGTAGCAACAAATGATACCTTTGGTGAATCTGGAACACCAGCTCAACTTATGGAAAAATACGGATTAAACAGTGCGACTATTGTTGAAAAAGCACAAACAGTTATTAAAAGGAAATAAATTCTTTATAACGATTATAATACAATGGTCTTTTAATTAAATTAAAAGACCATTTTTATTTTTAAATAATACATTGTGAAAAATAATTTTCCTTTGGCAACGTTTTTGATAAGTATACATCAAAATTTTAAAACGAACAATTATGAAGAATTCTTTTTTATTTATGCTACTTATTGCATTAGCATCAACCGCGACTTACGCCCAAACAACAAGTGGTTTTGGTTTTAAAGCGGGTTTAAATTATAATGCCAATGGTAATTATTTTGAATCTGTAAGCAATAATGCTGAAAACCCTGATAGAAACATTGGTTTTCATTTTGGACTGTTTGGTAAATTTGGAAGCGACCTCTATGTTAAACCAGAACTTGTTTACACAAGTACTAAAAGTGATTATACTAGTAATGACTTTAAAATGCAAAAAATTGATGCTCCTATACTTGTAGGCATAAAAGTTTTAGGTCCTATTAGTGTATTTGGCGGGCCGTCATTTCAGTATATCTTAGATTCTGAATTCGACGGAATTTCGATTAATGATATTGACAACGATTTATCTGTTGGATTAAACTTTGGCATTGGGCTTAACTTAAATAAGATAGGTATTGACGTTAGATACGAAAGGGGTTTTAGTAATAATGAGGCTAACTTTTTAGAAAACAACAATATTAGCACAAGCCGATTAGATACGCGCCCAGATCAATTAATTTTAAGTTTGTCTTTTATTTTATAAAAAACAAAATATTTTAATATAAACAAAAAGAGGCTGTCTGAAAAGGAGGCTACTGAAAAAGTAAGTCTCTTTTCAAAAAGAGAGCTTCATATAAGAGATTTCACGAGTTAATTTTGTGAAATCTCTTTTTGGTTTATATGTTCTCAAAGTTGTTTGGACTC
>CANKVS010000088.1 GCA_947487155.1 uncultured Flaviramulus sp.
GGTGTCAAAAATGTAGAATTCTTCCTCTTCAGACTAACTACTATTTTTGCTTAACACACAACAATTGGTCTTGATCCTGTTTCGCTTTGTTTTTTGTGTTTTTTTCTCGACCTGTTTTTGCCATTACATAAATTAATAAACCAAAACTTATTTTTTATAATGTTTCGCATAACCGCAGTAAGAAAAGAAACCTAAAATAGCTATAAGAGCACAAGAAACACCTATTATTTTAACACTTATTACCTGATCTCCACTGGCATAACTATGCAATCCTGCTAAATAAAAATTAACACCAAAGTAAGTCATTAATACACTAGAAATGGCTATTACAGACATCAAATTAAAAAACCAACGTCCACGAAGTCCTGGAATCAATCGCATATGAACTATAAATGCATAAACCAGAATACTAATAAGTGCCCAAGTTTCTTTAGGGTCCCATCCCCAATAGCGTCCCCAACTTTCGTTAGCCCACATACCTCCTAAAAAATTTCCTATGGTTAACATTACCAAACCAACCGTTAAAGTCATTTCATTTATAATGGTAAGCTCTTTAATATTAAGTAGCATTTTATCTTTATTCTCTTTAGTTGTAAAAACCATTAGAAATAAAACAACTATCCCTAAAATCATACCTAAAATAAATGGTCCATAACTAGCTACAATAATAGAAACATGAATCATTAACCAATAACTATTTAAAACAGGTTGTAAGTTAGCTATTTCAGGGTCTAACCAATTTTGATGAGCAAATAATAAAATAATAGCAACTACAAAAGTTGTAGAAGCAATGGTTAAATTACTTTTTCTTCCAAATACCAAACCAAAAAGCATTGTAGACCAAGCCACGTAAAGCATCGTTTCATAAGTATCACTCCATGGCGCGTGACCAGAAATATACCAACGTGCAATTAACCCCAATGCATGAACAACAAACACAGAAATAACCAATACTTTAAAAACAAGAACAGTGGTTTTAATAGTTTTGCTTTTGTCTTTAAATATTTGAATGATTAGCGGGATGAACATTAGCAACCCAAACAACAAATAGTACGCAAAGAGTTTCTTAAAAATATCATATTTATTATATAAAACTTCTGTATTTACCTTATCATCACTCAACATCACTTTTGCACCATATTTATGCTGTGTTTTTTTAAAAGCTGCTAATAGCTTTGATGCTTCAGAAAAATCGCCAGTTTGTTTTGCTTTGTTAAGTGTGAACAAATAAGCTTTAACCCCATTTTTTATAAAATTCCCATACAGTGAATCTGTGATTTTTGAATTATCATACTTATAATCGTAAGAAGAAATCCATTTGTTATTATCATCATTAGGAATTGGAAAAATCTTTAACGATGCGCCTTCAATGGTACTATACAATAAATTAACCTGCCCATGCACTTTCATAAATTGCTTTTGAAATGCATTTGGAGTAAGCGTACTTGATGCTTCGTTTAAATACGGGCTTAGTTTATACTCACCTCTTTCGGTAAAAAAGCTAGTAAGTGTCGCATACTTTTGATCTTTTTCAACACCTATAATACGACGTATAGAATCTGCCTTTTTCCTTTCTAAGTATATAATAGGGACATTATACCAAAGTGTTGGGCTTTCCTGAATTGATAAAAATACTTGGTCTGGAGTAAATCCCTCATAATCATTACTACTGCTTACTTTTCTAAGCATTTCAGAAGCATAAGTGTTAATAGGTTTCATACGACCATCAAGATCTTGAATTACCATATATCCAAACTCTTCAGCATGTGCTTTTGGTGCCATATTAGCTACCAAAATAGAATCTATTTGCGCTTTACTTGGGCTTTTAAACTTTGTTTTGGTAGTTACTTCATGGTTATGCCCATCATTTTCTGTGTGTTGTTGTGCAAATCCATTTAAACCTAAACAGAATAATAGTATAACAGGGAGTGATGCTTTTTTAGTTTTTATTTTATCAAGCTGTTTCTTTAAATCTCCAAAACGTGATCCTTTAACAAACAAAATGGCCAACATACCAAAGAACAACATAAAATAGCCTATATAGGTTATTAACGTTCCCCAATAATCATGATTTACAGATAGAATTGTTCCTTTTTCATCAGGATCGAAACCTGATTGAAAAAAGCGATATCCTTGATGATCTAAAATATTATTCATATAAATTTTATAATCGAAATCGCCTTGTTGCTTATCTAAAACAGTTACTTCACTAGAATAAGCAGAATACCCTCGTTCTGTTCCTGGGTAACGTTCAGCTTCAAAATCATTTAACTTTACTTGAAATGGCAATTCAAGCGTTTTAGAACCGTACTTAAATGCAAATTCTAATCCGCCAACTGTTATTTTTTTCAAAGCGCTATCTCTTCCCTGTCCGCCCAACAAACCAATACGTTTGGTTTCGCCATTAGTAGTTATTTTAAGTATAACCCCATCTTCATCATTCTTATTTTGCAACTTTTTTGGTTTTTCAACTATATCAAAAACACCTTTTACAACTGGTTTTGGAAACACCATCTGCATATTCCCAATTTTATAAAGCGAACGCAATACTAAAGGTTGTAAACTATCTTTAACCAATTTGCCTTGAGCTTGTGTAGCCATAGTCATGTATTCCCCTTCAAAAGGTGACTTAATGGTTAATTGATCGTTAGCATACGTAATGTTTATTGCGCCATCTGTAGGGTTATTTAATGCTATAAGTACGTTATGAATACTCTGTACTTGTCCTACTTTTAAAAAATGATTATGCGCCCCATTACCACCAGCTTCAACTAATTTTAAATACGCTTCACCGCTATTATCTGAAACAATATCTTCTTCAGCATGAGCAATAAATTTTTCTAATTCTATAGTTGCAGGCTGTTTATTATAATCTGTTTTAACTTTAAAATGGTTATCTAATCGTTTAGAAAAATCGACTTCACTTTCTAAATAACGTTGCTGTAGTCGTCCATTTATTTCGTAATCTCCTACAATTGTTCCTGTTATATATGTTTTTTGAGATAAAAACGTACTTTCTGATTCGCCTTCACGAATCGCCATCATCCCTTCAAAGCTAGCATAGCGTGTTATAAAAGCACCTATAAGGATAAAAATAAAAGAGAGGTGTAATATTAAAGTCGCCCATTTTTCTTTTTTATACAGCCTGAACCTAAAAATATTTCCAGTGAAATTAATTACAAAGAATACCAAAATAGCTTCGAACCACCATGCGTTATAAATTAGGGTTCTGGTGTATGGTGTTGGCGATGTTTCTTGCCCTGCATCTAAAAACGTACCTGTAATCATTGCTCCAGCAAAAGCAATAAATAAAAAAGCTGTAAGACGAGTTGAAAAAAGAATTTTAGCGAGTTTATTTTGCATAATATAAGCCTTTTTTAAGGTCGTGCAAATTTAAGTATTTAAGTTGATTTTGAAGATATAAACAGCATAATAAAATGTTATCATTTTGATTGTCTAGCCTCAAAAATTTTTAAATATAGAAAGGTTCCCATTTTTCGGGCTCTTCTTTTAGCATTTTCGGCATAATCGCCAGTAAAGAGCTCGTCTATAGTTTGAAACCAAAGGTTTAACCAAATACCAAAATGCAACTCAGAAATACTATTGTTGTTATTGTTATCGACTTTTACATGAACTTCTAAAGGATTGCCTGTGTATCTGGTTTTTAAAAATAAACTGGCTTCCCAAAAGGTAGTTAATCTATCTAGGTGTTCATCCCAATCTTTAATTACATCATTAAAAAAAGGTCCTAAAGTTTCATCTTTTCTAACTTTTATATAAAAAGAGGATACCAATAAAAATACATCGTCTCTGGTTTTTATATCATTTTTTAATGGTGCTATCATCTTTACAATGCTTTAAAAAAGTTAAATCATTAATTTTTAACATTTTACTTAGTAAGGTTCATTATATAAAAACTACTAAATACTTACTTCAAAAGTAATGTATACTATTAAAAATTTTAGCTATGGATAGAAAAACTTTTATTAAAAAAACCGCAGGAACATTATTAATCGCTTTACCCGCATACAGTATTTTAAGCTGTTCGAGTTCTTCTGATGATGTTGATCCAAATGATAATTCTGGTACTGCCAATTGTTTACAAAATGGCGCACGCGCTAGTGCTATTTCTGCAAATCATGGTCATACGTTAACCGTTTCAAAAGCTGATGTAGATGCTGGAACAGAAAAAACATATAATATTGCTGGAAGTTCTAATCACTCACATTCGGTTACAGTTTCGACTGATGATTTTAACGTACTAAAAAACAATCAATCGGTTAGCGTTATATCAACTAGTGGTAATAGTCATACACATTCGGTTACTATCAGTTGTGCATAATTTAGTTCGGTTTTAATTCAATTATTGAAAAAATATATGCTTATTTTTGCGGCATGATTTCAGTAGTTATTCTTGGTGCTGGTAATGTAGCAACTCATTTGTTTAAAGCTTTTAACAAAGCTGAAAACATTACAGTAAACCAGTGGTATAATAGACATTTAAAATCTATTGATACTTATAAAAATAGAGTTAGTATAACCGATGATTTAACGCAACTTGTAAATGCCGATGTTTATATTATTGCGATTAGTGATGATGCTATTTCCGAACTTAGCAATCAATTGCCTTTCGATAATAAATTAGTTATACACACATCTGGTAGCGTTAGTGTTTATGATATTAACAAAAAGCATAAACGCGGGGTGTTTTATCCGTTGCAAACGTTTAGTAAGGATGCAGATATAGATTTTAAAAATGTACCGATTTGCATTGAAACAATTAATAAAGAATATTACGCCATTATAAAAGAGTTGGCTATTTCTATTGGCAGTCCTACCAAAAAAGTAAATAGCGACCAAAGACGCGTACTACATTTGGCTGCCGTTTTTGTGAATAATTTCACCAATCAATTATATAGAGTTGGGCATGAAATTACAGAAAGTGAAGGTGCTGAATTCGATTTATTAAAACCCTTAATTTTTGAAACCGCAAAAAAGGTTCAAGAATTATCTCCTTATATGGCGCAAACTGGTCCTGCAAAACGCCATGACAAAAAAACCATAAAAAAGCACTTAAAAACTTTAGAGAGCGATCATCATAAAGCAATTTATGAACTGCTAACGGCTTCGATACAGCAAACTCATAGGCTGTAATTAAGACTTACAAAAACAAATACATGGAAGAAAAAAGCTATAAAGAATATTTAGAACACATTACCACCTTTATTTTTGATGTAGATGGTGTGCTTACAAATGGTACAATTACCGTTACCACATCTGGTGAAATGTTAAGACAAATGAATATTAAAGATGGATACGCATTAAAAACTGCTGTAGATAAGGGTTTTAATGTTTGTATCATTTCTGGAGGTTTAAATGAAGGAGTTCGTTTACGTTTAAAAGGCTTAGGAATTTCTGATATTTATTTGGGAGTACATAATAAAATTGAACAATTAAATGATTATTTAAACTTAAAGAATATTAAATCTGAAAATGTCCTTTACATGGGAGACGACATACCAGATTATCCCGTAATGAAAGGTATTGGTTTACCATGTTGCCCACAAGATGCCGTACCCGAAATAAAGAGCATTTCAAAATACATTTCACATAAAAAAGGAGGTAAAGGCGCTGTGCGTGATGTTATTGAGCAAGTACTAAAAGTACAGGGTAAATGGAATGGAAATTTTGAAGCTAAATATGATTAGTTTTAGTTGATAGTAATTAATCACTATAACTACTATTATAAATTTGACATCATGCTGAACGTGTTTCAGTATCACACTGAAACTATTATGAATTAGATACTGACACAAAACATAAAATTGAATATTAATAAAAGTCTAATCTAAAAAATCCATTTGAAAAGACAAAGTAGGAGACATAACACAGGGTTTGGTTATATTGGTTTTGGCAACAATCACAGCGTATTTAATCAGAGTTCGAATAAAGCATTTTCTGTTTTAAAAGATAAACTTAATAAAGAAACACATTTTCATTTTCAGCTTAATTTCTCTCATGAAAAATTAACTACACAAGAAAGAGAACTCATTAAAACTAAAGTTAGAAAAGGTGAAAAACAAAGGCTTATAAAAACTATTATTCTTTTTACAATTACTGCTATTGTTATAACGTTTTTTATAAAATTTAACATAGAACATTTTGTTTCCAGATTACATACAAATCCAAATTAACCCTATAAAACTTGAATATACTTAATCTTATTCGTTGGAAAAATTTACTGATGATTGCTTTGGGGCAATTACTTATTAAGTATGCGCTTTTAGAACCTTTTGGAATTAGCACAAGTTTAAATATTTTAGGCATTACTTTATTAATTTTATCTACGCTTTGTATTGCCGCAGCAGGAAACATTATTAACGATATTTACGACGTTGAAACCGATTTTGTAAACAAACCCGACAAATTAATTATTGGCAAATCTGTTTCAGAAAAAACAGCCTATAACCTGTTCATTATTTTTAATATAGCTGGTGTGGGCTTAGGGTATTACACATCATATTTGGTAGGGAAAAGTGGATTCTTTTCTATGTTTGTTATTATTTCTACGTTGCTGTATATATATGCTACATATTTAAAACAAACCCTTTTAATAGGCAATATTGTTATTTCTGTTTTAGTAGCTTTAAGCCTCTTAATTGTTGGAATATTTGAACTACTCCCAGCTATTACAGAGCAAAATCAGCAAACACAACTCACCTTTTTTAAAATTATTTTAGACTATGCACTATTTGCATTTTCAATTAATTTATTAAGAGAAATAGCAAAGGATTTAGAAGATATAGACGGTGACTATAAAGCCAACATGAACACCCTGCCTATTGCAATAGGAAGAGAACGCGCTACCAACATATTATTTGTTTTAAGCTTAATTCCATTATTAGCTATTACGTTGTACACCATAAATACATTGTATAAAAATCGAATAGCAGTAATTTATTTTCTAATTTTTATAATAGGGCCTCTAATCTATTTCAGTATTAAAACATTCGGCGCTAAAACAAAAAAAGATTATCATCATATTAGTAACATATTAAAATTAGTGATGTTTTTCGGGATGCTTTCCTTACTTTTATACAAGTATATTTTACTACTCTAATGCTAAACGAAAAATTAAAACATCACCATATTATATTGGCTTCTGGTTCGCCTAGGCGTCAGGAGTTTTTCAAAAATTTAGGTTTAGATTTCGAAATTAGATTAAAACCCATAAAAGAAGAATACCCACCACGATTAACTCATTTTGAAATTTCTAACTATTTAGCACAATTAAAAGCCATTCCGTTTAAAGACGAATTAAATACTAACGATATTCTTATTACAAGCGACACCATTGTATGGCATAACAACCAAGCTTTAGGAAAACCAACAGATGCCACCGAAGCTTTCAATATTATAAAATCCTTAAGTAATACTACACACGAGGTTATAACATCTATTTGTTTTACTACAACAAGCTACGAAAAAACATTACATGCTATAACCAAAGTAACGTTTAAATTACTTACCGACGACGAAATTTTGTACTACATTAACACATATAATCCATTAGACAAAGCTGGAGCTTACGGCATACAAGAGTGGATTGGACAAATTGGTGTAACAAAGCTTGAAGGGTCGTATTTTAATGTTATGGGTTTACCTACTCACCTTGTTTATAAAACGTTAAATGCTATTGCAGACGTTTATTAAGTTTGTAAATTTATACTTGAAATTCATTCAAATATAATCGCTATGAAAAAGATTGTAAAAATCAAATCATTCATTTGGTCAGTTATTGCACTGTTATTGCTAGCAACATCATGCAAAAAAGAAAACCATGTAAAAGATTTAGCTCATAATTCAGACACAAATACAGCTATTGAATATGCTAATACTAAAGAACCATCACAAGAATTTAAAGATTATTGGTACGCTGGTAAAGCAGAAATAACGTCGTATAAATTAGAACAGGCAAGATATGGTGAAATTAGAAGTGGGAAAGCGGTTTTAATTTATGTTACTGAAGATTTTTTACCAAAAGTTCAAGTAAAAGCAGATAGGCAACACCCAAATAATATTCCCGTATTAAAATTAAATGCGACCAAAAAATTTAATACTGGTGTCTATCCGTATTCTATAATGCAAAGTACATTCTACCCTGTAAGTAATAATGGGCATGCTTTAAAGGTATCTAATTCTATGCAAGAATGGTGTGGTCATGTTTACGCTCAACTTAATAATAGAAACGAATTTGAGATTACATCGCATTCGTATTTTGAAAGTGAAGCTGATAAAAACCTTAAACTTAAAAAATCTATTTTAGAAAACGAGTTATGGACACAACTACGCATTAACCCAAAATCTTTACCAGTTGGGGATTTAGAAATGATTCCTGCCTTTGAATTTTTGCGGTTACGTCATGTTCCTATAAAAGCTTATAAGGCTTCTGCCAAATTACAAAACGGCAACTATTCTATTGTATATCCCGAATTAAACAGATCGCTTACAATTCAATTCAACACTGAATTCCCACACGACATTTTAGGTTGGGAAGAAACTTTTAAAAGCGGTTTTGGGACCAAAGCAAAACAATTAACAACTAAAGCCTCTAAATTAAAAAGCATCAAGTCGCCTTATTGGCAAAAAAATGCTAACAAAGATGAGGTTTTAAGAGAAACGCTTCAACTAAATTAAACTAAAACCCAATTTGTAACGTATCTTTGCATAGTATTAAATTTTACTTATAATATTATGCTTTTTATAACTCCAAAAAATCAATTAATAACTGCTACCATTGTTTTTGGTGTTTTATTTTTAATAGGGTTTATAACAAATCTTATCATTAAAAGAAATGGCAAAAAAAGTGGTATTGTTAAGGCTAGGATTAATTTAATTTGCCGCTATGTTAGTGTTAGTTTATTCTTATTAGGCCTTTTAATAGAAGCTTTTGTTTTTGGTGTTAAGCTTGAAGATGTTGTCGTTATTTTTTCATCAGTTTTTGCCATTTTAGGCATTGCCCTTTTTGCAACATGGTCTGTTTTAAGTAATGTAACCTCTGGAATCATTTTATTTTTCTCCTACCCATACAAAGTAGGTGATAAAATTAAAATTCATGATAACGACCTTCCTATGGAAGCTATTATTGAAGACATTAGAGCATTTCAATTACAGTTACGGTTAGAGAATGGAGATTTGGTAACCTACCCTAACAGTTTAATACTTCAAAAACCTGTGACTTTAATAGGCACTTTCAGGAGTAGTTCAACCTATTGACTTTCAGTTGTTTAATTTGTATTTTAGATAAAACAAAACCCCGAAT
>CANKVS010000089.1 GCA_947487155.1 uncultured Flaviramulus sp.
AATGCAAGGTCTTGTCTTTTTTATGCAAAAATAGCATTCCTCATCAAATTTACACACAACTTTTGAGATTGATCCATACCTAGAGCAAAATCGGTAATATTCTTTTTTTCAATTGAAGGGTCAATACGGCTTCGCAAAAATTAGGCACAAAAAAAGCCATCATTTCTGATGGCTTGTCTAATTATGCTCCTTCTCTTGGGCTCGAACCAAGGACCCTCTGATTAACAGTTTTTTAGACTGGTTTTTCATTTACCTTCATTTAGATTTATTTACCTGATAATCAAATATTTAACATTTTTTGTTTTTCCTTTGCAATCATTTATTTTACCTTTATATCACTATTTGTTGTACATATGTTGTACAAAATAAATGATAATTATGCCCTCTATAAAAGCCGTTTTAAGAAAAACAAAGTTAGCTAATGATAGGTTTCCTATAGCGCTTCGAGTAACAAAAAATAGAAGATCTAAATTTTTTAAAACACCTTATTCTGTTCTAGAAACCGAATGGAACTCAAATACGGGAGAATTTAATAAAAGAAACCAGAATTATATTCAAAATAATAGGCTGCTAAATAAGTATAAAGAACGCGCCTATAAAATCATTACTGATCTTGAAATAGAAAATGAATTTTACACTTTAGAAGATTTTGAAAAGGTTTTTAGAATAAATAAAAATCCCATCAATCAGAATATTTTCAATTTTGGAGATAAAGTTGTAGCTGATATGAAAGCATGTGGTAGAATGGGAAATGGAAGAGCGTATTATGACACATTAAATTCCTTAAAACGATTTCAACGAAATAGACACTTAACCTTTAAGGAAATAAATTGTGGATATTTGGATAGATATGAAACCCATTTACGCTCTAGAGGAGGCAGTGATGGTGGTATAGGTGTTCGTATGAGAGCCATTAGGGCGTTGTTCAATATGGCTATCAAACATGAATATATACCTGAGAGTTTATATCCTTTCAAGGTTTATAAAATTTCTAAATTAAAAGCCAAAAGGTTTAAAAGTGCTTTATCTCTTGAGGAAATTAATATAATAGCTAATTTAGATTTAGATGAACACCCTCACTTAATACATTACAGGAATTACTTTTTATTTAGTTTTTACACCAGGGGAATGAATTTTGCTGACATGGTACACCTTACTTGGGATAATATCATTGATGATAGAATATTTTATACTCGGTCTAAAACTAAAGTTAATTTTCAAGTGAAAACAATAAAACCAGTAAAAGAAATTCTAGAATTTTACCAGGATTACCCATCGGATACAAAGTATATTTTCCCAATTCTATTAAAAGAAAATTTAACGCTAAAACAAATAGAGAACAGAAAACACAAAATCATGGGACACTATAATAATGCTCTTAAGGAAATAGCATTATTGGCTTCGATTGAAAAAAAGGTTACTACATATGTAGCTAGACATAGTTTTGCAACTTGCTTGAAACACAAAGGCATATCGACGGATATAATTAGTGAATCATTGGGGCACCAAAACATAGTTATCACTCAAACATATCTTAAAAGCTTCAGTAATTTTGTGATAGATGATGCCACTGAAGTTTTATTGTAATACAATTAATAATACTTTATAATTTTAGTTTTTTCACTTATAACTTCTCATTAATGTGCCAAAACCTTCAGGTAATGGTGGCACATTAAGCACTTCATTAACATCTGGGGTTCTATTTGAAGTAGTTGATGCATCGCCATACCAATAAACACCTACGCCGTATCCCATATCACAATCTGTCCAGCTCCAGACTTCCATATCTAGTTGAAGTGAGCTTCCAAAAGGCATCACATCCAATGCACGTGTGCGGGTTTCTGTACTGTATCCTTGTGTATTTCTTTCTTGTTTTTTTAATCTGTTTAATTTATTATAAACATTGCAAAATGGTTGTGCATGAAATGGATGCTCATAAAAATCATTACTTATTCCTCCCCAAGAATAGGCATAATAATCTTCTGTTCCTGTTCCAAAAATGGAAGGAAAATCTTCGTCATCAACCCATATTTTTTCATCACCTTCTCCCCACCATTTTTTAACGGGGTTCATTACAGTAAGTGCATCTCCAACATAAACACCACGCCCTTTTAAGGTTACGTAATTCCAATCTGAATATGGTCGCGTTGCTACAGGATATTGCCCTTTCCAGGCAGCATTAAAATACATGCTTTCATTATCCCATGTATAATCATCAGTAGAGGCTTTAAATTGTACATCTATTGGATTATCGCTTAAATTAATTACTGTTATTTTACTTGATTCTTTATATGGCATAACCCATCGACTAGACATCGTACCATCTTCGCTTACTATTCGATACCAACCTTGAAAGGGATTAAGCCCGATACCGCATCCAAAGAAATCGCCTATGGGGCACCAAACAGTTTCATTATCATCAAACTCTATTTTAAGAACTACTTTACGTGTTATTTCTGGGTCTGAATAATCGCCTAACTTGATGGATAGCGATTGAATAGCCATTTCTCCTTTTGGTAGTTCTATAGATTCTTCTTTTTTGGAATCTAATTTACTTTTTAAAACCGTTTCTTTTCCTCCAAATATTATTGATTCTGGATCCAATAATGCTTTTCCAACTTTATCAATTAAACCTTTGACTTTATTAAAATCATCCATTGTGAATGTTTTTACAGGCACATTATCATCATATTCACGATAAGTGAATTGATAGAAAAACGGCATTTTTGAGGTTGTAATTTTACAGCTTTTAGCATACGTAATTGGAAAGAATGATACTGCTGAACGCAATGATTTATGTGCAAAAGGATAAGGAAAGATTCCTGTACCATTAAAAACACCCAACATATTACCCTCAATTACAGGTTCATTGCTACCATCAAGATATACACGTATAATAATATCAGTATCTGGATTATCTGCATTTCGGAATGGCATCCAAACTCGTACAATAGCTCCTGCACCTTCATCCTCCATAACAATCCATTCTTCTCTTCCATTATTCTCTTCTATACGAACAAAACTACTATCAGTCTCTTTGGTATTGTTATCTTTATTATTAAACCAGCCTAAAGTATCCTCTGGAGTTTTTGATGCGCGGTTGTAACTACTGTGTTGTTTTAATCGGAAATTAGCATCTGGAAAACGTGTGACCTTATCGCGGTTTACCATATCGTTAAGTAAAGATTCTATCGTTATAAGTTCATCTTTTTTTTGTTGCGAGCAAGCTGCTAGGACTAATATAAAACTAAAGATAATAACCTTTTGAAACGTGCTTTTAAATAGTTCTTTAAGAATCATCATCATTTATAAATTTAGTATTTATTGTTGTTAATTTATTTCTCCTTAATAATATCGAGCCTACGCGGTTCAGAATCAAAAAATCTCGCGTTTTCTCCAATGCGATTGTAGTCTCCAATGTCATTTCGTGCCCATTCAATTAATTCAAGCAACTCTTCTAAAACTTTAGGATGAGCATTTGAGACATCTTTTGTTTCCCCAATATCATCATCAAGGTTAAACAAGAGAGGTTTCTTAATGTCTATAACATCTTTTGCTTTACTATATATCTCCCAATCTTTATCGATGTCTATTGGCACAAATAACTTCCACTTGCCAAGGCGTACTGCTTCAAGTCTAGTCCTTCTATAATAATAAAATGGTTTTGTATTATCAATGGCCTTTGAATCAATATGAATACTACTAGTGATATCACGCCCATCTATAACGCGGTCTGTTGGTGTTTTACCTCCAGCGAGTTTACTGAATGTTGGTAGAAGATCCATCGTAGATGTTACTTGATTATTTATGGAATTAGCTTCAACTTTACCGTGTGCACGAATAATACACGGTACTCTAAGCCCACCTTCCCAAGTTGACGTTTTCGCGCCTCTTAGTGATCCAGCAGATCCTCCGTGCGATTCGGCATCTTTTCCAATGCGTTTTAAGTGCCCTTTACTACGTCCAAGATACCAAGGGCCATTGTCACTAGTAAAAATCACATAGGTGTTTTCATCAAGCCCTTCTTCTTTTAAGCTTTTAAGAATACGCCCCACATGCCAGTCTAATTCCTGAACGACATCACCATACAACCCTGCTTCAGATTTCCCTTTAAATTCTTCGGAAACCTCTAAGCGAATATGTGGCATAGTGTGGGCTAGATATACAAAAAAAGGTTTTTCTTTATTTTGCTTTATAAAACTAATCGCTTCATCGGTATAGCGCTTAGTTAGCGTACTCATATCTGCATTATTTTCAACTACTTCTTCATTACGAATCAGGTTCACCGTAGCGTCATTGCTTCCTGGGGTACCAAAAAAAGTATCAAAACCCTGTCTTATTGGTAACAACTCAGTAGAGTAATTTGTTTGGGAATGACCTGCTAAGTCCCATTTTCCTATGGCCATAGATGCATAACCCGCATCTTTTAAGATTTCTGCTATGGTAATTTCTTTTGAATGTACGTGAGGATGAATCTCAACAACATTATTCTGAGTAGCAATTCGTAATGGATAAGACCCTGTCATTAAAGCAGCACGAGATGGTCCGCAAACTGTTTGTGCATAAAAATTAGTAAATTTTATCCCTTCTTCCGCCATCTTGTCGATATTGGGGGTCTTTATAGTATTGGATCCATAGCAACTTAAATCGCCATAGCCTAAATCGTCGACAAAAACTAATATGATATTAGGCTTTTTTTCTTGTGCTTGAACTATCCCAAAAGACACAAAAAATATAAACAGAATGTATAAATTAAACTTTTTCATTTTTATTTAAAACTATCGTTAATCTCTTTTAAACGAACTCCAAAAATATAAATTTGGTCTTCTAACTTTCCTTTGCGTTCTTCTTCTGTTAAAAATCCAGCTTCAAAAACTTTTCTATTAATCCAACTAAAACCAACGCCTTGAGACAAATCTGTTGTACTTTCATAACTCTAGCTTGATATTGCGGTGCAATAGCTATAGCTCCTTATCCTTCTTTTAATAAAATAATTTCTGTGTGTTTTTTAAGAAACGATTCAACTTCATCTAATCATCTATTATACTGCAATGTATAAAAAAGTAAAAATATTGTAGTTGTTTAATACCTTTTTATTTAGCACCAATAATAAATATAACAGACGAATACAATAGTTGTAATAAAGACCACCACCGCTCAAGTAGGGTAAATTTTGGCTTGTTCTATTTTATTGTTAAAACGACTTTCAAAGCGTTCAATAGCTTTTAAGTGAGATGCCATTTCTTTTTGGTGTGAAAAAAGCATAGTTTTAAATTCTCTGATATGCTAGAGCTTGATATCTAATTATTTGGTATTTATTTTGTGGCATTTATATAGCTTTCAAAAACTCCCTAAAATTCTCATTGTTAATCACTTTCACTTCTGTATTATAGGCTTCCACAAACGTTTTAGGGATTTTGACTTTACTTTTTGGATTCCATTTTATTTCAAAGCCTGTAACTGTTCCTGCTTTTTCTTCAACAAAATCAATTTCTTGTTGTTTTACGGTTCGCCAGAAATAACCTTTGGCTAATGAACTTGTGTAAGCATTATGTTTTAATCGTTCTGCTATTAAGAAATTTTCCCAAAGATTGCCTTTGTCTTGGCGTACTTCTAAAGAGTTTAAATCGCCAATAATCATATTTCTAACACCAGTATCATAGAAATAGATTTTTTGATTAGTTTTTATTTCGTTGCGTAAATTTTTACTAAAACTTGGTAATTTAAAAATAACATAAGCTTGACAAAGTAAATCGATATAGTTAGACACCGTTTTCTTATCGATACCTAGCAATTGTGCCAATTCATTATAACTTACCTCACTTCCGATTTGAAACGCTAAGGCTCTTAATAATTTTTCTAAGATTTCAGGCTTACGAATACCACCATAACTTAATATATCTTTATAAAGGTAGCTATCTGTTAATTGTTTAAGAATGTCTTTTTCATCCCCAAAATTATTGATAACATCTGGGTACATACCATAAACAACACGAAGTTCTAGTTGCTGTTGCGCTTTTAGATAGCCAACATTATTTTCGAACTCACTCCAAGAAATAGGATATAACTGATATTCCCATTTTCGCCCTGTTAACGGTTCTTGTGTTTGGTTATTAAGTTCCAATGCAGACGAACCACTAACCAATAATTGAACAGCTTTAAGTTGGTCGGTAATTAATTTTAGAGTCAAACCAATATTTTCAATACGTTGTGCTTCATCTATAAATACAATCTTATAATTTCCTATAATATTTTTAAGTTGCTCTATGTTCGGATTGGTAAGTAGTTTTCTTACCGTAGGGTCGTCGCCATTTAGAAACAAATGCTCCTTATTCTCTAATAATTTATTAAAAAGCGTAGTTTTACCTACTTGTCGCGGACCAATTAAAAGAATGGCTTTGCCTTTACCAAAACGGTTATTAATTTGCTCTTCTAAATCTCTCTTTATCATAATCAGGGATTGTAATCCCCAAATATACTGTTTTTTAGGGATTGTATTCTACAGATTATTATTTAATTTGGGGGTTTTAAAATTAAATATTTGAGAAGAACACCATTTTAGAGGTTATAATCTATCTTATTTTACTATACTATTTCTAAGCTAATAGTAGCCTATACCAATTCAAAAATTATGAACTTCTTATTTATTACAAAGCTTTCTATTTCATAAAAACATAACAAACAGAAACTACGCCAAACAAAATACTAACTATAAAAATAACCACTGCCCAATTAGGATAAATTTTAGCTTGTTTTATTTTGTTTTCAAAATGACTTTCAAAGCGTTCAATCGCTTTTATGTGTGATGTCATTTTTTGTTCATGTTTTTCAATCATGGACTTATAATTGGTTAAGTCCATCTTGATTTTTGTATCCTTTAAATACCCATTGATTTTCTCAAGTTTATCTACACCATTTTTAAAATTATTGATTTCATCTACTAGTAATGCTGTTAGCTCTTCGAGTTTTGTCATGATTGTTATGTTTAATTTAATATCCCATTCCTGCTCCCATTCCTTTATCAATGGCTCTTTTAATAATAAATTTGGTAATCTTTAAGGCTAGGTTTGGTGTCAGGTCAATTACTTTGTCAGCCAGTTTGATACTTACATTGTTTTCTTTTAAGATGCTTGCTCCATTTATTCCTGACATTTGTTTTCCTATATTTCCAAGAGACATATTACGATGCACTTCACTACCTTTTAGATTGTGTCCATCAAACTCAAACCTAAAGCCTTGTAATTTGTTTTGGTTGTTTATTGTTGGTATCACCTTAACGCCATTAACTTGCATCGTCTTTACATAATCATCAAAGGATTTGGGCTGGAATTGTTTCATAGTTAGATCATGTCTACGTTTTATTTCTGAGCGTATTTCTTTTAGATTAAACTCCTTTTCAAATTGTACTTGTTTTACAGTAGTGAGTCCCATATGTTCAGCTACTTTTTCTGCTGCTAGCTGACTTCGCTTGCCTATAAAGCTATCGTTATAGGCTATGCCTTTAAAATCAATTCTGTTAACATATAAATGGATGTGCTTATGGTCTTTATCTTGATGCACAAAGGCTATTGCTTGTCGCTCCTTTAGTTGCATCTCTTTTATAAATTGTCTTGATATTGCTTCTAACTCTTTTTTATTTAGACTTTTACCATCTTCAATCGTGGAACTAATAACAAATGAGAGGGTATTCTTTTTACAGTGGTAATTTTGATCCTGGAGCATTTCAAATTCTTTGGTTATTTCAGAAGGAGAATCGCCGTGCAAGAATTCTTTTAATACAATTTCAGCATCCTTTTCCTGGTTCCATCCATATGCCATCGATGCTCTGGTATGTGATATACTTTTCCCCTTCCCTATCATCACTGAAATTTTTTAAGATGTGATTTGATTTCATTCGCTAAGTCATATACTGTTTCAGTAAGTTTAGGATTTCGCTTTCTATACAAGTTGCCAATAGACTTAAAATTATTATGATATTTAATCAGCATTTTATAAAGTTCTATATGTTCATCGGTAAAGCGCTCTGTAATTTCTTTTTCAAATAGACTACGCCGTATATATTCACTTAAGGTTAATCCACTTCTTAATGCTTTAACTTTTAGAAGCTTCTTTTCATAAACAGAACATCGAAACTTAACGAGATCACCCTTCCCCTTAAACACTCTTTTTTCTTTGCGACCAAGGGGAGTAAACAAGAATGTGTCCACAGACACACATCTTGAATTCCTACCCAAGAGCATTTTCGTTTTAGATGAAATATGGCTAAAATCCAACTCTACGCTATCCGAATGATTTAGTATATCAGTAGGAATCTCTACAGACTGCTCCTTATCATCTTTTGATTTAAAATTAAATGTCTCTTCTGTTTTCATCTGTTTAATTTTTATTACTTTTTATCTGTCAGATGTAATTCGCCATTAATGATCCGGATTAGCATTATGAATTTTTCTGGCTCATTTCATGTCTCAATAAATCGTTTAAATCTTTATAATTCTTATAGCTTGAACTTTTGTCAATACTTACTTTGTACTTATTAATTAAATATTGCGTTGCCCTTTTTCCAGCAGTATCGTTATCCAAATACAAATGAACTAAGGCGTATTTGGAAATGTATTTTTCAATATCATTTATAAAACTGATAGAGTTTAAAACAAGGATATCAGAAGTTTTTAATAGGTTAGCCTCCAATGTTGCAAGCGATAACAAATCAAACATCCCTTCCAAAATGATTAGTTGTTTGTTATTATTTTGGATGTAGGTATAGGTTTTTGGGCTGCTACTATTTTTAAAAATCTTATTGCGTAATTCCCAACCGCCTTTATTATTCTTTAATCCGATGGCGAAAAATTCAGATACTTTATACTGGTACCAGACTTCTTTACAATAGGTATTTGCTATGGCTGTAGAAATACTTCTGGAGTGTAAATATTGAATTAAAGCAGGATGTATGATGTCTTGGACTTTAATGATTTCAATATTAGAATCTGTAATTATGTTAATAGCCGTTGTATCACACCGACGCTGTTGTTCAGTTATGTTAATTGGAATGGATTCACTTAAAAACATCAAGGTGTCTTTTATGGAACACTTTAAAACCTTGCATACTAAATCGATCACATTTCCGCCTATACCTTCTCCATGGTCGTACCATCGGTTCTTGGTTTTAGAGACTTTAAAAGAGGCTTGGGTTTCTGACCTGAAAGGACTTAGAAACATAAGTGTTCGGAAGACACAAGTTCAATGACATATTTCCATAAATTAGTATAATAATTGAATTATTATGAGTA
>CANKVS010000090.1 GCA_947487155.1 uncultured Flaviramulus sp.
GGGCAAAACTAAAAAATGGCAGAGCCTTTAAAACATGACCACCGTCAAAGACGGTGGTTTTTCAATGGGAAATAAAAATGGTTCGCATAAAATTTTAAACTCAACTCTATAAGATCCTTCGACTGCGCTCTGGATAAGCGATTCACACACTTTTTCTAAAAAGAAAAAGTGGTTCTCTGCTTACATGTTTCTGCGATACTGTCCGCCTACTTCAAACAGTGCCGATGTAATTTCCCCTAGCGAACATACTTTACAAACCTCCATTAAAGCTTCAAAAATATTCTCGTTATTAATGGCTTTCTTTTGCAGGTCTTTTAACAAAACTGCGGAATCATTTCTTTTATGAAGATTTTCTAAAGTTGCTATTTGAAATTGCTTTTCTTCTTCGGTCGCACGAATAACCTCTTTCGGAATAACAGTTGGAGAGCCTATACTGCTCAAAAACGTATTAACGCCAACAATTGGAAAATCACCATTATGCTTCAACGTTTCGTAATACAAACTTTCTTCTTGTATTTTAGAACGCTGATACATGGTCTCCATAGCGCCTAAAACACCACCACGTTCTGTAATTCTATCAAATTCCATGAGTACCGCTTCTTCAACTAAATCGGTTAACTCTTCAACAATAAAAGATCCTTGAATTGGGTTTTCGTTTTTAGCCAATCCTAATTCTTTATTTATTATCAATTGAATAGCCATGGCACGACGTACCGATTCCTCTGTTGGTGTTGTAATAGCTTCATCATAAGCATTGGTATGCAAGGAATTACAATTATCGTAAATTGCATATAACGCTTGAAGTGTTGTACGAATATCGTTAAAATCAATTTCTTGAGCATGCAAACTACGACCAGAGGTTTGAATATGATATTTTAACATTTGCACTCTTGCATTGGCGCCATATTTATATTTCATGGCTTTAGCCCAAATTTTTCGAGCTACACGACCAATAACGGCATATTCTGGATCGATACCATTAGAAAAAAAGAATGATAAATTAGGCCCAAATTTATTAATATCCATGCCACGACTTAAATAATACTCTACATAAGTAAAGCCGTTTGATAAAGTAAACGCTAATTGAGAAATAGGATTTGCTCCTGCTTCGGCAATATGATATCCCGAAATTGACACCGAATAAAAATTTCGAACATTATTTTCTATAAAATAGTCTTGAACATCGCCCATTAAACGCAGTGCAAATTCTGTTGAAAAAATACAGGTATTTTGCGCTTGATCTTCTTTTAAAATATCGGCTTGAACTGTACCACGAACTTGGGCTATGGTTTTTGTTTTAATATCTTGATATATGTTTTCTGGCAATACTTGATCTCCTGTAACACCAAGTAACATTAACCCTAAACCATTGTTTCCTTCTGGTAATTCGCCGTTATATTTTGGTCTTTTATTTCCTTTATAAATTGCTGCTATTTTTGATTCTACCTCTTTTTCTAAGGCATTCACTTTAATATAGATTTCACATTGCTGATCGATGGCAGCGTTCATAAAAAAACCTAATAGCATGGGTGCTGGTCCATTAATAGTCATACTCACCGAAGTCATAACATCAGCCAAATTAAACCCAGAATATAGTTTTTTGGCATCGTCTAAACAGCAAATAGAAACCCCTGCATTTCCAATCTTACCGTATATATCTGGACGATAATCTGGGTCGTTACCATAAAGTGTTACACTATCAAAAGCTGTCGACAATCGTTTTGCAGGTAAGCCCATACTAACGTAATGAAAACGCCTGTTAGTACGTTCTGGACCACCTTCGCCAGCAAACATACGTGCTGGGTCTTCTCCAGTGCGCTTAAAAGGATACAATCCTGATGCATACGGAAATTCTCCTGGTACATTTTCTTGTAAACACCACATTAAAATATCGCCCCATGCTTGATATTTTGGTAAAGCAACTTTTGGAATTTGTATGTGAGATAGCGACTCTGTTTGCGTTTCAATTTTAATTTCCTTATCGCGAACTTTAAAAGTATAAATCGGGTTTTTGTATGTATTTACTTTTTCTTCCCAACCAGTAATCACTTCCCAATTATAAGGATCGAGATTTAGTTTTACGCGATCGAATTCTGAAATAAGAAGCTTTACAAAATCAGCATTGTCATCCTGAACTCGATTTAGAATCTCATCACTATTTAGCCCATGTTTATCAAGAAGAGATTGCTCCGTTTCACTCGCAATGACGTTAAGTACAGATTCTAACGTTTTATAAATGCCATATAGTTTTTGGGCAACTTCAACTTGTGCTTTAGCTTTTTTATCGTAAGCACGATTATTTTCAGCAATTTCAGATAAGTAACGTGTTCTTGAAGGTGGAATTACAAAAATTTTCTCGCTCATTTCATCAGAAATATGAAAAGTTGATTTTAAATCTGCTTCAGATTTTTCAACTAACTTATCCATAACCGCTTTGTAAAGCGTATTCATTCCAGGATCGTTAAACTGAGATGCAATCGTTCCAAATACGGGCAATTTATCTTGAGGTGTATCCCAAAGGTTATTATTACGCATATATTGTTTTTTCACATCTCTTAAAGCATCCAAAGCACCCCGTTTATCAAACTTGTTGATGGCTACTAAATCGGCAAAATCTAGCATATCAATTTTCTCTAATTGTGTTGCTGCTCCAAATTCTGGAGTCATTACATATAATGAGACATTAGAATGCTCTACTATTTCAGTATCACTTTGACCAATACCAGACGTTTCCAAAATAATTAAATCGTATTCGGCAGCTTTTAAAATTTCAACAGCTTCATTTACATATTTTGACAATGCTAAGTTTGATTGACGCGTTGCCAAACTACGCATATATACACGAGATGAATTAATCGCATTCATCCTAATTCTATCGCCTAAAAGCGCGCCTCCTGTTTTACGTTTTGATGGATCTACAGAAATTAAACCTACTGTTTTATTAGGGAAATCGATTAAAAATCGACGTACCAATTCATCTACCAAACTAGATTTTCCAGCACCTCCAGTTCCTGTAATACCCAAAACTGGAGTCGCTCCTTTTAATTTTCCTGAAGGGGGAAAAAGTTGATTGAATTTATCATGTTGATTCTCTGCAAAAGAAATTAATCTTGCAATTGTATTTATATTTTTCTCTTTTAAAGAATCTGCTATGTCTTTTCCTTTGGAAAGTATTAAGGGTGGACTTGGAAAATCAGACATTTGCACCAAGTCGTTTATCATGCCTTGCAATCCCATTTCACGCCCATCGTCTGGCGAATAAATACGTGAAATCCCATAATCCATAAGGTCTTTAATTTCAGAAGGCAAAATAACGCCGCCACCGCCGCCAAATATTTTTATATGACTAGCTCCTTGTTCTTTAAGCAAATCGAACATGTATTTAAAATACTCGTTATGCCCACCTTGATACGAGGTTAAACAAATAGCATTAGCATCTTCTTGAATAGCTGTATTAACAACTTCTTGAACACTTCTATCGTGCCCCAAATGAATAACCTCGACACCTGTTGACTGTATAATACGACGCATAATATTAATAGACGCGTCATGTCCATCAAAAAGAGATGCGGCTGTTACTATACGAACTTTATGTTTTGGCTTATAAGGCTCTACTTGCTTCATTCTTAAATAAAGTTAATTTTTAGACAGTAAATTTACGGAATATTCAAAAAAATATAGCGTTTATATGATATTTTATAAATTTTCACTAGTTTGCGTATTATCTCTTTTCAAACAAATATGTGACTTATTTTTATTAGCTGTGTCTTAACACATATAAAACAAGAAACATATTGGATGATGTTGAGGGATTAAATATAGTTTTATGAAGGCGCCTTACTCTCAGGTGCCTTCATTGTATTAAAATTAGATGTTATTTTACCTTCAATATTTTTCTTTTAATCTTTGAATTGCAATCAAAAATTGTTAATGAAAATATTAACCCTAAAACTTTAAATTATTTCATTTGATAATCTCTATTTTTGCCAAACATATAAAAATACCCAAAATCATGATTCGTAAAATTTTAGTTCTCGCTCTCGTTTTTAATATTTCTGCCTGTGCCGAATTACAACAAGTTGTTAACCAACTTCCTCAAGGTGGTGGTATTGGTAATACCGAAATTGCTTCTGGTTTAAGGCAAGCATTAGATTTAGGCATAGATAAACAGGTTACTAAATTAACGCAAACTGATGGTTTTTTTAAAAATGAACTAGTTAAAATTTTATTGCCTGAAGAACTTCAAAAAGTAGATAAAGCCCTTAGAGATATTGGATTAAGAAAATTAGCAGATGAAGGTTTAAAAGTATTAAATAGAGCAGCTGAAGATGCTGTTAAAGAAGCTACTCCTATTTTTGTTGATGCTGTAAAAGATATTACGTTTGCCGATGCTAAAAATATATTGCTAGGGCAAGATAATGCGGCAACACAATATTTAACAAGTAAAACAGAAAGTGCTTTATACACTAAATTTAACCCTGTAATTAAAAAATCGTTTGGTAAAGTTGGTGCAGATCAAATTTGGGAAAACTTAATTAATAAATACAATGCTATTCCTTTTACTAAGAAAGTGAATTCAGATTTAACTGATTATGTAACTACCGAAGCTCTAAAAGGGGTTTATACCATGATTGCTGTTGAAGAAAAAGATATTAGAACTAAACTGTCATCTAGAACTACAGATTTATTAAAAAAAGTTTTTGCTTTACAAGATTAACTCTTTAAAAAACACATACTTAACTTTTTATTTAGCAATAATTTATGTATATTTAGTTTCTTATCATTCAGGAATTAAATGGACAGAATCGATATTATAAAAAGCAATCAAACCAAACTTTTCAAGCGCTATAAGCAACTTGTTGAGCAAGCTTATAATTTTCGCCAAACGGATTCTGCCTTAAGTGATATTTCAGAATATAAAGCTATAAAACTTCTTAATAAACTTAACAGACTTAAGTACTTATCTAGAGAACAACCCCAAACTGTAACATAAGTTTTCTTATCATTTTTTTAACTTTTACTTTACATCCAAACGTTATAAATTATCGTAATTTATATAAAAAGACGTTATGAACACACATTTTTGTAGAGTTGGAAAGATAAAACCTAACTTTAATAAGATAATTAGTTTAAAAGAACTCGAAACTAAAATAGCTAACTTTGTGGAAGACATTAATAAGGTTGATTCATCTTCTCAAGATTTAAGCGCAAGTTTTTGAAGTATTTAAACGCTTTTATTAGTCTAGAACCATACCACGAAAACAGTTCTCCATCTACTAACACCACATTGGTTTTTGGGTAATATACTTGCACTTCTTTTACATGGTTTTCTTTAAAAGGATACGGTTCGCTTGATAATAAAACAACATCTACATTTGTAACAATTGTAGCGTTATCAAGCGTTATTTCTGGATAACGATGTTCACCTTTGTAAAAATTTTCAAATCTATTTAAACCCAATATATAATTGATAAAAGTGTTATTTGCTGCAACAATCCAAGGGGTTTTCCAAATAAAATAAGCCACTTTTAAAACTGATTTTTCATTAATAAAAGATTCAAAATCATTAAGCTCTTTAAAAATTTTATTTACAATTTTTAAAGCTGCTTCTTTTTTATTAAAAATGACTCCATATTGATTTATCAGAGCTATACTATCATCTATATTAAAAATATCAGATACATGAACATTGCAAACCTTCTCACAAACTTCTACAATATCTTTTGTATTTTCTTCTTTATTACAAAGAATAATATCTGGGATTAATTTTTTTATTTTTTCAATATGAATTTGCTTAGTGCCACCAACAATCGACTTTGTTTTTTTTAAGTGATTGGGATGCACACAAAATTTAGTAATGCCTACAATGTTATCTTCTAAACCTAAATCGACTAATAATTCGGTTTGACTTGGCACTAAAGAAATAATACGCTTTGGAGTGTTTTTAAAATGAAGTTTTCTGTTAAGTCGGTCTTGAATTTGTTTTGTCATTATTATAAAGAAAATTTATAATTTTCTGTAACAATATCACAATGTTTTGCAGAGGTTTCCATATTGTCTCACTCTCCAGAATAACGATTTAATTCAAGAGCTATTTCTTGCTGAAGTTCTTTAGCTTTTATAGCTGCTGCATTTGCAAAATCGCCATCATTTGAAGCATAAATAATTCCTCGTGAAGAATTTATAAGTAAACCAACATCTTTATTCATTCCGTATTTACAAACATCTTGTAAATTACCACCTTGTGCACCAACACCAGGTACTAAAAGAAAACTATCTGGAATAATTTGCCTAATATCTGCTAAATACTCTGCTTTTGTAGCACCAACAACATACATTAAGTTTTTAGAGTTTTTCCAAGATTTAGAAGTTTCTAAAACCTGTTTGTAAAGTTCTCTACCTTCAACCGTTTTCGTCTGAAAATCAAAAGCACCTTCATTTGAAGTTAACGCCAACATAATAGTATGCTTATCATCAAAAGCTAAAAAAGGTTCTACAGAATCTTTACCCATATAAGGCGCAACTGTAACGCTATCGAAAGCTAAATCCTCAAAAAAAGCTTTAGCATACATAGTACTTGTGTTGCCAATATCACCACGTTTTGCATCTGCAATGGTGAATATTTCTGGGTGGTTATCGTTTAAATAATTAATGGTTTTCTCTAAAGCTTTCCAGCCTTTTAACCCATAGGCTTCATAAAATGCTGTATTGGGTTTATAGGCAACGCATAAATGGTGTGTGGCATCTATAATCGCTTTATTAAAAGCAAAAATAGGATCTTCTTCTTTTAATAGATGTTTTGGTATTTTATTTAAATCGACATCTAATCCTATACAAAGGAATGATTGTTTTTTATGGATTTGATCTACTAATTGGTTTTGGGTCATTTCCTCCTTAATCCTCCAAAGGAGGACACTGTTATGTGATTACTTATGTTTTTAAAGCTTAAAAAAAGAAAATCACTATTTAATACTAAATTTATTCGTTTTTAATCCATATGGGTGTCTTTCCCTTTGGGAAAGATTCAGATTGGGATTATATCACATCATTATTAGTTTTTAACTTTTCAGTATTTTCAGCTAACATTAGTTCATCTATTATCTTTTGAATATCGCCGTTTACAATATTAGACAAATCGTAAAGAGTTAATCCAATTCTATGATCGGTAACACGCCCTTGTGGATAGTTGTAAGTTCTAATTTTTGCACTTCTATCACCAGAAGAAACCATACTACCACGTTTCTCTGCATCTTCGGCATTCTTTTTCGCCAATTCTAAATCGTATAAACGCGAACGCAATACCTTAAAGGCTTTCTCTTTATTTTTATGCTGCGATTTTTGATCTTGACATTGCGCTACTAACCCTGTAGGGATATGCGTTAATCGTACTGCCGAATACGTTGTATTTACAGATTGTCCACCAGGACCAGAAGAACAGAAAAAGTCAATTCTTACTTCCTTTGGATTAATCTCTACATCAAACTCTTCAGCCTCAGGAAATACCATACAGGTTGCTGCACTGGTATGTACACGACCTTGAGTTTCGGTTTGTGGCACACGTTGTACACGATGCACACCAGCTTCAAATTTTAAAGTTCCGTAAACATCTTCTCCGCTAACTTCAAATTGTATTTCTTTAAAACCACCATTAGTGCCTTCACTAAAATCTACAGTACTTACACTCCAGCCTTTACTTTCACAGTACTTGGTATACATTCTAAATAAATCGCCAGCAAAAATACTTGCTTCATCACCTCCCGTTCCAGCACGCAATTCTACAACTGCATTTTTAGAATCTTCAGGATCTTTTGGAATTAATAGTACTTTTATTTCTTCTTCAAGTTTAGGGATACCCTCCTTAGCTTCATCATATTGCATTTTAGCCATTTCAACCATTTCTTCATCATTACCATCTGCAATAATAGATTCGGCTTCCTCTAAATTATCGGTAAGTTCTATATATAGTGCTCGCTTTTCCATTAGAATTCTCAAGTCTTTATATTCTCTATTAAGTGCTACGTAACGTTTCTGATCTGTTATAATATCGGGTTGGATAATTAAATCGCTAACCTCATCAAAACGCTGCTTTACTATTTGTAACTTCTCTAACATTTACCTTTTTTAATTGGGAATCAAAAATACGATAATTTATGAATTTTAAGCATGTTGCTATTCTTCAATTCGCACTAATACTAGAATAATTTTAAACTTATATCGTTAGTACTAGTATCATGCAACAATTATTTTCCATATTTATTTTTTATCGCCCTTTTATTTTATGGTCGTTTGGAATAAATATTATTTTCTCTTTTTTAAAATTTGATATTATTCCAATTATAATTACTAAATTATTACTAATCGTATTTTTATGGTATATTATAAGTGAGACGTATGCAAAACGAAAACTTCTTTTTTATAAGAACATAGGTGTTTCAACCTTTAAATTATTCTTTTTACTATTCATTATTGATTTATTTTTAAGCTTACCATTTCTCTTAATTCTTAAAGAATTTATATGACATTAGAAATAGATAATGTTGAATTATACTTTAAAACAAAACCCATTTTAAGAGGTGTATATTTAAAAGCACAAACGGGGAAAATCACTGGTATTTTAGGTAGTAATGGTTGTGGAAAAAGCTGTTTGTTAAATATAGTTTTTGGAAATTTAATACCTAAGTATAAGTTAATAAGGGTTGATAACAAACCCATTTTAAAACCATTATACAAAACAGCTCAAGTTAGGTATTTACCGCAACATCATTTTATACCAAATCGCATAAAGGTAAAAACGGACATTCAACCTTTTTAAGGTTTCTTGGGATGATTTTATTACAGATTTTAAATTGTTTGCCCGTTTTAAGAACGTGAATTTTAACAGGCTATCTGGTGGAGAAAAGCGGGTTGTTGAAGTCTATTTAATACTAAAAAGCAATCATAAAATTATATTATTAGATTAACCTTTTTCTCATATATCTCCATTATATATTGAAAAAATAAAGGCTCTTATTAATACCGAAAAACAGCACAAGATTATTATCATTACAGATTATATGTACCGTTATATTGTAGATATTTCGGATACTATATATCTAGTAAAAATCACACCTTCTAAGAAGGTGGCTTTGAGATAGCCCCTATAAGGGGCTTCAATGGTTTTGGTTAAAATTC
>CANKVS010000091.1 GCA_947487155.1 uncultured Flaviramulus sp.
TTTGTGACATCGAGTCACAAAATACTAATAATTAACGAGGCAAGCCTCGAGGTATTAAACCTAAAAGAGAATAAAAACAAGCCTACTTTGGGAAGATACATGGGAAATTATAGCCATCGACCAACTTAAAGGAAGAGATAGACTTAAGAAATCAAAATAACCTCCATATTTTGTCAAATTCACTATCAATTGTTAAAATTATCTTAAAAAGGAGCTAATTCGGAGCTACTAAATTTTGAGACGTCCATTAGAGCTTATAAAAGTTAGAAAAAATAATTTATAAGTAGTTATTCTTTTATCTTGAAGGATTGGATTTTTCATTCATCATAAACATTATGATACAAATTGTTTATAAAGCAAATTTGGCTCTTATAGCTATTGGCTCATTATTATTTTTATCGAGTAAAAACATGAATATGCATTAAAAAAATATTTATAAGTACATCAACATTAGTTATCTTTGAATTTTGAATGTAATTGCATTCATTTAAGTTCATTTCATTTTTAAAATACAATAAGGTGCGTTAATCGGTGCCTATATTTGTTAAGCATATATTAACTTTTTGAATATCAACTATTTATAATAGAAGCTCAAGCCCCAGCCCGGTCAGTAAATCGGATATCATCCGAAATCAAAACCTTGCTAATTTTATGATTAGCAAGGTTTTATAGTTTTTATGCAATCATTTAATTTGGTGTTGTTTAGTTTTAAAAGTTCACAAATCGTCAACATATTTTAAAACTGTCAACATAACTGTCTGATTCGGAGTCACTAAAATTTTAAGGTGCTTTTAGATACAATAAAACCTAGAAAAAACAAATTCTGAATAGTTCCTCTTTATCCGCTGAGATTTATTCAAAAATCGACGAAAGTCCTGTAAACTCAATATTTATGGGACTTTTTATTTTACCCAAAACATCAAAATATGTATTAAATACCATTCTGTTGGTGACCGTTTTCTGCAGGAACTTTAGAACGTTATAAAACGGTATGTAAGCATCTGCAAGAGTTTATGCAACATCAGTACAACGTAAGTGATATTCCTGTAAACAGATATAGACCACAAATATATTACAGATTTTGAGTTCTATTTAAAAACCGTTAGAAACTGCGGACATAACAGTACTATTAAGTATATCAAGAACTTTAAAAAGATAGTACGCATAGCAATAGCAAATGATTGGATTAAAAAAGACCCATTTTTAAATTATAAAGTGCGTTTAAAAGAAGTAGAACGTCAATTCCTTTCAGAAGAAGAAATACAAACAATGCTCGAAAAAGAATTGCACACCAATAGATTAGAGCAAGTAAGATACATTTTTATATTCTGCTGTTTTACTGGTTTAGCGTATAGCGACGTTAAGAAGCTTTCAAAAGACAATTTAGTATTTGGTATTGATGGCGATAAGTGGATAAAAACAAAGCGTACTAAAACCGATACACGCAGTAATATTCCACTACTTCCAACCGCTTTAGGGATTATAAAGAAATACGAGAACCATCCAGAGGCGGTTACTAAAGAGGTTTTACTTCCTGTATGCTCAGTTTCGTCCGTTTTTAGTGGTTCAGTTTAAACCGCTTTTTGTGGTATACTTTGTCCGTTTTTTGCACCATATTGTTTTTACTAGCCCAAGCACTTACCATATGGATAGGTGATTTTTTGCCATTGGCTTTAGCTCCTCTTAGAGTTTTACCATCAATAGGAATCACCTCTCCATCAGTTAGGGCTACTAAACTCAATACCCAATCTATAAAACAGTGTTCAAACTGGCTAGGGTTTATTGATGAAAAATAAGTTCCTTAATAAAGTAAGGTACCAGAAAAACAGTTTTACAGATTTTCACGGAGCACAATAATCAAATTGAAAAGTTAGTTGGTAAAAGTTATTCTTCAGGCTGTTATAAACGTTATGTTAGAACCTATAAACATTTACAATCCTATATCCAAAAAGAGTACAGTATAAATGTTTCTTTTAAATAGTAGTACTTGAATTGAAAAGATTTAAATGCAAGTTTAAATCGATTTAGTAGCAATACTAATTAGATCATGTCATGCTATTTTAAAAAGCCATATCAAAGGAGATTAAATTCTGTAGTGATATGGCTTTTGCTATTTTATAATTTCTTGACTTCTTTTTTATGGATTTCTTATAAGAAATACCTCATTTTACCATTCTTATAAATCTAAAACGATTACTCTTACATCATTCCATTTTTAACAATTTATAAAAGTCAATTTTTGTATATTCGCATCGCGAAATAAATACCGTTCATTTCGTTAAAATTTCTAATATTAATTTAACATAAAAACATAAGACTAATGTCTAAAATTATCTATACAAAAACCGATGAAGCTCCTGCTTTAGCAACCCGTTCATTTTTACCAATTGTTAAGGCTTTTGTAAAGTCTTCGGGAATAGATATAGAAACTAAAGATATTTCTTTAGCAGCCAGAATTTTATCTGCTTTTCCAGATTTTTTAAATGAAGATCAGCAAGTTTCAGACGATTTAGCATTTTTAGGTGAATTAGCAAAAAAACCAGAGGCTAATATTATAAAGTTACCAAATATTAGTGCTTCTATCCCACAATTAACTGCTGCCATTTCAGAATTACAATCTCAAGGTTTTGGCATCCCTAATTATCCTGATGAGCCAGCAAACGATTCTGAAAAAGATATAAAATCACGTTACGATAAAATAAAAGGAAGTGCTGTAAACCCTGTATTACGGGAAGGGAATTCAGATAGACGTGCTCCAAAAGCAGTGAAAAATTATGCTAAAAAGAATCCGCATTCTATGGGCGCTTGGTCTAGCGACTCTAAAACCCATGTGGCAACTATGAGTCATGGCGATTTTGCTCATAATGAAAAATCAATAACCATAAATAACGCCACAAGTATAAAAATTCAACATACAGACAATACTGGTAATGTTTCAATTTTAAAAGACAACCTTAACCTATTACAAGGTGAAATTATTGATGCTACAGTACTTAGTAAAAATGCTTTATTATCATTTTTGGAAGAACAAATTGTAGATGCCAAAAATAAGAACATACTGTTTTCATTACACATGAAAGCAACTATGATGAAAGTTAGCGATCCAATTATTTTTGGTCATGCGGTGCGTACCTTCTTTAAAGATGTATTTGAAAAACATGCAGAAACTCTTGAAAATATTGGTGTTGATGTTAATAATGGATTTGGAAATTTATTAGAAAACCTTCAAGAATTACCAGAAGCAAAACGCAACGAAATTCAAGCAGATATTGATGCTGCATTTAAAAACAGACCAGCAGTAGCTATGGTGAATAGCGATAAAGGCATTACAAACTTGCACGTACCTAGTGATGTTATTATTGATGCGTCTATGCCTGCAATGATAAGGTCATCAGGTCAAATGTGGAATGCAGAAGGAAAACTACAAGATACTAAAGCTGTAATTCCAGATAGTAGTTATGCAGGAATTTATACAGCTACAATAGATTTTTGTAAAAAACATGGCGCGTTTAACCCAACAACTATGGGTACTGTTCCTAATGTAGGGTTAATGGCTCAAAAAGCTGAAGAATACGGTTCTCACGATAAAACTTTCGAAATTCCTTCAAACGGAAAAGTACAGATTATTAATGTCTCTGGAAATATATTAATCGAGCATACTGTTGAAACTGGAGACATTTGGAGAATGTGTCAAGTTAAAGACGCACCTATTCAAGATTGGGTAAAATTAGCAGTTACTCGCGCAAGAGCATCCCAAACTCCAGCCGTTTTTTGGTTGGATGAAAATAGAGCTCACGATGCCGAATTAATCAAAAAAGTAAACACATATTTAAAAGATCACGATACAAATGGATTAGATTTAAGAATCTTATCGCCAATTGATGCTACCATTTTTACATGCGAAAGAATTAAAGATGGAAAAGATACCATTTCGGTTTCCGGAAATGTATTACGAGATTATTTAACCGATCTATTCCCTATTCTTGAAGTTGGTACCAGCGCAAAAATGTTATCTATAGTACCTTTAATGAATGGTGGTGGTTTATTTGAAACTGGTGCTGGTGGCTCTGCTCCAAAACACGTACAGCAGTTTACTAACGAAAATCATTTACGTTGGGATTCGTTAGGTGAATTTTTAGCACTTGCGGTATCATTAGAACATTTTAGCGAAGTAAACAATAACGCAAAAGCTAAAATTTTAAGTGAAACTTTAGACAATGCAACTGAAAAATTATTAGAAAACAAAAAAGGACCTTCACGTAAAGCTGGAGAGTTAGATAATAGAGGAAGCCATTTTTATTTAGCCATGTATTGGGCTCAAGAATTAGCAAATCAAAGTAACGATGCAATATTAAAAGAAGAATTTACCTCAATTACTAAGCATTTAACTGACAATGAAGAGGCTATTCTGAAAGAACTTACAGAAATTCAAGGAAACTCTGTAAACATTGGCGGATACTACGAACCTAATGAAACTTTAATAAACAAAGCAATGCGACCAAGTAAAACACTTAATAGCATTTTATAAATAATTAAAATTACATATACTACAAAAAAGAGCTCCGTTATGGAGCTTTTTTTATGGGCTATTCTTAAATACATCTTATTTAATATTAAAAACGTAAAAGAAAGAAAAAACTTATTAATGGTATGATTTTTGAAATATAAATACCTGATTATGAAAATATAATAATTTATATTTTTTTAAGTTTATATTAACGGAAAAAAATCTTACAACTACTATTTTTAGCCTAAATAATACAATCAATCAAAAAACCACAACAAATGAGTAAAAAAAAAGTAGCCTATATTATAGGTGCAGTCGTTCTATTAATTATCATTTATTCTTTTTATGGAACAAATAATGATAAAGACATTTCTTTAACTGCCAAAGTAGAAAAAGGAGTATTCTTAAATGAAGTTTTTATTTCTGGAGAGGCACAATCTACCAGTTCTAAAAAAATAAATGGACCAAGTAATGCAAGACGTTTTGGAGTTTATAATATTAAGATTCAAGATTTGGTACCTGAAGGTACTGTTGTAAAAAAAGGCGATTATATTGGTAAGCTAGACGTTTCTGAAGTCAACGGAAAAATTCTTGATGCACAATTAAATTTAGATAAAGCAGAATCTAGATACACACAACAACAACTGGACACTACACTAACATTAAAACAAGAGCGTAATACGATTAAAGATTTATTATTCAAAATAGAAGAAGATAAACTAGAATTAGAACGTTCTGCTTACGAACCGCCAGCCACCATTAGATCATTAGAACTTAACATTGAAAAAACAGAACGCAATTTAAAAGAAAAGAAAGCAGACTATTCAATTAAAAAGAGACAAGCCAATGCTAAAATGGTTGAAGTAGGCACTGAGGTCTCTAAAATTAGAAAAAGAATAGAAGAATTATTAGAGCTACAAAAAGAATTCACTATTTATTCTGATGATGGCGGGATGGTTACTTATGTAAAAGAATGGAACGGTACTAAAAAGAAAGTAGGCTCAACCATAACACCTTGGCAGCCAGCTATTGCTAGTTTGCCAGATTTAACTAAAATGGAGTCTAAAACTTATAGTAATGAAGTTGATATTAGAAAAATAAAAAAAGGCCTTGTTGCCAAAGTTGGTTTTGATGCTTTTCCTGACATTGAGCTAGACGGTATTGTTACAGAAGTTGCAAATGTTGGAGAAACTAAAGCAGGTTCTGACATTAAATTGTTTCAAGTTTTAATTAAACTAAATGAAACTAATAAAAATATTAGACCAGGAATGACAACATCAAACAAAATACTAACAAAACAACAAGATGATGTTTTAATGATTCCCTTAGAAGCTGTTTTCTCTAAAGATTCCATAAGTTATTCATATATAAAGTCGGGATATTCCATTGAGAAAAAACAAATAGAATTAGGCTTATCAAACAACGAAGTGGTTATAATTAATAAAGGTTTAGAAGAAAATGATGTTGTTTACTTAAACAAACCCAAAGATTTAGATGATAAAAGTATAACACTATTAAAATAACATGATAGATAAAATACTTTTTGAAAAATTAAAATCTAATTTTAATGAAGCGTTTTGGTTTATTAAAACCAATAAAGTAAGAACCTTTTTAACAGCTTTAGGGATAATTTTTGGTGTAGCCTCAGTAATAACCATGCTAGCTATTGGTAATGGTGCCGAAAAGGAAATATTGGCGCAGTTAGAATTAGTTGGGGTTAACAATATTGTTGTCACACCTATACCAGATAAAGAAGAGAAAGACACGAATGTAAACACTACTGAATCAAGTCAAACCGAATCTAAACGATTTTCCAAAGGGCTTGATGTGCATGATGCATTAAATATTAAAGAACACATTCCGAGTGTAAAATTAGTAAGTTCGGAAATAATATTAGAAACTTATGTGATAAATAATGGAAGTCAAAACCCTGTTAAACTTATTGGTGTTTCTCCTACGTTTTTTGATGTTTCAAATATAAATTTAGAAAAAGGAAAAACATTTTCAGATTTTCAAATTAAAAATGCGTTTCCTGTATGTATAATTGGTAAAAAAGTTGAAAAGAAACTGTTTACTGGCGAAAGTGCTTTAGGCAAACAAATTAAAGTTAAAGATGTTTGGTTGCAAGTAGTTGGCGTTATAGAAGAGAAATTAATTTCAGATAAAGCACAAGAAAACTTAGGGATTAGAGACTTAAATCAAGATATTTATATCCCTATAAATACATTTTTGGTACGCTATGAAGATCGAAAAATAATTAGCGATAAAATTGGTGCTCGTAATGGAAATCAAAATGGTCCAAAAACAAAACTATCTAGGGGTAATTACCACCAAATAGATAAATTAACAGTACAAGTTTCAAACTCTAACGAACTAAAAGCAACTGCCGAAGTTTTAAGTAAAATGCTTAAACGTAGACATAATGATGTATTGGATTTTGAAATTACTATACCAATACAACTCCTTAAACAGCAACAAAAAACAAAACAAATTTTCAATATTGTATTAAGCATTATTGCAGGTATATCCTTACTTATTGGAGGCATTGGTATTATGAATATTATGCTTGCTTCAGTATTAGAAAGAACTAAAGAAATTGGCATAATAAGAGCCATTGGTGCTACCGAAGAAGATGTGATATTACAATTCTTATCAGAGTCTGTGCTTATTAGTGTTGGCGGTGGTATTATTGGTATTATTGTTGGAATACTAGGCGCCTATATTATTGAAATGATTTCTGGCATAGAAACAGTACTTTCTATAAATTCAATAATGCTTTCATTTTTCATTGCTGTAATTGTTGGATTGGTGTTTGGGATTTTTCCAGCCAAAGCAGCTGCAAATAAAAGACCAATAGAAGCATTAAGGACTGAGTAAAAAAAATCAATCAAATCAAAAACAGAAATAGATGAAAAAATTATATATTTTATTTATACTACTTTTCCCTTTAATGATGTTAGGGCAACAAAAACAAATAACATTAACAGAAGCTATCGCCATAGCTCAAAAAAAATCACCTGATTATAAAATAAGCCTAAATAGAAATCAATCAAATTATTGGCGCTTTAGAAATTACAAAGCAGGTTTTTTACCTCAATTTAAACTTAATGCCACATTACCAGCATATAGTAATGCCGTAATAAGACAAACAAATGATGCCGGACAAGATATTTTTGTTAACCAAAACCAATTAGTTATTGATGGAGGTTTATCCATATCTCAAAGGGTGCCTTATACTGGAGGCACACTTTCCGTTTTTTCCAATTTAGAGCGTGTTGAACTCTTTGGGTTAGCCGATAATATCCAATATTCAGTTATCCCATTTAGTTTAAGTTATTTTCAAAATTCAATTTTATACAATGAGTTTAAATGGGATAAAAAAATTGAACCATTAATTTATGAAGAATCTCAAAGGGAGTTTATTGAAAATATGGAAAGTATATCAGTAAATACAGCTCGTAGGTATTTTGAATTACTCAAAGCGCAAATGCAATTAGAAATTGCAGAAGTAAATTTATTAAATCAGGACACCTTATATAAAATTTCAAAAGGTAGATTTAAAGTGGGGAAAATTGCAGAAAATGAATTGTTGCAGATGGAATTAACTCTATTAAATTCAAAAAACAATGTCACCACTAATACTGTTGAAGTAAAAAGAACTTCTCAAAATTTAGCCCGTTATTTGGAGCTAGATACTGAAAACATAGAATTAGACATACCAGAAGAATTACCACTATTTGATGTATCTGTTGATAAAGCGTTAAGTGAAGCACAATCGAACAGAAAAGCTGTAGTAGAATTTAGAAGAAAACGCTTAGAGGCTGAAAAAGAAGTTGCCTTTCAAAAAGGAAATAATAGATTACAATTAGGAATAAGAGCTAATTTTGGAGTTTCTCAAAACGGAGAAACTTTCAATAACCTTTTTAACAACTTTAATAAACAACAAAACGTTTCCGTTTCATTAGGTATCCCTCTTTTTGATTGGGGCGTGTCTAAATCTAGGCGCAAAATGGCTGAAGCTAATCTAGACTTAACTGAAAATAATATTAATCAAGATAAACAAGAATTTGAACAAGAAATATACTTACATGTTCTAAACTGGTCAAGCCAACGAGATTTTCTATACACTTCTCAAAAAGCAAAAGAAGTTGCTACAAAAAGGTATGATATTTCTAGAAAACGATATGTTTTAGGGAAAATTTCAATAACCGATTTAAATATAGCACTAAGAGAAAGAGACAACTCAGTACTTAAATATTTAAATTCATTAGAAGATTTTTGGAGAGATTATTATGTTTTAAGACAACTTACACTTTACGATTTTATTAATGATAAAAAAATAGAAGTAGAAGATATACTTTTTGATTAAATTTCATAATCAATTCACTATTTTTGAATTGAAGTGATTTAAACTTTTATAATTTTTCTTTTCTTAATTTTTTTAATAGCTATAACTAAGAAAGCGAGATAGT
>CANKVS010000092.1 GCA_947487155.1 uncultured Flaviramulus sp.
GAAGATATTTTGGTGATAAACTATTTGATAGGCTTGTAATTGCTAATATTACTGGAATATGATTGAAAACGGATATTTAAAATTTTAATTCTATATCTGCAATTTTCGTGTATCCATAATAAAGCGTAGCATTTTTTACGCTTTTTAGCATTGGAAAATATAAGTTTATATTTCTTTTTCTTAAATCTTTAGGTTTAAAATATGATAGATGACATTCTTTATTTGGATTTTTAAAACTTATTTTGTATTCATCATACGCTTCATAACATATTGGTGTCATTAGATTATTAACTCCCTCAAATTCATAATCTAAAAATGTATCTTTAACATCTGGCTTGTATCTATCTTCTAAAGATTTATACTTGGGTTTATTTTTAATTAATTGAATAAAGTACCATTTATCAGTCAAATTTGTATAAGTCACACTAAGTGGTCTTAATCTCATTTTAGCTTGGTGGTCTATGAGTGAGAATTTATTAACATCAAAGGGTCTTATCTTATTGTCAATCATCTCAATTCTGACTTTTACATTGTATTGAATTATCTCTTTTGATTTTGTCCTAACATTAGTTACAGCACCAATAAATTGACTCGCCTTTTTAGTTTTTACATATTCGATAGTAAGGTTGTCATCTTGAATTTCAATTTGAGAATAAAATATTTGAGTGGATAGTAAAACTATTATGAATAAACTTGTTTTCATATTGGTTCATTAAAGAGTAAATTTCCCTGTATTTTTTTAATTCAGAGTTTTAAATGTCAATTCGGTTCGTTTTTTTACATTAAACCCCAACGCAAAGATAAAACTCTGTTTCAATACTGAAACAAGCTCAGCACAGATGAATTTTATCGCTTGTTAAACAAAAATTGGTGTTTTTTCTTACAAAGTCAAGAAAAAACATCTTATTATTTTAGTTGAAAAAACGTTAATAAAACCTGTTTCATATTTTAACGAAAAGGCATCAGTTTTAAAATATTACTTTTACATCACAATTCAACATTGTGAGTCAAGAAGTTTCTAAATTGTAATGGTTTGTTTAACGAGTTCGTGTATGATTTATGGCGTGTTTAAATACCTAATTTAGCAAATAAAACCGAATCCATGAGGATTTTCGTAAGTAGGCAAGGACTAGCCGTTAATTATACACGTCTTTGTTGGGCTTAGTGCTTTTTCAGTATTTCTATTAATTTTCTATTTATATAAATATTTTCTCTACCAATTTTTTCTGAATTGATGATTCCAATTTTTTCAAGACTTTTTAAATATCTTGAAGCTGCCTTTCTTTCCACATTTATTTTTTGAACTACATATTCAATTTTTGAGTAAGGTTGTTCAAATAATAATTCAATTAGTTCTTTTTTATATATTTTAGGTGCTTTATTTTGTACTATCTCAATAGTTTCAGAAAGTAAATTATTAATAGAATTTATTTTTTGAATTGTTCTATTTGAAGTTGTTTCTATTGCTTTTAATATGTATAAAATATAATCTTCCCATTCGTCAGATTTATTTACCTTGTTTAAGAGTCTATAATAATCTAATTTGTTTTCATTTATGTATGAACTCAAATATAGGATAGGAATATCAAGAAGTTCATTTATAATTAGGTATAGAATATTTAGTATTCTTCCTGTTCTACCATTCCCGTCATAAAATGGGTGAATACTCTCAAATTGATAATGTAAGATTGCTAAATTTATAAGAGGATCAAAGTCATTTTGTTTTATATTAAAATGCTCCAAGAAATTCCCTAATAAATCTAAAATCTCATCTTTTTCTTGTGGTGGTGTATAAACTACTTCCCCTGTTTTATCATTCTTTAAAACAGTTCCAGACATACTCCTTATACCTGCATGATTCTCAATAATTGTTTTTTGTAAAAACTCAATATCTTTTAACCTTAAGAAACCTTGTTTTTTTAGTAAGTTTTGACCAGAAAAAATTGCTTTTCGGTAGTTGATTACTTCTTTTACTTGAGCACCTTGTTTTGTTTTCGTAGCTAATGCTCTATATAACTCATCTTGAGTTGTAATTATATTTTCAATTTCAGAACTATCTTTTGCCTCCTGAAGTACCACAGCATTAATCAGCATTTCTTGATTAGGCATTGTTTGTGCTATTCCTTTAAGTTCTCCTAATGATTTTGATGATTTACTTAATTGTCTAAATATTTTAAAAGTCTCCACTTTTTCTCTTTTTGGAGGTAACTTGTCAAGTTTTTTTATTTGGTTCATTTCGTCTCTCTTATTTGGAATATGTACTAAAAATACAAAAATAAGTACTTATATTGGAAAGACGGGACTTTTTGTCGCATTAAGCCCAACGCAAAGATAAAATTCTGTTTCAATACTGAAACAAGTTCAGCACAGGTGAATTTTATTGCTTGTTAAACGAAGGCAGGTATTAAAAGGGTTTCCACTACAATCTCTAAACCTATTTTTTAGTTTGAGTTTTTAAATTAATACTATCGATTTTTGTAATGGTTTGTTATATAATGCGTTGCCGACCATAAGGCGACTACGCATTATATAACTTGTTAACCACTTTTTATTTTATGTCGAAACGGTCATTGTTCATTACTTTAACCCAAGCATTAACGAAGTCATGTACGAACTTTAGTTTATTATCGTTTTGTGCATAGAATTCACTGTAAGCACGAAGTACCGAGTTAGATCCAAAAATGATATCAACTCTAGTAGCGGTCCATTTTACTTTTTCCGTATTTCTATCTACGATATTGTAAAGGTTCTTTGATACAGGCTTCCATGAATAACGCATGTCGGTGATATTCACGAAGAAGTCATTACTTAGTGATCCAACATGATCTGTGAAAACTCCGTGTTGTGTTTCTCCGTGATTTGTTCCAAGTACCCTCATTCCACCAACTAAAGCGGTCATTTCAACAGCGGTTAAACCTAGAAGTTGAGCTTTGTCTAGTAGCATTTCTTCAGCGGTTACGGCATAATCTTTCTTTAACCAGTTTCTGAATCCATCATGCAATGGCTCTAATACATCGAAAGAGGCTGTGTCTGTCATTTCTTCTGTAGCATCACCTCTTCCGGGTGAGAAAGGAACTTTGATAGATGCGTCAATTTTTTGAGCGACTTTTTCAACTGCTGCCGTTCCTCCTAATACTATTAAATCAGCAAGACTAAGGTTGTTATTCAATCCAGATTGAATTTCACTCAATTTAGTAAGAACTTTTTCTAGGCGATCAGGTTCATTTCCAATCCAATCCTTTTGAGGAGCCAGTTGGATTCTTGCACCATTTGCACCACCTCTATAATCTGAAAACCTAAATGTTCTAGCGCTATCCCAAGCAGTAGCAATTAATTCAGAATTAGAAAGTCCACTGTTTAATAGTTGAGACTTAATATCCTCAATTTCTGCATCGCTTAAAGTGTAATTTACAGATGGTATAGGGTCTTGCCAGATTAAATCTTCCGCAGGAACATCAGCACCTAAATAGCGTGATTTAGGCCCCAAATCTCTGTGTGTTAATTTAAACCAAGCACGAGTAAACACTTCGTTGAAGTATTCAGGGTCGTTATAAAATTTTTCTGAAATCTTTCTGTATTCTGGATCAACCTTCATGGCCATATCCGCATCTGTCATTATTGGATTTCTTTTTACATTGGGGTTATGAGCATCAACAGGCTTATCTTCATCTTTCATATCTACAGGTTCCCATTGTAAAGCACCAGCAGGACTTTTTACTATTTCCCATTCGTGATTTAACAATAAATGGAAATAGGTGTGGTTCCATTTGTCTGGAGTACTTGTCCAAGCACCTTCAATACCACTAGTTACTGTATCTTCTGCATTTCCTTTTCCATTCGGGTTTAACCAACCTAAACCTTGGTCTTCGATATTGGCACCTTCTGGATTAGCACCCAAAGCTCCTGCATCACCATTACCGTGTGCTTTACCTACCGTATGCCCACCAGCGGTAAGTGCTACTGTTTCTTCATCGTTCATAGCCATACGAGCAAAAGTTGTTCGTATATCTTTAGCTGTTCTAGCAGGGTCAGGTTGACCATCTACACCCTCAGGGTTTACATAGATTAATCCCATTTGTACAGCTGCTAGAGGGTTTTCTAATGACTCGCTATCGTCATCGCTGTAACGATTTTTTGCTAACCATTCTTTTTCTTCTCCCCAATAAATATCTTTTTCTGGATGCCAGATATCTTCACGACCACCTGCGAAACCAAATGTTTTGAGCCCCATTGATTCATAGGCCATGTTTCCAGCCAAAATGATTAGATCAGCCCATGATAGTGAATTGCCATACTTTTTCTTGATTGGCCAAAGTAATCTTCTAGCTTTATCAAGGTTAGCATTGTCTGGCCAACTGTTTAGTGGTGCAAAGCGTTGGTTACCCGTATTACTACCTCCACGACCATCAGCAATTCTATAAGTACCAGCAGCATGCCACGCCATACGTATCATTAAACCACCATAATGACCCCAATCGGCAGGCCACCAATCTTGGTTGTCTGTCATTAGGTTTTTAAGATCAGTTTTTACAGCTTCTAGATCGAGCTTTTTAAACTCTTCAGCGTAATCGAAATCTTCTTCGAAAGGAGATGTTTTTTTATCGTGTTGGTGAAGGATTTCTAGATTTAATGTTTTTGGCCACCAGTCTAGTACATCGTTTTGAGTTTGAGAATTGGCTCCATGATGAAATGGACATTTACTTGCTTCGTTATTCATATTTTAAATATTTTATTTATTTCTTATTGCGGTTAACGGTTTGTATATGATTGATGGCGTAGGCTAGAACGAAGTTAGCAAAAGAAAACGAACTAGAGGAAAATCCTATGGATTTTCCGAGTACACACAGTCCAAGCAATTGACTATACACGTTGTGCACAGTATTATATCTTATAATAGACATTATCGTTTTGACCTAAATCCTTTTCAAACTCTTTTTCTGAATAATGTTCCTCCATTCTTAAACTATATGCAGCATGATTTTTTATGTGTCCTCTGTATCCAGCATATTTAAGTATAAGTATAGAAGTAAGAAGATGTATTCTATCTGCATAGAGATTCAATTCTTTAATTCTTGTTTTGATATGTTCTTCTTTAAATGGAGTTTTACCATGAAGAAATTTGTTTCGAGTACTTAACATTTTTTTTAACCACTCAGGCAAATCTATTTTGTAAAATTCAAACGCTAGAAGGAATATATCTTTATTGAATGGAGTATTCAAGTATTCTATCTTTTTTGAGATTATAGAAAAATCTAGTTCACTAAATAGATGTTTCTTATTGTCTAGTAATGACTGAAAATCTTCTTTCAATTCAGTCAAACTTTCAACGCTTTTTATTGGTTCAAATAATTTTTTATTTTGCTTATGAATTAATCCTACAATCGTTTCTAATGCAACATGGAAAATTGAACATCTGATTATAGATGATTCGATAGAATTCCCTTTTATTAATAAATCAATTGTTCTTTCTATTTCTGGATTCGTTTTTAAACAAAAAACTAGCAGTGATAAGGTTTTTTCAGGAAATAACTGTGGTGTTAATTTCGCGTTTTCATCTCCATTTGCTCTTAAAAAACTTCTGAATTCTTGGGGATTTATTAATTCATGATTTGTAATAATTGAATCTTCTAAGTTCTTATAATAAATAGAATTGATATATGTGAAATTACTTGAGTTATATGAGAAAATAAAATGCTCATTTTGATACCAATGACCCGTCAATAATCCAAGCGACTTGAGAATTAGTTCGTTATAGTTCTCGAAAGCTTGCAAATCAGTTTTATTTAAGCATTCTATTATCAGATAATATTCTTTTTCCGCTCTATGTCTAAATACTTGATATTCTAAATCATCAAATTTTAGTTCAATTAGACCTAAACCATATTGAGTTTTCTCGCATGTATATTCAGAACCTAAAAAAATAGTAACAAATCCATCATCTTTAATTTTCATGACAGACCGAAAATAAGAATCAGAATTAGTTGGAAAATTTTCTGAGTAAATCGATGTGATTTCTCCTAACAAATTTTCAGACAGTCCCATTTTTTTTATTCTAGGTGAAGTTGAACTTTTTAATGGGATAATATATTTATTATTGTCAGATTTGATAACAAAGCTGTTATTCAGTCCCACTTTATTAAATGTGATTTCGCTTGGCGGAAATATTATTTCCTTTAATTGAATATTATAATCAATGAAATTGTTCTCGGGATTTTTGTTAAGTGTTATTTTACAATCATTAATTGGGAATTTTTCTTGATGAATAATTACAAAAACCTCTTTTTCTAAGAACTTTTTAATCTTGTTAATTTCGTTTTCAATTCTCTTCAATTATGAGTGGTTTTTATATTATGCATAACTCAAAGATAAAATTCCGTTTCAATGAATTTTATCGCTTGTCAAACGAAGATCGGTGTTTTTTCTTACAAAGTCAAGAAAATACATCTTATTATTTTAGTTGAAAAAACGTTAATAAAACCTATTTCATATTTTAACGAAAAGGCATCAGTTTTAAAATATTACTTTACTTTTGTATCACAATTCAACATTATGAGTCAAGAAGTTTCAAAACGCTACGCGCAACGCGGAGTTTCGGCATCAAAAGAAGATGTACATAACGCCATTAAAAACATAGATAAAGGGCTTTTTCCAAAGGCATTCTGTAAAATAGTCCCCGATTATTTAACCAATGATGACGACTATTGCTTAATTATGCATGCTGATGGTGCTGGAACAAAATCTTCGTTGGCTTATATGTATTGGAAAGAAACTGGTGATGTTTCTGTTTGGAAAGGCATTGCACAAGATGCATTAATAATGAATATTGATGATTTATTATGTGTTGGAGCTACCGATAATATTATCCTATCATCTACTATTGGACGTAATAAAAGTTTAATAACAGGAGAAGTGCTTTCGGCGATTATTAATGGTACCGAAGAATTAATAGAAGAATTAAAGTTTTTTGGAGTCACCATTCATTCTACAGGAGGTGAAACTGCCGATGTTGGCGATTTGGTTAGAACGATTATTGTAGATTCTACAGTAACGGCAAGAATGAAACGTAGCGATGTTATTGATAATGCTAATATTAAAGCAGGTGATGTTATTGTTGGTTTAGAAAGTTTTGGGCAAGCCACTTACGAGAAATCATATAATGGAGGTATGGGTAGTAACGGACTAACATCTGCAAGACACGATGTATTTAGTAAGTATTTAGCTAAAAAATACCCAGAAAGTTTTGATGCTTCCGTTCCCGAAGATTTAGTGTATTCTGGCAATGTAAAATTAACCGATACGGTGGAAAATTCTCCTATTGATGCAGGTAAATTAGTATTATCGCCAACGCGAACATACGCACCAATTATTAAAAAAATACTATCGCAATTTAATAGCGATAAGGTACATGGTATGGTACATTGCTCTGGTGGTGCTCAAACTAAAATTCTTCATTTTGTAAACGAATTTCATATTATTAAAGATAATATGTTTCCTATTCCACCACTGTTTAAACTTATCCAGGAACAAAGTAAAACAGATTGGAAAGAAATGTATCAAGTATTTAATTGCGGACATAGAATGGAGTTATACGTAGCTCCAGAAATTGCTGAAGATATTATTGCGATATCGAAGTCGTTTAATGTTGATGCCAAAATTATTGGTCGCGTTGAAGCTTCAGAAACTAAAAAGCTTACAATAAAAAGTGAGTTTGGAGAGTTTAACTATTAAATTTACAGTTTTTATCAAAATGGAATGATTATTGATAAAACCTATTTTTTAAAATAATCTAATTCTAACCATGAAAAACACGTTCTTAATCCTAGTTTGTTTATTTTTTCAATGTATTAATGCACAACCAGATTCATTATTTATTGTACGTGAAGAACCTAAAGACGATTTTGTTAGACCTACTTGGGTTCAAAAAAATAAAGCAACATTCGATTTAAGTGAAGTTGCTTTTGTAAATTGGAATTCGGGTGGTACAAATTCAATATCGGCACTTTTAGGATTTGAAACGTCTGCAAATTATTCTGATGGCTATTTTAATTGGCGAAACAATGCATCAATTAAATATGGTGTTAATAAGCAAGAGAGTAAGCGGTTAAGAAAAACAGACGATTTATTTGAAATTAATTCTAATATTGGCTATAAACCAGATGGAGCTTCTAATTGGTTTTATTCTGCAAAACTTAATTTTAGAACCCAATTAACAAATGGGTATAAATACCCGAATACAGATGTACCTATTTCTAGATTAATGGCTCCTGGTTATTTATTTTTTGGTGGCGGAATGGAATATGGAAAAAATATTGAAGCATTAGCTTTTTATTTCTCTCCAATTACTTTAAAGGCGACTTTTGTTTTAGATGAAGATTTGGCTAATGCAGGATCGTTTGGTGTTACCCCTGCGGTTTTAGACGGCGAGGGTAATATTATTATTGAAGGTGAACGTATAAGAAAAGAGGTTGGCATTTTAATGACAAATAGCTATAAAGTGCCCATTGCCGAAAATATAGGTCTTAAGCATCAAGTTAATTTGTATACTGATTATATAAATAATTTTGGAAACTTAGATTTAGACTGGAGAGTAGATTTCGACTTTAAGGTAAACAATTACGTTAGAGCAACTTTGGGATCTCACCTGAGGTATGATGACGATATAAAAACTAAAGAACCTTCAGAAATTGAAGGCGAATTTGATGAAGCTGGCGCAAAAATACAATGGAAACAATTTTTAGGCGTTGGTTTTGCTGTAGATTTTTAAAGTATTCCTTCAGATATATACTTATAGTTTTCTAAACCTTTTAGATTAGAAATAAGCTGAGTACTTCCATTTTTTATTTTAACTTGAAAAACCACCTGCTTTGCAGGTGGTCATGTTCTTAAGGCTATGCCTATATTTGTTTTATG
>CANKVS010000093.1 GCA_947487155.1 uncultured Flaviramulus sp.
ATTTCACAAAATTAACTCGTGAAATCTCTTATATGAAGCTCTCTTTTTGAAAAGAGACTTACTTTTTCAGTAGCCTCGATTTAGAGTGCCTTTTAAGTATTATGTTTTAGTGGATTTAGTTTTTCTTTTTGGTCGTAATTTCTATAACACCGTTTTTAGCTTTTTTGCCGTATTTTTTTGTTGCAGATTCTCCTTTAAGGACGTTAATGCTTTCAATGTTGTTTGGAGAAATTTTTTCAGCCTTTTTTAAAGATGATTTTTTGCCGTCAATAAGTATTAATCTAATATCACTTTTTTTAATATTTAGAACTGCGTTTCCGTTTAAAGTTGTGCTTCCAGTTTTTTCATCTATAAAAGCTTCACTTACTTTATTTCCGTTATTCATTTCGATGGTAAATGTTTTACTTTCTATTTCAATAACACCATCCTTTCCTTTAGTACCATATTTTTCAATAGCTTTATCTCCTTTTAAAACGCTTACGCTTTCAATTTTATCTGGATCTAAGTTTTGAAATTTGCTTTTTTCAATTTCTTTTCCATCTAAAATGTATAAAGGTTCTTTTTCAGAATCAGTTGAAATATAAATTTTACTATCATCTTTTGATTTAATAATAATGACGCCATCTTTAGCCTTTTTTCCATATAAGTTTGTAGCATCTGAATCCTTCAAGATAGTCACGGATGCTATATTGTTTTTGTTTAATGTCTGTAATTCTTTTTCTGACACTTCAATGTCATCTAAAATAATAAGCGGTTTTTCGCCATTTTTAGTGTTTATAGCATTTATGCCAGTAGTTATTTTCCATTGTGATTTATTAATAGAATCTCTATGATGACCAATTTGATATTTTGCGTTATTTTTACTCGTTATTAAAACAACTCCATCTTTTCCTTTATCTCCATATAATCCAGTTTCACTAGTTTTTTTTAATACATTTAAGGAATAGATATTTGATGAATTAATGTTTTTCATTTCTGATTCGGAGATTTCTTTGCCATCAAGAATAAAAAGAGGTTTCCCACTATTATTATTTGCATAACCAATAACTCGAATTTCGACTGGTGCTAAAACAACATCGATTTTCTTTTTAGTTGCTTTTACTTTTTGAGTTGTCATTCCTTTATAACTAAAAACAAGCACATCTCCTTTTTCTGCTTTAATCTTATAATTACCATCAAAATTGGTAACCGTACCATTGGTACTTCCTTCAATAAGTACAATTGCTCCAGGTAAATCTTTACCATCTTCGTTTGTAACTTTTCCTGATATTATAATTTGTTCTATTGTTTTTTTGTAGACATCTTGATTGTTTGATTTAGACTCAGAAGCTTTTTTATTGTTATAATTAATAGTTTCCGCTTCTGTTTTCTTCAAATCTTTATCTGTGAAATTTTCATTAAGAATAATTTCTAAACCTTTTGATTTTTCTAATTGGTTTTTATTTTTTTTAATTTTATCACTTGTTATAACTTTAGAAACATAGACTTTCTCAGTATTAAAACTCATTAAAAATATTCCAAGAAAGGGTAGGACTAATGCGTATTTTAATAAATTTCTCTTTTTCGATTTTGATTTGTGTAACATAACGATTCGTTTTTTGATTAATGAATTATAAAAATTATTGGTTAAAGCTATACGCTGATTAGGCACACTTGTTTTTAATAATAAATGTTGGTAGCTTTTTTTGCAATTGGTTTGATTTTGCGCTTTATAATCGGCAATAAACTCTAGGTTTTGCTGTAAGTCTTTTTTGTAAAACCAGGTAATAGGGTTAAACCAAAATACAATAGCTGCTAATTGAGATAGAATAATATCAATAGAATGGTATTGTTTTATATGTACTTTTTCGTGAGCAATGATATGTTCTAATTCGTTACTTTCAAACTGATTGGGATTGTAAACCATCCATCTAAAAAACGAAAATGGCGCCGTATTACTAGGAGATTCAACAAAAGTATATCCGCTTTTTTTCTGCTTTCTGCTTTTAGCAATAAGTATAGCTAACGAGCTTATCTGTACACAAAAACGAATTAAAAATAATGCGACACCAATTAAATAGCCAACAAAAATATACTCCCAAAGGGTTATAGGGTCATTAGCTACTTCAGGCAATACAGTGGTCTCGTTAATAACAAAGTTCTGAATAGGAGCAGGTGTATATTCTATATAAATAGGAATCACTACATAAGGCAAAGTAAAAGCAGTAATTAGTCCAATAAGTAAAAACCAACGGTTGGTTTGAAAAAAGGTATCGCGTTGCAAAAACAATTTATAACACCCATGAAAAATGGTAATAACGGCACAAGCTTTTAATACATATTCCATGGCTATTTATTTTTTTCAATTAATGCAATAATCTCTTTTAGCTCATCAACACTTATCTTTTCTTCTTTGGCAAAAAACGACACTACATTTTTATAAGAGCTGTTAAAATAATTATCTATAGCGTTATTCATAAACTTTTTCCGATAAGCTTCTTTAGTAATTACGGGGAAGTATTGGTGCGTTTTCCCGTAGGCGTTATAACTCACATATTCTTTGTCTTCTAAGTTTCTTATAATGGTAGAAAGTGTGTTGTAATGCGGTTTGTCTTTCTGTATTTCTGCCAGTACATCTTTTACAAAAGCCTTTTCAAGCGTCCATAAAATGTGCATAATTTCCTCTTCTTTGTTTGTTAGTTTTTGCATGAGTTATTATTTTTTTCATTTCCACAAAGGTGGAAATCTTTTTAATTAATTGAACGTTACCACAACACTTCGACTACACTCAGCACAAGTCGCTCAGTGCAAGTGGTCGGGCTATCCGCTATATCTTTTAAAATATGTCATTGCGAAGTAGGAACGACTGCGGCAATTTGCTAAAACTGGGTTCTTATTAAGTTTTGTTCTAATCAATTTTTATTAAAAGGATGCCGCTTTTATCCCTAACGCATTTCAAACATATAACTATTTTTATAGTTATACAACTATAAAAATAGTTTTTTAACGAAAATTTTAGTTTTCAAGAGCTAATGGTTAAATGATATTTAGAACTCATCTTGATTTTTTCTATTTCCTAAAAAACGCCCAAAATTCACCCATATTTTGTTACTTTTCTTATCCGTATCGCTGCTATACATTTCAAAAAGAGCTTTATATGGATAAATTTTAATTCATTTTCGGTTAAACACAAAAAGTCAAGATGAGTTCTTAATAAAAATTTTTAACTTTTAACTTTTAGCTTTTAACTTTCATTTATATTCGCAAAAAATATATTTATGAGTTTACTTTGGGTCATTCTTGGTTTTATTTCATTAGTAATAGGAGGTGAGTTTTTGGTACGTTCATCAGTTGCCTTATCATTTAAGTTTAATATATCAAAGATGGTCATTGGTATGACGGTGGTATCTTTTGCAACCTCGGCACCAGAATTATTGGTAAGTCTTAAAGCGGCTTTATCTGGCTCTCCTGCTATGGCAATAAATAATGTAGTAGGTTCTAATATTGCCAATATTGGTTTGGTATTAGGTATAACCGCTTTAGTGGGGTCTATTGCTGTAGATAAATCATTCTATAAGGTTAATTGGCCAGTAATGATGCTATTTTCGTTAGCCCTATATTATTTTCTTAAAAACGATGGAATGCTTACTGCTTTAGAGGGCGGGATATTATTTGTAGGGCTTATTTTGTTCTTGTTTTTACTAATTAGAAGTGCTAAAAAAGATACTGTTGTTGAAGAGGTTGATGAAAGTTTAGCGGTAGTTTCCAATTTTAAAATCTTTATATGGTTGGCTATTGGAGCTTCAGCTTTATATTTTGGAAGTGAATGGCTAGTTGAAGGTGCTAGAGAAATAGCTATATCTATAGGAGTTAGCGAAGCAGTTATTGGCGTGTCTTTGGTTGCTATTGGGACAAGTGTTCCAGAATTGGCGGCATCAGTTATAGCAGCAGCTAAACAGGAGAAAGCCATTTCGTTAGGCAATTTAATAGGCTCTAATATTTTTAATATCGCATTGGTTTTGGGCTTAACAGCTATTATTAAACCAATTACTATTCCTTTAAATGAACCACAAATATTGTCAAACGATATCTTTTGGATGTTAGGATTTTCAGCAATTTTATTGCCCATGATATTTGTAAAAAAGAAATTTCAAATTAGTAGAATTAAAGGGTTTCTATTAGTGTTTGCTTATGGTATTTTTATGTTTTTGGTATTTAGTAATGGCAAATTTTAAAAAATAAATATAAGTTTTGTGTTGTTTTTCAATTCGTTACAATAAAAGTCTTTGATTGTTTTTAAAAGCGAAGCCATCTGTATTCTTTTGTAGCACATTAATGAAAAATAAAGCAATAAAAAAGCGTTTACAAATTTGTAAACGCTTTTTTATTATGAACAAAATGTTAATCTACTTCAGTTATACTTCAGCACCTTTAACAGTTTTAATAATTCTTGCCGCAATTTTATATGGATCTGCATTTGATGCTGGACGACGATCTTCTAAATACCCTTTCCAATTGTTGTCTACAGTAAGAATAGGAATTCTTATAGAAGCCCCTCTATCTGATACGCCATAAGAGAAATCTTTAATAGAAGCAGTTTCGTGTAATCCTGTTAAACGTTGGTCGTTAAACTCTCCGTACACTTCAATATGTTCAGAAGTTACAGGTCTAAAAGCTTCACATATTTTCATATATGTTTCTTTAGAACCACATGTTCTTAAGGTCGTGTTAGAGAAGTTAGCATGCATACCAGAACCATTCCAGTCTCCTTTTATTGGTTTTGGATGATATTCAATATAATAACCATATTGCTCAGTTAATCGGTCTAATAAATATCTAGCAATCCAAATTTCATCGCCTGCTTTTTTAGCACCTTTAGCAAATAATTGAAATTCCCATTGTCCGCTAGCAACTTCTTGATTAATACCTTCAAAGTTTAATCCTGCATCAATACATAAATCGGCATGCTTTTCAACAAAATCTCTACCATGTGTGTTTTTTCCACCTACAGAGCAGTAGTACATACCTTGAGGTCCTGGGTAACCACCAATAGGGAACCCTAAAGGTAATTGTGTATGCGTATCCATAATAAAGTATTCTTGCTCAAAACCAAACCAGAAATCATTATCATTATCATCAATAGCAGCTCTTCCGTTAGATTCATGCGGAGTTCCATCTGCATTAAGTACCTCAGTCATTACTAAATAACCGTTAATACGAGCAGGGTCTGGGTAAATTGCTACAGGTTTTAACACACAGTCAGACGATCCGCCCTCTGCTTGTTTAGTTGATGAACCATCAAACGACCAGTTGCTTAATTCTTCTAATGTACCTTGAAAGTTTTCGTGTTCTTCAACCTTAGTTTTACTTCTCAAGTTTTGAGTTGGCTTATAACCATCTAGCCAAAGGTATTCTAATTTAATTTTTGCCATAATGAATATTTTATAATTATAGATACTTAATAATAATTTCACAAATATATATTATTATACAAATACTTTGCATTCCATAGGGGTGTTTTAATAAACAATGCTGTTGTTTTTATTTATACCCTATTTTTTTAAGGTTTATTTTAGAAAAAGAGTATTTTTTTATATGAATTTTGTAAAAATGTTAATAACAACTGATTGGTTTTAGCTTTTTTATAATGTTGATTACTATTTTTGTTTTGCAATAAGATAATTGTTTAAGTAAATTTTAAGAATAATGTCGAAATTAAGATTTCACGCCATAAAAGAATCCTTAGCATATAAGCCTGTAATTGTTGAAGAAAACGAACGACGATCGGAGTTATTTGGACAAAATGTGTTTAATGAAAATACAATGCGTCAATACTTAACAAAAGATGCTTTTGTTGGGGTAATGAATGCAATTAAGCACGGTAAGAAAATAGATAGAAACATTGCAGATCAAGTGTCGTCGTCTATGAAAGATTGGGCGCTTTCAAAAGGTGTTACGCATTATACACATTGGTTTCAGCCACTAACAGGAACAACGGCAGAAAAACACGATGCTTTTTTTGAAACTATTGGTGGCGGAATGGCCATCGAGAAATTTGGAGGTAGTCAATTAGTGCAGCAAGAACCAGATGCGTCTAGTTTTCCTAGTGGCGGAATTAGAAACACTTTTGAGGCTCGTGGGTACACCGCATGGGATCCTACATCACCAGCTTTTATTTATGGCACAACACTTTGTATTCCTACTATTTTTGTAGCCTATACAGGGGAGGCTTTAGATTATAAAACACCGCTTTTAAGAGCACTTCATGCCGTTGATAAAGCAGCTGCAGCAGTTTGTAAATACTTCGATAAAAATGTAAAAAAGGTAACATCTTCTTTAGGGTGGGAACAAGAATATTTTTTAGTAGATCGCGCTTTAGCATTTAGCAGACCAGATTTAATTTTAACAGGTCGGACGCTTTTGGGGCATTCTTCTGCTAAAGGGCAACAGTTAGACGATCATTATTTCGGATCTATTCCCAATAGAGCGTTAAACTTTATGCGCGAATTAGAAAAAGAATGCATGCTTTTAGGAATTCCTGTAAAAACACGCCATAACGAAGTGGCTCCAAATCAGTTTGAATTAGCACCTATTTATGAAGAAGCTAATTTGGCTGTAGACCATAATTCTTTATTAATGGATATTATGGAGCGAATAGCGTCTCGCCATAATTTTAAAGTGCTAATGCATGAAAAGCCATTTGCAGGAATGAACGGTTCTGGAAAACACAACAATTGGTCGTTATCTACAGATACTGGTGTGAATTTATTAGCTCCAGGAAAAACACCAATGAGTAACCTTCAGTTTTTAACCTTTTTTATTAATACCATTCGAGCTGTTCACGAACACGAAGCATTGTTGCGAGCAGCTATAGCATCGGCAAGTAACGATCATCGTTTAGGAGCAAACGAAGCACCACCAGCTATTATTTCTGTATTTATTGGTGAGCAATTAACCAAGGTTTTAGAAGAGTTAGAAGGCGTAACAAAAGGAAAATTATCACCACAAGAGAAAACAGAATTAAAGTTAAATGTAGTTGGTAAAATTCCTGATGTGTTATTAGATAATACCGATAGAAATAGAACATCACCATTTGCTTTTACAGGAAATAAATTTGAATTTAGAGCTGTTGGGTCACTTGCTAATTGCGGAAATTCGATGACCGTTTTAAACACAATTGTAGCTAAACAGCTTAAAGATTTTAAAGTTGAAGTCGATAAGTTAATTGATAAGAAAGATTTAAAGAAGGACGAGGCTGTTTTTAATGTTTTGCGCGAATATATTAAAGCATCACGACATATTTTATTTGAAGGTAATGGTTATGGTCAAGTCTGGGAAGCTGAGGCAAAAAAACGTGGTTTAAGTAATAATAAAACCACTCCAGAAGCTTTAAAAGCTAGAATATCAAAGAAATCTATTTCATTATTTGAAGAGATGCATGTAATGAGCAAGATTGAAACGGAGGCACGTTACGAAATTGAAATGGAAGCTTATATTAAGCATATTCAAATTGAGGGACGCGTTTTAGGAGATATTGCACGCAACCATATTGTGCCAACGGCAGTGAAATATCAAAATATCCTTATTGAAAATGTAAAAGGTTTAAAAGAAATATTTGAAGAAAAATATCTTAGTGTTTCAAATGAACAGATAAATTTAATTGAAGACATATCAAATCATATCGAAGGTATTAACGCCAATGTTACAAAAATGACTAACGCCCGAAAACAAGCAAACACTCTTGAAAATATAGAAGAAAAGGCTAAGGCGTATTGCAATAATGTAAAACCGTTATTTGATGATATTCGTTACCATTGTGATAAGCTAGAACTGCTTGTTGATGATGAGATTTGGCCATTAACAAAATATAGAGAGCTTTTGTTTACTAGGTAACAAAAGTTTATTTTAATTTCTAATTCGGGGAATGGGAGAAAATCCCTCGCCTTTAGGCGAAGACTTTAGTTTGAGATTTTTTATATTTGAGATATGCACCACTACCGAAAGGCCTCACACACGATTTACGATATCAAATACCATTTAGTATGGATAACGAAATATCGCAAAAGGATAATGAAAGGGGAGTTGGTAAATCGTATACGAGAACTTATTCGAGAGGTTTGTAAGACTAATGAAGTAGAAATAATAAAAGGTCATATTTCGAGTGACCATGTACATTTGTTTGTATCAGTTCCTTCTCATATATCCGTAAGTAAATTGATGCAATATATAAAGGGAAAAAGTTCACGAAAGATGATGTCAGAGTTCAAGACCAATATCCAAGATGTATCGGGGTCAGCACTTTTGGTCTAGAGGATATTTTGTAGTAAGTTCAGGGACAATAACAGATGAGATGATAATGGAATATATAGAGAATCAAGATTT
>CANKVS010000094.1 GCA_947487155.1 uncultured Flaviramulus sp.
TAATCAAGGAGATAGTTGTGATTTGCGATGGAGATCCTAGCAAATCACAACTATTTAGTTCTGCTTAGAACTCTTCCAAACACTTATGTTTTTAAAACCTAACAGGTCTCTTTAATTTTACTTAAATATAATTATAGATTATGACAAATTATGATGGTTTAGCTATATAGTATATCCCAATAGTTATATGAAATATTTTATGGCCTGCTAACTAGGGAATTTACTATATCAAACCATGTAAGGAAACATGACATATCTATCCTTTTTTCAACTAAAAGGAATTTATCTTAAACCTACTTTATTTTTTCAACTCAACTTATTTAGTTATTGAAAATTTATAAATACAAATAGAATGATATGTTTCTCCTGGATCTAATCTGGTAGATGGGAAATGTGGTTGATTAGGACTATCTGGAAAATGTTGTGTCTCTAAACAAAAAGCTGTTCTATGTTTGTATGCTTTATTTCCTTTTCCTTTGATGGAACCGTCTAAAAAGTTTCCACCATAAAACTGAAGCCCTGGTTCGTTTGTATACACTTCCATAGTTCTGCCTGAAATTGACTCTACAACTTTAGCCGCGTAATTTAAACCATTCATATTTTGATTTAGAACAAAATTATGATCGTAACCTAATCCATATTTTAATTGCTGAAAATTGGCATCAACTCGTGTCCCTATGGCTGTTAACTTTCTAAAATCCATAGGTGTATTCTCTACTGTTGCAATGGCTCCTGTAGGAATAAGACCTTTATCTACTGGTGTATAATACGGTGCGTTAATTTGTAAAAAATGATTGTTAATTGTTCCATTACCTGCCCCGTTAAAGTTAAAAAAAGAATGGTGAGTTAAATTGACAACCGTTGGTTTATCTGTAGTTGCCCAATATTCTGTTTTTAACTCATTGTTGTCGGTAAGTTGGTATTTCACTTTAATAGTTAAGTTTCCTGGGTATCCTGCTTCCATATCTTTAGAAAGATAACTTAACTCTAGTGTTTGGTCGTTAATTTGTTTAGCATCCCATACTACGGCATCGTAACCTTTATTCCCACCATGTAAATGGTTTTCGCCATTATTTGTTGCTAAAGTATATTCGTTACCCGCTAAAGTGAATTTACCTTTTGCTATCCTATTTCCATATCTACCAATTAAGGCGCCAAAGTATTTTTCTTTTGCGGTTAAAAACCCATCAATATCTGAATATCCTAAAACAATATCTTCATAATTGCCATGCTTATCTGCCATCCATAACGAAACCACTTTACCTCCATAATTAGTGATTTCTGCTACCATTCCAGAGTTATTCTTTAATGTGTATAGGCTTACTTGCTTGCCATCTACTCCCTTTTCAAAATCACTTGAATTAAGCGGTTTAATTTGTGAAATGTTTTGAGCCATTATGGTTATGCTTAAAAATAAAAAGCCTATAGTTAATATTTTGTTTTTCATTTGTTATTGTTTTTATTCGAATACACCTTTTTTATATAGACTATCAATATCTGAAATTTCTTTTGATTTACTAAATAATGATTCCCTTTTTTAATATAACTTCTATAATAAATACTGTATTTATGTTAGATAAGTGTTTTTACCTTGAGAAAATTGATTTCAAGAAATTCTTTAATTTGTAGGCACATCTTCTATTTTAAGAGCTACTTTTTGTTGCACTCCAGCCACATCTGGTTTTATATTCCATTGTGCGCCATTAAAAGCATAAAAGAAAGTGGCAGGGCTAAAATTTAGTTTCGCACGGTAAGGATGCCAGATTTCCATATCAAAGGTAAAATCACTGGTGAAAGGGATATCATCTAAAAGTCTGTATCGATTATTACTGGTGTTTCCCGGCGTTTTATTGCCTTCTCCTATGGGTTGTGATACGTTAGGAGCACTAAACCACTGTGGGCGGCACCAGGCATAAGAATAGTAATCTTCGGTACCTGTACCAAAATGGGAGGGAAAGGTTTCTCCATCTACATATATTTTTTCATCGCCTTCTCCCCACCAATTAAGACCAGTGGTATCTGGAAAGGTGTTGAAAAGTGTAAGATTATCACCTACAAATACACCCTTCCCTTTTATGGAAACATAATTATAGTCGGAACGTAATTCAGAATCAAGCCCTCGTGTTTCTTTCCAAGTGGCATGAAAATACATGGATTGTTCGTTCCAATCATACGCTTTATGGGTTACACCAAAATCTTCTACGGTTACATTTTGATTGCCATGATTTTCAAGGGTAACGATGGCTTTTTTACCAAATGGCATTACCCATCTGGAAATCATTTTACCTGCTTTATCAGTTTCTAAATAATAGGTTTTATGTGCAAGTTGTTTGTATCCCAAACCATAAAACTGACCTACCGGACACCATACGGTTTGGTTGTCATCAAACGCTATCTTTAAAACTGTAGATCGTAGTGCCTGTTCTTGATTGGCCGCCTTTAACTGCATCTGTAATTGGGCAATGGCACGCTTTCCTTTAAGTTTTAATGCGATACTTTTACCAGGTTTGAGCACAACATTGGTTTTATGGAGTTGTTCACCTTCTACCAAGGGTTCTTCAATCAATTGTTTGCCAGCTATTTCTATGTGGTCTTTATACGTATTAAGAGTCTCTTTATTAAAGCTCTCTATTTGTGTTCTGTCCTCGTAGCTACGATAGTTAATTTGGTAATAATGCCCTCTCCAGCCTCCAATGTGGGCATATTTATGTTCGCCATCATAGGTTATTTTGCAGCTTTTGGCATAGGGAATCGGTAAAATGAGGTTTCTTCCACGCCAAACAGGATTTTCTGCTTCTTCAGGCGCAAAGAACGAAAACGGTTTTCCTACCAAACCAGATTGACCTACAAGGTTATGATTATACATTTCTATAACAGGTTCTGGGTTTCCATCTATATATAATCTATAAATTCCTCCGAAATCTGAAGGCACACCTCCAAAAGTAGCCCAAAATCGTACTATGGCTCCAGGGTTATCATCTTCAAACATAACATCTTCTTTTCGTCCATTGTTTACTTCGGTACGTATGTATTGGCTGAAATCGTGATTTTCAAACCATCCTTTACCCCAGTCTCGTGGTACGTTCTCATCACCAAAGTTTCCTGTTTTGTATTTGCCATCTTCTACAATAGTGTTCTTTGTCTTGGAATCTCTGGAATAGCTAGAGGCTTGTTTACAGGTGTAAGCCGCTGTAGGCCATTGTGCCAGGGAACCTCTATCGGTCATTTCCTGTAACAGGGTTTGTAATGTGATGGTATTATTTTCCTGTGCCTGAGCATTTATAAAGACCATGCTTAGAACAAGAATAAATGCGTGAATTTTTTTTAGAATCATAACAATTTATTATTAATCGTATTTATTTAAAGTCTAATATTTTTACTTCTCCAGGGTTGAGGGTTATGCTAAGGGTTTCACCGGTAGTTATTTGCTTACCATCAAATTCTTTGCCATTATGGATTGGAGATGATACAGTATATGTTTTTTGTACCTGTGCCACTCCTAGTGTTCTGTCAAGCGTTATGGTATAGGTTTTTTCCTCTTTTGAAGGGTTATGAAAAGATAGGTACCCCATGTTTTCATTCCATGCGGAATAGCCATAAACTTCAGATTTTCTTGGCAGGCCACCATGCATACGTACATTTTCAAAAGCAGGAAATACGTTATACACCCATTTAAGCCCTTCTGCCACAACATCCCAATCTCTTTCAGCCAGATTTTCGGTCTTAATATAAAATTCTATGAAACCGGTACCTCTTGAAAGGTTCATATAAAGGTACTCTCTAAACTGCTCGTCAGATTCGCCTGTTTTTACTTTTTTAGGTTCATGATTAAATATAGCATGCATTGGGAATTTGGTGTTCTCTTTCTCCCAAATGTCATGATATACCCCATCTCGGTACACAAGTTCACCAGATCTACCATCTCCTATAGCGCCATCATCAGCATTAATAAGCCATACCAAATCTACGTGTTGTAACCACCAAGGACTAAGGTAGGCACCATTGGTAATAGCCATAAACACTTCGGGATTAATTTTAGATACTTTGGTGAAAATATCAATAAGGCGTTCCGTGCTAGAAACCAGGTAATAGGTTTTAAGTTCATCATATTTACTGTCGTTCAATCGAGGGTCTGTACTAGAAAAACCTTCGGTATTGAGTTGTGGCATACTTGGTGTACCTCGACCATTAAGCTCGAAGGCACGGGTAAATAGATGTCCAAATATACCATCAAATTTAAAGTATGAAATACCTTGACGGGCAAGTTCAAGGGTGCGTTCTTCAAATGCTTTCATGTATTTTGGGCCAGACATAGACATAGAAAAATCAAGGCTTTCAAAACCTTGTTCACCAAGTTTTTTCACCATTTTATTGGCACCAAAAAAACAACCAGGACTATACCAAAGGCCTAAAGTACCGCCTTGAGCCTTTACAAGTTGGTGACTACTTTTAAAATCGGGATCGAAACGATCTGTATTTATCTTCCAAAGTTTGTCTCCCCAATCGGCATCTTTTGAGAAACTGTCTTGCCAACCATCATCAATAACATATGCGTTAATAGGCTTGCAACCGCGCTCTTCTACAAGTTCCTGATACATCTTTTTAACACTCTTTTGAAATTTTTCACGATTTACGCCCTGATAATAATCAAACCAAGAATTGTATTGTACTTGCAATCGCAATGGGCGTATTTTAATTTTATTGATGTAGCTATAGAAAGCATCGTCTATAAATTGGCTATCGTCTGCAACACCTATAACAGCTTTATATGTAGTATAGGTGTCACCTGCTTTTATTTCGTTACCCCATAAATAGCCACAGTTTAATTGTTCGTTTTCTACATAATTTGTAGCGGCAGGGAATTCTACACCCCAAAAAGTGGCACTCTCCGTGGTATATAGGGGTTGTCCAAGTCCAAATTTGTAATCTGTTACATTCCCGGGACGATTAGGTTTATAGCCTCTAGGAGTTATAATAAGATTCATAGACTGCGAGGTAATCTGTTTTAGCGTATATGGCTGGAATGCATCCTTCATGCTTTGAACCTCTACGTTTACCTGTTCTAAGGTTATATTTTTTGAAGGTTTGATGGTAAGATGCTTATGTATGTAGAAATCACTGGAATTTAATTGATAATGAACTTCTACTTGTAATTGATGTGCCTTGTTTTCTAAAAGGACACCTAATTTATCTACCCCTTGTTCCAATGTTTTAACATAAGTAAAATCCTCTGAACTAAGAATGACATCCGTTCCTTCTTTACTGGTGCCTTCAGAGATACGCAATTCAAATTCTGCACTTGCGGTTGTGATAGCCTGGGTATTTGCCCTTTTATTGTCTATTTTTTTTGTGTGTAGTTTTCCGTTTTCTATTGTTATTGTTCTTGATAAAAAGCTGTTTTCAATAACAAATTCTTGATCGCTTACTGAACAGTTTAATAGTATAAGCGGTAAAGAGATGAAATAAAGAAGTGATTTAAGTTTATTTAGTTTCATAATCATTAATTTTTTTAGGTGTTTTTTTGAGGACTATCTGTTAAATATATAAATGTTAATAGTATTCTGAGAAAAGAGTACTGTAGATTCCAAGTATGTTGCTTACAATCTCAATTTCATTGCCTTTCGGTTTAGGATCTATATCGTGTTTTTCTGTTGTTATCCATTCAGTTTCCCAATTGGCAAGATCATTATAAAAATCGTTAGCACGTAGTGTTTCCCTGCCAAAAACTTGTGGCAACCCTTTTTCAGAATAGTTTGTGCCCTTTTTTAAATGTTGTTGTAACATACCATAGAACTTCTCCCATCTGGGTTTATAATAACGCCTTATAAGACCACTCCATTCACGCCATGAATAATCAAAGATATGTGAGTCTTCATCGGCTCCCCATATAGTAACCAACATAGAAGCATTGTATTCGTATTGTTTTTTCTCTTCGGGAGTAGTCCCCCAACTACGGGCATCATCGACCCATTTGTCAAAGCTGAACTCAGAACGGGTACGTAATAGTTTATCAAGATCATCCAGTAGTTGCAAGAAGCGTTTGGAATGGATGTTAAAAGCTTCTAGGTCTCTATTTTTAAAAGCTTGGGCAGCTTCTTTGTGTATTTCTTGTCCAAGATTGGTCATTACTTGTCGTGCAACATCTACAACATCAAATCGATAAGGCTCCGAAGTTTTTAGTTGATTAGAATCTGCTAATAACAATTGCAGGGCTTTAATGAGTTCCTTCGGTTCATAAGGGATTAGGAGTCCAGCATTCGGCCCAGATTTTTTTACATCGATTGCAGGCCGCGCACATACAATAGAACTGTTTTCCACACCATTGGTTCCAGAACTATAAGGGCCATTTAACAATTTTTTCCATGCATTGCTGGTATTTTTGGAAGCAGCTCCATACCTTCGCTCTATACTTTGATCTAACCATTGCTCTATATTAATGGCATCTTCGTGAAAAGGCATTTCAAAAGCTAAATCATAATATACAGGGTTTTGGTTTACAGCTTCCATAAAAAGCCCCGTTCCCTTTACGGTACCGGTTTTTTTCATAGCTGTTTTAAACTGGTTGGAAGCCAGTAATCTAAAATCACCATGCATATTGATACGTCCGCCAAAGTTATGTAGGTTTCCTGCTATAAAATCATAGCCCCAGAAATTATCTCGTTTATAACGTTCTCCATTTAAATCGAGAATCAATAATCGATCTTTGGGTACGGCGATAGCAATGCCTTCGCGAATAGACCATGCCTGCATAGCCCATTTGGCATTAGGATCAAAATCGGTCATTAGGTCAATGATTGCATTCCCTACTTTGTTTAAGTATTCTTTTCCTTCTTGTGGTGGTTCCCCTTCATGAAAAGGATCTGCAGCATACAGACCATACATTCCGAAAAGTTCTTTTTGAGTTTCCAAAAAAGTGGTTCCAAATTTTTTGAAAAGAGGGTCTAGCGGGTCTAATTGCATGGTACCCTTAAAGCCCAACCAAGTGGTTTCTTGTTTTAAGGACGCTTCTGGGAATTTATCTTTAAATGCACGGGGCACATACCCTGAAAACCCCTGTTGTATAGGTTGCATACCCAGTTCTAATTGACGTTGCATTATTTTCTTGCCCAATTCTATATGGCTGTCTATCCAGCTTTTGGGTAATGGCCCTCCATGACTTTGTATGTTGGTCATCCATTGCCAAGCAAAGTAAGCAGGGCCTACCAGAAATTCCCTGGCTTCCTCATCGGTAAAACCTGTTTTAAGGAGTGCATGGTACCACACACCTTCAAGTCCAACAACAGAAAGCGGGGTATTTACTCCATTCATAGCCAAAAAGTCGATTTCCCGTTCCCAACGCTCCCAATCCCACCATGGAGCCGTATAGCTAATAGTACAGTAGTTAAAATGCACACGGTGCTCTGCCAGAATGACCTTTCTGAATGGTTCTTTAGGGCGTGGTAGTTTTTCAGGGAGGTCAAGTTGGTCACCCGTCCATGAAAAATGGGCCTTGCACTCATATTTAAGATACCAGTTTAAAGCGGAAGCCTGGGATACCGGATTGTTTCCTTTTAAAAGAATTTTACCATTTTTAGCAGTAATTTCAAATACATCCTTACCCTTTTCTTGAGATATGGTTTCTACTTCAAACTGGTTGGCATATCCTGGAATGACCCGTTCAATAAGTTGGTGCAAAGGGGTATTTAAGATTTCTTTTTCTTTTGTTTTGCATGAAAAGAATATAAATGGTATTGTAATGGTTAAAAAAATGATTTTATTCATTTCATTTGAATTATATTATTGAACATATATTTAATTTATCATAAAGTAATATTCTAAAAAGAAACGTTTTTGATTTCTATTTAGTGTTATCGAGCACATTTTGGTTGAAACTATAAATTTACAGAATAATAAATAAAACTACACATAATTAAATTGATATTTTTTTGCTACTTAAAGGTGTTAAATGTTAGTAAAAGCTTAATGTTAGTCTTTAAATTTTGAAAACGATAGAATAATTAGCTTTTTGTTAAAATTAATATTGTATATCCGCAAACACTAATAGTTATAAAATTATCACTATCTTTAATAAAAGTCAATGTATGAATATTTTTAG
>CANKVS010000095.1 GCA_947487155.1 uncultured Flaviramulus sp.
TTATACTAATTTATGGAAATATGTCATTGAACTTGTGTCTTCCGAACACTTATGTTTTTTAAACCTGACAGGTCTGCACATACTATGGATATTTTATTTTGATTCAACTGTATGATTAACATTTCTAAATTATTAGAATTTATAAAGGTTTTATGATTTGGATAGAATATTTAAACTAGATTATAATTTACCCTAAACATTTTAACCTATTTATAAACCTAAATTACTATATTTAGTACTCCCTATTATTGAATTATTAGTTAGTAGCATTTTTAATAATTGTTAACTCTTAATAATTCATGATTAAAAAAACCTTACTATTTACAAACAAATGCTCTATATCTACATCTAATGAGCAGCTTGTTATTAAATCTGAAAATAGAAATAAAACAATTCCTATTGAAGATATTGGATATATTGTAATAGACCACCACGAAACTTACATAAGCATACCTGCTTTAAACAAACTAATAAGTAATAATTGCGCATGTATTATATGTGATGATAAACACCTTCCAAATGGAATGTTTCTAAACTTAAATAGCCACCACATTCAGCAAGAAATATTTAAACATCAGATTAATGCTAGCCTTCCATTAAAAAAACAACTATGGCAACAAACTATAATTGAAAAAATTAATAATCAAGGGTTGTTATTAGAAAATCTAACTGGTTTAAAAAATAAGTTTGAATATTTAGCAAGTAAAGTTTTAAGTGGAGATACTTCAAATATGGAAGCAGTAGCAGCTAATTTTTATTGGAAATCTTTTTTTGATATTGATTTTAAAAGAGAGCGTTTTGGTAATTATCCTAATAATTTTTTAAATTATGGTTATGCCATTTTAAGAGCTGCAACAGCAAGGGCTCTTTCTGGAAGCGGATTATTAAACACTTTAGGTATTCATCATAAAAGTAAATACAATGCCTTTGCTTTAGCAGATGACATTATGGAACTCTTTAGACCAATTATAGATGAAATTGTACATCATATTATGCAACATTATGATGAGCATGAACTTACAACAGAAATAAAATCTGAAATTCTTTCTATTCTAACAAGAACGGTTTATTTTAAAAATGAGAAAAGCCCTTTAATGGTGGCTTTACAAAAAACAGCTAGCTCGTTACAACAATGTTATTCTGGAAAAAGAAAGAAAATTAAGTACCCCAAATTATGGAACTAAGCGGTTATAGAATTATGTGGTTATTTGTGTTTTTTGATTTACCTACTGATACTGCTAAAGACAGAAAAAATGCTGCTGGATTTAGAAAAAATATTTTAAAAGACGGATTTACTATGATGCAATATAGCGTTTATATGAGACATTGTGCTAGTAGTGAAAGTGCTGACGCTCATGAAAAACGTATAAAAAAATTATTACCTCCTCTAGGTAAAGTAAGTATTTTACGAATTACCGATAAACAATTTGGTAATATTATGAATTTTTGGGGACGTGCAGAGCAGCCTAAAGAACCACAACCAACACAGTTAGAACTATTTTAAATAAAAAAATGCCTCAATCTTGCCTTATCACTGCAAAAAAGAAGCATTTTTTATAACGATATTTTGCTTTAAAATATTGAAAATTAGAAGGTAACAAACCAACTATATCGTGTTTTCTAATCTTTAATCAAACCACAACATTTGTAATGTTTGTATCATTTTGCATATCATATCGTGTTTTCTAATCTTTAATCAAACCAAAAAATGTCAATGAACTTATTTTTTTACATGAGCTCCAATTTGCCTGATGCCGTTATTTCAAAATCATAACCTTCGACTAGGCAATCAAAACTGTTTACACCAACTTTTATCCATGGATACTTTTTATATTCGCCAATGTTTTTACCGCCTTTCATACCATTTTTTAATCCCATAAATGTTGTTAGTGCTTTCTTTTCTCTGGCTTCAGAATGATGTAATAATTTTATTTCAGCAGATTTCTCTACATCTATTTGCGTAATTTGAAATAAATGAGCAAGCAATTGAGATTCTTCCATATCATGCAATTCAACAGGCGACTTGTCATAAAGAAGGACCATTTTTCCTTTTGTTAAAATATACTTTAAAGGATTGTTGTTTTCATCTTTTTCTGGTGCAATTGAGTATATATGATTGTTAGTATTACTCTTTTTAAAGTAGCTACCAGCTTCCAAATTATTAATTAGAAGATTGGATCGTTTTCCTTTTCCTTTTGCATCAATACCTTCATAAACTGCCATACAATAGTTACTGTCATTCTTAGCGAAATAATGTTGCTTGTGTTCATGTCTTGAAACATCTCGATGTTTTTTAATTTCTAAAGGAACTTTTACATCTGTGGCAAAATATCGAATCTTTTTTATAGGTATTGGGTTACCACTTTTATTTGGCAGTACATAAAGCTCGTTCTCCAATTTATTAATTAAAGCTTCAATTTGGATTCTTAGTTTTTCTTCTTCAACATCGTTTACCTTGTTAATTTGCTTTTTTAAAGTTTCAATTTCTTTTTTAATCAATTTTTCTTCTTTGCGACCAACAGTTACTATTTCTTTAATTTTATCGTCCACAATGTTCTTTAAATCGGTGTCCGAAAAACTTTCCAATGATTTTCTTAAAACATACTTTACAACCTCTTCTATCTCTCCTTTTTTATTTGTTTCTTCTCTTTTTATGGCGCCATAAAAACTCTCTTTGTGCAAAGCTCCTCTAACTGTATCTCCTTGTTTATATTTAATTTCTCCGTTTTTATTTCTTTGAATAATACCACGTTTACGAATAGCTTTTTTACTTTGTATTGGTAAAACATCTGGTGTATGGTGGCTAATTAGTGTATTGTCATCAAAGTTCTTTACATCGTTATTAAAGCCTTTCCACGGTATTCTATGTTTAAAAGATGGTTTGGGCTTTCCATAGAATTTATAATCTTCATAATTATGATAATATTCTGCTAAGGCATCATTTATATCTTTTGAACAACACGCTACGACCACTGCATCTTTTGCATGATGTGCGTGGTTAATTCTTTCTTTTTTATCTAATCCCCAAATATCTCTGAGGTTAGACGTTGTTTTCCCTTTTACTGGATAAACTTTAGTGAATAATGATTTTAAAAACAAATTGCCGTACTTACTAATAATACCAATATCAACAGACTGACTGTTTTTAAATCCTTTAGGGATTTCTGTTACTGTAAAGGTTCTATATTTGTTCTTTAAGTAATTATATTCAAAACGTAGTTTCGTTCTTTTTTGGATGTAACTATCTCTATTTTCTTTTGTGGTTGCTGCTCTTACTTTTTTTGTAATATCTCTAATCTGCTTTTCTAAACCTTTATAGTCTGCGTACCAATGTTTTATTCTTGGCAATATGTCTTGATGGTCTGGACATTCCGTAGGAATTTTATCTTTTTTAATATCTCTATTATATATTGAACAACACAGGGTTTTATTGGTTTGAGAATTGTCTAAACTTTTACTTCGTGGAATGGTGTGTTCTATATCGAATTTTGGGTTTGCGCCAATAAAATCGCAAATACTTATTGTTTTCCCCGTATATAGACAAACCCTATTTTGCTCTAACCAAAGTTGGTATTTTAAAACCTCATCCTGGGATGGCTCAATATCTAATCCGCAGTCTTCTTTATAAATTTTCTTTATGGCTTCTATATAGTTTTTTCTACTGTTTTGAAGGTCATTTTGCCATTGTCGCATAGCTGTTCTTTCATTCGCACTTTTAAGTTCTCTTGCCATTTCAATACGAATAATCGTATTCTCGTCAATGGTATCGTCCTTTATTAATTGATTGATAACTTTTCGCAACTGATGTAAAGCACGCATTGCCATAGGGTTTTTAATAGAGGATATAAGTGGACTCCCCAAATATAATTTACCATCTTTTTCGCTACGTTTTGCTTTTTTATAAACCTCAATGGCTGATGGATGGTAGAGTTTCCTTAGGTTATCTTCACTAACAATAAAATTATCTCGCAAAAAATCTTTTACACGTTCATCTAATGTTTCTTTTTTAATAAATTCTCCTCGTCCTGAATTTGGCTTCATCTGCGTAGAGAAAAGTTCAAAATTATCTTTTAAAACAACTTCTTTTTCTTCTTCTGAAAACGAATTCCAACGCTCTAAACCATAATAATTTTGAATACTGTTATCAATATCTTTTTTATAGGTTTCTACAACAAAAGTATTCTTGTTATTCCATGATTCTTGATTGTCTTTTGCATTTTTAATTGCACTATTAACAATGTCAACTGTATTTCTATAGCTCTTGTAATTGTCTATTATTGAAAATACTTCATTGTTTATAATATTACGATCTTCTTCATTATCCCAAACTTCTTGTGGTAAAACCGTTTTCATATTTGCTAAAAAGACAGCATGGGAGTAAAGCAAACCTTTTTCTAAGTATGGTAAGATGTTACGTATAGCCTTCAAACTCAACGAACCATAATCTTGTTTCAATTTTATTTTTGAAAATTTTAAAGCCGTTGATTCATCACAATTCAAATAATCTATTACAAATTGTTTTAGTTTTTCGGTTTTATCGAATCTAAAAAGCACATGCCAAATAACATCGATTATTTGATGTTCTGTTTTACTAGAATTGTTCTTGTTTCTTTTGTTGAAATTCTGAATTAAATAAGTTTTCCAATCATCACCAAAAACAGCTCTTAAATTTGCAATTGTTGGGCAACCACTAACATATGTATAGTTTCCGAAGTTGAATAAAATATCAAAATCTTTTGCATTCTTGTTTTTATAATATCCAGATTTTGAATTTTTAGGTGTTAGCTTTTTTGCAATCTCTTCAAAATCGAAATTTGGTTTAGATTTTCTATAAAAAAGTGATTCTATAATTGATTTTTCTTCGGAATTTAAAAATCTTAATTTTTCTTCTTCAACAGGCTTTATTTTTATTGAATTAATAAAACCATACATTCTAAATAATTCAAAATCTGGATGCGATATTGGCACACAGGCTTTGTCATTTTCTAATGGACATTTTGCAACTAATCCTTTTTGTGATTTTAATGGTCTTTGATAAAAAATAGCGTTTTCAAGTTTTTTCTTTAATGATGTTGAAAGGTTTTGTTGGTCGCAAATAACATGAAATTCGTGCAAATAATGTTCTTCACGGTGTGTATAATTATTTCTAATTCTAATTCCTTTTTTATGTAAACCATAAAAGTATTCGCCTAATGTGTTACAATTAGCTTCCTCTATTTTAATAGACAAATCACTTATTGCACTTTTAACTTTGCCTAAAAACTCTTTACGATTTAAGCGTTCCGATAACTTCTCTTTTACGGTATCAAATGCTTCATTTGCATTTTCTTTTAAAATAGACTTGAAAGTTCTACCTAAAGTAAACAACGCTTTAGTGTTAGTTTCTGTTTTATCATAAGCTTCCAAAAAATCATTGTACGTTTTTAACAATTCTTCTGAAGTCTTGGATTGTTGAATAATTTCTTCAATTTCACTATTTTTTTCTTCAACAATTGAATTATCAGAAGTATCTAGTCTATTGCTTAAAAAACCACGTCTTTGTGCTATGTGATAAAAGGCTCTACCTAATTTATGTCTGTCTGTAGTTTTATTTAAATCAAACTTTTGAGTCGAAGCATTAAAACGAAAAACATAAGGATTTTTGGTTTGTTTTTTTCGCTCTATCTTATCATCTTGATTGTCCGTGTTTAACCATAATCTAAACTCATCATTTTTAGGATAGATTTTTTTATAGCGCCAAAGTTTTAGTTCTTCATCTGTTAATGTTGGGCATAAATTATTGTTAGATAAGACCTTTAACAATTCTAACTTTCTAAGTTTTCTTCTGTACTTTAGTTTTCTCCCACTTCTATAAGCAGTTCGTTGTGCTGCTTTAGAGCTTTCGCTACTGGTTTTTGCTTCAATATTTACTCCTTCTGAAAATATTCTAACACCTTTATCAATTAACGTATATTCTTTTTCGCTTTTTTCCTTTTCTACAATTGCCCATCCAATACTATTTGTTCCTAAATCTAGACCTAAAATTTTGCTCATAATATTCAAAATTAATCAGCTACCAAGTTACAAAAAAGCCTATATTTAAGTAAGTAAAATCTCATTAAAAATTTAATAATAATTTAGTATATTTGAAATAGATTAAAATTTCTAGTCTTTAATCTTATCACAATAAGGCTATATGCCGTAGATGAAAATCTTTAGTCCTGCTTCGGTGGGACTTTTTTATTTAATGCCCTCACTAAACCCCAGCCTTAGTTTCTAAAATTTAGTAATATCATTTTAAATGAGTGTAATTTCAATAGCTAAAAAATAAATACACATGCAGTACTATTTTTTAGCAAACAAGATGCTAGTTTGTTGTGGTTTTTTATTTTTGCATCTATGGCAAATCAAGATGATAAATTTAAGAAGGTAATTTCGCATGCAAAGGAGTACGGTTATGTGTTTCAAAGTAGTGAAATTTATGATGGTTTAAGTGCTGTTTACGATTATGCACAAAACGGCGCAGAATTAAAGAAAAACATACGCGACTATTGGTGGAAAGCCATGGTGCAAATGAATGAAAATATTGTAGGTATTGATGCCGCTATATTTATGCATCCAACCACTTGGAAAGCTTCAGGACACGTTGATGCGTTTAACGACCCTTTAATAGATAATAAAGATTCTAAAAAACGCTATCGCGCCGATGTTTTAATTGAAGACTATTGTGCGAAAATTGAAGCAAAAATAGATAAAGAGGTTAAAAAAGCAGCAAAACGTTTTGGGGATGCTTTTAATAAAGACGAGTTTGTTGCTACTAACGGACGCGTTGTTGGGTATCAAGACAAAATAAATAGTACGCTTTCGCGGATGGCAAAATCTTTAGAGAATGAAGATTTATCAGACGTTAAAGCGCTAATTGAAGAATTAGGAATAACCGATCCTTTAACAGGAAGTAAAAACTGGACAGATGTTAAACAGTTTAACTTAATGTTTGGTACTAAGCTTGGTGCTTCGGCAGAAAGTGCAATGGATTTGTATTTGCGACCAGAAACAGCTCAAGGTATTTTTGTTAACTTTTTGAATGTTCAAAAAACGGGGCGCATGAAAATTCCGTTTGGTATCGCCCAAACAGGAAAAGCGTTTAGAAATGAGATTGTAGCGAGACAATTTATTTTTAGAATGCGTGAGTTTGAGCAAATGGAAATGCAGTTTTTTATAAAACCAGGGACTCAAGGCGAATGGTACGAGCATTGGAAAGCACATAGAATGAAATGGCATTTAAGTTTAGGAATGGGCGAAGATAAATACCGTTTTCACGACCATGAAAAATTAGCACATTATGCAGATGCCGCTGCCGATATTGAGTTTAAATTTCCATTCGGATTTAAAGAATTAGAGGGTATTCACTCAAGAACCGATTTCGATTTAAAAGCACACGAAGAACATTCTGGGAAGAAATTACAGTATTTCGATCATGAAGAAAATGCAAGTTATACACCGTATGTATTAGAAACATCAATTGGTTTAGACCGTATGTTTTTAGCAGTTTTTTCTAACTCGTTACAAGAAGAAGAACTTGAGAATGGCACAACGCGTACGGTTTTAAAATTACCAAGCGTTTTAGCACCAATAAAAGCAGCCATTTTACCATTGGTTAAAAAAGATGGATTGCCAGATATTGCACGTAATATTGTTGACGACTTAAAATGGGATTTTAATGTAGTTTATGATGAGAAAGATGCGGTTGGTAGGCGTTACAGAAGGCAAGATGCCAACGGAACACCGTTTTGTATTACTGTAGATCATGATACTTTAAAAGACAATATGGTAACGATTCGCCATAGAGATTCAATGGAACAACAACGAGTTAAAATTGAAGATTTGCGAAATATTATTAAACAAGAAGTTGATGTGCGTTCTTGGTTGATGAAGATGTAATACCATTTCTCATCTGAAATAACTATAATAAATCGCCCTTTTTTCCTTTCTATTTCAACATAAAAAGAAACCGTAACTTAGGCTATGCTTTATTTTTCTGTTTTCTATAAAGAAA
>CANKVS010000096.1 GCA_947487155.1 uncultured Flaviramulus sp.
ATTCGGGGTTTTGTTTTATCTAAAATACAAATTAAATAACTGAAAGCCAATAGGTTGAACTACTCCTGAAAGTGCCTCTCTAGAAGCGTTAAACATAAACACGTATGTATAACCATCATTTACAATCATGTATATGATGCTTGACATTAGATGTGTGTCGCCAAGATTTTTTACAATATGGTTACTTATTACAAGTTTTGTTGGGATGTTTTTAAGATTTACATTACTTATAACTCTGTTTTCAAGATTAATTCCCATTTTTTGAATTAATTGGTCTACAAGTTTTTCGTCAATCTCATGTGCAGATTTAATGAAATAGCCATTCTTGTTTTTTTACTATTCCTATGCTAGCTTGTTCAGTTTTATTTTTCATGAACACTAAAACAGCTTTTTGATTTTCTATAACGATATCCCAATCTTTATTTAAAGGCATCTCTAAATCTTCAATTTTATTTACATAACTAATGTTATCATCAATTCTAGTGTTAATTTTAGAACAATCCTGAGAGTAGCTACAAAACGACTGGATAAAGACTAGTAATATTATTATACTTTTCATTTTTATTAGGTTTTAGGTTAATAGATAGATTTAGCATCTATCAAATATAATTAAAATAACATATATATGTGTTTATAATGTTTCTAGTTTAAATGGAATTTAGACAAGTGAAATCTAAAGACCAAAAATATATACAAGCTTTTGGCAAGCATTTAAGAAAATTAAGAAAGGATAATGATTTGTCTCAGGAAGATTTAGCAAATGATGCTGATATACCTATTAATCAAATTGGCAGAATAGATAGGGCTGAAGTAAACACAACAATATCAACTATGAGAGCCATTTCAAAAGCTTTAAACATTCACATTACAGACCTCTTCAATTTTGATAAAAAAAGTTGACAAGTTGACTTTAAAAAATATTTCTAAAAAACCCCTCCAACAAATGAAGGTTAACACAACATCAATTATATGCTTAAAGAGTCTTCAATTACTCGTTTAACCATTCTGAGAGGCTGTTTATTATTCTTTTTAACCTGACTAATCCATTTTTTAACTAAATCACTACCATTATCAGAAAAATAATCCAATTCATTAATTGATTTTTCAGGATTTTTAATAATTTCATTTAACTTTAAAAACATTAATTCTCTTTTAATAGATTCTTCCTCTTTTTTAATAGAGAAAAGGTTTTCAAACTTGACTTCTTTAAAGGCTATTGGTTTTATACTTTTAATTTTTGAAAATGAAACTTCTAAAGGTTCCTTAAGCAGCTTTTCAATATTGACGACTCCAGCACCAAATATCATTGTATTTATGTCGTCATCTGGAAATTCAGTTACAGTTTTTCTTAAAATAGTTCTAAAAAGTTCAATTTGCTCTACTGGTGAAAATGCCTCTAAATGAGCCCCATGATGCATTCTCCACATACATGCCGCAGTTGCCACAATTGGAACTGAAAAACTTGAACCCTCACTCCACTTATATCCATAACCTATTTTTCTTTTTGATTTGTATGGATAAGGAATGTAAATTTCATAACCTGGCGCACACACATCAACTTCCTTACCTCCATGTGTAAATGGCCACGGCCTATTATCCTCCATTGAAGCCGTAGGCACAATTGTCCAAGGATATTTAGCAGGATAAGTATATACTTTTCTTGATCTAAACACATGGGAACCTGGAGCAGCAACAAATATAATTCCCTTCTTATAGGCATCAAGTGTTGCCATTCTATATACTTTTCTATTTATTAATGAAGCATGACTCATTGAAATCACCGTTGCTGTTTCATTCCTTACTATATAGTTAATAGCTCGGGGCATTTTATTCCCAAAAGAAATTATATTTCTAGACACTCTAAAGGGAATTACATTTATGTTATTATATTTATCCAATCCATTTTTTAAATCGTCAAACATAACATCTTTTTTGGCTATTTGATTTTCTATAGGTATAATTGCCTTTGTTCCGTTAATAATTCCTGAACAAGAAGTCCCATGACCTCCCCATGATATTGGAATAGGTCTAGTGCTATGCAATCTATCTAACGGATTCTTAAAGTTTTCTCGTCTAATAAAATTCCGTCCATTAACCTTATCTATTCTTGATATTTCTGGATGATTAGAATAACCCGTGTCTATTAAGGCTAGATCAATTAAACTGTTTTCTAAATCATAACTTCCAGTACCATTTTCAAAGGACTTCTTTACATAATTAAAACTTTCATTCAACTTTATATTTTTATGATACCAATTTGGATCGGGTCTAGTCGATTTTGAATCATTTATAAATTCATTGGCAAAGGTGTATCTCTCATTAATAATTTGTTCTTCTAACGAGTTTTCAATTAAAACTTCTACATCTTTGAACACATCAGATTTAAGAAGCTCTCTTTCTATTTCAAATCCTTGAGCTTGATTACTAACCTCAATTTCAGATTCCCCTACCAAGCTCAGGTATTGATCTTCTCCAGAAAAAAAATCTAAAGATGCACCAGTTACAGACTTGACAATGTCACTTGCTTTTTTTCTGTCTGAATGATTCACATATACAGTTAAGGCTGCTCTCATTTTTTTTTAAAATTAATGATTAATGGAAATAAAACTTTTTATAATTAATGAAAATATAGGTATAATTTCCGACAATACCTCTTAACTATAATAAATTTCTTTTTAATTATATTAAATTTATAGAAATATATTCTTACATTTATAGCCTCTCCTATAGAATCAATAGCAATATTTCACTTCTCCCTTTTCTATATAGTTTAAGACTTTACCACTTAATAAAACAATTGTAATTATGAGAATTTTGTTAACCTTTTTGATCTTCCCCCTCTTTTTCACTTCATGTAAAACTATAAAAGTAACTCCTCCCCCAAGAATGGATTATGACATTCCAATAAGGACCCCTAATTACTCAACAGTAAAAATAAATTCTTCTATATCTCAAAATGATGTAATAAATTCCATAAGAAGTCAAATCAAAAATCCAATTGTAAATGAAAAACCTTTAGAAGTAATTGCTACAATATCAGCAACTGAAAGTATCACAGAAAAAGAATTAGTTAAACAACTAATTACACCTTATAAACCAGGTTACTGGCTTAGTATTAGTAAAAAGGTCTATAAATCAGTCAGAGTAGGCTTCTCATGTGCGTTAAAGCCATGGAAATGGGGTACATGTTGGAAAAACGTACTGAAAGCAGTTTGGGAAACCACAAAAATATGGATTGAACCCCAAGTAGCAGTATTTCAATGGGTTGCAGTAGAGGTAATTAAACAATATCAAAAACTATACAAAACAGAAGTTAGAATACATTATCCAACGGATCTAGTTGATGTTAAACTTAATTTTGCCGGAAATACTTTTGAACTTAACACTAAATTTAGAACAAACTTAAAATTTGATTATGAACAAGCTATCATACCTTTAGGTCCAACGCTCAGTCTTAATAGTATAATAAAATCTCCCGTTGATTCCTATGTGAAAGTTAAAGGCAACATAACAATAGTCGAACCAGGTAAAATAAAAATAGACATTGATACAGGTGCTACAACTTTTCGTTTTGGTGGATTCTCTCCCAACCTTCCAATTATAGAAGGACAAGATTTAGACAAATTACTATTTCCAGTCTTAGCAAATATAATTAAACCTCAAATAGAGAAAATAGCAGAAGACGCTATAAATGATGCCTTTGTAGAAGCAATTGATGACAATGATGATAAATTAAATTTTAGAAGTGAAATAGATGATTTTTCTAGAAGTATAGGTCAACCAAAGGAAATTGCCGACAACGTATGGATAAACATAAATCCTAGAAAGGTACTATCCGGTCAAATTACTGGAGTAAATAATAGGATATTTTATACTGCTGGATTAGAGTTTATTCCTCAAATAGATTTAACACCCATAGAGCCATCAATTTCCCCTAATGATATTCCATTTGAAACTAGAAGTAACATCAAAAATGAATCATATTTAGATTTACAATTCAATTTTGAATTAGAAACAATTGGGAAGATAATTAAAACAGATTTAAATAATTATATCTCAGAACAACCATCTATTAAAAAAATTATTAAAGTTTCTGATGTTGAAATATTTAGAACAGATAATGATAAACTTGCAATTAAAATTGAAATGAAAAGAAAGAGGTTATTTGGTTCCTGGACGTTCTTTGCCAATGCATATATAACTACTAAAATGAACTATAATTCTTTAAGGGGGCATTTTTCTCTAGATAACATAGGGTTTACTTTAGAAACTAAGGGATCTTTAGTTTCATCTATTTTGAATTCCATTGTAGATGATAAAGTGATAGAATTACTTGAAGAGAACTCAACTTTTTCTATTAAAGATGAATTAAGAATTGCCAACAGTGCTATAAAAGATACTACAATGGTTCTAGATCAGGGAATTCTATCCTTAAAATTTAAAGAAATAGAAATATCTTCCCCTTATATAACCAATAAAAATCTTGAAGTTAATGCTAAGTTTAAGGGCAAACTTGATTTTTCTTATATACCTGACGATCAGAAACCAATATATTCCAAATCAATTACTAGCGAGCGTTTATTCCTCGGTATCAGTGAAGAGTCAGAAGACATAAAGTTACAGATGTCAAAAAATATAATATCAAGGGATTTATATACCACTTCAACATCAATAGACTCTGTAAATTATCAGGGTTATGAAAGACTTAACTATAGAAAAGCCTCTAAAGAAATGGATTATACTACTTCTGATTATGTAATTAATTTAAAAATTGGTGATACTATTTTTGAAGAAAAAGACGGTAAAATTAGAAAAAAGGTCTTAAAGTTCGAAGATTTACCTAAATCTAATGAAATATTGGTATCAGAAAAACCAGGAGAAATTGAAAGGCAAAGGCTGAATCAATCTGAGTATTTTTTCAAATCTTTAAATATGGGCTTGGATCATGATGGTGTTGTTAAAAAGACTGTTCAAAAAGATACTATCAATATTTCTGATGCAATGAAGTATATTGATCAAAATGTAATTATTGATGGAACTTTAGCCTGTTTAAATGAATTCACTGCTCCAAGCGGAGAACAAATAAAAAAACTTCATGTCGATGATTGTGAAAATGACGATGTAAACATATTTGTATACTTAGCTTCTGTTTCTGATAGTATACCTGATGAAACTTATATAAATAAAAAAGTGTTTATTGATGCAATAATATCATTTGAAAGTGGTAAACCAACAATAAAAATCAAAAATAACAACCGAATTACATTACAGAATTAGTTGTGAAATTTTAAGATTTAGTTTATACTTTTATATTTGAACTGAAACAGGGAAGCTAATCACTTCCCTTAAACCTCTCCATCTCCAAACTAATTTTCTTCTGAACAACTTTACCATAACTATCTTGAGTAATCTTCATATTAGAATGCCCTAGCAACTCAGATACAATCTCCATCGGCACATCATTATATAACAGCACCGTGCTTGCAAATGTTCTTCTGGCCATGTGCGTAGTTAATCTTTTATCAATACCTACCAATACTGTTATTTCCTTTAAATAAGAATTATAACGTTGATTACTAATTCTTGGAAAGACTAAACCTTCATTTGAATACTTCTCTAAGATTTCTAGTGCTATAGGTAATACTGGTATAGATAGTTCTTTAGACGTCTTCTCTCGTTTCATTTTAATCCACTGGTTGCCATCAAACCCATTAATAATATTAGACTGTTTTAAATTCATAAGCTCTCTATATGGAAGCCCAGTATAGCAAGAAAACACAAACAAATCTTTAATAAATTGTAACCTAGGTTGTGTAAACTTGTGTTGTTCTAATTTAGCTAACTCTTCAGGAGATAAAAACACCACTTCGGTTCTAACCGTTTTAGTTTTATAAAGTAGAAATGGGTCTTTATTTAAGTAGTTTTCAGCTAAAGCAGTTCTAACTACTCTTCTAAACCTTTGTAATGATTTATTAATGGTAATTTGCTTTTGCTTCTTTTCAACTTTTAGGTAATATTCAAAATCATGTAGAAATTGTAATTCTAATTTCTTTAGTGGATAATCATTAGCCTTAAACTGCCATTTAATGAATGATTTTACATCCTTTTTTATATAGTTGAACTTATTCCATGTCACTTGCTTAATATCAATATTTATAAGCGTTTTAAGCTTCTTTAAGTAACGCTCAAAGAACTCTAACTACATTGTATTCCTTTTGTGTTTTAACGCCTTTATATAGGCTGTAAATATCATCCACAGAAAAGCTTTCTTCTTTAACTTGAAGCATTAAAAAAGCCCTATTAATTTTAGTTTTAATAAGGCTTAGTTGTGAGTTTATAAAGTCTGCATCTGGTTCTGGTGGTTCAACATATTGCTGCTTGGAATTCCAGTGCTTAGGATTGATGAATTGTCCTGTGGAGAATTGTTTTCTTTCTTTTAAATAGGTTATTCTACAACCTATCGCTGTTTTACCAATAGGGTTAATCCTGGATCAAGCCTAAAAGTTGTGTTTAAGCAAAAATCCTAGTTAATCTAAAAAGGAAGAACTCTACATTTTTGACACCTCTAAACTGAGCTCTAAAGGCTTTAATTTTGGCATTAAAGGATTCAGCCGAGGCATTAGTGCTTCGATTTATGAAGTAGTTCAGTATTGACCTGTGATGCCCATGTAAGTTATAAAGGTTTTGCAATAGATAACAAAATAGAGCATCATCCATTAAAGGCAATCATAAAGCAACGGGTAAAAGATAAACGCTACCACATACAGCATGTTAATTCTAAACATAATAGAATCAAAAAGTGGATTGACAATACATTTTGGGGCGTATCAACTAAATATTTACAACAATATTTGAATTGGTATCGCATCAAAGAACAACTAAAGTATAGAAACGATAAATTAAAAGCTTTTGTCAATACAGTAGCTGAAGATATTACAGCATACCAAAAATATCAAACTATAGAAATCAGGTATGAAAAATTAATATCAACGCAATATTAAACTAGAGCCTTGTTTTTTTATATTTAAGAGGATTAACAGGGATTAAACAAGTATATATTATTTTTATATATTTACGTGATTTTTTCTATAATATATTTCGAATATTTGAAAACGGAACATCAAAATGATATTGAATTTTTAAATAAGCTAAAAAAAGGAAATTTACAAGCTTATAATCACCTTGTTGATACTTATCATCATCAACTTTGTGTATATGCTGGTAGTCTTTCAAGAGATATGTATGTAGCAGAAGATATTGTTCAAAATGTATTTTTAAAACTTTGGGAACAACGATATAAATTGAATCCTAAATTTTCTGTTAAAGGGTTTTTATACCGAGCTGTTTATAATGAATTTATTAACCAATACAGAAAAAAGGTGGCTCTTACCTCTGTAGAAGAATATTATAGTAGCAGGTTAGATACAATTATTGAAGATGAAGATAATAAAACTGAGGTTACAAATTTAATTGCCCTCGTAAAACAAGAAATTCAATATTTACCTCCGAAGTGTAAAGAAATGTTTTTACTGAGTAAGCAAGAAGGTTTAACAAATGTAGAAATAGCTCAATATTTAAAAATTTCCATAAAGGCAGTAGAGCGACAAATGACAAGAGCTTTTTCTATTATTCGAAAAAAAACTGGAGAAAAAATGCATACTATTTTGTTTATATTATTGGAAGCATATAGAAAACAAAGTGAAGTAAATTAATTTATTGCACTTTAATTTAAATGGCTTGTTCAGAATTTATATAATACTAGGGTTAGTTAAAAGTATTAACCTTTAAGATGCTTTAAAATAAATACACCTTGCTTTTTTATAGGCACTTTCAGGAGTAAGGTTAATTTTTAGAAACATAATGTTTTTAGGACTTTCCTTGATGAATATTTTAGGG
>CANKVS010000097.1 GCA_947487155.1 uncultured Flaviramulus sp.
CATAAAACAAATATAGGCATAGCCTTAAGAACATGACCACCTGCAAAGCAGGTGGTTTTTCAAGTTAAAATAAAAAAAGATATTTAAGCAAAATTAGGAACGTTATCCTTATTAATTTTCACATTAATTTTGAGTTAATGAATTTTGTTTAAGATGCATTCCAAATAGTAAAAAAAGAATAGTATTAGTTTTGTCTCCTATTTTTTTACGTATTATTTCGAATGCTCTACTCATATGCATTTCTACAGTTCTAACAGTAACTTTTTGATATTCTGCGATTTCAGTGTAAGTGAGCCCTTCCAGTTTACCCATGGTGAAAACCAATTTACATTTTGGAGGTAGATTTTCAATTTCTTTTTTTACAAGCTCAATTAATTTAGTAGTTTCTGTAATTTTATCATCTCGTACAATAGCATTAAGCTGTTTTATATGTTCTTCTTCTAGTGGAGCTAAGTGTTTAATTTTTCTATAGTGATCAATAAATTCGTTGTATACCAATCTATAAAGAAAATTATTTATATTGTAATTAGGGTTCAACTTTTGGCGTTGTTCCCAAACCTTTAAAAAAACATTTTGAACAATATCCTGAGCAGTATAGTGGTCTTTAGTAAGACCTCTAGCGTAAATACATAACTTGGCGTGGAAAGTGTTCATTAGGCAAACAAAAGCTTCTTCTTTACCTTTTTGAAGACTTTCTATAAGGTTGTTATTGTTTAAATATTGGTTTTTCATGAGTAAGTGAAACTAAGGTTAGCTTAAAACATTGTGTAAACTTAAAAAAAAAACAAAAATATATGTGGTATTTAAAAATTCAAACGTATTAAATAACATCAGATACAAGAAATGAACGACAGAATAAAAAACATTTGTGTTAAATATTTGATGTATGATGTCAATATTGAAGAATTAGAGACTTTAGAAAATTGGCTCAAAGAATCAAAAAACAAGCAGCTATTTGCAAATTTTTTAAAGATTAATTATGCAATAGATGTAAATATAAACCCATTTGACACAGAAAAAGCCATAAAAGAATTTTTGGTAAGAATAAGAAAAAACCAGCGTGATTCTAAAAAGCGCAAATTAATTAGAACTTTTGGATATACTACTGCAGCTATTTTTGCTGGAGTTTTGGCTACAACATATTTCTTTAAAGATAATTTATTTAATATTCCATTTGAAGTGACTCCGACTATTATAACTCAGGATGTCATTTTACCAGGGACAAATAAAGCCACTTTGACATTAAATGATGGATCACAAATTTCTTTGGAAAAAGGAAAATCTTTCCAAACCCAAAACGCCAATAGTAATGGAGAGCAAATTGTATATGATGTTGAACAACAAAATTCATCCGAAATAGTATATAATTATTTAACTATCCCAAGAGGCGGACAATATTTTGTGAAACTTTCTGATGGCACGCAAGTTTGGTTAAATTCAGAAACGCAGCTAAAATATCCTGTAAACTTTGTAAAGGGTAAAACAAGGCAAGTAGAACTAGTTTATGGAGAAGCTTACTTCGATGTTTCTTCTAGCACAATACATGGAGGTGCAGAATTCAAAGTATTTAATCATTCTCAAGAAATAGAAGTATTAGGTACTGAGTTTAATATAAAAGCCTATCGAGATGAATCAAATATTTATACCACATTAGTTGAGGGTAATGTTGTAGTAAGTAATAATTTTTTTAAGCAGAGTTTAGTACCGAATGAACAATCTGATTTAGATATTGAAACCAATAATTTTACAGTTAAAGAAGTTAATGTAGATATTGAAACCTCTTGGAAAAGAGGAACTTTTAGATTTGTAGATAAGCCGTTAAAGAGCATTATGAAAGTGATATCTAGATGGTATGATGTTGACGTGATATTTATCAACAAAGCGTTGGAGTCAGTTCAGTTTATTGGTGTTATAGACAAACAGCAAAGCATAGATGAAGTGCTATCAATTATGAAATCTACGTCAATAAATGATTATGTAATAAAAGATAAAACACTATTATTAAAATAATAGTGAGTGAAGTTTAAAATTTAAATATACTAAAATCCAATGCCTATGAAATAAATTAACAATCGAAGAAAAGAGGAGAGTAGAGTTTAACCTGTGCAAAAGAGAAAACACTATCCCCTCAGAAAATTATCAATTAATTAAAAATGTTTAACTAACTAATAACATGCAAATTTATGGAAATTAAATTAATTAATGCCTGTTTTCTTTTTAGAAAAAGGCTGTTACTTATTATTATGAAAACCTTCATTTTTCTGTTTTTCACAATGGCTTTTGCTATAACACCTAATGAGGTTATCTCTCAAAATTCTAAAATAAAAATAGAAGAGGATAAAACCTTAACCGTAGATGAAGTATTTAAATTGATTATGACCCAAACCGATTATAAATTCTTTTATGAAAAAGGGATGTTTAAAAATTTTCCTAAAGTAAAATTGAAAAAGGGGTTTATAAAAACGAATAAGTTATTAAAGAGAAGCTTATCACAAGGAGATCTTGATATTGAAGTAACTAGTAATAATGGGATTCTTATAAGAGAAAACCCTCTAATTGTTACGGAAATAGAACAACAACACAAAGTTTCAGGTAAAGTAATTGACGAATCGGGGCAACCACTTCCAGGAGCTAATATTACTGAAAAAAGCACTTCTAATGGAACACAAACTGACTTTGATGGTAATTTTTCCATAGAAGTAGCCAATCCAAGTGCCGTTTTGGTAGTTTCTTACCTGAGTTTTACCACTCAAGAAGTAGCAGTTAATAACCAAACCACTGTAAATATTACCTTATCAGAAGATACTGAAAGTTTAGACGAGGTAGTAGTGGTTGGATATGGAACAGCTAGAAGAAGAGACCTTACAGGCTCTATTGCATCTGTAAAAACTGAAGCTATCGAAAAAACACCATCCAACAACTTTATCCATTCTATACAAGGTAGAGCAGCAGGTGTTGATATTAAGGCTTCAGATAACGCTCCAGGTGGAGGTATTAGAATTAGAATTAGGGGAACAAGCTCTATCGAATCAGGAAGTGAACCATTATATGTTATTGATGGGTTTCCTATAGAAAATTTAAATGGAGCAAACCCGCTTCAATCACTTAGTGATAGTAATATTGGTTCTATCGATATTTTAAAAGATGCATCCGCAACTGCCATTTATGGAGCACGTGGTGCTAATGGAGTTGTTATTATTACAACTAAAAGAGGACGGGCCGGAAAAACAAAAGTAAATTTTAACTATTCTACAAATGTAGCTACAATTAGAAATAAACTTGATTTGGCAAATGCAGAAGAATTGGCAATTTTAAGAAATGAGTGGGCATTTAATAATGGTCAGGCTGCCATTTATGATGGAGTCAACAGACCATTGCCTTCTGAACTGGGTGAAGGTACCGATTGGCAAGATGAGATTTTTAGAACAGCATTAACGCATAGATATGATGTTTCTGTAAGCGGAGGTAATGAAAAAGCTACCTATTTGGTTGCCGGAGATTATATAGATCAGGATGGAATTATTATTGAATCTAATTTTAAACGTGCTGGACTTAAATTTGTATATGATCAAAAATTAACAGATAAGTTTAAATTAGGTGTTAATGTAAATTTAAACAGGTCTATAAATGATGCTATTCCAACAAATGGTACAGGCTTTCAGGCAGACACTCCATTATGGAATGCACAAACTACAACACCTGTAATTCCTGTAAGGGATGAAGATGGTAATTTTGTGCACAATCATAATGAATCTGTAAAAGTATTAGAAAACCCTGTATCCATAGCAACTACAAGAACCAATATTACTCGTACAACACGTATTTTGGCATCAGCGTTTTTAGAATACGAACTACTTGAAGGTTTGAAAGCTAAAGCTAATTTTGGTATTGATCTAAGTCACTCTAAGAATCAGAGATATACGCCTACAACGGCACAAACACAGGCACTTCCAAACAATGGAATTGCCATAATCAGAAGTACTGATAATACCAGTATCCTTGCTGAATACACGTTAAATTATAATAAGGTATTTGGAGATGACCATAGGTTAGATGTAACTTTAGGACATACAATTCAGACAAGTAAAGGTGAGTTTGTTCAAGCGAGAGCGGATGATTTTATTAATGATGCCTTAGAGTTTAATAATTTACTAACAGGATCAAACCAAAGGCCATCTGAAAGTGGTGTTGGAGAAAATGGATTATTATCTTATTTAGGAAGATTGTCTTATGTGTATAAAGATAAATACAGCTTTACAGGCACATTAAGAAGAGATGCTTCTTCCCGATTTGGAGAAAATAATAAGTGGGGATGGTTTCCTTCTGTAGGTTTAGGTTGGACAGCTTCTGAAGAACAATTCATTCAGGATTTAGGAGTATTCAGCTACCTTAAATTTAGAGGGAGTTTTGGTACAACTGGAAATAATAATATAGGTAATTATAGGTCGTTACCAATATTTGGATCGGTAACGACCCATGTTACCGGAGCTCCGGTTATTGGATTTGTGCCTCCAGGAAGGTTACCTAACCCGGATTTAAAATGGGAATCTACAGAACAAACCAATGTAGCTATAGATTTTAGTTTTTTTGATGATGCATTGACGCTAACAACAGAATATTATAATAAAAAAACAACAGATCTATTGTTAGATGCTCCCGTTCCTACACAATCGGGTTCCAGTGTTACTACTACTAATATTGGTAGTGTAGAAAACAAGGGATTAGAGTTTGCATTAGGTATAAATAAAACATTTGGTAAATTACAATGGAATTCTAATTTTAATATTTCATTTAATAGAAATAAAGTATTGGCGCTACAAGAAGGAACAGAGCGCTTGGTACGTGGTATAGGTCAAGGAGAATCGGCTTTTGGGTTTACTATTAGCAGGCCTGGAGATCCTTTATCCTTATTTTGGGGTTATAGACATGAAGGGATTTGGGATTCTGAAGAGGAAATCATATCTGCTGGAAATACCGTAGGCGGTGTGAACCGTGTTGGATTGGTACAACATGCCGATTTAAATGGCGATGGCTTTAATAGAAATGATGCCGATAGAGAAGTGATAGGAGATCCTAACCCGGATTTTATCTACGGGTTTTCTAATGATTTTACATATAAAAACTTTAGTTTGTCTGTTTTTATTAATGGGTCTTATGGTAACGATATTGCTGATTTAAATGGTATTGGATTATTAGCTCAGCCCCAGAAACATAATGTGTATAAGCGCGTTTTTGATGAAAGATGGACTGGTCCAGGAACCAGTTCAACCATAGAAGCTCCGTTAACTAATGCTGGAGAATGGAAAAATTTTAGTTCCAGAAATGTACAAGACGGATCTTATTTGCGCTTTAAAACTATTAATTTATCATATAATCTTCCTGTAGATAAATTAAAGGGGTTTGAAGGATTTGACAGTGTTCAATTATTTTTAGCTGGTGATAATTTGATTACTATTACTGATTATACTGGTTATGATCCGGAGGTAGATTTGTATTCAACCAGTAATTTACAGTCTGGTGTAGATAACGGAGGGTATCCGGTAGCTAAGAGTATACGATTAGGAGTTAAACTAGGATTTTAAAAAAAGATTATGAAAAAAATAAATAATATATTTAAAATTGGTGTGGTAGCATTTTTATTGTTCTCGTGTGAAGATGTTTTGGTAGAAGATCCACCAAGTTTGTTAAGTAAAGAAAGCTTTTATCAAACGGAAGATGATGCTATTGCAGGATTGTTTGGTGCTTATGCAAACATATATGGTATGTATGATGGAACCTCTTCTACTATGGGAGACGTTATTGCTGATGATTTGGGGATTTCAACTATAGTGCCAGATTTTTTTAACTGGGACGAATTAACTTACAACAGTGATGTGCTTAGTGGTTTTTGGTCAAATGCTTATAGAGGAATTTTTAGAGCGAATACGGTTATAGATAATACCGAAGGTATTAATTTTGACGCTGGACGTAAAGCCGATTTAATTTCAGAAGCAAAAGCCTTACGTGCCATTTACTATTGGAATTTAGTAAGGGCAATTGGAGATGTGCCTCTTTACGAAAAATCTCAATTAACAGTTGAGGAAACTTTTGGAGGAAGAATACCCTCTGCAGATATATATGCTGTTGTTATTAGAGATCTAACAGAAGCTGCTTCAGAATTACCAGCTACAAGTGAACCAGGAAGAATTAATTCTAATGTAGCCAATGCTTTGTTAGCTAGAATTTATTTATATCGTGGCGATTATGCCAATGCACTTACGCATGCCACAAATGTCATAAATTCTGGTAATTATGATCTTTTCGCAAATTATGCAGATGTTTTTAATAGCGATAATAAAAATGGAGTAGAGCATATTTTTCAATTACAGCGTATCTCAGGAGAAAATCAAAGTTCTACACCAGCTCAATTTGGACCTAGAGAGTTGTCAGCAAACAGAAATACTTTTTGGTCGGCAAATGTTGTGCTTGGATCATTTGCGCCTTCAGCAACTTTTGTAGCAGAAAATCCAACGTCCTACAGAAAATCTATAACTGTATCAGATAGATATCAGCATATAGATGGTATAACAGGTACAATTTTAATGGCTGATATTTATGGCACTGATTTACCATATTATATTAATAAGTTTGATGCTTATCGGGGACAACAGGTAGGAACCGATTATAATTTTTCTATTGTTCGTTATGCAGATGTTTTATTAATGGCAGCAGAAGCTTCTAATGAAGTAGATCCTAGTGATGGCAATAAATATACATGGATTAATATGGTTCGAAAACGCGCAAGAACTGATGCTAATGGTGTAGAATCAGCTACAGATTTACCAGACTTATCTGGCTTAACTCAAGAAGCGTTTAGAACAGCTGTATTGGAAGAAAGACGTTTTGAATTATGTTTTGAAGGTGTACGTGCTTGGGATTTAAAACGTAAAGGAGAATTTTTAACTAAGGTTAGAGCTCAGGGAAAAACAGTTGAAGATTTTAAATTACTTTTTCCAGTGCCAGATAACCAAATAATTTTAAACTCTAACCTAACTCAAAATCCAGGTTGGTAATAAGTAAAAAAGAAAAGCAGTATTATTTTAATTTTTTTTAAGTTAATAAATTAAGTGATTTGTTTAGTTTCCCTCCGGAAAATTTTTCGGAGGGTTTTTTAGTTATAATGTCATGTCAGCTCTTTTTATTATGGATAATACTACACTTATTAGGATATGATCTGCGCAAATCTAGTATGCTTATGGGAAAAAATAAGTGTAGATATGTAATGATGATTAATTTAATTTTGTTTGGCTTATTTTTTTATTTAAACCAAATAACTCGAAACATACTAACATACTTGATCTCTAAAGTTGTCAAAGGAACGATGTCTAGAATGTTCTATTTGACAAGTGTTTTTTAACACGTCATTTACAGACTCAATAATAGCTCTTTTTCTTAAGTAAACTTTATCCATAAACTCAAGTGCTTTCTTTTTCATATTCTTTCTCAATTTGGTAACTAAATGAATTCCATCTACAAATAATTTATCGAATAAATCTTTACCTAGATAGCCTTTATCTCCATATATTTTTCCAAATATTTTGTCGTGAAAGTTTTTATTTTTTAATGGGCTTCTGTCATCTACATTATCTTTAGTAATCAGGAAATCAACAATTTGTCCTTTGTCATTACAGACTAAATGTAATTTAAACCCATAAAACCAACCTAATGTCCCATAGCTCTTTTGAGCAATCCCTTTAAATACTTTGTGTTGTTTTTCTCTTTTGTAATGAGAGACTTTAATTGCGGTAGAATCTATAAAAGAAATACCTGAGCATTTCCCTAAACCGAAGAGTTTTAAATAGACTGCTAAAGGTTGTATAACTTGTTTTTGTAGTTCTACAAATCGATT
>CANKVS010000098.1 GCA_947487155.1 uncultured Flaviramulus sp.
GATCCTAGCAAATCACAACTATTTAGTTCTGCTTAGAACTCTTCCGAACACTTATGTTTTTAAAACCTGATAGGTCTGCACATACTATGATATTTTATTTTGAATCAACTATACAAAAGGGGTATGGCTTACCCTTTAAATTACAGGTAGCTCAAGAATAAACCAAGATTAAACCAGAAGGAAGTTTAGGAGTGTTTAATATTTACTCAAATTAATTTAAACTATCCGTTCCTAAATAGTCATCATTTTTATTATAGTACCAAGCTCTGTTTTTGGGTATTTTAATACCTTGGATTAACTCGGTTTCGCTAAGTAAAATGTATTCACCACTATCAGGTTTTATAGCACCTTTTTTGTTAGTTTTATAAAACTGATAAATTTCCATGGCATGGGTTTGCGGGTCGAAATAAAAAAACCAAACATCTTTTCCAACAGTTTCATCATAAGTTATTTTTAAAACTAAATAGTCTTTTCCTTTAAAAGTTTTACGTTCAACGTTATCATCTATTATAGTACCTTCATTCTTCAGTTTCATTGGTAAACCGTAGAGGTAAGTGTAATAATTTTTATAGAGATTGGCACTTTTACAACTTAACCTATCAGCTTTTAAAAGAGCCTCGCTTGGGTTTTTATTCCCGTTTATGGTAATAGAACAATTGTTTTTATCAATGGTATATTCAGTAATTAAAGTGTCTTTTTTAGTTTTTACATAAAAGTAACTATCAGGTAAATTAATAACAATATTACTAACTCTTTTTGGGCTTTTAGGAGATTCCATGGTTACCAAAAAACTATTGTTAAAGCCGCCCAATGGTTATGCGGATCATGGTATTTAATAGCTTTATTAAGAAGTTCGGAACCTGTAATGTTTTGACTAAAACTATGTAAACTTATAAAGGTGATGCTAACTAATAAAGCTATTTGTTTCATTTTAAAAATATTTTACGCAATTCGCAACACAAAATAATTCTTTTTACCGCGTTGCAGTAAAACAAACTTATTGTTTATTAAATCTTGGGTAGTAATTTCGTAATCGGCTTTAACTTTGGTTTTATTTACCGAAATTGAATTTTCTTTTAATGCCCGACGCGCCTCACCATTCGATTTAAAAAAGCCTCCTTTTTCTGCTAAAGCAGCGATTATATCTAACCCGTTTTCAATATCAGATTGTGTTATTTCGGTTTGTGGAACACCATCAAAAACATCTAAAAACGTTTGCTCGTTTAGGTCTTTTAAATCGTCACTAGTCGATTTTCCAAAAAGAATGGTACTTGCTTTTATAGCATTATCTAAATCGTCTTTAGAATGAACCATAGTTGTAATTTCTTCGGCTAAACGTTTTTGTAAACTCCTTAAATGTGGTGCTTCTTGATGCTCTTTTATTAAAGTATTAATGGCTTCTTCAGTTAAAAACGTAAATATTTTAATATATTTTTCAGCATCTTCATCGCTAGAGTTTAACCAATATTGGTAGAATTTATACGGCGATGTTCTATTGGCATCTAACCACACATTTCCGCCTTCAGATTTTCCAAATTTAGAACCATCAGATTTTGTAATTAATGGGCAGGTAATGGCAAAACCTTTTCCGCTACCAACGCGTCTAATCAATTCGGTTCCTGTGGTGATATTTCCCCATTGGTCGCTACCGCCCATTTGAATAGAGCAATTATTGTTTTTATATAAATGAAGAAAATCGTAACCCTGCACCAATTGATATGTGAATTCTGTAAAACTCATGCCTTCTGAAGATTCAGAAGAAATCCTGTTTTTCACAGAGTCTTTTGCCATCATATAGTTAACGGTTATATGTTTGCCAACATCGCGAATAAATTCAAGAAATGAAAAGTCTTTCATCCAATCGTAATTGTTTACTAAAATAGCAGCGTTTTCAGCATCACTTTCAAAATCTAAAAAATGTGCTAACTGATTTTTTATGGCATCTTGATTATGGCGTAATGTTTTTTCATCTAACAAATTACGTTCGTTCGATTTCCCCGAAGGATCACCAATCATTCCTGTTGCACCACCAACTAAAGCTACTGGCTTGTGCCCGCAACGTTGGTAATGTGCTAACAACATAATGGGAACTAAATTCCCAATGTGTAAAGAATCTGCAGTTGGATCAAAACCTACATAAGCACTGCGCATGCTTTCCATTAAATGCACTTCTGCTCCTGGCATAACAGTATGTATCATGCCTCTCCAAGTTAATTCTTCAACAAAATTTGTTATCATGCTTTAATATTTTTAGTAAACAAGGACAAAGATAAAAATACGTATAGAATTACTCATACATTATGAATAATTCTTTGTTCTAAAAAGGGTTTATTTTAAAAGGGGTGTTTTTATGAAAACGGGAATCTAAAACAATGAATACTTTCAGTCTTTATGTTAATAGATAATTTGAAATATTCATTACTTTAGTTGCATGGTTTTAGTAACAGGAGGAACGGGTTTATTAGGAGCGCATTTGCTTTATAGACTTGCTAATAATAATGAAAAGGTTAGAGCAATTTATAGGTCTGAACGGAAACTTGAACATGTAAAAGATGTGTTTTCTTGTTATACTAAAGACTATAACCATTTAATAGAATCTATAGAATGGGTTAGGGCAGATATTTTAGATATTCCGTTATTATGTGAAGCTTTTAAAGGTGTAACTGACGTATACCATTGTGCCGCTTTTGTGTCTTTTGAACCAGATAAGTACCAATTTTTACGACTAACAAATATAGAAGGTACTGCAAATGTGGTAAATCTTTGTATTGCTAATAATATTAAAAAATTATGCTACGTAAGTTCTATTGCTACTGTTGGGCACACGATTAATAATGAACCTATTATTGAAGAAACAAAATGGAATCAAGAAGCCGATAATAGTGTGTATGCCATTACTAAATATGGCGCAGAAATGGAAGTTTGGCGCGCTACGCAAGAAGGAGTAGATGTCGTTATTGTTAACCCAGGTGTAATTTTAGGTGGAGGTATTTGGCATTACGGTAGTGGTAGTTTGTTTAAAAAAGCACATAAAGGATTTAAGTATTTTACTAAAGGGACTATTGGGTTGGTATCTGTAGATGATGTTGTTTCTGTAATGATTAAACTAACTAAAAGTGATATAAAAAATGAACGTTTTATTTTAGTTGCCGAAAATTGGACTTATAAAAAGTTTTTGCAAGCATTAGCACAATCTGTAAAAGTGAATCCTCCAAAAAAAATAGCAAATCCATTGTTATTGCAATTTGCTTGGAAATTAGATTGGCTAACTCATAAAATTACAGGGAAACGTAGGCGGTTAACAAAGCATATTGCTGAGTCATTATCTTCTAAAACACATTATAGTAGTGCTAAAATTGTTAAGGCTATGGATTATAAATTTAAAGCCATAGACGAAACCATTACTACTGTTGGACGTCAGTATCTGAAACAGGTTTAATTAACGCTCCCTTTTTTAAGGTTTTTTGTATAGTTGTTTTAGATAGAGAATCTTTGTTCTTAAATAGGTGTTTTATAGAATCTTTATACTTTAATGAATATAAAGCATGATTCTCTATTTTCTTAGCTAATTTTATAGAATCTCGTTTTCTTTTAGCTTCCTCTTCTTCTAATTCCTTTTTTTCAACAGCTTTTAAAACACTTTGAAGCATTTCTAAACTGTCTTTAATTTTAGAATATATGTCATCGTATTCTTCGGTATAATAGGCATAATAGTTATTGCTTTTAGCAAAGCGCAAACTGTCTATATTGTGCTTTTTATATACATAAGTTTCTGGATAGAGCTTATTATCATCAAGTGTAATTCTGTTTTTTCCGTTGGCCGAAGTCAATAATTTAATGTCTATTAAAATATTTACCATTTGATCCTTAGAAATAAGATCTTTTGGCTTTTCTGGTTTATTGTATTGGTAGCAAGATGTTGCAACTAATAGAATTCCTAAAAATATTGACAGTCGTTTAAATATAATCATCGGTCAAAAGTTAATCGTTTAGCAGCATTAACATTATAAAATTTAAAGTTTTTATAAGCTAAACTGCCATTTATAAATGTATGTGTAATTCTTGATTTAAATGTAGTACCCTCAAAAGGAGACCAACCACATTTGTACAAGATGTTATCTTTATTTACTGTCCACGGACTGTTTAAATCTACAAAAACTAAATCGGCAAAATAGCCTTCTTTTATAAATCCGCGTTTTTCAATTTGAAATAAAATTGCAGGGTTATGGCACATTTTTTCAACTACTTTTTCAATAGAAATTTTTCCTTGATGGTGTATTTCTAAAATTGCGGGTAATGCGTGTTGCACCAATGGACCACCCGAAGGTGCTTTAGTATAAACGTTTTCTTTTTCTTCTATAGTATGTGGTGCGTGGTCTGTGGCAATGACATCAATTCTATCGTCTAATAAAGCTTCGAGTAATTGCGCTTTGTCGGTTTGAGTTTTTACGGCTGGATTCCACTTAATACGTGTTCCTTTTTCATCATAATCTTTATCTGAAAACCATAAATGATGTACACAAACTTCTGCTGTAATTTTTTTATCTTTTAGAGGTATTTTATTGTCAAACAAATGTGTTTCTTTTCCTGTAGATAAATGAAAAACATGTAATCGTGCTCCTGTTTTTTTTGCTAATGCTATAGCTTTTGAAGACGATAAATAACAAGCGTCTTCACTTCGTATTTCTGGGTGATATTTAATAGGGATATCGTCGCCATATTGTTTTAAATACGATTCGAAGTTGCGTTTAATTGTGCCTTCGTCTTCGCAATGTACAGCAATTAATAAGTTGGTTTTAGAGAAAATATTTTCTAAAACATCTGGGTTATCAACCAACATACTTCCTGTTGAAGACCCAAGAAATAGTTTTAAGGCTGCTACATTTTTAGCATCAACTTTTAAAATTTCATCTAAATTATCATTAGTGCCTCCAAACATAAACGAGTAATTTGCACTAGAGGTTTTGGCTGCTATTTCAAATTTTTCTTCAAGTTTTTCAATAGTTGTTGTTTGCGGGTTGGTGTTAGGCATTTCAATAAACGAAGTAATACCACCAGCAATAGCTGCTTTAGATTCGGTTTCAATATTCGCTTTATGTGTTAATCCAGGTTCTCTAAAATGTACTTGATCGTCAATAACTCCTGGTAACACATATTTTCCTTCGGCATCAAACACATGCACATCGGCAGATTTGGCACTTATAGATTTGCTAATTTCTTTAATGTATTCACCTTCAATTAATATATCGCCATTAAAAACGGAACCTTCATTTACAATATTCGCATTTTTAATTAATATGGTTTTTTGTTGCATTTGTATTTATTTTTTAAACAAACTTTTCAGTTTCATTGAAATAACGCCAAAAATAGCTTCAGAAATAATTCCTGAACTTAATTTTGATTCTCCTTTTGTTCTATCTGTAAATATTACAGGAATTTCAGTAATCTTAAATTGTTTTAAATAGGTTTTAAATTTCATTTCTATCTGAAACGCATAACCTATAAATTTAATTGCTTTTAAATCTAAGGCTTCTAATACGTGTCGTTTGTAACATACAAAACCAGCGGTGGTATCATGAATTTTCATGCCTGTAATTAGGCGCACATATTTTGATGCTAAATAAGACATAAGTACCCTATTCATGGGCCAATTAACAACATTAACCCCCGTTTTGTATCTAGACCCAATAGACATGTCTGCCCCATCAATATGGCAGGCGTTATGTAATTTTATTAAATCTTTGGGATTATGTGAAAAATCGGCATCCATTTCAAAAATATATTGATATGATTTTGCTAAGCACCATTTAAACCCATGAATGTATGCTGTACCTAAACCCGATTTTTCTTTACGTATTTCTAAAAATAATCTATCGGCATATTCTGCTTGTAACGCCTTAACTTTTAAACCCGTTAAATCGGGTGAATTATCATCAACAATTAAAATATGAATTTGCTCCGATTGAGAAAATACGGCTTTAATAATAGCTTCTATATTATCTATTTCGTTGTATGTTGGAATAATTACAACAGTGTTTTGCATGCTGTACTTTTATTGAAAACGTATTATTTTTAGCAAATGTACATTATTTAGAAGTTTATTTTTTTTAATATTAATTAATAATTGTAGGTATGTGTTAAATATTTATAATAATTTTATCAGATGATTCGTGATGCTGCTTCAAATGAATTATTTACCATTTTATTGGTTATTGGGTTAGTTATTGTTGCTACCGCAAAGTTAATAGCACCTAAACGTTTTCACGACTTTATATATGTTGTTGGAAACTTTAAATACTTGAAAATTTACTCAAGAGAACAAAAGTTTTTTGATAAGTTTGATGCTCTTTTATTTGTTAATTTAATTCTTTCAGCTTCTGTTTTTTGCTTTATTATGTATCAATTTGTTACAGGAGCAAAAGCACTTTCTATTAACTTTATGTTTAAATTAACCTTTGGTATTGGTTCGTTTATACTAATTAAGGTTTTAATTGAGCGGCTTATAGGAAGTCTTTTTGAGATAGATAAGTTGGTTGATACTTATATTTTTCAAAAAATAAGTTATAAAAACTACTTGGGGCTATTGCTGCTACCCATTAATGCACTATTAATATTTAATCTCAAACCGTCGTTAACAATTGTTTATATTGCTATAGGTTTGTTGTTAATTGTAAACGTAATTGGGCTGGTTACGTCATTTAAATCGCATCTAAGTGTAATAAAAAATGGCTTATTTTATTTTATTTTGTATCTTTGCGCTCTCGAAATTGCACCGTACATCATTTTGTATAAGGTGTTTATTGCCAAATAAAGAACAAACCACTTGCGCTTATGAAAGTGAAAACCATTTTAGTATCTCAACCAGAACCTAAAATAGAAAACTCACCTTACTTCGATTTAGAAGAAAAACAAAAGGTGAAAATAGATTTCAGACCCTTTATTCATGTTGAAGGCGTTTCAGCGAAAGAAATTAGGCATCAAAAAATAGATTTAAATAATTATACAGCTATTATTTTAACCAGTAGAAATGCTGTTGATCATTTTTTTAGAATTGCTGAAGACATGCGATTTAAGGTTCCAGACACTATGAAATATTTTTGTCAGTCTGAAGCAGTAGCGTATTATTTACAGAAATATGTAGTGTATAGAAAGCGTAAAATTTATGTTGGCAAACGTACGTTTTCTGAATTATCTCCTTTAATTAAAAAGTATAAAGACGAAACGTTTTTATTGCCAAATACAGATAAAGTTAAACCAGCAGTTCCTGAAACTTTAGATGCTTTGGGTGTAAATTGGAAGCAAGCTACGTTTTATAAAACTGTAGTAAGCGATTTATCTGATTTAGAAAACGTAACTTACGATGTGCTTGTGTTTTTTAGCCCTTCGGGAATTGAATCGCTATTTAAAAACTTTCCAGATTTTAAACAAAATGAAACGCGTATAGCTGTTTTTGGAAATACCACTATTAAGGCTGTTGAAGAAAAAGGATTACGTGTAGATATTGCTGCACCAACACCCGAAACACCATCAATGACCATGGCGTTGCAAAAGTATATTGATAAAGTTAATAAAAAGAAATAGATAATCTTATTATAAACAAAAGAGTTAGGCGATTTTCTTTTTTCAAGATATTTAATTTTACTCTGAAGTTCATTTTTAAGTTAAAAAGCGTGAAGTAAAAA
>CANKVS010000099.1 GCA_947487155.1 uncultured Flaviramulus sp.
CATAAAACAAATATAGGCATAGCCTTAAGAACATGACCACCTGCAAAGCAGGTGGTTTTTCAAGTTAAAATAAAAAACAAAATAACACAACTGGTAAAAAGCAGAATAAGAGACCAAACAATGTTGCCTTGTCCTGTGTGTAATATTAAACTCCAATTAGATACTAAAGCAACTAAGGGAAGTTTCTCCTCGCTTACTACATTTCCAGAGTACTGATTAACTAATAATTCCTTGTCTTTAAGTTTTAAAAAGAAGTAATCTTCGGCATCATCAGAAAAAGGAAATTCTACACGTTTTACAGCTTCTAAAGGCGTGTTTTTAAAAAGCGAAAACTCTGAAACTGCTTTTCTTGGAATTCTAGTATGTAGCGTATCATTTATAGTATGCGATATATTGTGCGATGGCAACAACGAAAACTTTTCTAAAGATAAATACACCCCTGTAAGTGTAACAATAATGATAGGAATAAGCATATACCTACCTAAAATAATATGATAGTATTGCTCAATATTCTCTTTTACTATTTTACTAAAAAATCGTTTAAAACCACCTTGCCTTTTTATAATTAAAAGGACTCCAGTAACTGCCATTAAAAACAATAAAAACGAAACGAAACCTATAATAAAACGTCCTGTAGATTTTAAAAATAACGAACGATGCAAATTGGTTGCAAACTTAAAAACTGGCGCTTTTTCAATAATATTGCCAATATTTTTTCCCGTAAACGGATTAATGTAAAACGTTTCGCTTTTTCCCTCTTTTGTAATAATTGAAGTTGAAATAAAATTATTTGCATCAATTTCTATACTTACCACTTCTTCATATTCATCTTGTAAAACATCTATGGTTTTAGCCAAAGATATTTTAGTGGCATTGTCTATAGCATAAGGTTTTAATTGGTTTGAAATAGGTTCAAAAGCCAAAATAATGCCTGTTATAGCTGCAATTAATATGAAAATAGAAGAAGATATAGCCAACGCTAGGTGGCTATACCTCCAAATAGAAATGGTCATTATTAACTTGTGTTATTGTGGCAACATACGCACATAACGTATAAACCCTTTGCCTTCGGTTTTAGCTTTTACGGTTTCAGAAGTTAGCTCAAACTCTATATCGTCTTTGTAATATTCTTGATCCTCAACGGCAGTTTCAAAACGTATTTTATAGCCACTATTTATTTTATCATTTTCAATTTCAATAATACTAATAGTACGTTCGCCACCACTTATTGTTGCTCCAGTTATGGCATCAATATTGGCACGTACTTTTCCGTGAAATTTCCACCATTCTGTAATGTCTGAATACCACTCATCATCATCACCTTGAACGAATAATGTTTTTTCGTATTCGCCTTTAGGGTTTAATAATGAAATAGCTACGTAAGCACCTTCTCCACTATAATTCGTCATTTGAATCATACATTTATAAGTGGTTTTTTCTGAAACACTTTTAAAGCTGAATAATGCAAAAATAGCAACCATAAAAAGTGGTGTTATTTTAAAAATAAGCGTCTTTTTCATCCTTTATTTTAAAAAATTAATATCCATTTTATGTTGTTTTAACAACTCATTTTCTTTTGCTAAATCGTAAACCGTTTCATCAAAGTTTGTTTTCAAAGATTTATCTACACCAATAGATAATAAGTATTTTATAATGGTATCATCTTTTGCAAGCATTACAGCTTTATGCAATGGTGTTAAACCATCTTTATTTTTAGCATTTACATTAATCTTTAAATTGTTAATGATTTTTAAAAGGTCTAAATTATTTTGCTCAAGTGCTATATGAAAAAGTGTGTTTCCTTTACTTTGAGATTTACTAATATCTAAGCCTTTTTTGGTGAGCATTTTTAATTTTTCTTGAAAATTAGCTATTTCATCTGGGTTGAAAGATGCTGTTAAATAGTACCCAAGAGTATTTCCTTTGGCATCAATTATATTAATATCGGCTCCTTTATCTATTAAAAATGAAGCTACTTTGGATGAGTTATTCATCGCTTTTGTTAAAGCTGAATGCCCATTTTTGTTTGCAATATTAATAGCTTTTGTTTTTTTAGCAAGTAATGTGATAATTTCAATACTGTTTCTACCAGAAGCGTTTATTAAAGGTGTGTTTCCGTTAGAATCTACTTGATTAACATCAACTCCTTTGTTGATGAAATAATTAAAAACTTCAATGTTTTTATTACCATAAGCTAGATTATGAAGCGGTGTGTTCCCTTTTGCATTGGTAATATTTGGATTAATTCCTAAGCTTTCTAAATATTTAAAAAAGTCAAGAGAATTGTATCCTGTTCTAGAACCTTGAGTTGCTAATAACATGGCATTACCACCGTTTTTATTTAATTGTTTGTAGGGAAACCTTTTTTCAATTAGTAATTCTAACATGGCTTTATTCCCTTTTTGAGCTGTATAATTAAATACGCCATTACCATTATTATCTATACTTTTCACATCTAATCCTTTTGATGTAAAATACTTTACTAATGTAAAATCTTTTAAATGAGGAATTAGCAATAACAACGCATTGGCACCATTTTCGTCTACATCATTTTTAATATCAATACCATTTTTTATAAATAAATTATAAATCTTGGTGTTGGTTTGTCCAGTAGCAGCAGCAAAAGTTACAGGCGAAAAATGGTGCGAATCTTTTAAATCTAACCTTGCTTTATTGTTAATTAGGTAGTTTACTAATTCAAGATTTCCTTTATATGCTGCCCAAAACACATAAGTACGCTTATCGTGTGTTAGCTTATTAACACCATTTCCTTTTTTGGTAAGTAAATGTTTAATAACAGGGTTAGGTGCTTTTTCTAAAATAGCATACACCACAGCATCAAATCCATACGGATTTAATGCTGTGGCACTATGACCTTCAGTTATTTTTTGTTCTACTAATTTAATTGTTGGATTAGTTTTCCAAAATGCTCTTTCTAAAAACACATTTTTTGTTTGTGCTACAGCTATGGAAGATATTATTACAAATAAAAAACCTACAATTTGTTTTGAATAAGTCATTATTTAATTTTTACAAAAGATTCAATAATCTTATTAATTTTTTTCTTTTTAGAATAATATTCAGAAAAAAGGTATTTATACAAAGCCTTATTTTCAACTTTAGCTTGTAAAGCTAAATCTGTATTTCTATTGTAAACCTTAGTCCATTTATCTCTAACTAAAGCCCATTTTTTATTGTTTTCTTTCCACCAATCTTGCGCAGCTTTACATTTACTATCTTCAACTTTCACGTAAGTATTGTATCCTTTTTCTTCGGCTAAAACAGTGTCATCTTTCCCTTTTTCTCTAATTACCTTTTTATTATCTTGGTCGTGCACCCACCCAATATTAGTAATCTCGTGCCTGTTACCTCTTACTGTTACATTGTAATCGTTACGCTTGGTATATTCGCGTCTTGGTAATGGCGCATCTGTGGTATTTTCCCAGTAGCTTTTTCCATCTACATGCACCCATGTTGATGATCCTTCGTAACGAGGGCTATCGTCTACTTGATATACTTTTTGTGTCCATTGCCCTTTTACTTCTTCACTAGATTTAGTTACAAAATTCCAATGATTATCGCCATTAAACATATAGAAATTGGTATTTTCAAATAGCCAATCTTGTCTCCAATGCTTTACTATACTTGGTTTATCTGGTCTTCCTACTTGTAATAAATGCTGAATTGAAATCTTGTTATCCTCATCTTCAACCAATTGTGCCCACTCTAATCCTTTAGCAACTTTAGATTCAGAAGGTTTGTAAAGCGAGTCTTTGCTATACTGAAAAGTTTCAGCAAAATTGAAGGTTACCTCATAGCAACCACACATATCTTTTATAGCATTTTGGTCTTGTTCTTTCTTTTTTTGAGCATTTCCTATAATTGAAAATGTTAAAAATAATAATGGCAAAAGTGTTAATCGTTTCATTTTTAATAGTTTGTTGTATGTGATTTAAAAAAAAATTAAAATTTATCTATTCTTATTTAGACTAAATTAAAATAACTTATATATTTGCTGCAAATTTAATCAAGAATGATTCTTAATAACAAATATTTATCACTTTATTTTTTACTTTTTTTTGTTAACTACTCTTTTTCTCAGGAAACTAAAGTGATAGCAAAGGATTCGACAACCACAGAAAATTTAGATGAAGTTATTATTACAGCAACAAGAACGATAAGGCAATTATCATCTTTACCTCTACCAGCCCAAATTATTTCTAAAAAAGATATAAAACGCTCTAATTCTATTAGACTAAATGATATTCTCAATGAACAAACAGGATTAATAACTGTTCCAGATTTTGGTGGCGGCGAAGGCATTCAACTACAAGGGCTAGATTCTCAATACACCTTAATTCTTGTAGATGGTGTTCCTCTTGTGGGGCGCTCTGCAGGGACTTTAGACCTAAGTAGAATTACCGTTGGAAACATTAAACAAATTGAAGTTGTTAAAGGCGCATCGTCTAGCCTTTACGGTAGTGAAGCTCTTGGTGGTGCAATAAATATTATTACAGAGAACCCTAAATATGGCTTTAACGGAAACGCAAATTTTAGAGTAGGTGCATTCAATACCTCCGATTTAAGTACAACTCTTAATTATAAAAAGAAGGCATTGGGAATAACGACCTTTTTGAATAGATATAGTAGTGATGGTTATGATTTAAATGAAAATGATGATTTAAAAACTGTTGACCCTTTTAGTAATTATACGTTTAACACAAAAATTACTTATAATTTTACTGAAGCAACTAACCTCTTTGTCTCGGGGAGATATTACACTCAAAATCAAGACTATATTGCTTCATCTACTTTAAAAGGCGAAAGCGATATAAATGAGTGGAATTCGCATGTAAAGCTGAGTCATAAATATTCTAAAAAATGGAGTAGTTATTTTGAGTTTTATGCTACAAGATATAAGGCTAAAGATTATTTAGATAACGTAAATGATGGTTCTCGATTTAGTAATAGTTATTACAATCAATTATTGATTCGTCCAGAAATTCGAGCAACTTATAGCCCTAATGATACCAATAATTTTATTGGAGGCTTAGGGTATAATCATGAAACTTTAAATAGAACAGACTTTACAGCGAAACCAAAATTTAACTCCCCTTATATATATGCTCAATATGATGGCGATTTAACAGAAAAGCTTAATGTAATATTAGGGGCACGCTTTGATAGTCATAACAAGTACAAATCGCAATTTAGCCCTAAAGCTGCTATTAGATATAAATTAAACGATAAACTCGCCATAAAAGGATCGGTTGGCTATGGCTTTAAAGCTCCAGATTTTAGACAGCTATACTTCGATTTTACAAATGCAACCGTTGGTTATACCGTTTTAGGATATAATGCAGTTTCTATGGCTATTCCAGCATTAGAAACACAGGGGCAAATTGCTAATATTATTGTTCCAGTTTCAGAGTTTGAAGATGAATTAAATCCAGAAAATTCTATTAGTATCAATGTTGGTATGGATTATAAATTTTATACAGCTTTAAAATTCGGTTTAAATCTCTTTAGAAATAATATTGACGATTTAATTGATCCTCGAATTATTGCCAACAAAACCAATGGGCAAAACGTATTTAGTTATTACAATGTAAATAAAGTATATACAGAAGGGTTAGAATTCAACTCCACTTGGAAACCTAATAATCGACTAAAAATATCTGGAGGTTATCAACTATTATTTGCAAAAGATGCAACCGCAGAAAATGCATTTGAAAATGGAGAGGTATTTGCCAGAGAGAACCCAAGTTCTCCATCATTCCAACTTAAAAAAGAAGATTATTTCGGGCTATTTAATCGGTCTCGCCATATGGCAAACTTAAAAGTGTTTTATACAATACCTAAATGGGATGTAAACACTAACCTAAGAAGTACTTACCGAAGCAGATATGGATTATTAGACAGTAACGGAAATACCTATTTAGATAGTTATGATGACTTTGTTAATGGCTATGCTATTATTGATTTTGCCATTAATAAAACGTTTTACAAAAACTATGAATTTGGCTTTGGAATAGATAATCTATTTGGTTTTACAGACGCACAAAACATCAGCAATATAGCTGGCAGAATTATATACGGAAAACTTAATATTCAATTTTAATAAATAAACATTATGAAAACACTTAAATTTTTAACATTAATAGCCTTATTTATAGGTTTTATATCCTGTAGTAGTGATGATTCTCCTATACTAGGAAATGATACTATATCCTTTGAAGGCTCTTTTAGCAGACAGTTTGAAGTAGCAGGAGCAACACAAATAGCTACCTATTCAATAGCACAAGACAAATTAAATTATGATTTAGCTGGCGGATTTGCATCAACCAACTACGATATTGCAAAAGAATATTATTCAAGTAGCGACAATCGTTGGATAGGGTATAGAGAAAGCAACGACACCTATTATGTTATCTTTTTTAAGAATGTGTCTGATACCGAAATTACATTATACAAAAAAGAAGTTGCTTCGTTAGAAGCAGGAAAAACCGAAGCATTTCCTGCTGTAGATGACACTGAAAATTATGGTTGGAATACCTATAAAAAAGATTTAGCTATTAGTGGAGCAATAAATAATCTTTATGCACCACAATCTGGAGGCCAAGGGCAAGGTGGAGTTTCTGGTGAATTCACCAAGTTCGATTTTGCAACAGGTGAAACCACAACAAGTGATACAGACTGGGATATTGCTTTTAGAGGAACAGCTATTATTGTAAATGGAGGCGTTATCTCTGGTACTCTTGATGAACCTGTTAGAAATGGAGAAGCTGCTGCTTATATTGCTTCTAGTACATTTGATGATGTCACTTCTATAGATGATGCATCATTATTCGCTCAAGATTCAGCATCAGGTTTTGCTATTAAAACAGGAAGTGGAAATGGCTGGTACACTTATGCTGGACCTCCTACACATTTAATCTCACCAACACCTGGGAAAATATTAGTATTTAAAACTCGTGACGGGAAATATGCAAAAGTAGAAATATTAAGCTATTATAAAGATTTGGATCCTAGTAGTGATTCTAGATACTACACGTTTAATTACCTATATCAGCCTAATGATGGTGTAACCACATTTTAGTGCTCTCTTTCTCCCTTAATTATTAATCTACTAAGCACCCCAAATTTTAAAAGCCTACTCATATTGAGTGGGCTTTTTGTTTAAATGACTTCATTAAGTGAAATTAAAAAGACCTGTCAGATTTTTTAAACATAAGTGTTCGGAAGACACAAGTTCAATGACATATTTCCATAAATTAGTATAATAATTGAATTATTATGAGTA
>CANKVS010000100.1 GCA_947487155.1 uncultured Flaviramulus sp.
GCTTTGTTTGCGAACTTCCGATTTTCCTTCGGAAAATCGCCGTTCGCAAACCCGTACTTTCCTTACACGCACCGTTAGCCACAAGCTGAAAAAAAATCCGAACTTCAAAAAAAAATTCATCGGAAAAGCCACCACACAAACAGCACATTTATTTTTTCCCAACGCACAAAGCCTACACTCTAAAAAATAAAAGAGCTGTTTTCGCCTTTGCGCTCGAATTATCCACCACGAAATGTGAACAAAAAAACAAACAAAACGAACAAAACGAACAAATCTTTTATAACTTGTAGGATTGAAATAAAATCGAATATGCTAAAAGAAAGAATCGACATAGAAACCATTGACGGACAATTGTTTGAAATAAAAGTGATTGAGCCAAATGATTCAAAACCAGCTTCTTTTACTCATTATTTACACAATCACAAAAACGGTGTTTCTCAATTCTATAAAAAAGATGCCTTGACTTTTGTAAAAGAAATTCTGAAAAAAGAATATCCGAATGAACAAATTACACAAGAATTTGCAGAAGAGGCTTTACAATATTTGATTTTCGATTTCAATAAATCGGTTCCATTTCCAGCACCAGAAAAACCTAAATTCAAATTTATCGACCTTTTTGCAGGAATTGGTGGATTCCGTTTGGCTTTTCAAAATCTTAAAGGTAAATGCGTTTTCACGAGCGAATGGGATAAATATTCCAAACAAACCTACAAAGCCAACTTTGGAGAAATTCCTTTTGGAGACATTACCAAACCCGAAACAAAAAGTTATATTCCTGATAACTTTGATGTTTTGTGCGCAGGATTTCCGTGTCAAGCATTTTCAATTGCAGGTAGACGTGGAGGATTTGAAGATACGAGAGGAACATTATTTTTTGATGTAGCAGAAATCATAAAAAAGAAGAAACCAAAAGCAATTTTTTTAGAAAATGTAAAAGGTTTAAGAAGTCACGACAAAGGAAAAACTTTAGCTACAATTCTAAATGTTTTACGAGAAGATTTGGGCTATTACATTCCAGAACCACAAATCTTAAATGCGAAAGAATTTGGAGTTCCACAAAATAGAGAGCGAATTTTCATTGTTGGTTTTAGAAAAGATATAGGAATTACAGAGTTTGAATATCCAAAGCCTGTCAAGAAAAAAGTAACACTAGAAAACATTTTAGAAACTGAAACGGTTTCTGTAAAATACTATCTATCTGAAACTTATGTAAATACTTTACGAAATCATAAAGCTAGACACGAAAGTAAAGGTAATGGATTTGGCTATGAAATTATTCCAAACAACGGAACTGCAAACGCAGTTGTTTGTGGCGGAATGGGAAGAGAAAGAAATTTGGTTTACGATTTTAGGCTCGAAGATTTTACACCAGTAACTCATATAACTGGAGAAGTTAACAGAGAAGGAATTCGTAAAATGACACCAAGAGAATGGGCAAGATTACAAGGATTTCCAGACAATTATAAAATTGTAGTTTCTGACGCTCAAGCATATAAACAATTTGGAAATTCAGTTGCAGTTCCAGCAATTCAAGCAACAGCAAAAAAAATTATAGAAAAACTTAAAACTTTATGATTACAGGAAATAAAGGCGAATGGAGTGAAATTTACACGCTATTCAAATTACTTGGAGACAAACAATTATTTCTTGGAAATAAAGACATTGAAAAATTAGAAGGAATAGTTTATCCTATTTTACGTGTTTTAAGAACAGAAAATAATGGCGATTTTGAATACTCAATTCAAGATGAAATTATACTTATTTCTGGCGGAGAAGAAGTTTTAAAAATTGCAATTTCAGAATTTAAAGAAAAAGCAAAATTCTTACTTGAAAAAATTAAATCGAATAAGGAAAGAACATTTTCTGTTCCAGAAATTGAGGAATTTATGCAATCAATAAACTGCATTTCTCTCAAAGCTAGCTCTTCCGCTAAAACAGATATTACCATTGTCGTTCACGACCAAAGAACAAATCAACAACCAACACTTGGTTTTAGCATAAAATCTCAACTTGGAAGTCCTTCTACTCTGTTAAATGCTGGAAAAACAACAAATTTCATTTACGAGATTAATTTTACACATCTTACAAAGAATGAAATTGACCAGGTAAATTCCATTGATACTAGAAGTAAAATAATGGACAGAATTGCTGAAATTCAAAGCAAAGATGGGATATTTGAATTTGTAAAGACCGAAAGACAAATATTTTCAAATAATCTTGTTTTAATTGATAGCTTGCTTCCAGAAATATTATCGCAAATCGTTTTTGATTTCTATTCAAGTGAGTTTTCACATTTAACGGATTTGGTCAACTTAATAGCAAAGAAAAACCCTTTGGAATTTGACATCAAAAACGAGCACAAATTTTACGAATACAAAATAAAACGATTTTTAACAGATGTTGCGCTTGGAATGATGCCATCGCAAGTTTGGATAGGTAAATATGATGCAACTGGCGGATATCTAATCGTAAAGGAAAATGGCGAAGTTCTATGTTATCATATTTACAACAGAAACGAGTTTGAGGATTACTTGTTAAATAACACCAAGCTTGATACTGCAAGTTCTTCTCGACACGGATTTGGAGAAGTTTATGAGGAAAATGGACAATTATTCTTCAAACTAAATCTACAAATTCGGTTCACAAAATAGCCAGCGCTAAAAGCCATACACATTTGCAATTCGCTTTTGCCAACACACAAGCCCAAAATTGCAAAAGAGTATGTCTTTGCCAACGCTAGCAAGTTTTCGGAAAAAAGCCAGTGGCTAACAACGTGTATAAAACATAGCTAATATAGGCTTTCCGAGAGGTTTTTGTATACTTACAAAGTACACCAAATTTTTAAATTTGGCTTTTAAGATTGATAATTTAAAAACAAAATATAAAAATTCGGCTCTGTGTTAATCCGAAAAGTTAGCGGCTTTTTACACGCTACGTTTCATACACAAGACCGTTAGCCACAAGCTAAAATCAACCGTTGAGCAATATATTTATCTTTCAGAAACACGGTATTTCCCTTTCCAAAATGTCTGTTCAGTCTATGCATGAAAGATTTTAGATTAGTTTAGGCTAAAATGATATAAATCATATTGTATTTTCTCCCTCTAATCTATCTTTATACTAGAAATTTTTATAGGCAATCGATATGAGAAAAAATCTATTAATGATTAGTATACTTATTAGTCTTATAAGTTGTAACACAAGTCAAAAAAATAAAGAATATTCAAAATCCGAGAATTTAAATGTAGAAAAGACCTTTCAAAATCAGGATATTGAAAAAAATGTTCAATATAATTCAAAAGGATATGAGCTTATGGCACAAAAGTGCTATATCTGCCATTTTGAAAAACCAGACCCTTTAAAAAGAGATGAAATGATTTCCCCTCCAATGTTAAGAATTCAAGAACATTATAAACCAGCTTACACCAATAAAACTGAATTCGTAAACGCCATTGTAACTTTTGTCAAAGAACCTTCAAGAGAAAAAACATTAATGCCAAGAGCTGTGAAAAAATTTAAGTTAATGCCAAAACTAATCTATGATGATGAAGAATTACGCTTAATAGCCGAAACTATATATGATTATGATTTTGGTTCGACACCAAAAATGAAGATTCAAATGATGGGTAATACGCTTCAATTAAATAACGGTAAAAAGTGGATATTAAAAAAAGAGTCTATAGAACAGGTAAATGCTGTTTTCAACAAATTGGCAAATTATAAATCCTCAAACATCGCTGATTACAATCAATTAGGAAAAGACATATTTAATGATGTAAAAAAAGTAATGTTAGATGATTCATATTCTGGTGAATTATTTGATCAAATACATGTTTTCTTCTTTGGAATAGAAGATAACATCCATCGATTAATGGCTACAACATCCGAAAATGAAGCACAACAACAATTAACAGAAATAAAGAAACAACTTAAAGAATTTCAAAACTATTTTGAATATTGAAAACATAAAAAATATCAGATTTTCGTCACTTTTCAACTGAAACAATCATCATAAATTTGTGATAATAAACATATGTGCTATGACCAAAGTAATAAAAATTTTAGGAACAGGTTGTCCAAAATGCCAATCAATGACAGGTATTGTTAAAGATGTAGTTTCCACAAACAACATTGATGCTACAATTGAAAAAGTTGAGGATATAATGGAAATTATGAAACTTGACGTAATGACTACACCTGCTTTGGTAATAGATGACGTCATAACAATAAAAGGTAGAGTACCTTCAAAAGATGAAGTATTGGCTCTTTTAAACTAAAAAAACTAATATGAAATATCATATTAAAGCTTCATCAATTTCAAATCAAGATGCAGTTGTTCATATAAAGCAATCAAAAATTGATTTCGGCACAACTACTAAGACTGCTGGAATCTTACCAAATCCAGCCGAATTATTCTTGAGTTCTTTCGCTTCCTGCATACTGAAAAATGTTGAACGTTTTTCTAATATGATGAAATTCAACTATACCAAAGCTACAATTGAAGTTAATGCGACACGTCTTGAAAATCCACCAAGAATGGAAAGTATTATTTACAATTTGACAATTCAAAGCTCCGATAAAAAGCTTAATTCAGACTTACTCAAAAAGAACATTGAAAAGTTTGGTACTATCTATAATACTGTGAAATTGTCTTGTTCAATTTCAGGTACTATTAGCACGAATGAAAATGTTTGATTGGGCACAAAATATAGCAGATTGGTTTGTCTATGATGTTCTAAATTTAAGTAAAGAACAACATTTAGTAGGAGCTTTGAGCTTCTTTATTTATGATACTACAAAGATTCTAATCTTACTTTTTGTTGTCATTTTTTTTATGGGAATTGTCAATAGTTACTTTCCTATAGATAAGGTTAAAAACTACCTATCAAGAAATAAATTATTCGGATTGGAATACCTTATGGCAAGTCTTTTTGGAGTTGTAACACCTTTTTGTTCTTGTTCATCCGTTCCTTTATTTATTGGTTTTGTAAGAGGAGGAATCCCATTAGGCGTAACCTTTTCATTTTTGATTACTTCACCTTTGGTCAATGAAATAGCAATTGGGCTTTTTGTTGGCTTGTTTGGTTTAAAAACAACAATAATCTATGTAGTTAGTGGTGTGTTATTAGGAACAATATCTGGTATCATATTTCAAAATCTAAAATTGGAAGGCTATCTAACACCTTGGGTAAAAGAAGTTTTAGCAAACGCTCAAAGAGATCAAGACATATTTCAAGTAGAAAAATATAGCTTTAAACAACGCTTACCAATTATTTGGGCGGAAGTTGTAAAAATCCTTAAAGGTATCATTCCTTATGTTTTAGTCGGCATCGCAATTGGTGGATTAATGCATGGTTATATTCCAGAAGGATTTTTTGAAAAATATATGGACGAAGACAACCTTTTTGCTGTTCCTATTGCAACGATTTTGGCTATTCCTATGTACTCGAATGCATCAGGTATACTTCCAGTCGTTCAGGTATTAGTGGCTAAAGGAATTCCGTTAGGAACTGCAATCGCTTTTATGATGGGAGTAATTGGATTGTCTTTGCCAGAGGCAATGCTTTTAAAGAAAGTAATGTCCGTAAAATTAATCACTATCTTTTTTGCAGTAGTAACACTTTGCATAATTATTTCAGGTTACTTATTTAATATAATTTTATAGTTTAGTAAATGAAAAAAGCCAGTGGGTAACAACGTGTATAATCAATTGCTTGGTTATCGCCTACTTGGAAATTCCTTCGGAATTTCCTCTGGTTCGTTTTCTTTTGCTAACTTAGTTCCAGCCAACGCAACTAACCATACACGAACACGTTGTATGTCATTTAAAAAAACTGATAAGAAATGATTAAAGGACTATTTGAGACCCATTTATTTGTTGAAAATCTTGAACGCTCAATAGATTTTTACACCAATGTTTTAGGACTTGAACAATACCTTTATGAAAAGGAAAGAAGAGCAGCTTTATTTTGGATTGGAGAAAAACCGAGACAAGCAATGCTAGGACTATGGGAAAAACCAAAAGAAGAAATTGATTTAAGACATTTTGCATTTGAATGTGACTGGGATTGGGTTTTAAACGAATCTATTGACTTTTTGAAATCGAATAAAATAGGATTTTGGAATTTCTTAACTGATGATTCCGAAAGACCTATGGTATTTGTAAATATTCCAGCTATCGCAATTTACTTTTCTGACCCAGACGGACATTATTTAGAATTTATCGGAAAATTACCAGGGAAATATCGACCTGAAAAAGGAAGTTTAGTAGTTTCCTATGAAGAATGGTTAGAAATAGAAAAGAACGATGAATAACGCCATACAACACCGTGTCCTATAACCAATTGCTTGGTTTTTGCGTACTCGGAAAATCCTGCGGATTTTCCTATTGGTTCGGTTTCTTTTGTTAACTTAGTTCTTGCCAACGCAACAAGCCATACACGAACACGTTGTGCGTCATTTTGACCCGTCCTGAAATATGTATCAGGTCAATATTAAAACTTAAGCTATTAGCTAGCTAAGATTTTCTAATCTGAATATAATTAAACCAACTTTTAACAACACATCCTAAAACTCGATCTTGACAAATTTTGTTAATGCTAAAAAAACTGGTTTTCTTTTTGCGATTTTTTTGAATTTTAAACTACTAAATACAAAAAACACTCTTTTTGAAAAAAAATATTACTCAGGTTTCTTGTAAAATCTATTTTATTGAAATAAACAAAAAAGACACCACCCCTAACAAAATACTAATAATAAAAATCACCACTGCCCAAGTAGGATAAATTTTAGCTTTCTTAATTTTACTATTAAACCTGTTTTCAAAATTTTTCATAGAGTTTAGATGTGATTCCATTTGTTGTTGATGTGATTTAATCATAGATTTATAATCCGATAAATCCATCCTTAGTTTTGTGTCTTTTAATTGCTCATTAATTTTCTCTAGTTTATCTACACTATTTTTAAAATCGTTGATCTCATTTACTAGTAGTGCTGTTAATTCTTCAAGTTTTGTCATGATTATTATATTTAATTTAATATCCTATTCCAATTCCTTTTTGAATTGCTTTTTTAATAATAAACTTGGTGATCTTTAGAGCTAGGTTAGGTGTCAGGTCAATTACTTTGTCAGCCAGTTTGATACTTACATTGTTTTCTTTTAAGATGCTTGCTCCATTTATTCC
>CANKVS010000101.1 GCA_947487155.1 uncultured Flaviramulus sp.
ATTTTGTGACATCGAGTCACAAAATACTAATAATTAACGAGGCAAGCCTCGAGGTATTAAACCTAAAAGAGAATAAACCTTACTTCTCTATACTTTTTAAGAATTTTGAAAAATTTGTATCTAAATTTGTTACAAAAGAACAAATTGAATTATAATCCTTTATGTTACTTTGTATAAAAATTATATAAAATATATGACGGTAAGAAATAAATATAGACCCTGTTGTCTTATTATATTTTTGTTATGTAATGTATTTGTATTTTCTCAGGAAAAAATAAATGCCGCAAAACAAAGAAGTAATATTGTTTTAATAATAGCAGATGATGTTAGTTGGAATGATTTTGGTTGTTATGGCAATAAAATTGTTAAGACCCCTCACATTGATAAGCTTGCAAAAAACGGATTGAAGTTCACAAACACTTATTTAACCGCAAGTTCATGTAGTCCCAGTCGCTGTAGTATTATTTCGGGCAAATACCCTCATTCTAATGGTGCGGCAGAATTACATGAACCCTTACCCGTTTCAGAAATACCATTTCCTTTATTATTAAAAGAGAACGGTTATTATACGGCTCAGGCTGGTAAATGGCATTTGGGCCCTTATGCTACTAAAGCTTTTGATAGATATACAGATACAAAAGATGAAAACAACGGTAATGCTAAAGGAGGAGAAGGGAATTGGGTTAAATTTATAAAAGAACGTCCTAAAGATAAGCCATTCTTTTTTTGGTTAGCTTCAAATGATGCTCATAGAGGATGGAGTGCAGATAAATTTCACATAACACACAATCCTGATAAAGTTAATGTACCTGTTTACTTATCTGATACGCCAAAAACAAGAAAAGATATTGCTTCTTATTATAATGAAATTGGACGTTTTGATTTTTATATAGGTGAGGTGGTTTCTGAATTGAGAAAGCAAAATGTTCTTGAAAATACAATGATAATAGTAATGGCAGATAATGGTCGACCATTTCCAAGATGTAAAACAAGAGTTTATGATAGTGGTATGAAAACACCATTTATAATTTATTATCCCAAATTAATTAAGAAAAAAGGAAAACAATCTAACAGCTTAATTAGCTCTATAGATATAGCACCAACACTATTAGAAATTGCGGAAATAAAAATTCCTAATGATTATCAAGGAATTAGTTTTACACCTATTCTTAAACAGGCAAATAAAAAGATTAGAAAACAGGTTTTCTCAGAACACAATTGGCATGATTACGAAGCTCATGAGAGAATGCTTAGAGATGAAAATTTCCTGTATGTTTTAAATTCTCGACCAAACTTAACCAATGGTGGATCTGCAGACTCAAAACGCTCTCCAAGTCAAACCGATTTAAATAAACTAAGAGATTTAGGAAAATTAACAGACGCCCAAGCTGATGTTTTTGTAAGCCCTAGACCAAGGGAAGAATTATTTGATATAAGAACAGATTCATTACAATTGCTTAATCTGGCTTCTCATGAAAAATATAAAGAAGTCTTAAATAGAATGCGAAAGGAATTAAAAACATGGCAGAGAAAAACTAATGATACCATTCCAGATCATTTAACTCCAGATTTATATGATAGGGAAACAGGAAAACTCCTTGACAAAAAAAAGAATCATGATAAATTACCCCGCAATAAATAAATTTAAAGTACTACTAATTGTTTCTTTACTATGCCTTTTTGCTAGTTGTAAAAGTAAACAAAGAAGAATTTCAAAAGAAGATATTGTCAATAAAAATCGACCTAATATTATTCTAATGATGAGTGATGACATGGGGTTTGAATGTTTATCATCCAATGGATCAACATCTTATAATACACCAATTCTTGATGAATTAGCTACCAATGGATTAAAATTTACCAATTGTTTTTCTCAACCATTATGCACACCGTCACGTGTAAAAATAATGACAGGAAAGACTAATAATAAAAACTATATTGATTTCGGTTACTTGGATCCTTTTCAAAAAACATTTGGAAATGTTATGAGAGATGCAGGTTATAAAACATTAGTTGCAGGAAAATGGCAATTAAATGGGGTTCATACTCAAGAAAAAAATTGTTATGACCTAAATCGTCCGGATCATTTTGGTTTTGATGAACATTGTTTATGGTGGGTTACTTCACAAGGGTCTAGATATAGTAACCCTAGAATTATTACTAATAAACAATATCTAAAAACTACAATCGATGATTATGGCCCAGATATAATATCTGATTATGTAGTTAACTTTATCGAAGAAAATAAAGATCAACCATTTTTTGTTTATTATCCAATGGTATTGGTTCATTCCCCTTTTCAACCAACTCCAGATTCACCCGAATGGAGTAATGTTAAAACCAGATCTAAAATCAATAACAAGTATTTTAAAGATATGGTAGAATATACTGATAAAATTGTTGGTAAAATTAAAAACAAACTTGATGAATTAAGACTTACAGATAATACTATTTTTATATTCACAGGAGATAATGGAACACATACAAAAATAACTTCTCAAACCAAAAATGGGGATTACTCAGGAGGAAAAGGGTTGTTGACCGATAATGGTACTCACGTTCCTTTAATAATAAATTACCCTAACGGAACAGTACAAGGAAAAACCTATGATGGACTTATAGAGTTTAGTGATTTCTTGCCCACTTTTGCAGAATCTGCGAATATACCCGTTGGTGATGATATTGATGGGAAAAGTTTTTTCAAATTAATAAACAATCAAGATTATAAGCCCAAAGAATCCATTTTTATTCATTACTGGCCTAGGACACATAAAATAGAAAAGAAAAATGGATGTTTTGCTAGAACAGTTGATTTTAAACTTTATTCTACAGGAGATTTTTTTGATATGGCAAATGACAAATGGGAAAAAAACCCTCTTAATATAGCAACTTTAAATCGTCATGAAAAAGACGTGTATTTAATGCTTCAAGCTGAGCTTAAAAATAGAGACATATGGGATTTCACAACAATAAGAAGGCCTATAGAGTTTCCAAAAATCAATTTTTCCAAAATGCGATAATATATTATCTAAACCAATTTAAATTAAGTTATAATCATTTGATTATAAGAAGAAACATGAATAAAATAATAACTAAAAAATATGTCTAAGCAAAGAAATATAAAAACAATATTGCACCTATTTATAGGCAGTATTATAATTTCTTCTTGCGTTACTAAAGCAGGTAAAAAAACTGCCGTTTTTAAAGAAAAACCAAATATCATAGTAATTCTTGCCGATGATATGGGGTATTCAGATTTAGGATGTTATGGTGGTGAAATTGAAACTCCTAATTTAGATGCTTTGGCTTACGGCGGTATTAGGTTTACAAATTTTTATAATATGGCTAGATGTTGCCCAACAAGAGCAGCGTTACTTACAGGACTATTACCTCATGATGCTGGTATGGGAGCAATGGTTAGACATACAGATCAAAAAGAAAGGCCTAAAGGTTCTTTTCAAGGCTTTTTAGGAGAAAAAAGTGTTACTATAGCTGAAGTGCTCAAGGACGAAGGGTATTACACTTCCATGTCTGGAAAATGGCATGTGGGAGAAGAAAAGAAGCACTGGCCAATGAATCGGGGTTTTAATGATTATTATGGATTGATAAGTGGTGCTGCGAATTATTTTGATATCACAAAACAAGCTAAAAAAGGACGTGAACGTCATTTTGCCAACGGAATGGAAGAACATATTCCTAAGGATAAAGATTTTTATATGACCAATGCAATTACCAATCACGCTGTAAAAACAATTGAAAATAGAAAGGGAGAAAAGTCACCTTTTTTTATGTACGTTGCCTACACAGCACCTCATTGGCCATTACATGCTCTTCCTGAAGATATAAAAAAGTATCAAGGGCATTATGATATAGGTTGGGATTCTATCAAATCTCAACGGTATAAACGTATGAAACAATTAGGAATTGTAAATCAATCTATGAATTTAGCTGAAAGAGATCCAAATGTACCATTGTGGGAAGGCATGGACAAGAAAGATTTATTAGCACGAAAGATGGAAGTATATGCTGCTCAAATAGATCGCATGGATCAGGGAATAGGGGAAATTATGAAAACATTGAAAGAGATTGGTGAATTTGAAAATACACTAATCTTATTTTTGTCTGATAATGGAGCATGTGCCGAGACAGGTATTTACGGAACAGATTGGTGGGAAAATGGTGTGATGCCTGGTGGACCAGACTCATATCAATCTTATGGACGAGGGTGGGCAAATGCTAGCAATACACCATTTAAGTATTATAAACAATGGGTTTATGAAGGTGGCATCTCTACACCTCTTATTGCACATTGGCCTGATAAAATTAAAGATAAAGGGCGTATTTCTAGACAGCAAGGTGTTATTACAGATATTATGGCAACAGCAATAGATGTCGCTAATACTAAATACCCCGTTACATACAAAGAAAGAACAATTAAACCGTTGCATGGAAAGAGTTTATTACCTGTGTTTGAGGGAAAACAACGAGATAAGCACGAAGTACTTTATTGGGAACATTTTGGAAATATGGCTATAACTAGAGGTGCTTGGAAATTAGTATCTCGTCGAAAAGAAGGTCAAGGAAAATGGGCCTTATATAATTTAGATAAAGACAGGGCAGAAAATCAAAACCTTATTGAAAAAGAACCTGAATTAGGAACTGAATTACTTAAAGAATATAAGGTATGGGCAAAAAAAACTGGAATTAATAAGAAAATTAATAATGAATTTTCTAACGAGAATTTATAATATTTATTATAAAAAAACCGTACCTCACAGAGGAGTCAAAAATATATAATTCTTCCTCTTTTAGGTTAGCAACATTAGCGAACCAAAAATAAAGAATTTCTTGAAACGAGCTATCCTCGACGCTCTGCGTCGAGGAATTCTTTTCGATTAAACATACTTACTTCTTTATAAAAATAAGGTTTAAAATAACTTATTATAGAACAACAAATTGTTACAATACAGCATTAAAAAAGTTAAGGCATCGTAATAACTTTGTGTTATTCTTAATTTGAATATTAATTCAACTAAATCATAAAGAAAAACACATTTCTTGTTAAATCCAGAAAATATCAAATAAAAAATATGGCTTATATTGAACTGTAGTATAAACTTAAGTCTCTTTGTAAAATATTTAGTCTCTAATAAATAATTTTAATAATAATGAAAATATTTAGGAATAAAATGTACGAAAACAAACTTAGTATTAAACTTATCATCATATTTTTAGGATTAATCTTTTGTTCATGTAAAAACAAGAATAGTGAGCAAAATAACGATAATTCACACTCTGAAAAAAAACCAAACATTCTTTTTATAATGTCTGATGACCATGCTTATCAAGCCATTAGTGCTTATTCAGACAAATTAACAACAACCCCCAATATAGATAGGATAGCTAATGAGGGGATACGTTTTACCAATGCTTGTGTTACCAATTCAATCTGTGCTCCATCCAGAGCAACTATACTTACTGGAAAACACACCCATATTAATGGTAAAATAGATAATAGAATGGCATTCGATAGATCACAAATTACCTTCCCTCAACTTTTTCAAAAAGCAGGCTACGAAACGGCTATGTATGGCAAGCTTCACTTTGGTAATAATCCAAAAGGAATAGATGATTTCATGATTTTACTAGGACAAGGCGACTACATAAATCCTAATTTTATAACCAAAAAAGGAGACACTACTATAACAGGATATGTCACAGATATTATTACAGACTTAACTATTAATTGGTTAGATAAAAAAAGGAATAAAGAAAAACCTTTTTTAATGATGTACTTGCATAAAGCACCACATAGAGCATGGTGGCCAAGTCCAGAAAAACTCAAAAAATTTGCTTCTAAAACATTCCCAGAGCCAGAATCTCTTTTTGATGATTATTCAAATAGAGGAACTGCTGCAAAAACGGCGGAAATGAATTTGTTAAACCATATGAAATATGGGCACGATTCTAAAATAAGACCAGAAACTATTGCAGCTATGGAAAATGTCACACCTTTTGTTCCAACAAAAGATTATAAAGGTATTGATGGTTTTACAAAAGCATATTCAAGAGCAAATAGTGAGCAAAAAGCAAAATACGATCCAATTTTAGACTCTATAAATGCTTCATTTAAAGAAAATTGGCCAAAGTTTAATAACAAACAAAAAATGCAATGGAAATACCAACGTTATATGCAAGATTACCTAGCTTGCGTATCTTCTGTAGATGATAATGTAGGACGTGTATTAGATTATTTAGATAATAGTGGATTAGCCGAAAACACCATTGTTGTTTATACTTCAGATCAAGGGTTTTATCTTGGAGAACATGGTTGGTTTGATAAACGATTTGTTTATGATGAATCATTTAAAACCCCTTTACTCATTCGTTGGCCAAATAAAATTACACCAAATACTACCAATGATGAAATGGTACAAAATCTAGATTTTGCACAAACCCTTTTAGAAGCTGCACAAATTGAGGCACCTGATGATATGCAGGGAGAAAGTTTAATACCTTTATTAAAAGGAAACGTAAAAGAATGGAAGAGAGATGCTGTTTACTACCATTATTACGAATATCCGGCAGTACATATGGTTAAACGCCATTATGCCATCGTAACAAAAGAATATAAGTTAGTTCATTTTTATTACGACGTAGATGAATGGGAATTATATGATCGTAAAAACGATTCACAAGAAATGAATAATGTTTATAATAATCCTAATTATGCAGATGTTATAACGAAACTTAAAAAAGAGTTAAGTGCTATGAGGGTTAAATACAAAGACTCTCCTGAATTAGATCAAAAGTATATTGATATGACTAATGATTTGCTAAACAAAAAGTAGAACATATAGTAAAAAACATTATTGGGGTAAAAAATGGAAAAATTACTGGTGGATTGTTGACTTTACTCAATTAAAAAAAGAAGGAACTTATAGTTGTAAAATAAACACAACTTCCGTAGTTGAAACCAAGCCTTTTAAAGTAAACTACCTCGATGCAAGCATACGAGGCATTAAAACAACTTTAATTGATGATTTGCTTTAAGTTGAGTGTA
>CANKVS010000102.1 GCA_947487155.1 uncultured Flaviramulus sp.
GCAAAACTAAAAAATGGCAGAGCCTTTAAAACATGACCACCGTCAAAGACGGTGGTTTTTCAATGGGAAATAAAATAAGTTTCTAACTCTTCAATAACAACTTTATGCAAAGCATAAAACACAAAAACATTTAAAAGGAGTACCAAAGCATAATTTGGTAAGGTTCTAAACCAACGCCTAATCCAAAAATGAATAAAATGTTTTAGTTTTGTTTTTCCTTCAGATAATTGTTTAAGAATTATACCTCCTATAAGATACCCGCTTAAAACAAAAAATAAATCGACACCTATAGCTCCAAAAAATTTAATTACTGTTAGTAAAACACTTGATTCATTTGGGAATAAAAGTAATGTGGAATGAGAGATTAAAACTAAAAGTATAGCCGTGGCTCTAATCACGTCTAATCCATAAATTCTATTTTTATAATCTATATGCATCGAAAAAAAATCAATGTACAAATTAAAGTCATTTAAACTTTTTCAATCGGCTAAAAAATTGCCTTTTTTCATTCACTTTTTGTCTTTTTTAACTTCCGTAACGCTGCTATGCAACTTAAAAAAGTCTTTAATTGAATAAAAAAACAGCTAATTTTCGCTATAATTCAAAAAGTTTAAATGATTTCATTAACAAAATAACTTCTGGAAACAAACGATACTTAAGACTGTGAGTTATAGAACTATTCTTTTTGGTTAAAACAAACTCTTAATAATTTGGTCTTCGGTAATACCTTCGGCTTCGGCTTTGTAGTTCTTAATAATCCTATGCCTTAAAATACTATGCGCTACAGCTTGAACATTTTCAATATCTGGAGAGAATTTACCATGAATCGCTGCATGTGTTTTAGCTGCCAAAATTAAATTTTGAGACGCTCTTGGTCCTGCCCCCCAATCGATATACGTATTTACCAATTCGCTAGCTGTTTCGCTATTTGGTCTGGTTTTCCCCACCATAGATACAGCATACTCAATAACATTATCGGCAACGGGAATACGACGAATAAGATGCTGAAAACCTGTAATGTCTTGAGCAGAAAACAAAGCGTTTACCTGAACTTGCGAATCTGTAGTCGTAGATTTTACAACTTGCACTTCTTCTTCAAAAGATGGATACCCTAAATTAATGGCAAACATAAAGCGATCTAATTGAGCTTCTGGTAACGGGTAAGTTCCTTCTTGTTCAATGGGGTTTTGCGTTGCTAAAACAAAATATGGCAAATCTAGTTTATAATGATGCCCCGCAACGGTTACGGATCGTTCCTGCATGGCTTCAAGTAAAGCAGCTTGCGTTTTTGGAGGTGTTCTATTAATTTCGTCTGCCAAAATAATATTTGCAAAAATGGGTCCCTTTACAAACTTAAAATGCCTGTCTTCATCTAAAATTTCACTTCCAAGTATATCACTTGGCATTAAATCTGGTGTGAATTGAATACGTTTAAAATCTAATCCTAATGCTTGTGCAATAGTATTTACCATTAATGTTTTTGCTAAACCAGGCACACCAATAAGTAAAGAATGCCCGCCAGAGAAAATAGAAATTAATATTTGGTTTACAACAGCTTCCTGACCAACAATAACTTTGGCTATTTCTGTTTGTAATTCTTTATATCTCTTTACAAATTGTTCTATAGCAGCAACATCAGACATATGTTTACTTTTTTAACCAGTTACTAGAAAACTCACAATCTCTATAGCTTCCACCTATTTTAATATACGTATCCAATATTTTTTCGGCTTGCCATTTCTCAATAGTTTTTATTTTTTTTTCGTTAAGTGCTGATTCTTTAATTTTTAAATAATCTTTTGCGTAGTCTGCTACGTGGTCTTCAATTCTATCGGTAACCGTTAATAGTTTAAATGACACATTTCCTTTTTCATCTTGTTCACTCAATACTAAACTTACTTCGTTATCCTTTAAATTTTGAATTTGTGTATATAATTCGGTATCCATTCGTGTTAATTCAAAATTATAATCTTGAGTTTGCGGGTTAATTAGCTGACCACCATCGCCTCGCGTTTCTTTACTATCACTTACCTCCCTAGCGGCATCTGCAAAACTAATATCGCCAGCTACAATACGCTCTCTTACTTTTTCAAGTCGTTCTTTAGCCTCTTTAACTGCTTCACTAGACACTTCTGGAAATAATAAAATATGGCTCACATCGTATTCTTGTCCTCTAATTTTTTCTAAATAAATAATATGAAATCCAAATTCTGTTTCAAAAGGATCAGATATTTCACCTTCTTGAAGCTGAAAAGCGACTTCTCTAAACTCTTTAACCATTCTTTGTTTATTTCTATTTAATGCTCCTAATCTACCTCCTTGTCTCCCAGAATTTTTATCATCAGAATACAACACAGCCTTAGATCTAAAACTAGCACCATTCTCAACAACATCTGCCTTAAATTGTTTTAATTTATCAATAACTTTTTGTTTTGCTTCTTCTGTTACTTTTGGTTTTGCAACTATTTGAGCTACTTTAAGCTCTGTACCAAAAGTTGGTCTTTGGTCTTTTGGTATTTTATTAAAAAATGTTCTAACTTCTTCAGGAGTTATTTCAACCTCTTCAACAATTTTAGCTTGCATCCGATTTGCTAGTTCATTATTTTTTATAATCTCAAAAATTTCATCTCTATAACTCTGTTCATCTTCCTTATTATGAACCTCTAAAAGTTTTTCCATTGACCCGTTTACAGATTGTAAAAACTGTTGTATCGTATAATCTACTTGCTGACGAATTTCGGCATCGGGCACATTAATACTATCTTGAATTGCATGGTGCGCATATAGTTTTCTTTCAAGAAGCACGCCCATTAATTGGCAATCTGTAACACCTTCTACCGAACCTCCAGCTGCTAATATTTGCTCCCTTTCTTTTGGCATATCAGAATCTAAAAGAATATAATCGCCTACAACAGCTGCTACGCCATCAATTTTTTTAGCTTTAAATGTATTTACACTGTCTGTTGGTTTAGAAACTGGTTTTTCATCTTTTTTATCTTCAATTATTTCTTGCGCAGGCATAACATTAAACATCAATAAGGTTACACACAGGGTAAATATATGTTTCAAATTAATTGTAAATTTCAAATTGTTTATTTTTAATAGCATCTTTTGTAATATCTTTTTCTAATTCCCTAATAAGCTCTAACTTCCTTTTATTAATAACGATTTGCTCTATAGTTGATTTTACATATTCTAGCGGCGCCGTATCGTTACGCAACAACACATCGTTAATTTGCATCAAATATACTCCTAATGAATCTTTGAGCTGTAAAAAATTAGATTTTTTTAACAGTTGATTTTTATTTTCTGGATTTAAAGCAGGAATTTTATCAATTACCTGACTTACTTTTATCCAAATAGAGTCGTTTAATGAATATGATTTAAACTGAATTGAGATAGAATCTAACTCTTTTCTATCATCAAAATTAAAGCGTTTAAATTTGCTTTCAATGGTTTTAAAATCGATAATATTTTCATCTACATGAAGGTATCTAAACTTAACAAGTTCTTCATTTAATTTAAACACTTCTTTATTTTTATTGTAATACGTTTCAGCCTCTTCTTTTGTTATGGCAGTATCTATACTCCTTTTTACTAAAGCTTCAATGTAGGCTTTTGTGAATAAATCGTTTTTATATTGTACCACTAGTTTATTAAACGCATCCTGTTTTGCTTCGCTTAAATTACGCATAGCGCCATCTACAAGCAATTGCTGTGTAGCCCAACGGTTTATAAAATTTTGAACCAATAGTGTGCTATCTTCAACCGATATATCTTCTGATACTAAATTTTTAATATCATCATAATACAAATATGTATCGTTTACCCTTGCAACAGGAAGGCGATCGTCTGTTTTTTTAAAAAAATTGCAAGACCATAATGTCGCAATTAAAACTAATGTTAGTATTGTTTTTTTTAATCGCACTTATTTATTTTGAATTTGATTTTTAACGTTGCTTAGTACGTTCTTATTAATTTTTACTTTATATTTTTCTTGTAACTCTTTTAGCCAACTTTCTTCTTTGTACGTTTGATAATCGCCAATAACTGCTCCTTTAGCTTCATTAAAAGTTTTTAGTGTTTCAGGAAAAATAGACTTTACTTGAACCATAACAAAAGTATCATTATGTTTATAAATTTTAGATATTCCTTTTTTAAACTCAAATTGTTCTGGCAATGCTTGATGTGAAGCATCCATAATTTCTGATGTAAAAATAACTTCTATTTTATCATTACTGTTTACCAATTTTTTAATTTCATTTAATGCCATACCTTCTTGTAACAATTTAGACACCTTTTTTAGCGTTTTTTGTTTTGGGGAAGACGCCACAACGGCATCTATTCTTTCTGGTAAAACATAATTGCTTTTATGCGACGTATAATAATTTTTAACTCCTACTGAATCTGTTTTTGCTGTATTCCAAATGGTAGTTTCCATTAAATCGAATAATAATAATCCGTCTCTATATTCGTTAACAATATTAGCAAACTCTTTATTTTCGAATTCTAAATTGTCTTCCTGATATTTAATTAAACTACTACTTAAAAAATCGCTATATTTTATTGAAATAATAACTTTAAACGGTACTTTTGCTTCAATACGACGCTGACTTTTAATAACATAATCCCCAAAATCTTTATACGTAAATTGCTTATGTCCTATTTTAAATAATACATTATTGCCTTTAAAATCTGCTGGTAATTTCCAAACTCGTTTATAATAATCAGAATTTAAAATAGAAGTGAAATAATTGAGAGCTTCTTGATTATCTAAAACCTCATAATGCATTTTTAATTTGCTTACTAAAGCATCATCGATAAGTTTAGATCGTTCATCGCGTTTTACTTTTGCGGCCAATTCAGATTTCATATCTTGAAAAGATGGGATTGGTTTTTTATCATACAATTTAACGATATGCCATCCATAATTTGTTTTAAAAGGCTTAGAAACATCGCCTAGGTTTAATAAACCAAATGTGACATCTTCAAATTTTGGAGAACTTAATTGCCCACTAGATATTGGAGGTAGCATGCCTCCTTTTGATGCCGAACTTTTATCTTCGGAAAACTGTTTAGCCAAAGCTTCAAAATCTTCACCCTGATTCAACTTTTTATAAATATCCTGTATTCTTGTTTCAATACCTTTATTTAAAGTGTCATTTTGTTTATTGCTAACCATAATATGCGCTACGGTTCTTTCGCCTCTAGATTTTCTTTTATCAAAAACCTTTAAAATATGATAACCAAAACGTGTTTTAAACGGTTGGGAAATCTCGTTAACTCGTGTTTTAAAAGCTACATTTTCAAACTTATATACCATTTTAAATCCAGAGAAGTAACCAATTTTTTCACCTAAAACAGTATTTCCATTGTGTGCTTCTTTTCTAACTTTTTCAAAACCTTCGTCTAATGCTCTATTACGCAACGTAATAATATTATTAAAAGCCGCCAAAGTATCTTGAGGACTTGCGTTTTCGTCTACACGTACTAAAATATGATTTACATTTACATCGTGCGAAACCCTATCGTAAGCCTCTTCTATTAACGCATCGGTAACTTTAGTATCTGTAACAAAATTTTTAGTTAATTGTTTTTTATACGTTGCTAATTCTCTTAAATATGATGATTTTTTATGCAACCCTAAAGCTCTCGCTTCCTTTAACTTTAGTTTGTAATTTGTAAAAAGCGTAAGATATTGATCGATATCTTTTTGTGATTCATCTTGAACCAAATCCAAGTTTTTACTATAAACCCTTATAAATTCTGAAGCTGTAACAGGTTCATTATCTATTGTAAAAAGAATATCTTCCTGATTAGCTTGTGCATTTGCACTTAAAAAAATTAATATGAATACGAATGAAAAGAAATCTTTTAATTGCATTTTTAAATTTTAAATGGTCGTAAAAAGTACATGACAAAAATACTAATATATACCTATTATCCAAGTTGATTAACAAACGATTAAAAAGTAAAAATATTACTCGTTTTTAAGCAAAATAAATTTACTTTTAAGAATTACTTTCTAAACTCAATTTATACAAATATTTAATGCGAAGATTAAAACTTATTTGGGATTTTTATGGTCCTGATGCGAGCAAAATAGCCGAACATCATAAAATACATTTAAAAGAATATATTCAACTAGAAAAATTAGAAATAACCATTATTGGATTTGAAAATTTAAGCGATTCGCATGCCATTGCATTTTTAGTTGTAAACGAAAATGTAATGAAACCTATTCGTGATGCGTTAAAACCACATCGTGGGCAGGTATATTAAGTAATCCCTTTTATTTTCAAAAGTGAAGTAGCTGTTTGTTTTTTAGGTTTTCTTTAATTAACTTATAAACCTGAACTCGATTTAAAAAACAGTTAGTTGATTAGAGTTAATGGTTTGATATTTAATGGATGGTTTTTTAGGCAA
>CANKVS010000103.1 GCA_947487155.1 uncultured Flaviramulus sp.
TCTGTTTCTTTATTGTAGTATAGCTGGTCTGGATGGAAAGGGTCGGGGTGTTTTTTTGTTTGCTTTTGCTCTTTATGGAAGTAATTGTATTTCACAAAAGTATTAATGTTTTTAGATTCTAAATCGGTATAGTTTTCTTCACTCCCATAGCCAGCATCTGCCGTAACGCTCTTAGGTGTTTTCTTATAGCTTTCTATATGGTCGGTCAAATGATTTTTTAATAGTGCGGTATCTGCTGTGGTTTGTCCTAAATGTGTAACTCGTAATATATTGGTTATTGGTGGAGGTCTGTAGGTTATAGCCTGGTTTGAGTTGTCCATTTTGCATATGGTCATCCTTCATGTTGCGCATAAAGGTGGCATCAGGGTCGGTTTTACTATAACTGTTTCTGCCTTTTAATATAGGCTTCTTGCCTATCGTATTTTTTAAGGTTAGCAGGCCAGTTCTTCTTAGCATAATTGAGCTTTTGTTTAACTTTCTTATCGATGTCCTTTCCTTTTAGGGCTTCATTGATTTGGTTAATGGCAGCTTCTACTTTCTCTACATCAATGGCTTCGAAGTCTGGTGTGTTGGGGATATGTTGTTAGTCTTTATAAACCTTCTCTACATAAGACCAGAGCTCTTTGAGCTGCTTCTGGATACGAACCCTATTGTTAGCATTAGATTTGCCCCAAACAAAAGTATAGCGGTTGGCATTGGCCTCTATCTTGGTGCCATCTACATAAAGGTCTTTTAAGCTAACTACACCTTGGTCTACTAAAAGTAAAACCACTTGAGTGAAAATCCTTCTTTAAGTACCCTTTAAGGCGTTTACCCCCTAAAATCGTTGATTGTATTGTGGTCTGGCTTGTTTTGCCCACTAAGCCACATAAAGTGAATGGCTTCTCTTAAAGCCTGTTCTATTTTACGTGAAGAATAAAGATTGCGCAAGTAAGCATAAACAATGACCTTGAGCAACATACGGGGATGGTAGCTGGAAGTACCACCGCCTTTATTGCTCTTTTCTAATACTGTGATATAGGTGGTTGATAATGGTATTAACTACCCGTACAGGATGGTTTTCAGGAACCAAATCATCATAACTTGGGGGCAATAAACTTAGATGGTCTTGATGGTAAGTTTTGAAGACTACTTTTTTATTCATCCCTAAAGTTAAAAACTAACTCTAAAATTCGCAAAAAAAAAGACTGTCTTTTCAGACAGCCTCTTTTGCTATTAACCAATAGAGATTATAATTGAATTTATTATGTCTCGATGATGGCGTAAAAGTATATGGGGTATGTTTAAAAAAAAATGATGTATGTTAATAAATTTAGTTGCTAAAAAGCTCTTTTCTAATTCTACTCAAGCTTTCTGTAGTAATACCTAGGTAAGAAGCAATATGATAGTTTTTTACAGATTTTTCAATATTAGGATAGAACTTAACAAAATTAATATAACGCTCTGAAGCCGATTGAGATAGATCTGCTAAAATTCTTTTTTGAAAAGCAGCAAACGCTTTTTCTAATTTTTTCCTAAAGAACGATTCTACTTTTGGGATTTGATTATATAAATAGTCTTTACCCTTTTTTGAGATTCTATATAATATTGCATTTTGAATAACTTCAATATTCATAATAGCATTTGAATTAGAAAAGTAAGCAGTGTAATCACTTATCCACCAATCATTAATACCAAATTGAACCGTGTATTCTCTTCCATGGTCATCGACATGATAAGATCTTAAACAGCCTTCTAAAATATAATATTGTTTGTCTACATTATCTCCAGTTTTAAGAAGTTTAGCGCCTTTTTTGTAAACTTCTTTAAAAAATACAGATTCTATAATTTTAACTTCTTCTTTTGAAAAAGAAAGATCTTTAAAAATCTTTTTGGCTATAGAATTGTTAGAAGTCATTTTGTAATTAATTTCCTTTATAAATTACGTAAAATTTTTTAAATGAGCATGTTATAATCGGTGTTTTATTTAAAAATTAGTTAATCTGTTAGTATTTAAAAAAAAATCACTTTGAATTAACAAAGTGATTTAAGGTTTATTTTACTAAATTTTAGAAAGTAATATAAGGTTGCTACATTCGTACTTCCTTATGTGGTTTTTCTATTTTATCATCTCGTAACTGCGCTTAATAAAGTTAGTTAACTCTTCACCTTTAAGTAAGCCTTGAGACAGTCGAGCTAAGTCTAAACTCTGGTTTATTAAACGTTCTTGTTTCTTTTTGGTTTTGGTACCTAAAATTTCACCAACCAGTTCAGAGTTTGTATTTACAACCAAGTTGTACATTTCTGGCATATTACCCATACCAAACATACCACTACCGCCACCCGTAGCTTGCATTTCTTTCATACGGCGCATAAATTCTGGTTGCGTAATAATAAAAGGCGACGCATTACTATCCATAGCTTCAAGTTGTACTGTGAATTTTTCTGAAGGAATCACTTCTTTAAGTAATTCGTCAAGAGTTTTCTTTTGGTCGTCATCTAATTTAGAAATTGTGTTTTCATCTTTCTTAATTAAATTATCAATGTGGTCGCCATCTACACGAGCAAAAGACATATTTTCCTTAGTAGTTTCTAATTTCTGAATTAAATGTGATACTATTGGAGAATCTAACAATAAAACCTCGTAGCCCTTAGCCTTAGCTGTTTCAATGTAGGCGTGTTGTTCATCTTTATTTGACGCATAAAGAATCACCATTTTGTCATCCTTATCCGTTTGGTTTGCTTTAATTTTATTTACTAACTCCTCATAAGTATAGTATTTACCATCAACTGAAGGATATAAAGCAAAAGCATCTGCTTTTTCAAAGAATTTTTCTTCAGAAAGCATACCGTATTCAATAACAATTTTAATATCATTCCATTTAGCTTCAAAATCTTCACGGTTATTATTAAATAACGATTTTAATTTATCGGCTACTTTTCGAGTAATATAAGATGAAATCTTTTTAACAGCACCATCTGCTTGTAAATAACTACGAGATACGTTTAGTGGAATGTCTGGAGAATCGATAACACCACGAAGCATTGTTAAAAATTCTGGAACGATACCTTCAACATTATCTGTTACAAATACTTGATTTTGGTACAGTTGAATTTTATCCTTTTGAATGTTTAAATCGTTCGTCATTTTAGGGAAATATAAAATCCCAGTTAAATTGAACGGATAATCTACATTTAAATGAATGTTAAATAAAGGCTCTTCAAATTGCATTGGATACAATTCGCGGTAAAAGTCTTTATAGTTTTTATCTTCTAATTCTGCTGGTTGTTTAGTCCATGCAGGGTTAGGGTTGTTAATAATGTTATCGACAGTTATTTGTCTATGCGGTTCGGTCGTTTCTTTACCGTCTTTATCTTTTGTGGTTTTTGGTTCGTGCTCTGGATCGTTTATTTCTTTGGTTCCAAATTTAATCGGAATAGGCATAAACTTATTATACTTTAATAACAGCTCACTAATTTTAGATTCTTCTAAAAACTCAGTAGAATCTTCTGCAATATGAAGAATGATTTCTGTGCCTCTTTCGGTTTTGTCTGAAGCTTCTAAAGTAAATTCTGGCGACCCATCGCAAGTCCAATGTGCAGCAGGTTCATCTTTATGAGATTTTGTAATAATTTCTACTTTTTCAGCAACCATAAATGCAGAATAAAAACCTAAACCAAAATGCCCAATAATCCCTGAATCTTTTGCAGAGTCTTTGTATTTGTCTAAAAATTCTTCAGCTCCAGAAAAAGCAACTTGATTTATGTATTTTTCAACTTCATCGGCAGTCATACCCAAACCTTGATCTGAAATATGAAGTTTTTTATCATCTTTATCAATTTTAACTTCAATTTGCGGCGTACCATATTCAACTTTAGCATCACCAACATTAGTTAGGTGTTTTAATTTTAAAGTGGCATCTGTGGCATTACTAATAAGTTCACGTAAAAAGATTTCGTGGTCGCTGTATAAGAATTTTTTAATGAGAGGAAAGATATTCTCTACCGAAACATTAATACTTCCTTTTGTCATAATAAATAATGTATTTGCATTCCTACAAAAGTAGGAATCTGATTAATTTTAATTTACTTTAAAGAAGTAGGCAACAAAAATGCCAATCGTTAAAATGTGACAAACTGACACGGCTTTTTTATAAAAAAGAATACACTTCAAAAAAACGAAATCCCAAAACTAAAAAGCATCTTACAAATTGTATTTAGGATTTGAGCTTTTAAATATTGGAATTTCATTGTATTATTTTGTAGTTTGGTTATTCTAATTGAAGTTGTTTAAATGTCTTTATTAATAGTTTTATATGTATAATTCGAAAATAATTGGCTTAGGAAAATATGTTCCAGATCATGTGGTAACTAATGATGATTTGGCGAAAATGATGGATACCAATGACGCATGGATTCAAGAACGAACAGGCATAAAGGAACGTCGCTGGATTAAAGAAGGTAGCGAAGAAACCTCTGCTACCATGGGAGCCAAAGCTGCTAGAATAGCAATTGAGCGTGCTGGTTTAACTACAAATGATATTGATTTTATTGTATTTGCGACTTTAAGTCCAGATTATTATTTCCCAGGCTGTGGCGTGCAAATTCAAGATATGTTAAACATGCCAACTGTTGGAGCCATAGATATAAGAAACCAATGTTCGGGCTTTATTTATGCTGTTGCAACTGCAGATCAGTTTATAAAAACGGGTATGTATAAAAATATACTGGTAATAGGTGCTGAATATCATTCTGGAGGTTTGGAAAAATCTACACGAGGAAGAGGGGTTACCGTAATATTTGGAGATGGTGCAGGAGCTGCGATTTTAAGTAGAACTGAAGATAATACTAAGGGCGTATTGTCGTCGCATTTACATTCCGAAGGGAAATATGCAGAAGAATTGGTAGTTGAAGGTCCAAGTATTAAACATTGGGTGCCAGAAATTTTAGAAGCTAATGATCCTAATGACACATCGTATTATCCTTATATGAATGGTACGTTTGTTTTTAAACATGCTGTTGCTAGATTTAGTGAAGCCATTATTGAAGGGTTACAGGCTAATAACATGCAAAAGGATGATATAGATATGTTAATTCCGCATCAAGCAAACTTGAGGATTTCTCAATTTATTCAGAAGAAATTTGACTTAAGGGATAATCAAGTTTTTAATAATATTCAAAAATACGGAAACACAACGGCAGCATCAGTTATAATTGCACTTACTGAAGCTTGGGAAGAAGGTAAAATAAATGAAGGAGATAATGTTGTTTTAGCAGCATTTGGTAGTGGTTTTACTTGGGGGAGTGTTATTATGAAATGGTAGTGTGTCTCTGGTATAAATACAAAGAGGTCGTCTAAAAAGTAATTTTTAGGCGATTTTCTTTTTTCAAGATATTTAATTTTACTCTGAAGTTCATTTTTAAGTTAAAAAGCGTGAAGTAAAAAGTTGTCAGGTTTTCTTATATAGCTAAACTGAACTTTTTAAGGTTGTGTACCATTGCAATAAGCCCTATTTCTACATTCACTTTGTCGATACCTCTTAGCATAAATCGTTTAAATTTCATGTTTTGTTTGATATTTTGCAATAGATAACAAAATAGAGCATCATCCATTAAAGGCAATCATAAAGCAACGGGTAAAAGATAAACGCTACCACATACAGCATGTTAATTCTAAACATAATAGAATCAAAAAGTGGATTGACAATACATTTTGGGGCGTATCAACTAAATATTTACAACAATATTTGAATTGGTATCGCATCAAAGAACAACTAAAGTATAGAAACGATAAATTAAAAGCTTTTGTCAATACAGTAGCTGAAGATATTACAGCATACCAAAAATATCAAACTATAGAAATCAGGCATGAAAAATTAATATCAACGCAATATTAAACTAGAGCTTTTTTTAATAGTGCGGTATCTGCTGTGGTTTGTCCTAAATGTGTAACTCGTAATGTATTGGTTATTGGTGGAGGCCTGTAGGTTATAGCCTGGTTTGAGTTGTCCATTTTGCATATGGTCATCCTTCATGCGCATAAAGGTGGCATCAGGGTCGGTTTTACTATAACTGTTTCTGCCTTTTAATATAGCTTCTTGCCTATCGTATTTTTTAAGGTTAGCAGGCCAGTTCTTCTTAGCATAATTGAGCTTTTGTTTAACTTTCTTATCGATGTCCTTTCCTTTTAGGGCTTCATTGATTTGGTTAATGGCAGCTTCTACTTTCTCTACATCAATGGCTTCGAAGTCTGGTGTGTTGGGGATATGTTGTTAGTCTTTATAGGCACTTTCAGGAGTAGTTCAACCTATTGACTTTCAGTTATTTAATTTGTATTTTAGATAAAACAAAACCC
>CANKVS010000104.1 GCA_947487155.1 uncultured Flaviramulus sp.
TTTGTGACATCGAGTCACAAAATACTAATAATTAACGAGGCAAGCCTCGAGGTATTAAACCTAAAAGAGAATAAAAAAGTTTTGATTACTCCAAAAACAGAAAAACTTATAATAAAATATCTTACTAAATCTGCTAATTCTAAAGATTTAGATAAGCTTTATGAATGGATAGAAATTTCAAATAACAAATTAATATTCAAAGAATACATAAAGGACCATCACGCTATAATATACAGTATGAACAATTCTGATAGTGAAGAACTTATAAATAAAATGCTTCTTAAAATTAAAGAAGATAAAGCAAAAATTCATTTTAGAAAGCTAAGGTTAGGCTTTAAGTATGCCGCATCAATAATTTTATTTCTAAGTATTGGATATATTTACCAACAAGGTTATTTTGACAATAAACAAGAAGTAATTATTTCAGAAGAAAAAATTACTTTAAAATTAGATAATGGTAATATTCAAATTATCAACGATGACACATCTACCCAAATTATTGATGATTATGGCAAAGTAGTAGGTGTTCAAAAAGGAAAACTATTAAAGTATTCTGAACAAAAAAATTCACCCAAAAACCTAGTATATAATACATTAACAACACCCTATGGAAAACGATTTGATGTGCTACTATCTGACGGGACTCGTGTACATTTAAATGCAGGGACTTCTTTAAAATATCCTGTTGAATTTATTGATGGAAAAAGTAGACAAGTGTTTTTAAATGGAGAAGCTTATTTCGATGTAGCTAAAGATGCCAATCATCCATTTATTATCAATACAAATGAAGTTGGTATAAGAGTATTAGGGACTCAATTTAACGTAACCTCTTACCCAGAAGACAAATACATAAATACAGTATTAGTAGAAGGATCTGTATCCATTTACAATAAAAAAGAAATATATAATGCCTCAACAGCCTCTTTATTAAAACCAGAACATATAGCTGCTTGGGATAAAGACACAAAACAAATAGCAATAAATAAAACTAATATTGAAAGGCATACAGCTTGGATGGAAGGTAAATTAATACTTAATGAAATTAGGTTTGATGATATTTTGAAAAAATTAGAAAGACAATATAATGTTACGTTTATAAATAATTACAAAGCTTTAGATCTTAGATATTTTACAGCTAGATTTGATATAGAAGATATACATCAAGTAATGAAAAGTTTAAGTGAAGCAGCATCTTTCACTTACTTAATTAATAACAATAAGCAAATAACTATTAACCCTTAAAAACACGATTATATGATTAAAAACTAATTAAACAATATTTTAAACAATACTGAAAAACTAAAAAAATCATTTTATACATATACTACTCAAGTATAATACATAAAAAAAATCGGAAAATGCTGGAACATTTTCCGATCTAATAAAATGATTTAAAAATTTTACAAAACTTAATTTAAATCAAAACAAAAGTATGAAAAAATTCATTGAACGAATTGGTTTCTTTACCAGTTCTACTAATTTTAGTTTAAAAATGAAGCTAACTACATTGCTATTACTGTGTTCTCTATTTCATCTTCATGCAACAGACACTTATAGTCAAAACACTAAGGTGTCGTTGGATATGAATAACACAACCATTAAAAATATTCTTAGCGAATTAGAACAGATAACTGATTATAAATTTTTGTATGAAAAAAACACTTTTTATTCAAACAAAAAAGTAAGTATAACTGCGAAAAAAGAAAAACTATCAAAAATACTTGATAAGGTTTTTAAAGGCTTTAATGTTTCTATAGTATATCTTGATAAGCAAGTTGTAATAAAAAAGAGTGACATTGGCGCATTATTAAATGAGGCTAAAGCTACGAAAACTGTAAATCAGGAATTTCAAGTTACTGGCACCATTACAGATACAAATGGGCAGCCATTACCAGGAGCAAATATTGTTGAAAAAGGAACAACAAATGGTACACAATCTGATTTTGATGGTAAATTTTCAATTAGTGTTAATAACGAAAATGCCATACTTCTTATTTCATATTTAGGCTACATAACAAGTGAAGTTACTGTTGGTGATAAAACTAATATTAATATTAGCTTAAAAGAAGATACCGAATCTTTAGATGAAATTGTTGTAACAGCATTAGGAATAAAGAGAAGTACAAAAACACTAGGATATTCTGTAACAGAAGTAAAAGGTGAAAAATTTGAAGAAAACAAAACATTAAATTTTGGAACAGCACTTACTGGTAAAGTAGCAGGTGTAAATGTTTCTACACCAACAACTGGAGTAACTGGTTCTTCGCGTATTATCATAAGAGGTAATAGCTCTATAAATGGTAATAACCAACCTTTGTTTGTAGTTGATGGAATTCCTATGGATAACTCACAAAACGGAAGCCCTGGTAGATGGGGAGGAGCAGATTGGGGAGATGGTCTCTCTGCAATCAATTCAGATGAAATAGAATCAATAAGTGTATTAAAAGGTAATACTGCTGCTGCATTGTACGGTTCTCGTGCTCAAAATGGAGTTATATTGATTTCTACAAAAACAGGAAGTACAAGAAAAGGAATCGGAGTTGAAATAAACAGCAATTCAACTTTTGATGTAATTGTTAACCCGTTTGATATTCAAACAGAATATGGACATGGACGTTACGGGATTGCTCCAACCACAACAGAAGCTGCCAGAGCAGAAAATAAATATGCGTTTGGAGCTAGGTTAGACGGTAGTATAGTACCTTATTTTGATGGAGTAAATCGTCCATATGTTTATAATAGAAAAAACCTTTTAAAGGATTTTTATAATATAGGAGAAACATACAATAATAGTATAGCCTTTAGTGGCGGGAATGAAGACCACAATGTGCGTGTTGCATTAAATGTTAATAATACAAAACCAATAACTCCTAACTCAACTTTTGACCGCATTATAGGTAGTATAAACTACTCTGGCAATATTTCTAAAAAATTAAACCTTTCTGTAAATAGTAAATATTCATGGCAAAAAGCCAAAAACAGACCAAACGTAGGAGATTTTGCTAATAATTCAGGTTTTGTTCTTGGTACATTACCAACAACCATTGATGCAGATATGATTATTGGTGATACTAATATGCCTGGTACAGACGGTGAAGGAAATGAGTATATGTTAAGTAATGATGTTTGGCGCCAAAACCCATATTTTGCAGTATATCAATACGAAAGAGGAGATCAGCAAGATAGAATTATTAATTCTATAAAATTACGTTATGATCTTACAGATTGGATGTACATTCAAGGTACCTATGGTTTTGATTTTTGGAATACAAAAAGGTATGATATTACACCATCGGGTGTCGCTCATGGTTATGCAGGCATGTCAGAAAGTGCAATTAGAAATCGTGAAGTAAATAAAGACTTCTTGCTTGGGTTCAATAAAGATTTTAACAAACTCTCTTTTAACGGTTTTCTTGGAGGAAATCAAATGCGACGAGAATATGAAAGCAATGGAGCTAATGGCTCAGGGTTTAGCATACCTAACATGCATATAATTAGCAATTTAAGAACAATAGGCTACAATAAATCATATAATGAATCTGGTATTAATTCTCTGTATGGATCTGCCGAATTTGGATATAATGATTATTTGTATGTTACTATGACTGGACGTCAAGATTGGTATAGCACATTAGATGGTCGTGGCATTTTCTACCCATCAATTAGTTTAAGCGCAATAGCTACTGATATATTAGAGGACTTAAATATAAACATAAACAGCTCAACCTTATCATTTGCAAAACTGCGAGCTTCATGGGCTCAAGTAGGTGGTGATGCAGGAAGTGCATATCAAACTGCTTTAACCTATTCAGTATCATCAGGGACTCACAATGGTGCAACCTTGGGAGGAATAACACAAGGGTATATCCCTTCTACCAACTTAAAACCTTTAACAAATACAGAATGGGAAGTAGGGTTAGATTTACGCTTGTTCAAAAGTAAATTAGGAATTGATTTTTCATACTATAACAGAAAAACAACAGATGATATACTTTATTCAAGTGTCTCTTCAACATCAGGTTATGGAAGTGCTTTAGTAAACATTGGTCAGGTAAACAATAAAGGATACGAGGTTATGATTAATGTAAAACCATTTGACAAAGAATTTAAATGGAATGCAACCCTTAATTTCTCTAAAAACAATAATGAAGTTGTGAAATTAAGTGGAGATGTTACAGAAGTAACAGCTGCTCTCTCAAGAACAGGACGGGGAGCCATAAAGCATATTGTTGGGCAGCCATATAGTATGGTTACTGGTCGTGTACAAAAAACAATTGATGGACAGAAAGTATATGATGCTAATGGTTTTCCTGTAACTACAGATGAATTTGAAGTTTTAGGGCAAGGTGTGCATGATAAAATGATAGGGCTAAGTAACTCATTTAGTTATAAAGGTTTTTATTTAAATGCACAAATTGATGGACAATTTGGTGGAAACGTGTATAGTGCCACAAATTATTATATGATTCGAGCTGGGTTGCATAAAAACACTTTAGCAGGAAGAGGTGAAGGATTAACAGTTTCAGGGGTTGACGAAAATGGAAATGCAGGTGAATGGACTATAGCTAACGAAGATCTTCATGAGTATTATAAAAATACATCATACGCGGCAGAGAATGTTTTTTATGATGCCTCTTATATAAAACTTAGAGAACTATCAATTGGATATGATCTAACCAAAGCTATCGATTCAGATATAATAAAAAGCATGAAAATTTCACTTGTAGGAAGAAATCTTGCTACGTTGTATGGAAAAATACCTAACATAGATCCAGAATCAGCATTAAATTCTAGTAATGCACAAGGATTAGAAATGTTCGGTTTACCAACATCTAGAACTTATGGTCTTAATTTATCAGTTAAATTTTAATTAACAAAACAAATGAAAATTAAATATATAGTATGTAGTATATTCACATTATTCTTTATAGTATCGTGTGATAATGAGGAATTAGCAGAATTAAATATAAACCCAAATACAGTTAATTCACTTGAACCAGGGTATACGTTTGCAAGTGCGCAGTTAGGTACTTCAAATAGATCATGGACTACCGAAGTAATTTATTGTGGTATGATGTCTGGTCAGTTAGCCAGTTTAGAAACTTATTATAGTGGCGACAAATATACTTTAAACGAAAGTTATGCTACTGGGCTTTGGGGCTACTACGGTGGAGTTGTAAAAAGTTTGGTAAATTTAAAAACGCAGCTAGCAGCACCAGAAGATGTAAATAAATTATCAATGGTTCGTATTTGGTTAGCTTTGGTCTTCAGTAAAATAACAGATTTACATGGAGATGTACCTTACTTTGAAGCTGGTTTAGGTTATTTAGAAAATTTAACAACACCTGTCTATAATTTACAAAGTGATATTTATAAAGATCTTTTAAAAGAATTAGAGGAATCATTAAACGCTTTTACAAATACTCAAAATACTTTTGAAAATCAAGATATTGTTTACAATGGAGATTTATAAAAATGGAAAAAGTTTGGCTATTCATTAATGTTACGTTTGTCCTTAAGAATGGCTGATGCTAATGAAACACTAGCAAAAGAGTACATTACTAAAGCAGTAACTGGAGGACTTATGGTAGATAATAATGATGCTTTAATTGTAAATCACTTTACAGGAGGAGAAAATTATAGTAGAAACTCAATTGGATTAGCTCTTTACAATGAATTGAATGCAGGTACATGTACAATGGGTAAAACTTGGATTGATTGGCTTAAAAACAATGATGATCCACGTTTAGAAATTGTTGCGCTTCCTAATGAAAGTGGAGAGTATAAAGGTCTTCCTAATGGGTACATCCCATCTACTATTACAGAATATGAAGGTGTAGAGAATGTAAATATAAAAACATTTTATTCCCAATTTAATACTAATGTTTACAATGAGGGAACACCTAATATTCTATTATCTTATGCAGAAGTAGAACTTATGCTCGCAGAGTGTGTTTATAGAGGTTTTGCTTCTGGCGATGTAGAAACCCATTATAATAATGGAGTTACAGCAGCAATGAAAGATTATACTATCTATAATTCAAATTTATCAATTTCAGATGATGATATAAGTGATTATCTAGTAGCAAACCCTTATGATGAAAATAATGCTCTTAAAATGATTAATGAGCAATATTGGGCAGCAACTTATTTAAGGATCAAGACCAATTGTTGTGTGTAAATTTGATGAGGAATGCTATTTTTGCATAAAAAAGACAAGACCTTGCATTTATCTGTAGACCTACTC
>CANKVS010000105.1:0-2500 GCA_947487155.1 uncultured Flaviramulus sp.
AAACCTTTTAAACAAAAAAATCCTCAACAAATAATGTTGAGGATTAAAAATTCTAAATTAAATTTAGAATAAAAAAGGCAACGACCTACTCTCCCACAAATGCAGTACCATCGGCGCTAATGGGCTTAACTTCTCTGTTCGGAATGGTAAGAGGTGAGCCCCATCGCTATAACCACCTTAAATCTTTCAGTGTGTAAGTTTCCAGTAAATCAGTATGCAGCAAAACTACAAATCTCAAAACTCTCTACTACCAACTGTATAAGTTAACATATTGAAAAAAGATTCAAAGAATCATGACACATAAATTATAATACTATGTATTGAACGTTATAAAAAAACAGACTCGCTCAGTAATCATTACTGGTCACTGAGCGAAGTCGAAGTAACAATAAGCCTATGGGTTATTAGTACTACTCGGCTATGACATTACTGCCTTTACACCTGTAGCCTATCAACGTGGTCATCTCCCACGACCCTTTAAAGAAATCTCATCTTGTGGTGGGTTTCGCGCTTATATGCTTTCAGCGCTTATCCCTTCCCAACGTAGCTACTCAGCAATGCTCCTGGCGGAACAACTGATACACCAGAGGTTAGTCCAACTCGGTCCTCTCGTACTAGAGTCAGATCCACTCAAATTTCTAACGCCCACTGTAGATAGAGACCGAACTGTCTCACGACGTTCTGAACCCAGCTCGCGTGCCACTTTAATGGGCGAACAGCCCAACCCTTGGGACCTTCTCCAGCCCCAGGATGTGACGAGCCGACATCGAGGTGCCAAACCCCCCCGTCGATATGAGCTCTTGGGGGAGATCAGCCTGTTATCCCCGGCGTACCTTTTATCCTTTGAGCGATGGCCCTTCCATGCGGAACCACCGGATCACTATGCTCTTGTTTCCAACCTGATCGACTTGTAGGTCTCTCAGTCAAGCACCCTTATGCCATTGCACTCTACGCACGGTTACCAAGCGTGCTGAGGGTACCTTTAGAAGCCTCCGTTACTCTTTTGGAGGCGACCACCCCAGTCAAACTACCCACCAAGCACTGTCCTTTCCAAAGGAAAGTTAGACTCTAGATAAGCAAAGGGTGGTATTTCAACAATGACTCCACAACGCCTAGCGACGCCACTTCAAAGTCTCCCACCTATCCTACACATTACTTATCCAAAACCAATACTAAGCTATAGTAAAGGTGCACGGGGTCTTTTCGTCCCACAGCGGGTAATCGGCATCTTCACCGATACTACAATTTCACCGAGCTCATGGCTGAGACAGTGTCCAGATCGTTGCACCATTCGTGCAGGTCGGAACTTACCCGACAAGGAATTTCGCTACCTTAGGACCGTTATAGTTACGGCCGCCGTTTACTGGGGCTTCATTTGAATGCTTCGCCGAAGCTAACATCTCCACTTAACCTTCCAGCACCGGGCAGGTGTCAGGCCATATACATCAACTTTCGTTTTAGCATAGCCCTGTGTTTTTGATAAACAGTCGCCTGGACCTTTTCACTGCGGCCACCCCAAAGGGTGGCGACTCTTCTCCCGAAGTTACGAGTCTATTTTGCCTAGTTCCTTAGCCATGAATCTCTCGAGCTCCTTAGAATTCTCATCCCAACTACCTGTGTCGGTTTAGGGTACGGGCTGCTTCTTTCGCTTTTCTTGGAAGTCGCTTTTCTGGATTATCACCTTGACCGAAGTCGCAGTGTACTATCACGGTGTTACCACTCGCTTCAACGTACTATTCCGTCAGTACGCACCAAATTTACGCCTCCGTCACTTTTAGTAAGAGCAGGTACAGGAATATTAACCTGTTGTCCATCCACTACCCCTTTCGGGTTCGCGTTAGGTCCCGACTAACCCTCAGCTGATTAGCATAGCTGAGGAAACCTTAGTCTTTCGGAGTGCGGGTTTCTCGCCCGCATTATCGTTACTTATGCCTACATTTTCTTTTGTAGCTTCTCCAGCATACCTCACAGTACACCTTCGACGACACTACAATGCTCCCCTACCCATCTTTCGATGCCATAGCTTCGGTAGTATGTTTATGCCCGATTATTATCCATGCCGGATCGCTCGACTAGTGAGCTGTTACGCACTCTTTAAATGAATGGCTGCTTCCAAGCCAACATCCTAGCTGTCTAAGCAATCCAACCTCGTTTTTTCAACTTAACATACATTTGGGGACCTTAGCTGATGGTCTGGGTTCTTTCCCTCTCGGACATGGACCTTAGCACCCATGCCCTCACTGCTGATGAACATTTTATAGCATTCGGAGTTTGTCAGGAATTGGTAGGCGGTGAAGCCCCCGCATCCAATCAGTAGCTCTACCTCTATAAAACTATTAATCAACGCTGCACCTAAATGCATTTCGGGGAGTACGAGCTATTTCCGAGTTTGATTGGCCTTTCACCCCTACCCACAGGTCATCCGAAGACTTTTCAACGTCAACCGGTTCGGTCCTCCACTGTATGTTACTACAGCTTCAACCTGCCCATGGGTAGATCA
>CANKVS010000106.1 GCA_947487155.1 uncultured Flaviramulus sp.
TTTTGTGACATCGAGTCACAAAATACTAATAATTAACGAGGCAAGCCTCGAGGTATTAAACCTAAAAGAGAATAAAATTAAATATATCAATATTAAATACTATTAATGAAAACACTTTAGCTAGTACTATTAATGCCTACTAATCTATTTATACTAGTTATTTCAAATAAAAATAGATATTATAAATTCACTTTTATGAGTTAAATATCTAAATACTTACCTTATAACAATTTCGCCTCTTCCCAAAATACATCCATTTCGGCAAGCGTCATATCCTTTAAAGGTTTATTTAATTCTTTAGCTTTTTCTTCCAAATATTTAAATCGTTTAGAAAACTTTTTATTGGTTCTTTCCAGTGCATTTTCGGGGTTTATATTTAAAAATCGAGCATAATTTACCATAGAAAACATAACATCGCCAAATTCGCTTTCCATACTATTTGCATCTCCTTTAGCTACTTCAGCTTTAAATTCGCTAAGCTCCTCCTCTACTTTTTCCCAAACTTGATTGGATTCTTCCCAATCGAAACCTACGCCTGCTACTTTTTCTTGAATTCTATTGGCTTTAACTAAAGCGGGTAAACTATTAGGCACACCTTCTAAAACACTGGTTTTACCTTCTTTTAATTTTAAGTTTTCCCAATTACGTTTTACATCGTCTTCATTTTCAACCTTAACATCGCTATAAATATGTGGATGCCTGCTTATTAGTTTTTCGCAAATACTGTTGCATACATCGGCAATATCAAAATCTTTGGTTTCGCTTCCTATTTTAGAGTAAAAAACAATGTGTAATAATACATCGCCAAGTTCTTTTTTAACTTCCTCCAAATCGTTATCTAAAATGGCATCACCAAGTTCGTAAGTTTCTTCAATAGTAAGATGCCTCAAGGTTTCCATAGTTTGTTTTTTATCCCACGGACATTGCTCGCGCAACTCATCCATAATGGTTAACAATCTATCAAAGGCTTTAAGTTGATTTGCTCTGGAGTTCATTATTTTGAAGTTTTTTCAAAAATACGATTTTGATGTTTTGAATGGGAAGCTATTTGTTTAATAATTGCTTCTAATAACAGTATAATGTACTGTTTGACTTTATCAGAAAAATTAACTAATTTCGTTTAACGATTGTACGTCACGCGGAAAAACCAGAACCTTAACCATATAATTTATAATGAAAATTAAATTTCAATGTAGTAAGTGTTTTCGTGAAAATATTAATACTTACGATTTTGTTCAGGTGAGAGACGAAGATTTATATGAATACAAATGCTCAATAGGTCACGTCAATTTATACTTCGTTAAAAATGAAAAATTTGAATTATTAATGGAATCTGCTCTTTATGCTATACAAGATGGTTACTATCGAGAAGCAATATCTTCTTTAACTAGCAGTTTGGAAAGACTTCAAGAATTTTTAATTAAAGTCCTTTTTAGAAAATATAATACTTCAGAGAAAATATTTGAAACTGCATGGAAAAAAGTCAGTCAACAATCCGAAAGACAACTTGGAGCTTTTACTTTTCTATATGTAAAAGAATATGGAGAGCTACCCGACAATTTAACTGATAGCGAACGAAAATTTAGAAATAGTGTAATTCATAAAGGCAAGTTTCCGACTTATGAGGAAACTCTAAAATATGGTCAAAGGATATTGGATATAACATATAGCAATCTGAATAAAATCAGAGAATCTCTTGAACATATCATTAGAGAAATGTCGGAAGAAAAGCAACAATTGATGATGAATAAACTTGACGAATTAGATGTTTCACCATTTACTCATTTATCTAAAACAAGTATTAACATCCATCATCATGTTTCTAGTTTTAAAAAAACTAATCTAATTGAATATTTAGATTTGATAAAAAAATGAAATAAGTACGAACGTACAACAAAGATGCATATAATCAATTGCTAGTTTGCATACTTACGAAAATCCGAGAGGGTTTTCTATTCGGTTTGTATTTGCTAATTTAGTTGCTAAACACGCAACGAAATCATACACAAACACGTTAAACGAACTTCTTTTTTTATTCGGCTATTCTTTTCCTTAAGTTCATTCTTTCGTGTAATATTCTCGTGATTTCGACATAATCTTTATTCAAAGTCCTGTAGAATATTACGTGTCGATTTACTTTGACTCCGAACAGTTGTTTTGATATGCCTTTGTAGTTTTTTCCTAACTCTGGATTTTCGGCAATTTCCTCACAATTAGAAATCAGTCCATCGTAATATTTGTCAGCTTGTTTTTCAGTCCAAACCTCAAAAGTGTAATCCCAAATCTTTGATAAATCCTCGACAGCTTTATTGGTTAGTTTATATTCAGCCATTCAAGTGCTTTTTTGCTTTTAAAGATTCTAAATGTTCTTTTGGGTTAAAATCGTGAGCGATTCCACTATCAATTCCTTCTTGTATTGCGTTTTTCAAGGCAATAACTTTATTTTCTTCTTCTTCTAAGAGCCTTAATCCAGCTCGTATAACTTCACTAACGTTTTTAAAACGTCCCTCACTTATTCGGTTTTGAACGAATTGGTCAAAATAATTTCCGAGTGATATTGATGTGTTTTTATTCATTTTATGCAAATTTATTCAAATATACCAAAAATTGGTATGATTTTCAAAATTTCCCGAATTGCACACAACTAGCGGATAAGTGCGTTAGGGATTGTAGTGGCATCCTTTTTTTTGCTTTAATAAAAAACACTGCTTATTTAGAACTAAAATTTAACAGATAGCCACGTCGTTCCTCCTCGCTATGACGAAAAAAAAAAGATATAATCCTTCGTACTCCGCTCAGGATGAACTCCAAGACCGCCCCCCTTCAGATAACTATCGGGAAGGGTAATCTGCCTCCCAACAGGCAGTCTCCTAAACATAAGACTATTAAACTTAAAAATCCAGCCTTTACAGACTGGATTTTTTAATATATGTACTTGAATTTTAAGCGTTTTGTTTCTTAATAAGATTAAGCGCAGAACCTTCATTATACCAATCTATTTGAGATTGATTGTACGTGTGGTTTAAAATAATTACATCTTTACTTCCATCGGCATGTAGAGCTTCAAGCGTTAATTGCTTTCCTGGAGCAAATGCGTTTAAGTCGATAAAGTTAAATGTATCATCTTCTTTAATTACATCGTAATCTGCTTCATTAGCAAAGGTTAAACCTAACATCCCTTGTTTTTTAAGGTTTGTTTCGTGGATACGTGCAAACGATTTTACAATAACCGCAGCTACACCTAAATGGCGCGGTTGCATTGCTGCATGTTCTCTTGAAGAGCCCTCGCCGTAATTATGATCGCCAACTACTATGGTTTTTATACCTGCCTTTTTGTACTCGCGTTGTACATCTGGAACACCGCCATATTCTCCTGTTAGTTGATTTTTAACGAAGTTCGTTTTTTGTCCAAAGGCGTTTACTGCTCCAATTAAGGTATTGTTTGCAATATTATCTAAATGCCCTCTGAAACGTAGCCATGGTCCTGCCATAGAAATATGGTCGGTAGTACATTTTCCGAATGCTTTTATTAAAAGTTTAGCACCTGTAATTGAGTTTCCAATAGGCTCGAAAGGTGTTAATAATTGTAACCGCTCTGAATCATCTTTAACAGAAACTTCTACATGGCTTCCATCTGCTTCTGGTGCTAAATACCCATTATCATCTACTGCAAAACCTTTTGGAGGTAATTCCCATCCTGTTGGCTCATCGAACATCACTTCTTGTCCATCTTCGTTGATTAGCTTATCTGTTAATGGATTAAAGTCTAAACGACCAGCAACCGCTATCGCAGCTGTTAATTCTGGCGATGCTACAAAGGCATGTGTATTTGGGTTTCCATCAGCACGTTTAGCAAAGTTTCTGTTAAACGAGTGAACGATACTGTTTTTTGGTGCGTTTTTAGGATCTGAATATCTTGCCCATTGCCCAATACATGGTCCGCAGGCATTAGTAAATATTTTAGCATCTAGGTTTTCGAAAATTCCAAGAATACCATCACGTTCTGCTGTATAGCGTACTTGTTCTGAACCTGGATTAATGCCTAATTCGGCTTTCATTTTTAAACCTTTATCTATAGCTTGTTGTGCGATAGATGATGCTCTTGATAAATCTTCATAAGATGAGTTTGTACAAGACCCTATTAATCCCCATTCTACTTTTAAAGGCCACTCGCTTGCTGTAGCTTTTTCAGTCATTGCAGATCCTACTTCTGTAGATAAATCTGGCGTGAAAGGACCGTTTAATAATGGGCCCAATTCTGATAAATTAATTTCTATAACCTGATCGAAATAGTGTTCTGGGTTTGCATAAACCTCGGCATCAGCAGTTAAATGCTGTTTTACCACATTTGCTACATCTGCAACATCTGCTCTATCGGTTGCACGTAAATAGCGCTCCATTGATTCATCATATCCAAAAGTAGAAGTCGTCGCTCCTATTTCAGCCCCCATGTTACAAATGGTTCCTTTCCCTGTACAAGACATTGATGTAGCTCCAGGTCCGAAATATTCAACAATAGCTCCTGTTCCTCCTTTTACTGTTAGAATTTCTGCTACTTTTAAAATGACATCTTTAGGTGCTGTCCATCCAGAAAGTTTTCCTGTTAATTTAACACCAATTAGTTTTGGGAATTTAAGTTCCCAAGCCATACCTGCCATTACATCAACAGCATCTGCACCACCAACACCAATAGCAACCATACCTAAACCACCTGCATTTACGGTGTGCGAATCGGTACCAATCATCATTCCTCCTGGGAATGCATAATTTTCTAAAACAACTTGATGAATAATACCTGCTCCTGGTTTCCAGAAACCAATACCGTATTTATTAGACACCGACTCTAAGAAATTAAAAACCTCGCTACTCACATTGTTAGCGTGTTTTAAATCTGTAGCAGCACCTTCTTTAGCTTGAATTAAGTGATCGCAATGTACCGTTGTTGGAACAGCGACCTTACTTTTTCCGGCTTGCATAAACTGCAATAATGCCATTTGAGCGGTTGCATCTTGACACGCAATTCTATCAGGTGCAAAATCAACGTAATCCTTTCCTCTAGCAAAAGCTTTGGTAGGATTTCCATCCCAAAGGTGATTATATAATATTTTTTCAGAAAGCGTTAATGGTTTTCCTACTATCTCGCGAGCTTTATCAACGCGCTCTGCCATTCTGGTGTAAACACCTTTAATCATTTCGATGTCAAATGCCATATTTTATATATTTTAAAATTCTTCAATTTTGAAAGTTCAGCAAAAATACGAATAATAGCAGGTATTAAAAAAATGTAACCAAATCTATTATTATTTTAATTATTTCATAATTCAAACTATATTTTCATCTATGAAATTATTAATTTAATAAAATAACAATGATGAAATTTACAAATTAGCAAAACTGAGTGGTTTGCCTACTGTATTTCAAGATATTGAAAAAAGCAATATTAGAATAATAAGTCTTTATACTGCCCACAAACTTACTTAATAAACCTATCTTTTATAAATTTTGAATCTCTTAAGCTTGTCATAGGTTTTTCGAAATATTTATAAAGTATATAAGCTAAAACGAATGTTAGTAGCCAATACATAAAAAATAGGATAACTTTTATTAAAATAGATTGATTTTCAACATCTATAAAATATTGGATAGACAGTAATATCAACGAATAATTAATTAAATACAATGCATACGATAAAATACTAATTGAAGTAACTTGTCTTTTAAAAAGGGTAGCTTTATTCCAATGAGTAAATACTGGGAATAGAAGTGATTTAAACTTATTAATCAAGTAAACTACCTCGATGCAAGCATACGAGGCATTAAAACAACTTTAATTGATGATTTGCTTTAAGTTGAGTGTATT
>CANKVS010000107.1 GCA_947487155.1 uncultured Flaviramulus sp.
TTCGGGGTTTTGTTTTATCTAAAATACAAATTAAATAACTGAAAGCCAATAGGTTGAACTACTCCTGAAAGTGCCTATTTATAAGATATAAAACATCAAACCTACTTTTATAGCATTTAAGTCTATCGCACTACCATCCAATAAAGCATCTTTAGAAAAAATAGAGTTAAGTGCATAATACAAATATAAATTCCAAGTATTGTAACCAACACTAAGTGTTAATCCATATTGCATACTATTAAAATCATTTATTTTTTTTAATTTACTATTACCTAAATCACCTTTATATTTAGCTGTATTGGATAATACATAACCAAATTTAAACCCTGTATAAACTCGCCAAAATTTATAATCTGTGGCGTTTGATGTACGCCACCTAAATTCAAAAGGAACCTCAAGTAAGTGCATTGAAAGCTTATTCTTAGTAAAGGTATCGCTATCTTCTAAAACACTATAACTTATAGTTCCATTACTATCTTTATTTAAATAGAGATTATTATTAAATGAATTTGCAGAATACCCCAAACCAAGACCTAAGGCAACATTTCGTTTTTTATTAATTGGCATATCCTTAATATATCCAAAATGAAACCCAGTAGAAAAACTACCTTGAGAAATCTCCTCTGGTTTATTTCCTAATAAATTATAGGTTACTGCGGCATAAAACTGATCTTCTTTATACAAAGAATCAACAACTTTATTATTGGTTTCCTGAGATAAGCCTTTTTGCCCAATAAAAATAATACTAACAAAAATTAATAATGATTTCATTCTTTTTATAATAAACGAAAATACGAGTTTCTTATTTCAAAAAAGATAACATAAAAAAAGGTATTCTATATAGAATACCTTTTAAATATAAATTAAGATTGTTTTATTGCATGTTTGTTAATGCTTCTCCAGCTCCAGTAGTGTAGTTTATTTTTAAAGCATTAACCTTTCTAAGCTCCTGCTTAACATCGCCAACTATACCCATATTAGCTTCTTTATCTACTTTTAAAGATACTGTTAAAAATGGAATAAGTTCTTCTCGCATAGCACCTCGTTCTGCAGCAATAAAGGCAGCAACATCTCCTACACTTGCAAATTTATCATTTAACTGAATTCTAGCAACATTACCATATTTTTCGTAACCAGAAGCCGGTTTTCCCATATAGATATAACTAATAGGGTTCTTCTTATCTAGTTTTTCAACTTGGTCTGCGAGGGGTAATGCATTCTTTATCATTAATGTATCTTCTCGCATTACAGTAGCAACCATAAAGAAGAATAATAACATAAAAACAATATCTGGTAACGATGCTGTATTTATTGGAGCTAAACCTCCATCTTTTTTCTTTTTAAATTTAGACATAATCTTATTTATTTATTCTAGATTATTGTACTTCTGAAAGTTTTTGAGGAATCTCAACCTTTATTTGGTCGATAACTGCTTTTAACTTTTCTTTATTACCTACCCATCTGACATCTTTATAGTTTTTCTGCATGGTTACAAAGTCCATATCAGAAAACCCTTTTTGCGATCCTACTTGTAAAGCCCTTCTGTTTCTAAGCACATTATAAGCTGCAACTAACTCGTTTTGTACTGTTATGTATGCAGCGTAAGATGTTTCGCGGTCGTTTTTAAGAGAAATAATAGCTTTATCTGGATTATCAGATGATTTTGGATCTTTAGCACCTTGGCAAAAATCGCAAGAACCGTCTCCTCCATTATCTAAAAACTCAACAGCTGCAGCTCTTAAATCTTTAACTTCCATTATTTCATCTTCGACAAGTAATTGATCACTTTTATTTAACAATACTGTAAAGATATTTTTCTGCTTAATAATAACATCTTCTTCATTTTCTTCCATCGGGGGAAGTTTTCGGTTAATTCCCGAATCCTTCTCGATAGTAGTTGTTACTAAAAAGAATATTAATAATAAGAAAGCAATGTCGGCCATTGAGCCTGCATTAACTTCTGGTGCTGCTCGTTTTGCCATAATTATTTAATCATTTTTTTAATTCCGAAAAACAACATTGATCCTCCAGCTACAAGAATAAGTGCGTAGAACAAATACAATCCTGCTCCTAACAGTTTAGAATCTCCAGCAGATAATGTTCCGCCTTCTTTTAGTGGTGTTTCTACACCATTAGCAAAACCAAAGTAACATATAAGTGCTAATAAAATAAAAGCTCCAAGACCTTTAAGGGTACTTTTAAGATTAGCTGGATTTGAAAATGTGTTTACCAAAGTAAAGATAACAACCGATGCTAAAACTATGATTAATACTGCATAAGCTACATATAAAATGCTACCTATTTGACTTTTATTACCACTAGCTAACATCGCGGTAAATATAATACCAGCAATGGCTAATACGAAAGCCACAATTTTAAATATTTTGTGCATAATAGTTTGTATTTAAGTTATTACTTCTTATTTCTGATAAGTAAATCCATTAATGTAATAGAAGCATCTTCCATATCATTAACAATACTATCTATTTTAGCAATAATATAATTGTAAAAAATTTGAAGAATAATAGCCACAACTAAACCAAATACCGTTGTTAAAAGTGCTACTTTAATACCACCTGCTACTAACGATGGATTCATATCTCCAGCAGCTTCAATTTTATCGAATGCTTGAATCATACCAATTACTGTACCCATGAAACCAAGCATTGGTGCCAAGGCAATAAATAATGAAATCCAAGATACATTTTTTTCTAATTGTCCCATTTGAACACCTCCGTAAGCTACAACTGCTTTTTCGGTAGCTTCTATACCTTCATCTGTTCTATCTAAACCTTGATAGAAAATAGAGGCGATAGGCCCTTTAGTATTTCTACAAACTTCTTTAGCAGCTTCAACACCTCCAGAAGATAATGCATCTTCTACATTTTGTGTTAATTTACTTGTGTTAGTTGTTGAAAGGTTTAAAAAGATAATTCTTTCTATAGCAATTGCTAACCCAAGAATTAAACATAATAATACAATCCCCATAAATCCAGGACCACCTTCAATAAATCGTTTCTTTAATTCTTGATGAAAACCTAACTCTTCGGCAGGTGCCTCTTCAGCTTGAATTGTACTTGTAGTTACAGTAGTAATTGCTGTATTTGTGTTTGCAATTGTAGTTGCATTAACAGTTCCGAATGCCATAATTCCTGTTATAGCAAGGATAGAAAATAATCTTTTCATGTTCTAGATCTTAATTTTATTATAGTTAAAGTGCTAAAGATATAAAAAAAATGTAACTAACAAATAAAAATAGTAGGAGATACAAGGGTGCAGCTAAAAAAAAATAACAATTACAAAATGTGATTATCTCGTTTCTTCGTTTATTTATCTTTTTTAAATTTATTTGAAGCCATTATAATTAATTAAATTTCAGCATTATAATTAGATTAGGCATCAAATACCATGCCCCAGGAACAATTTATCACCAACGATTTACACTTTTTATTTTAAACAAAAAAAGTTATTACCTTATATATATTGACTAATAATATTTTCAAACAATTCTTGTTTACCGCTTTGTAAATGTAATTCGCCATTTTGTTTTGTAATATCATATAAATCTGAAAGTTCTAATTTCCCATTTTCAAATGCTTTTTCTTTTCCTGAATTAAATGAGCTGTATCGTTTTTCTCTTAGAACATTATATACAGAAGATGTTAAATTTATAGGCAGTAATTAAAGCTCTTGCAAATGTATCTGCACCACCAAATATTTGCATGAAACACATCATCCATCTATAAATTAGTTTAAAATAAAAACATAGTCTATTTCATTAACATCAAGTATTGATAAATGGTTCTCTTTTTCGTTAAAAAATAACAAAGCTTTTAATTCTATTACCTCTTGCCTATTAAACATAAGTATTAAATTATTTTGAGTAGAAGGAATGGGTATTTTTCTCTTAATCATGCTACAAGAATATTTTTCTTCCCAATACCCTAAATTTATTGTTCGCATAAATTCTTTAAAATTAAGAAGCTCTTTTGTTGTAAACTCAAAGTAAATATTATTAAATTCAAGATGATAAATAGCACATTGCTTACATAGCGAAAGTGTCCCACTTTTAACTTTTGAAAGTATTTTTATTTTATGACACATGTTATATTCTGGTTTTTAATAACAATCTGTTTTTATTTGATTATTGTTTTCAAATGTGCTTATAGGTTCGTTTAATTTAGATATTGTCATATGATTTAGTGTGTTTAAAACGCCTTTTAACATAGCTACAGAACCACAAATTAGTATTGATCCATTATTTTTTAAAACACTACATATTAAATCTGCCTTTTCACTAATTGAATTTTGAACATATTTTTTCTGACTTTCTTCATTTGAAAAACTGATATAAAGTCCAGATAATTTTTTGTTATTAAACGCCTTATCAATATATTTTGAATACATTTTTAATGAGTCTTGAGTTCGACCTCCCCAAAATAAATAAGCCTTTAAATTATTCGACTTTTCGTTTATCATTCCTAAAAAAGGCGCAATTCCTGTTCCGTTGGCAATCATAATAACTTCTTTACCATGAGTTGGTAAATAAAAAACTGTATTTGTTTTTATTGAGGCAGTAATCATATCATTTTTTTTAAGCCGATTAAAATAATTGGAGCATACTCCAAACTCGTGTTTTTTAATACTTAGCACTATATTGTCATCAACTTTCCCAATAGAATACAGACGCTCTACTGCATCATTTTCTGGATAGATAGACAATAAGTCGCCAGAAGTAAATTTTGCTTTTTTATTGGGTTTTAAACACACTAAAAATGAATTATCTGTATTTAAAGTTGTTTTATCTATTACTCTGAATTTTGCTTCTTTTGAGCTGTTTTTTCTAATAGGTTGTTTAATATTTAAATCTAACCCAACACTTTCACTCCAGTGTTGCGCCCAGTTTTTAAACGTATTAAACGACTGATTATTTATTTTACAAAGTGGCACATTTGGGTTGAATTTTGGATACATTTGCAGCATCGCATCTACAACAATAGCATATTTACAAAAATCTGGATACGCTAAAGACCCAAAACCAACAACCGAATAATTAAGCGTGTTTTTAGGTTGAATATTATGTAGTAATTTTTTAAAACTATTTGCATTTGTTGGTGCTTCTCCTTCACCATAAGTCGCCGTAAACACAATAATATTTGTAGCTTTCTCGTAATTGGTATAGGCATTTAATTCTGAAATATAAACCGATTGCCCTTGTGCGATTAGGGCTTTATAAAAAACGGTAGCAAAGCTATAAGTACTACCCGTTTCAGAACCTACAAGTATAATGTATTTTGCCTTGTCTTTACTAAATTTGTTTTTGGGTATAGCGTTATTCTTCTTCCGCTTTAAAGTCATTGCAAACCCAGAATAAGTAAAAATCACACCTTCTAAGAAGGTGGCTTTGAGATAGCCCCTATAAGGGGCTTCAATGGTTTTGGTTAAAATTC
>CANKVS010000108.1 GCA_947487155.1 uncultured Flaviramulus sp.
TTTGTGACATCGAGTCACAAAATACTAATAATTAACGAGGCAAGCCTCGAGGTATTAAACCTAAAAGAGAATAAAAATCTAATTAAAAGAAAATCAATAGAAGTTAATACCACTTCAAAAATTAAAAAAAATATTATACAGTCTAATCTTAAAACATCATTTAAACCAATATCAATCTCAGAAATCACCACTCTAATCTTAGGAACTGCACCAGGTGATAAATCATTGGAGTTAGAAGAATATTATGGACATTCAAGAAATAGATTTTGGAAAATTATTTCAACCTTGACTGAAAACGACTTGCCAATATCATATGATGCAAAAAAAGTACTTTTGCAAAAAACAAAAATTGGTGTTTGGGATGTTGCCCATAAAGTAATAAGAAAAGGTAGTCTAGATAATGCAATTAAAAATGAAGAACCAAATGACCTTGATAATTTCATTAAAAAACATAAAAACCTAAAAACAATAGGTTTTAATGGTCAAAAAGCAGAAAAATTATTTGACAAATATTTTAATAAAAAAGATAATCTAACCTATATTTCTTTACCAAGCTCAAGTCCTGCTAATACTAAATTTGACTTTGACAAAATATGCAAAGAATGGAAAAAAATATTTCAATAAATTGACTGTAAACTGAAATGAAACTTTTATAATTTCCTACTAACCAAACACAAATACTTTAAAATAATCTCTAAAATCTATTGCTTCCCAAATGCCTTAACACCTGCTTCAATCTTCGTTTTTAAATAATTTTTTCGTGGTACTATAGGGCAAGAATATTTGTCGTTATAAGCACAGTACGGGTTGTAGGCTTTATTAAAATCTATTACCATGGTATTACCTTCTGGAATTTTAGCATCAATATAACGTCCTCCTCCGTAACTTTCTATACCATTAGTTTCATCTAAAAAAGGAAGAAATAGATAGTTTTCGTAACCTTCAGTTGTCATTAATTCTTCACCTTGATAAACGTTTAGTTGGTACTGTTCTCCTTTTAAATCAAAATATAAAACGCCATAAACACGTTCTTTAGATATTCTGTCTGTTGTTGTTTTCATATTAAACCATTTAGAATTTGGAGTTCTTTCAAGTCTAGCCTTAACAACGTATGTAGAGTCGAATTTAAAAAAATCTAAACTCCTAAAACTCTTTCTATCCTTATCTTTTAAAGGTGATGTTGTAGCATCTTTATACTCTGCATTAATCTCGCGCTGAAACTCGGTTTCGCCTAAAACTGGTCGTTTATCTTGAGCGCAACTACATACCGAAATCAGTAATAATAGCATCAATAAATTCTTCATTATAAAATATTTTTCATTTCAAAAATACAACTTAAGACTATTTTATATAGATTTGTAGCATACAAAAAACGAAAAATGCGTAATAACGTCACAAAATATAGAAAGCAGTGTACATCTTTAATTAGAGGGTGTTGGGCTTATTATATATTGTGGTGATATAATTATAAAATATATTACAATATTAAAAAGTCCGACTTCACAGTCGGACTTTTTATTTTTATATCTCCATCCAGAAATAACAATACACTAAAACCAAAAATTTGAAAACAGAAACTTAAACAAGTAGAGCTAATAAACCATTCATAAAATAATAATTCACTATCAACTAAAACATTATATGAATGCAACATGCGACCATAAAAAATAACCACATGAAAATATTATTTAACAATTATCTTGAATCTTTTAAAGGTCTATCTAAAGAAATCTGGTACCTCAGTCTAATAACACTTATAAATAGAGCTGGCACTATGGTAATTCCGTTTTTGTCATTATACCTCACCAAAGATTTAGGATTTAGTAAAGATGCAGCTGGTTGGATTTTAGCTTTCTTTGGAATAGGGTCGTTTATTGGCTCTTGGCTAGGTGGCAAACTAACAGACAAAGTAGGATTTTACAAAGTCATGGTTTTAAGTTTATTTGCTACTGGTATTGGCTTTATTGGGTTACAGTATATAACATCTTTTTGGGGGTTATGCTTTGGTATATTACTTATAATGATTATTGCAGACACATTCCGTCCCGCATTATTTGTATCGTTAAAAACGTATAGCAAACCAGAAAACCAAACCAGATCGCTGGCACTAATTCGTTTAGCCATTAACCTAGGCATGGGCGTTGGTCCTACTCTAGCTGGTTTAATAATTGTTATGAAAGGGTATAGTATCCTATTTTGGATTGATGGTATAACCTGCATTATTGCTATAGTACTTTTTTATATTTTAGTAAAAGAAGAAAAACCAAAAAGCAGTATACAGGAGCAATCAAATACTTTAAAAACTAAAAATATAATTTATCAAGACGGTTCATACTGGATATTTATTACAATATGTTTTTTAATGGGCATGACTTTTTTTCAATTATTAATTACTCTGCCTTTGTACTACGAAGAACAGTTTGGGTTAAATGAGTTTAATATTGGATTAATCATGTTTATTAACGTGGCTATAATAGTAATATTCGAAATGCCTTTTATACATTTTCTTGAAAAGAAACGTATTAAATCAACACAATTTATAATAGCAGCATGTATACTTTTTGGGTTAAGTTTTTATGTGCTATTTAATACGTTTTGGATTGGCATATTAATAATAAGTATGGTAATTATAACCTTTGCCGAAATGTTAGGGTTTCCATATACAAACACCTTTGCGCTAAAACGAGCAAAAGAAGGTTACGAAGGTAGTTATATGGCTTTGTACGCTATGTCGTTCTCTTTAGCTCATATATTTAGCTCTAAAATAGGACTAAGCATTGTAGATAATTATGGTTACCAAATTAACTGGTTAGTTACAGGGTCGTTTTCGGCAATTGCGACATTATTATCTATCTGGTTACACAAACGAATAAAAAATAATTTATAATGAACTTAAACCAAATAACCATTCCATCATTAGATGTTGAAAAGTCAACGGCATTTTACAGCATTTTGGGGTTGCATCTTATTGTAGATGCTGCCCCAAAATATGTTCGATTTGAATGCCCCGACGGAGATAGTACATTTTCAATTCATAAGGTTGATGAATTACCTAAAGGGCACGGTATTACTATGTATTTTGAAGATAATAATCTTGATGAATTGGTAAATAAACTAAAAAGACAAGGCATTGTATTTACTAGTAATCCTGAAGATAAACCTTGGTTATGGCGAGAAGCTCATTTACTAGACCCTGATGGTAATCATATTATTTTATATTGTGCAGAAGAAAACAGAAAAAATCCGCCATGGCGAATTAATTAAAATCAATTTACATAGATTTTACTTCGTTTAATTTCACGACGTCCGAAAGTACAATTTGTGTTTTACTTTCACCGTAAATTATAAGTTGGTCTATAAACGATTCCATATGTTTTTGATCTTTTAAAACCACTTCCATTACTATGTTTTCATCGCCTGTAATACGATAGCAATTTATAACTTCATCAAAGGTTTTAACCTTTTCTAAAAACGGTTTTAACTTTCCCATAAACGCTCTTAAAGTAATGATTGCTTTTAACTGGTAACCAACTTCAAATGGCGATACAATGGCTTTATATCCTTCAATAATTCCTAAATCTTCCATTTTTTTAATACGCTCTGAAACTGCTGGCGAACTTATGCCAACTTGCCTCCCTATTTCAGCATTAGACTGTCTAGAATTTTGCTGTAAACACTTCAAAATCTTTCGATTAAGGTTGTCAATAATCATTTAAAGGATTTTAACTATAAAACATTAATAATTAAAGCAAATATACGTATTTACTTTAAAACTTAAATTTGATTATACTTTCTAGTGAGTAATTTTGATAAAAATGCTTAGTAAAAAAGAACATGTCTACTAATACCCCACTAAATCTATCGGAATTACCGATTTATCAAAAAGCTTTAGATATTTTTGCGCTCTCGCAAGATATATCTTTGTACTTAAATTATGATTTATCGTCTTTAAAAGAAGACGGTTCTGAAGATGCTAATATTTACTTTTCTGGAGATATTGTTCAGCAATCTGTATCTTTAGTTCCAGAGATTGTTAATGCAGAAAAGGAACGATTTTCAGACAGAAAATACAAGCATATTAATTCGCTTAAGCGACTTACAAATATGCTTTACAAAAACTCTTACCGCTTAGAGCGTTCTAATAGTAATGGGAAAGATTTTTTACCCATATTGCGTAACGAATTAAAAAAGTTTAAAAAACTGCAACGTAATTGGATGCTTACTTTATAAAGAAGTTTAAATTTTTACGAATTTTTGAGCACACCCTTCAATACATTGATACCAAACAATTAAATGACCACTTGTTGGTAAATCAAAATACACTTTAGCCGATTTAGAACTACAAGTATTTGGCGAAATTTCTCCATCATTTTGTATATCTGTATTGATGTCGCTTATAATTTTATACCATTTCTTGTTTGAAATTACTGTAAAAGAAATTGATGATTTTTTTCTTTATAGAAAACAGAAAAATAAAGCATAGCCTAAGTTACGGTTTCTTTTTATGTTGAAATAGAAAGGAAAAAAAGGCGATTTATTACAGTCATTTCAGATGAGAAATGGTATTATACGTACCATATTCGTTATCCCCTATCTCTAAAGACATAAAACATAATACACCATTTACTTTAACTGTACCATCACCAAAGAACGTTATAACTCTATCACTAATTACAGGTTGAAATGTTCCACTACCATCTCCAGGGTCTGACAATTGTTCAATAAGTTTCCATTCCCCAATAAGATTGGTTTCTTACAATGGTTTATTTTCACTTGAAGAGCATCCTATAATTATTACAACTAAGAGCCACAGTACATATGTTTTCATTTTTAAAAGAATTGGTTTACCTATAGATGCTAAACATAAGAATTGGTTACGTAAAAAGCTATTAACAACCCTTTGCTCCTCTCTAAATGGTTTATTTACAGAAGAAGTTTTCTAAAAGTAAACAACCTCCGTTAAAAACGGAGGCTTTGGGTTTCAGATTACCCCATAGGGGCATAACACTCATTTCTAATTATGATGTTCTTGATATTTGACATATCGCCTTATCATTGCTTCATCT
>CANKVS010000109.1 GCA_947487155.1 uncultured Flaviramulus sp.
GTGTCAAAAATGTAGAATTCTTCCTCTTCAGACTAACTACTATTTTTGCTTAACACACAACAATTGGTCTTGATCCAGCATATCTCTTAGTGTCCTATTTCGTGTCCTATTTTTTAGAAAATAAATTTCTAAATTTGTAGTTCACAGCCCGTATTTGACTTTCGTGGGCGATTTGGCTTTCGTTTTAACTGATTTAATAATCAAAAACGAAAGTGATGACTACTACACACACATTCAATTTCTATTTAATCCTTTTTAGGTAATATTTTACTTTCATACTACAAATCACCCCATCACACTACTCAATTTAAACATTGGTAAATACATAGCAATTAATATTACACCGACTAAAACACCAACAATTAATATAATAAACGGCTCCATAATAGTCGATAACATTTTAGACTGTTGTTGCACTTGAGTATTATATTGCATATTAAGTCTATCAAAAATGTATTCCGTTTGGTTCGTTTCTTCAGCAACTTTAACAAGTGCTATCATTTTATCATCAAACAATTTATGTTTGCTTAAACTTTTACTCAACGACTCTCCTTTTAATATATGTTGCTCTACCAGTTCTAAGGCATGTTGTAACGGATAAAAGTTAATCATTTGTTTAACCAGTTGAATACTATTAACTACTGGAACTTTTGATGCTGTTAAAAGCGATACAGCTTGTGTAAATTGTGACAAGTAAACTGTTTTAACAAAATTACCTATAAATGGAAGTTTTAAAATCAATCTATCTTTTAATTGTTTAAAACGCCTCTTTTTACTTAAAAGGGATCTTGAAGCTATAGCTACTATTAAAATTAACAATAATATGAACCCATAATTTTGCATAAATTCAGAAACTTTTATAATAAACTTAGTTATGGCAGGTAACTCAACACCCTGTTGTTTGAATATATCTTGAAACATGGGAACTACGTAAGCAAGCATAAACGCCACCACTAAAACAGCAGTGCTCAAAATAATAACAGGATAAGTAAGCGCGCTAATTAAGTTTCTACGTTGTTCATTTTTTCTTGCAAAGAAACTTCCTAATTGTTCAATAACCTGAGCTAAAGTTCCTGTTTCTTCTCCTATTTTTATGGAATGGTATTCGTAATTTGTGAATTGTTTATGTTTTTTTAATGCATCTGAAAGGCTTTGTCCTAAAACAATATTGTTAGAAACTTGGATTATAATATCTTTATTTTGTGTTTTCTTTTGTGAATTCTGTATTAGTTCTAAAGCGTCTTTTAATGAAATACCAGCTTTAAGCAGTACACTTAACTCGGTATAAAAATCTTCCTTTATTTTATTTGAAAAAGCATTATTAAAAAGTATGATTTCCTTTTTTAAAAAAGAAAGCTTGTCTGTCCTATCTGTTTTATCAGGTACTTGTTTTGATATGTTGTCTAATTGAAAAGCCATTAGTTCATAAATAAGGTCGCATCGTTTTGTTTGAATATAAATAAGGATTGATTTTGCATATCTTTTGAAGTTTCTAATTTTATGGCATCAACTTGCCCTTTTTGTACTGAGTTACCATCAAAATAAAATGTTTTTTGTTGTAGTTGTATATTAAAAGTGTCCGTATGTTTTATAATATACGTCTCGGTAAATTGATACTTTACAGAATCCATTTCGGTAACAAAAATTAAAACATCCTCAAATGCATTATATTTTATTTTAAAATATCTATTAAAATCTAGCCATAAGGATTCTTCTAATATATTTAGCTCTGTATTTTTGTTAAAGTTATTTTGAATACCATGCATATGTTTTTGAACTAGTGATAATACAGAAAATGCCATACCTACAATAAGACTCGTTAAAATAATAACAACAATCATTTCATGTAATGTAAAGGCTTGTATTTTATGTTTAATTTGCAATGATTTCTTTTGTAATTAATTGTTTGCTTTCTGTATTAATGGCTTCAAATAAAACTAACAACTCCACATTTTTTAAATGGGTTTCAACGGTTATTCTCCAAAGTTTATAATCGTCATGATATGGTAGTTTTAATTTGTCATTTCTATATAAATATTCAAGCTCGCTAAAATGAGTATCTATGACTCTTGTATTGTTTTTAATGGTGTTTGAAAAGAGATTATTTAATATCATACTTGCTATCATAAAAACAACTACAATTAAAACGGTGGCGACCAATGTTTCCATAAGTGTAGAAGCTTTTACTTTTTTTAGTACAACCATTTTGCTATGTTCTTTTTTGAGTTTTCAAATGGTAAGCCTATATATTCTTCTGGTAAATTATTGACGTTTATTGTTCCATTGTAAATATGGTTTTGATATACGGATCCTGATTGGTTTGCTGCAAATCCTGCTGTATAAATAGAGCCATAAACTTTGCCTAATAATTCTAAATTTTGATTGCAATACACTTCTCCTATTAGTGTTGTGTTTTCTCCAATAAACAAATGAGATTTGTAGCTTTTAGAATGTCCATTGTAAATAATGGCGCCATTAATTTCTGAGTTTTTATCAATTGTTATAGATGGGTTTTCTTTATTGTTTTTTTGTGAGACTGATGGTGTTTCATACAATATCAATGTACTGGGGTATTTTAAATCACATTGTTTTCCAACAATTATTTCTTTAGTGGCAAAGGCTTGAAACGTACTTTTTACATGATTTTTTATTTCTATTTTAGGAGCTATTAGGATAACGTCTTTTAGGTTTGAGGAAGCGTCTACTATAATTTTTGTTTCTGATTGTACTAGGATATGACCTATAAGGGAGGCTTCTGATAGATGAATATCTGTTAGACTATAAATAATTTGTATGGGTTTGTAAAATGAATTTTGATGAGTTTTATTTTTGTTTAATTTTATAAATTGATTTGAGTCTACATTTTTATATGTTTTTGTAATATTCTTAATATGCTTTATTGTTTCTGAATGTAATTTTGGTAATTTATCACTTGTTTTTGTTTGTCCATAAATAAGTTGTGAATCATAATAGGAGTGCCCAGATATGTTGCCTGTTCTAACGCCTTGTTTTGGCAAATATGTTATGCCTTTTATTTTAGTGTTTCCTACAAGTACTAAAGGTTTGTTTTTGTCTTCTAGATACAATGCTGTTCGCTCTTTTTCTAGTTGTGCTCCTCCAACTAAGGCTATCTTTTTAAATACTTTATGTTTTATCTTAGAAATTGAAGTTGCTTTTTCAAAAACACCCCAAAAGTCACGATGTACTTTTATGGTTTTATAAGCTTCATCATTTATATTAAGTGAAATACTATCCTGTAATGGTAGTTTATTGTTTAATATATAGTGAATACCTTTATCGGTATTATTTATGGTCTCTATAGCAAAACTAGTTTGAATTTTAAAGGTTTTGTAGGTGTGTACTAGGATTACAAAAGCCGCTAAGAGTAAAGCAATAACGACCACAACAAACATAGTGAATTGTAATGCGCCTGCTTTTAGTTTTAAAACGTTCATGTTTTTTGAATTGTTTTTCTAACACCTTTATAACTTACCAGTATCGATTTTGAATTTCCACGTATTAAGGTGATTTCGCTAATAACTTGCCCGCTCTTTACAAGGTATTGTTGCCCATTAATAGATACTATAAATACTTTAGCTTTACTATTTTGCTTAGAAATAATACCATGATATACTATTGGTAACCAGACTAAATCCATTTTAGTCTTTAGGTTTTTGGTTTTTGGTTTCTCCCTTATTAAGAGTGTTCCTAAAAAAGGGTCTCTGTTTACAGTTTGAATAGAAAATGTATCTATTGTTTTATTGAATTTAGGCTTAAAAGCCATATTATAATGTTGCTGTAAAACTTCTGGTGTACTTGGGTTTACGACTGATACTATTTTAAAGCTTATAATACCCCATATACTTAGTACAAGAGCTAATAATATGTATGTTTTAGTTTTCAATAGAAAAATGCTGTTGTGTATATCCTGTTTTATATCCTGAGTTTTCTGCTCTCACGCGCCACTCATAACTATTAGCTGGTAATAACTTGCTGTATGATGTATTTGCCAAAAGCGTATCGATAACAATTTGTGTGGCTTGCTCAAAATTTGGAGTAGCTACTTGAACATAATAATTATCTGCGTCTTCTATAGCTTCCCAAGTAAAAGTTGTTATTAAAGTGTCTAGTATGGCATTATTTGTTGGAGCTAAAATGGTAACGGTTTTGTCTGATATGTCTTCGATTTCTGTGATATCTTCACAAGCTATAATACTAATGACAATACTTATAAAAAGCGCTATTCGTTTCATATGTTTATTTTATTTAAATAGTTTGTCTTTCTCTTTTGCTCGATTTGAATTGCGATACGTATTATTGGGGCAATCATTAAACGAGGTTACTAGGTCAACTATATTGAGGTGATGTCTTCTATTTTCTTGCCAGCAACAATGCGATGTTTTATAGGCAAAAACTACAGTGTCATTAAAAGGAATTTGTGCTGTTTTTTTTCCGTTTGTATATAATTGTAAACTATAAGTTTTTAATCCTTTTTCTACTAAAAATACAGATTCAGCAGCCATAAGCTTATCTGTGTCTTGTTTATTTAATACCAATGATAAGCTTGTAATTATGTTGGTGTAAGGAGTTAAACTTAAATAGTCTTTTATTTTTATATTTTGTTTTGCATTTAACGCAGCTATCAGTTCTATTTTATCGGCTATTTGTAATTTAATATATTGAGGTTTGTTTTTTAAGGAATCAATATACTTTACGTTAATATTTGGAGATTGTAATGCTTTAGCTTTTAAAAATGCTTTATATGTCGATTTATTAAAATGTATTTGTGTTACCGAAAGTTTTATGGGGTTGTTATATGTTGGTAATGCTACATTTTTATATTCTTTTTGCAGTAAAAAATCTTTATCTGAACCTATATTGCCTAATACTAAAGGCTGTGTGGTTGTGGTTTGCGATTCTTCTTGTAATTGTTGTATGGTTCCACAGCTGCTAAAAATCACACACCATAAAACAACGTGTCTTGATTTTAATAACAGATTATTTTTAAAAAAACTGAATAAGTATAGCATTGTTTT
>CANKVS010000110.1 GCA_947487155.1 uncultured Flaviramulus sp.
GACCCTAAAATATTCATCAAGGAAAGTCCTAAAAACATCATGTTTCTAAAAATTAACCTTACTCCTGAAAGTGCCTGATTAATAAAGACTCGTCATTACGAAGGAAGTACGACTGAAGCAATCTTTTTGTTTGGAGTTCTATTTATAAGATTGCTTCACTGCGTTCGCAATGACGTTTATATTTAACAGTGTTTAGAATAGGTTATTAAATATGCTTCCCTTTCTCCCAGCCATGTTTTCCTAAATATTGCTCACCACTTTCAACAGCGCCACCTTCAATAGAAGTTCCCATACTATCATTCCAACGGTTTAAGTACCCAAAAAGAGAAATAACACCAAGCATTTCAACAATTTCTCCTTCATCCCAATGTTCGTATAACCGCTTTTTTATTTCTTCATCAACACCATTTGGTATTTGAGAGGCTTGCAACGAAAAATCTAAGGCAGCACGTTCGGCGTCGTTAAAAGCAGGGTGTGTACGGTATTCCCAAATGTTATCTAGTTGTTCTTGTTCGGCACCATAACGTTCGGCAGCACGTATTGCATGTGCCTGACAATAACGACAACCAGTTGAGTTACTGCTAACCCAAGCTATCATGCGCTTTAAAGCAGATGTTACTCTGCCTTCATTTGCCATAACCGCTTTATTTAAATTAATAAACGCTTTGCTTATAGCAGGACGACGTTGCATGGTAAGTACAGAATTTGGACAAAACCCAAGGGTTTCATTAAAGAATTCTGCAAGTTCTTTGGTTTCTATATCGTGGTCGGCAGATAAAGGTGTTACTAAAGGCATACTTTTATTTTTTAGTAGTATTTTTGATACTTGCAATAAACAAAAAATAATTCATAAAATGACAAATCATATTACAACAAAGTGGCTTGGTAACATGAAGTTTGAGAGTACAAATCCGTCAGGGCATAATTTATTTATTGATGCAGGTGAAGAAAATGGAGGACAGAGTGAAGGCTACCGCCCTAAAGCATTAATGCTATCTGGTTTAGCTGGTTGTTCGGGACTAGATGTGGCCTCATTAATTAAAAAGATGAAGTTAAATGTTGATGATTTCAAGATAGATATTGATGCAAACCTAACCGAAGAACATCCTAAATATTATGATAAATTAACTATGCATTTTCATTTTTACGGTAACCAATTGAATGAAAAAAAGCTTCAGAAAGCAGTAGATTTGTCTATAGAAAAATATTGTGGCGTTATGGAAATGTTCCGCCAATTTGCCGAAATAAAAATAGAAACCCATTTCCATAATAAATAAAAATGAAGAAAATTAACTTCCTAACCTTAAGCCTGTTAGTAGGGTTTTTAGGTTATGCACAACAAAAAACACATATTATTTCTCACAACGAAGAAACTATTGTTACCAATCCATCAATGGGGTATAATAGTTATAAACGACTCGCCACTTTCCCTGATAAAGAAAAAAACATCCGCAGTATTATTTTAAATTTAACCTTTGAGTGTCCAGACAAAATGCGTTGTGCAGATTGGGATTATGTAGATCATATTAAAGCGCGATCAAAAAACGATTCTACTGTTTACGAAATTGCAAGAATGCTTACCCCGTATGGAGGAAGATTCCAAAAAGATTGGCGTTTCGAGTGGAAGGTTGATGTGACCGATTTTAGTGAGGTTTTAAGAGGCGATGTGGAAATAGATTATATTCATACTGGTTATGAAAACAATAAAACAAGAGGGTGGAAAGTAACAGTAGATTTCGAGGTAACTTATGGAACTCCAGTTGCTAACCCGTTGGCTATTCATAAAATTTATGATGGTAATTATAAGTATGGATTTAAAAACGATCCTATTGAAAATCATTTAGTACCTGTTACCATAACGGCACATTCAAAAACAAATTTTTCTAAAATAAAAATACATCAAACCGGTCATGGTATGGATAACAATGGTTGCGGTGAATTTTGCAGTAAATACCGCGATGTTGTTTTTAACGGTACCGTTGTAGACCATAAAGATTTATGGATGGAATGTGGCGATAATCCGTTGTTTCCTCAAGCGGGAACATGGATATTTGATCGTGCTAATTGGTGCCCTGGTTATTTAGTACAGCCTGATGAAGTTATGTTAAACACCCCAGCGGGAAAGCCTTTTAGTGTTGACATAAATATGGAACCTTATGAAACAGATAAAGCAAGTGCTAAAGAACTTTTAACAACTTATGTTGTAGAATATGCAAAACCAAATGCTGCTAACGATGTCACTTTAACAGATATTATTAAACCGTCAACAAGCTTAAAACACAGCAGAAAAAACCCTATTGGAGGCTTACCAGTTATACAAGTTAAAAATAATGGAAGAAAGCCATTAAAGAAAATGACTATTAAATATTTTATTGAAGGTGAACGCGTTAATACGTTTAAATGGACGGGTAATATTCTTTTTGGTGAATCGGCAATAATAAGCTTGCCTACAGAAGTTTTTAGCAAGAAAGAATCAGCTAAATTTCATGTAACGTTATCTAAACCTAACGGAAGTACAGATGTGTTTAAGTTTGATAATACCTTGGAGTCTACTTACCAACGCCCTAATATACTGCCAGAACAGTTTATAGTATATTATAAAACCAATAATAAACCGTCTCAAAACACGTATAATATTCAAGACAGTTATGGCGCCGTTCTTTTTGAAAAAGACACAACAAAAATGAAGCCTAATAGAGTCTATCAAGATACTATAAAACTAAAACAGGGAAATTACAGTTTCAATTTTAATGATACTAAAGGTAATGGATTGGAGTTTTGGTATAGTGTAAGAGATGGGCGTGGAGAAATAAAACTATTAGATTCGTTAGGAAAAGCAATTAAACATTTCGATTCTGATTTTGGAAGTGGTATTACATATAATTTTTCGGTTCAACCAGATATTGACTACGAGTTAGATAATTCTCCGTCAATTGCTATGTTTCCTAGTAGAACAAGAGGGCCAATAAGTTTAGACTACTTTTCTAATATTTCAGCAAATGTAAAAGTGATTATTGTTGATCAAGAAGATGAATCAAAAATTAAAGAAACACATACCTATTCTAATTTTAATAAAGGCACCTTAAAATACGATTTGTCATATTTACCTAAAAAAAGGTATTATATAAAAGTTTTTATAAACGAAAAAGAAGTGTTTAAAAATAGAATTCGATTAGGGGAATAACACATGCGTTGGACATTAAAACCAAAACCAGATATAGAAAAGGTTGAAACCTTAAAAAAAGCACTTCAAATAGATGATGTAATTGCCACACTATTAGTTCAACGTGGTATTGAAAATTTTGAAGACGCAAAAACCTTTTTTAGACCAAGCTTAAACGATTTGCACGACCCATTCTTAATGAAAGATATGGATAAAGCAGTTGCAAGAGTTGAAAAAGCTATAGCTAACAAAGAAAACATTTTGGTTTATGGCGATTATGATGTTGATGGAACAACATCGGTAGCGTTAATGTCTACATATTTAAAGTCTAAGTATGAGCTTGTTTTTACATATATTCCAAACCGATATGATGAAGGCTATGGGATATCTTATAAAGGAATTAATTTTGCTTTAGAAAATGATTTCTCTTTAATAATAGCATTAGATTGTGGTATTAAATCTGTTGAAAAAGTTGAATATGCCAAAAAACTAGGCATCGATTTTATTATTTGCGATCATCACAGACCAGGTAACGAAATTCCAAAAGCAGCAGCAGTATTAGACCCTAAACGAGAAGATTGTGAGTATCCGTATAAAGAATTATGTGGTTGTGGTGTTGGTTTTAAGTTAGTACAAGCGTTAGCATCTAAAGATGGGCAAACCCTTGAAGATTTAACCGAATATTTAGATTTAGTAGCAACCGCTATAGGTGCCGATATTGTTCCTATTGATGGAGAAAACAGAGCATTGGCCTATTTTGGGTTGCAAGTTATTAATACAAATCCCAGACCTGGAATTAAAGCTATTTTAGATCAGGTTGAAAAAACCGTTCTTACCATTACCGATGTGGTGTTTATTGTTGCTCCAAGAATTAATGCTGCAGGACGTATGAAACATGGTAATTATGCGGTTACTTTATTAACAGAAGAAGATGGTGGCAAAGCACATCAATATGCTTCAGAAATTGACGAATATAATTTAGACAGGCGTGAAACAGATAAGCAAATTACAGAGGAAGCTCTTAAACAAATTGAAGAACAAAAAGAACAGGAACGGTTTACTACTGTTGTTTACAATGAAAATTGGCATAAAGGTGTTATTGGTATTGTGGCTTCTAGATTAACAGAAACCTATTACAGACCAACCCTAGTATTTACTAAAAGCGGTGAAAATTTAGCAGCCTCAGCGCGATCTGTTCGTGGTTTTGATGTGTATAATGCCATTGAGCTTTGTAACGAACATATTGAGCAATTTGGAGGTCATAAATACGCTGCAGGATTAACACTTAAAGAAGAAAAATACGAAGCTTTTAAACAAGCATTTGAGGATGTGGTTTCTAAAACCATAGATAAAAATTTATTAACACCCGAAATTAATATTGATGCTCAAATAGATTTGAAAGATATTACACCTAAATTTCATAGAATATTAAAACAGTTTGCACCCTATGGACCATCAAATATGACGCCTGTGTTTATGACAGAGAATATAAAAGATACAGGTTACGGAAAATGTGTAGGGCAAGATAAAACACATTTACGATTAACCGCAACACAAACAGATTCAAAAAATATTGTTTGCATTGGTTTTGGTATGGGCGATAAAATAGATCTTATCTCTAATGGGAAACCTTTTAAAGCTGTTTATTCTATTGATGAAAATGAATGGCAAGGTAAAGTGTCGCTTCAATTAAAATTAAGAGACCTAAAGTAACACCATTTGTCATAATTATATTTAAGTGAAATTAAAGAAATCTGTCAGGTTTTTAAAACATAAGTGTTCGGAAGAGTTCTAAGCAGAACTAAATAGTTGTGATTTGCTAGGATCTCCATCGCA
>CANKVS010000111.1 GCA_947487155.1 uncultured Flaviramulus sp.
TTTTTATTCATCCCTAAAGTTAAAAACTAACTCTAAAATTCGCAAAAAAAAAGACTGTCTTTTCAGACAGCCTCTTTGTTTTTAAAAAGTATGCTATATGCTATTAAACTACTTTTACGTTTACGGCATTTAAGCCTTTTTTGCCTTCTTGTAAATCAAACTCTACAGAATCACCTTCACGAATTTCGTCGATTAATCCAGAAATGTGAACAAAATGTTCTTTGTTGTCGTCGTCTTCAGTTATGAATCCAAAACCTTTAGAATCATTGAAAAATTTTACTGTTCCTTTACTCATTATTTAAACTATTAAATTAATATATTTTAGTAAAGATAAAGCCAATTAATTTAGAAAGCACTACAAACTAATAAAAGTCTACCAAATTGATTGACAGACTTTTATTATTGCTGTGTTCTGTCTTAAAATAAATCGATTTTGTATCAATTTACTTTAGGACGGGAAATACCACAAAAAAAGCCTATCAAATAAATGATAGGCTTTTAATTGTAAATTTAAAGTATATATTAGATTACTTTTACGTTTACGGCGTTTAATCCTTTTCTACCTTCTTGTAGATCGAATTCTACTGCATCACCTTCACGAATTTCATCGATAAGTCCTGAAATGTGTACGAAATGTTCTTTGTTGTTGTCATCTTCAACGATGAATCCAAATCCTTTAGAATCGTTGAAAAATTTTACGGTACCTTTACTCATTGTAATTTGTATTAAAATAATTAAGCATCAAAGGTAATACAAAAAACAATACATTGGTAATTTTAATTTAAAAAAAATATTGGGTTTAAATTTTAGAATTAGCGTAGTATCAGTTTTTTAATAATATTTTTTCCTAATTCTTCATTAAGCATATCAATTATTTTTTGCTTTCCATAGCTTAATTCTTCTCTAAGCACACTAGAACTTAGTTGTATATAAAGTGTATTGCGTTCTATATTTACAGCCGTAGTATAGTTGTTTATACCATTTCCCATAAGTTTTACCCAAGCATCGGCAACATTAACTTTGTTTAAACCTTTTTCTAATTTATTGGTTTCTACAAACTCTTTTAATGCGTCTGAGATGCTGATGTGTTCATTGTTTCGTTTTGCCATAAAACGGTCTTTTTTAGTATAAAATTATTTTGGGCGTTACCACAAGGGTCGGGCTTTACGTTACAAGTCCTCGCTCGTACCTCGCTGTGGGCTTTCCTCTGCAACCCCTAACGCACTACCTAACTAGATTTTAATCTACTATTCCATAGTATTGTATTCTATAAGCATTAAACATTTTTTATAGCGCATTAAAAAGATATTTTCTTTTTATTATTATTTTTTAAAAGCATTAAAGTTAAACCAACTAGAATAAAAGGTAAACTCAATATTTGCCCCATATTAATTATCATATCATTTTCAAACCCTACTTGATTCTCTTTAAAAAACTCGATAATAAAGCGAGCCAAAAACACTAAAATTAATAAAACGCCTAAAATAAATCCATTAGGTTTTTCTCTACTTCTATATTTATAAATGGATAATATAATTACAAAAATAAGAATATACGAAAAAGCTTCATATAACTGTGTTGGATGCCTCGGAATTAAATCGTTTTTCTGAAAAACAATACCCCAATTTCCATTTGTTGGTTTACCGTAAATTTCAGAATTCATAAAATTTCCAAACCTTATAAAAGCTGCTGTAATTGGTGCTGCAATGGCAATTCTATCTAAAACCCACAAAAAGTTAGTTTTATATTTTTTACAATACAAACCAATAGCTATTAAAACACCAATTGTTCCACCATGGCTAGCTAATCCTTGAAAACCAATAAATTTGTAAGAACCTTCAATTTTTGTAATGGGAAGGAATATTTCTAATGGGTTTTGAAAATAATATGATGGTTCGTAAAATAAACAATGCCCAAGTCTAGCACCCAATAATATGCCTATAAAAATATAAGTTGACAGTTTTTCTAATTTTTCAAAAGGAATATTTTCTATTTGATATATGCGCTTAGCAATATAAAAAGACAGTAATAAACCTGTAATAAATAATAACCCATAATATTTTAATGGGAATGTTTCAGTAATCCAAAATATTTCAGAGTCAACATTCCAGTTTATTATTTTATTATTCATTACTTACAGTTTAAAAATTTCATACGACTGATGCACTTGCTTCACGGCATTTTCGGTTCGATCTGCATGGGTATCACTAATAAACAATTGCCCAAAATTTTCATCATCTACTAACTTAATAATTTGTGCTACACGTTGTTCATCTAGTTTATCAAAAATATCATCCAACAACAAAATAGGATTTACACCACTTTGGTTTTTAATAAAATCGAACTGTGCCAATTTTAAGGCTATTAAAAAAGACTTCTGTTGTCCTTGGCTACCAAATTTTTTTATGGGATGCCCTTCAATATTAAAATGTAAATCGTCTTTATGTATGCCAACACTGGTATATTGCAATGCTTTATCTTTATTTATGGCATGTTGCAAAAGTGTGGTTAAATTATCTTCAAATAAATCGCTATGATACACTAAATCTACGTCCTCATTCCCGTTGCTAATTACCTTATAACGCGATTTAAAAATAGGAATAAACGTTTTTAAAAAGGCGTTTCGTTTTTCAAAAATAGATGTTCCGTACTCTGTTAATTGATCGTTGTATATATCTAAAGTATCTTTATTAAATGTATGGTTTAATGCAAAATATTTTAACAATGCATTGCGCTGTTCCAACACTTTACTGTATTTAATTAAATGAGACAAATAACTTTTATCACTTTGCGAAATCACGCTATCTATAAATTTACGTCTGGTGCTACTGCCTTCAATAATTAAATCTCTATCTGCTGGAGAAATAATAACTAGTGGCAAAAACCCGATATGTTCACTAAATTTATCGTAAGCTTTTCCGTTGCGTTTAATTACTTTTTTTTGTCCGCGCTTTAAGCTAACTATTACTTTTTCTGGTTTGTCGTGTTTATTATACTCGCCGTTAACCACAAAAAAGTCTTCATTATGCTTAATGTTTTGAGTCGCAACAGGGTTAAAATAACTTTTGCCAAACGATAAATGATAAATAGCATCAAGCACATTGGTTTTTCCTATACCATTATTACCAACAATACAATTTATTTTATCGCTAAAATTGAACGATTTACTATCGAAATTTTTATAATTGAGTAGCGAAAGCGATTTTAAAATCATAGAAAAAGTAACTTAAAGCGAATGACAAGCTTATAATTCATCAAAAGGATGTGCAAATTATTGAAAAATATCAAATAAATACCCTTTTAGTTATGAAGAAAAATTATATTTTTGCGGCGCATTAATACAGATAAGATAAATGGCAACTTATAATAAAAGAGGTTACAAACCAAAAAACAAAGTAGAAAAGCAGCAGAACATTGAAGAAGGTTCTACAACTGCTGAAGTTTTTAATACACTTGATGAAACCGCTTCAAAAACTGAAGCCTTTGTTGAAAAAAATCAAAAATATATATTCATCATTATTGGTGTAGTTGCCTTGGTTGTTTTAGGGTCTTTAGGGTATAAAGAATTTATTGCAAAACCAAAGCAAACAGCTGCTATGAATGATATGTTTCAAGCTCAAAAATACTTTAACGAGGCTGTAACTGGCGTTGAAAAGGATTCGCTTTACACTTTAGCTTTAAACGGTGGTGAAGGGAAATTTGGTATGCTAGACATTATTAGTGAGTATAGCGGTACACCATCTGCTAATTTAGCTAGTTACTATGCTGGAACTGCATATTTAAGATTAAAAGATTACAAAAATGCTGTTGAGCATTTAAGTAATTTTAAAAGTGATGATGAAATTTTAGCACCTTTAGCAAAAGGAAATATAGGTGATGCTTTTGTACAGTTAAACCAAAAAGATGATGCTTTAGGCTATTATGAGCAAGCTGCAAAAATGAGAAACAACGAGTACACCACTCCTATGTACTTATATAAAGCTGGAGCAATTGCTTTAGATTTAGGAAAAGCAGATAAAGCATTAACTTACTTTAAAAGAATTAAAGAAGAGTTTCCTAGTTCGACAGAAGCAACAACAATAGATGTTTTTATAGGTAAAGCTCAAGTATTGGCAAATAAATAATATGGCTACGGCAAATAAAAATTTATCCGATTACGATAAAGCAACAATCCCAAACGCGAATAAATTTCGGTTTGGGATTGTTGTTTCTGAATGGAATGATGCCATAACCGAAGGCTTATATAAAGGGGCTTACGATACATTAATTGAAAATGGGGTGTTACCCAATAACATTATTCGTTGGGATGTTCCTGGAAGCTATGAGCTTATTTACGGCAGCAAAAAAATGCAAGAACAAATGGTAAATGCTGTTATTGCCATTGGTAGTGTTATACAAGGAGAAACCAAACATTTTGACTTTGTATGTGAAGCTGTTTCACAAGGCATTAAAGATTTAAATGTGCAACGTGAAACACCTGTGATTTTTTGTGTATTAACAGATAACAACTTACAGCAAGCCATAGAACGTTCTGGTGGCAAACACGGAAATAAAGGCACTGAAGCGGCTGTAGCTGCCATAAAAATGGCTAACCTTCGCGAAAATAGTTAAGGTTTACTCTTCATATAATTGTTTTTACAACAACTCAAAAAGCTTTAAAAACTCTTTTTTTCTGCTTCTAGCCAAATCAACTTTTGTATTGTTAATTAGTTAATGAACGTGTACTCTAAACAAGAGGAATTATTATTTACTATAAAATTACTGAAGGAGTAAAATCATTATAATTTGTCATAATCTATAATGAAATTAAAGAGACCTATCAGGTTTTAAAAACATAAGTGTTCGGAAGAGTT
>CANKVS010000112.1 GCA_947487155.1 uncultured Flaviramulus sp.
AATTCAGTACTTTAATTTACTGAAAATCTATCTTTTTTACTACTAAAATCTTATCTAATATTAATCGAACTCAGGTTATAAAATATAGCTAAACCACTATAATTTATCATAATCTATAATTATATTTAAGTGAAATTAAAAAAGACCTATCAGGTCTTAAAAACCTGATAGGTCTGCACAAACTATAATATTTTATTTTGATTCAACTATATTTTGTATCTTTAAGAAAGAACCTATAAAACCTAACGTTATGTCAGATTCAAATTTTACAAAAATATTTACAGGTAATTTTATTATCGTTCAACGTATTATATCCGAATTAGAGAAAATAAATATTAATGCCATTGTAAAGGACCAAACAGAATCGGCTAGATTAGCTGGTTTTGGTGGCGGAATTATTCCTGGGTTTCAACAAATTTTTGTGCATAAAGACGAGCTAGATAAAGCTATTGAAATTGTTGAAAGCATTAATGCTGATATGCAAACTTAGATTTTCTACAAAAAAAAATGGTGACTTAGAAACATTAGTTCTAAGTCACCATTTTTTTTTGTATTCCTTTTTATTTTGTCCTAAACTGTAACTGCATACATTTTATTACGCAATTCTTTTACTTTAGGACTTTGCATATATTCATCAAACGTGGTGTACCTATCTATTATTCCGTTTGGTGTTAATTCAACAACTCTGTTCGCCACTGTTTGTGCAAATTCATGATCGTGCGTTGTAAAAAGAATGGTGCCTTTAAAATTTTTAAGCGAGTTATTAAATGCCGTAATACTCTCTAAGTCTAAATGGTTTGTTGGCTCGTCTAATTGTAAAACATTTGCTCTAGTCATCATCATTCTACTTAACATACAGCGTACTTTTTCTCCTCCAGAAAGCACGTTCGATTTTTTAAGTGCTTCTTCGCCACTAAAAATCATTTTCCCCAAAAAGCCTCTAATATGTACTTCTTCGCGTTCTTCTTCGGTAGTTGCCCATTGGCGTAACCAATCGACTAGCGATAAATCGTTTTTAAAAAACTCAGAATTATCTAATGGTAAATACGATTGTGTGGTTGTTACACCCCAAGTAAATTTCCCCGTATCTGCTTTTTCGTTATTATTTATAATTTGATAAAATGCTGTTGTAGCCCTTGAATCTCTTGAAAAAACAACAACTTTATCTCCTTTATTTAGGTTTAAATCTATGTTTTTAAATAAAATATCCCCATCAATAGAAGCACCTAAATTTTCAATATTTAAAATTTGATCGCCAGCTTCTCTATCGCGTTCAAAAATAATAGCTGGGTAACGACGACTTGTTCTTCTAATATCAGAAATATTTAATTTATCAATCATTTTCTTTCTACTTGTAGCCTGTTTACTTTTTGCTACGTTAGCAGAAAAACGACGTATAAATTCTTCTAATTCCTTTTTCTTTTCTTCAGCTTTTTTGTTTTGTTGCGCATGCTGTCTTGCTGCCAATTGTGACGATTCGTACCAAAATGTATAGTTACCAGAATAGTGGTTTATTTTACCAAAATCTATATCGGAAATATGTGTACAAACAGCATCTAAAAAGTGACGGTCGTGCGATACAACAATCACACAATTTTCGTAATTCGCTAAGAAGTTTTCTAACCAAGAAATGGTTTCGTAATCCAAATCGTTGGTAGGCTCATCCATAATTAGCACATCTGGATTTCCAAATAAAGCTTGTGCCAATAATACACGTACTTTTTGCTTTCCATCTAAATCTGCCATTAAGGTATAATGAAACTCTTCTTTTATTCCTAAATTAGATAGCATTGACGCGGCATCACTATCGGCATTCCAACCATTCATTTCTTCAAACTCTACTTGCAACTCGCCTATTCTATCAGCATTTTCATCAGAATAATCAGCATAAAGCGCATCAATCTCTGTTTTAATTTTAAAAAGCGGTTTGTTTCCCATTAACACCGTTTCTAAAACTGTATGCTCGTCATATAAATTATGATTTTGTTCTAATACAGACATACGTTTTCCAGACTCTAACGACACATGACCAGAAGTGGCTTCCTGCTTTCCTGAAATTATTTTTAAAAACGTAGATTTTCCAGAACCATTAGCTCCAATAATACCATAACAATTCCCATTATTAAAAGTGGTATTTACTTCATCAAAAAGAACGCGTTTTCCAAATTGAACTGATAAATTAGAAACTGATAACATAATACTTGCTTTATTTTTTTTGCAAAAGTAGAGAATTCAAACCGTAAACAAAACATAGTTTCTCTATTTTTAAATATGGAAAATACAACTAGTTTTACCCTTTTTTATTACCATACATCTAGCAAATACAATATTTAACAGGCTATTAACAGCACTTTGCAATTACAACTTATATTTTTGTACAATAAATACAATGAAATACCTGAAAAGGAGTTTATGAAATTTTATTATTTAATAGCAGTTATAACACTTACAATTTTTGGTTGTAAAGACGAGGTTAAAAAAACGGAAGGTGATTTTACTTATTTTGGAGGTGAAGTTATTAGTCCTATTAACGATGTTGTGATTTTATCTTATGCCGACAAGATTATAGATACTTTAAAACTTAATTCGAAAAATAGATTTTTATACAAGTTTAAAGATTTTAAAACAGGATTATATTCTTTTAGTTTACAATCTGCAATTACCTTAGAATACCAAACTGTGTTTCTAGAACCAAATGACAGTATTATATTTAGATTAAATACTTCCGATTTTGATGAGTCTTTGGTTTACACAGGTATTGGCGCAAAAAAGAATAATTATTTTATTAATGAATTTTTACAAAATGAAATTAATGAAAAGAAAATTTATAAATACTGCTTATTAAGTCCTGAAAAATTTGAAAGCAAAATTGACTCTTTGAAACAGATTAAATATAAAAAATTAGATGCGTTTAAAAACAAATATAAAACCTCAAATTTATTTAATAAAATAGCTAAAACTAATATAGATGTTAGTTATTACAGTAGTAAAGAAATTTATCCTATTATGCATTATAGGCATAATAAAAAAGACATTATAAATGCAATTCCTAAAGATTTTTACAGCTATAGAAAAACTATAAATTATAACGATGAGTTTCTTAAAAACGATTATAACTATATAAAGTTTTTAAGAAATAGTTCGGATAATCAAGCGATAAGAACTCACCTTGTACATTCAAACAACGAGCCTTTTAGTAGATGGTCGTTATGCTATAATTTAGATAGACTTACTCTTATAGATAGTTTAATAGTGAATACACAAATTAAAGACGATTTACTGTATAACTATACTATTGATTATTTAACTAAAAGTAAAAACGCTAAAAACAATGAGGCCATTTTAAACTTTTATTTAAGTAAAAGTAAAAATGCAACAAATAAGGAATTTATTAGTAGTTATGCGTTATCTATAGATAAATTAAGAATTGGTGATAAACTACCTAATGTTTCTATTTTAAATTTTAATAATGAGGTTATAGATATAAACACATTAATTAGCTCGCCAACCGTTATGAGTTTTTGGTCTAATAAACACTATAGCCATTTTAAAGAGAGTCATAAAAAAATTAAGGAACTTAAAGTAAAATACCCAGAAGTAAGGTTTATTGCTATAAATGTAGATGAATGTGGTTTACCAACTTTAAAGAAATCGCTTAAAATAAATCATTTTGCTTTTGATGATGAATATAAATTTAAAGACTCAGAGCACTCCATTAAAACCTTAGCCATACAGCCCATAACAAAAACAATTATTATAGATAAGCATAAAAAAATTGTAAATAGTAATACTAATATTTTTTCTTTAAATTTTGAAGAACAACTTTTAGGTTTAATAAACAGATAATATTTTAACGACATAAAAAAAGCCTCAACTTTCTGTAGAAAGTTGAGGCTTTTTTATTGAAGTCATTGTCCCGTCCTAAATTAAGTTGACACAAAATCAACTTATTTATGAAGTATTCAGAAAATCCAAGGAAGAAACGTACTCAACGTGATTACAATTTAGGCTTTAAACTAGCAGTCATATCACAAGTAGAAAAGGGCGAGATGACCTATAAAAAAGCCAAAAAATCATATGGTATCCAAGGCAGGAGTACTGTTTTGGTTTGGCTCAGAAAATATGGTACTTTAGATTGGAGAAAACCAAGACCAAGGGTAAGCACTATCCAAATGAAAGAAACTCCTGCACAAAAAATCAAAAGATTAGAAAGAGAATTATCTGATGAGAAACTTAAAAACAAAGTACTCAACACAATGATTGATATCTCGGACCAACAGCATGGTACCTCAATCAGAAAAAAGCATTTACCCAATCAATCCAACGAATTCGCCAACACCAAGAGCTAAGTCTGTCTCGTTGTTGTAGATTGTTTGGGATAAGTAGACAGGCTATTTATCAATCAGAAAAACGCGCATGTAAAAGAACTAATGAGCTTGCCCTGATTAAACCATTGGTTTTAAAGGTGCGTCAAGAAATGCCTAGGATTGGTACACATAAACTATATTATCTGCTTAAAGATGAATTTGACAGATTGGGAATCAAGATAGGCAGAGATGCTCTGTTTGACTATTTAAAATCTGAATCAATGTTAATAAAACCAAGAAAGAATTATACAAAAGCCACCAACTCAAAACACTGGTTAAGGAAATATCCCAGCCTAATGAAAAATGCAATACCTGTAAGAGCAGAGCAGTACTTTGTAAGTGATATTACGGATCAATCTCAAAAGTTGTGTGTAAATTTGATGAGGAATGCTATTTTTGCATAAAAAAGACAAGACCTTGCATTT
>CANKVS010000113.1 GCA_947487155.1 uncultured Flaviramulus sp.
TAATTCAATTATTATACTAATTTATGGAAATATGTCATTGAACTTGTGTCTTCCGAACACTTATGTTTTTAAAACCTTGCAGGTTTTGTTGATGAACTATATGTGATTATTTTTTTAACAAAAAATAATCGTTTATCAATAATTTTTATATATTTGTTATCGATAAACAATAATAAAAAATGAAACAACTAGCTTACATCTCGTCTAAATTGCTCTTTTATTTCTTTTCAATTTTATTTCTTTTTATAATGGTGTTTTCGATACTATCGTATTTTGAATATAAATTTAATATACAAATTCCGTTTGTGGAAATTTTAGAAAACCACCAAAAAATTAATGTTCCGCTGTTAGGTTTACGTATTAATGTTCCATTAAATTATTCTATCCTCTTAATGTGGTCTGCAATCTTATATTATGCTGTTTATTTTTATGCATTTAAAGAATTTTTAAAAGTGTTTATTGAAAGAAAAACGTTTGATACTAAATCGTTAAAACGATTACGGTTTTTCTTAAAACTTAATTTAATTCCTTTAGTTTATATTGTAACATTTACAATTTCAACTTTACTAAGAGGAGTTAATATTCGTCTTGTGGACGATTATTTTATTGTGTTTGCCCATTTAGTAATAGCGTTTTTAATATACCTATATTTAGATATCCTAAAAAAAGGAAAGTATATACAAGAAGAAAACGACCTAACAATCTAACCTATGCCAATAATCGTAAACCTAGACGTCATGCTTGCTAAACGCAAAATGAAAAGTAAAGATTTGGCAGAAATTATTGGTATAACCACTGCAAATCTTTCCATTTTAAAATCGAGAAAAGCTAAGGCTATACGGTTTTCAACTTTAGAAGCTATTTGTAAAGCACTCGATTGCCAACCAAGCGATATTTTAGAATATATTGAAGGCTAAAATCTTGTATCTTTACAAGATATGTTTGCACTAGTAGATTGTAATAATTTCTATGCCTCATGCGAACGTGTTTTTAATCCTAATTTACAAGGAAAACCAATTGCTATTTTGTCTAATAACGATGGTTGTGTAATCTCACGAAGCGATGAGGCTAAAACTATTGGTTTACCAATGGGAGCACCTATTTTTAAATGGGAAGGTTTTTGTAAAGCCAATAATATAGAGGTGCTTTCTTCTAATTATCCGTTGTATGGCGATATGAGTAGTCGGGTAATGTCTATTTTAAAACAATTTACTTTAGATGTTGAATTGTATAGCATAGACGAATCGTTTTTAGAGTTTAAAAACTTTAAAGAAGATTATAACTTTAATGATTATGGCTTACAAATTAGAACGCGTATTTTAAAATGGACAGGTATTCCCACTTGCGTTGGAATTGCTCCAACAAAAGCCTTAAGTAAAGTGGCTAATAAGGTGGCTCGAAAATTTCCAAAAAAACAAATGGCGTTTACATTATAGATTCTGACGAAAAGCGGATAAACGCATTAAAATGGATTAAAATTGAAAATGTTTGGGGCGTTGGAAAAGGGTTAACCAAACGTTTAAAACTTAAAAATTGCAAAACAGCTTTCGATTTTGTACAGTTGCCAGATGAATGGGTTCGTAAAAATTTTTCGATAACAGCATGGCGACTAAAAAAAGATTTAGAAGGTGTTTCTACCTTAAAACTAGATGAAATAACAACAAAGCAAGCCATTGCTACAACACGTAGTTTTGATTTTACTTACAGCGATATTAATTATATTAAGGAGCGTATTTCTACTTTTGCGACAAGTTGTGCCGAAAAACTACGGAAACAAAATTCTAGTTGTTACATTATTTATGTTATGCTTAGTAGCGATAGACATAAAAAGAATTTAGAACAACATAAGGCTAGTAAAGCTATACGTTTAACATATCCAACAAATTCTTCGTTAGTAATTAGTAATTGTGCTCTAAAAGCTGTTTCTTCAATCTTTAAATTGGGCATTAAATATAAACGAGCAGGCGTTATTGTAACAGGTTTAGTGCCAACAGATAATTTTCAACTTAATATGTTTGAATATGAAAAACCTAAGCATCAGCCATTAATGCATATTATAGATACTATAAATAACAAGTATGGAGATTATAAAATTAAATTAGGAAATCAAGATTTAGAACGCACTTGGAAAATGCGCCAAGAGCGATTATCTCCCAGATATACAACTAATATTAACGATATTATTAAAGTAAAATGATACGACATAAATCTACGAGTCTAACGTTTTTTACTCCAGAAAAATCAGCAGATAATTTAGGAAGTCTTTTTTTTGATACAGGAATTTCTGCTGGCTTCCCGTCGCCTGCCGAAGATTTTAAAGAGCAACGTTTATCTTTAGACAAAGAACTTATTAAAAATAAGGAGGCTACTTTTTTTGCAAGAGTAAGTGGGCAATCTATGATTGGCGCAGGACTTGAGGATAATGATTTGTTAGTTATAGATAGAAGTATAGAACCACAACATAATAAAATTGCCGTTTGTTTTCTTGATGGAGAATTTACTGTAAAACGCCTAAAAGTAGAAAGTGATGGTGTTTGGTTACAACCAGAAAACGATAATTATCAGCCTATTGAGATTACAGCATCTAACGATTTTATTATTTGGGGTATTGTTACTAATGTAATTAAAAAGGTGTAAATTTTATAATTTTAAAAATCAGAATTTAGTATTTTTCCTTTAACATCCTCTAAATACGATTTGCCAATAACATAACGAAGTCCTTCAATTTCTACGCTATTACCTTCAACAGTATCAATTTTATCAATAGCAATGGTATAAGATCGATGTATTCTTATAAAATTTCTTTCGGGAAGTAATTTTGTGAAATCAGATAATGTGCTATGAATAATATATTTTCCTGTTGTTGTGCTTATTTTTAAATAATCCTTTAAACATTCAACGACTAAAATAGGAAAAAAAAACAGCCATTCTTGGCTTTATAATAATATTTTCGTTCACGAATTTTTAAGTGATAAATTTTCTTCATTACTTTATGCTTTGGCAGTTGTTGCCTTTTATTTATGTCTTGGTATGCCATGTATAAAAAGAAAATATTTATTAAAGTATAAATTAAGACATTAGATTTTTAAAATTATATAATCTACAAATGGGATTTAAGAATAAAACACTAAGGTGGGGAATTATAGGTTGCGGAAATGTTACTGAAATTAAAAGTGGCCCTGCATACAAACAAGTTGATGGATTTGAAGTTATTGCTGTAATGCGTAGAAATTTAGATTTAGCCAAAGATTATGCTGAAAGACACCACATTAAACGCTATTACAATGATGCAGACTCCCTAATAAGTGATAACGACATAGATGCAGTATACATAGCAACACCTCCAGATAGTCATCATTATTATGCCTTAAAAGTTGCGCAAGCTGGAAAAATATGTTGTATTGAAAAACCAATGGCACCAAGCTATTCAGAATGTGTTGAGATTAATGATGCATTCAAGTCTAAAAACCTGCCATTATATGTGGCTTATTATAGAAGGTCTTTACCCAGATTTGAAAAAGTAAAAGCTTTATTACAAGCTAAAAATATTGGCGACATTCGTCATATAAGTTGGTATTTAAGTAGAACACCAAACGATATTGATATATCTAAAACATACAACTGGCGCACAGACTCTAAGATTGCTTATGGAGGTTATTTTGACGACTTAGCTAGCCACGGATTAGATTTATTTATACATTTATTTGGAGATATTAATAAGGCTTCTGGGGTAAGTGAGAACCAACAAGGGTTATATACTGCCAAAGATGCTATTTCTGGAACATGGATTCATAATACAGGCGTTACAGGTTCTGGAATTTGGAATTTTGGAGCTTATAAACGAGAAGATAGTGTTAGAGTTATTGGGAGTAAAGGAGAAATAACGTTTTCTGTTTTTAATGACATACCAATTGAAGTATTTACAGAAAATGAGCATGAGGTTTTTTCAATTGAAAACCCTAAACATATTCAGTATTATCATGTTTTAAATATGAAAAAAGATTTGGATTCTATAGAGAATCATCCGTCAACCGGAACTACCGCCACACATACGGCTTGGGTTATGGATAAGATTTTAGGAAAGTTATAAAGGCACTTTCAGGAGTAAGGTTAATTTTTAGAAACATAATGTTTTTAGGACTTTCCTTGATGAATATTTTA
>CANKVS010000114.1 GCA_947487155.1 uncultured Flaviramulus sp.
GACCCTAAAATATTCATCAAGGAAAGTCCTAAAAACATCATGTTTCTAAAAATTAACCTTACTCCTGAAAGTGCCTAACGATTTACAAATAAAATGGACTTCATCATTAGTTGTTGTTGGATGAATAGATAAGCGTACCCAACCTGGTTTTTCGGTATTACAACCATCAAGAATTTGGTGCTCAATAGTTTTTGAAGTTTGTTGATCGACATTTAATAAAAAATGGCCATAAGTACCAGCACATGAACAGCCTCCTCTGGTTTGAATTCCAAAATGATCATTTAATAATTTAACAACTAAATTAAAGTGATACCTTTCAAAATAGAATGAAAAAATACCTAAACGATCTTTATGATTGGGCGCTAAAACTTTAACCTCTAGTAAAAGTTCTAAGGTTTCAAAAATTTTAGTATTTATTTCTTCTTCTCTTCTTTTTATAAACTGAACCCCATTTTTTCTTTAAGCTGAATGGATAACGCTATTTTAATAGTTTGTAAAAATGCTGGAGTTCCGCCATCTTCCCTTGTTTCTACATCATCAAAATAATCATGATCTCCCCACGGGTTTGTATAACTTACGGTTCCTCCTCCAGGATTATCGGGTATCATATTTTTATATAATTTCTTATTAAAAATTAATACGCCCGAACTGCCTGGACCTCCTAAGAATTTATGTGGCGAAAAAAAGATAGCGTCCAAATATTCTGCTTTATTTTCTGGATGCATATCTATATTTACATATGGTGCAGAACAAGCAAAATCTACAAAACATAAGCCATTATATTTATGTATAATAGCGGCTATTTTATGGTATTCTGTTTTTATACCTGTTACGTTTGAACAGGCCGTTATAGACGCTATTTTTAACTTTTTATCTTGATGTTGTTTTATTACTGCCTCAAAACTGTCTAAACAAACTAAGCCTGCTTCATTACAGGGAATCACCACGACATCTGCAATAGTTTCTAACCATGATGTTTGGTTAGAATGATGCTCCATATGCGATACAAATACAACAGGTTTAACGTCTTCTGGAATTGCAGTATAATCTTTTAAATTTTCAGAAACTTTTAACCCTAATATTCTTTGAAACTTATTTACAACACCTGTCATTCCAGACCCTTCGGTTATAAGTATATCGTCTTTAGATGCGTTTACATGTTGCTTAATAATATGTCTAGCTTTATGGTATGATAGAGTCATTGCTGCACCACTAGTAGATGTTTCTGTATGTGTATTTGCTACAAACGGACCAAAATCATTTAGTAATTTTTCTTCAATTGGGCGATACAATCTTCCACTAGCAGTCCAGTCTGTATAAACAAGTTTTTGTTCGCCGTAGGGCGACATAAACGTTTGATTTATTCCAACGATATCATCCCTAAACTGATCGAAATATTTTTCTAAATCTGATTTTTTATCTTTAGATGCAATCATAATTTGGCTATATAATCTGTTAGATGCTTCTTTACTTGTTTTGTTTTAGTATATCTAACCCACATTGTAAAAACTGAGCATACTCATCTTCATTTGGTGTATAACCTACTGGATTGTTTAATATGGTTTTTCCGTCTGGACTTAGCAATACATAATAAGGCTGCGAATTATTTTGAAAATATTGTGTTTGAAAATGCGCCCATTTATCGCCATAAGTTTCTAATTTTCTAGTACCTCCGTTAATTCGCTTTACGTGTACTTGCTCATTTTCGGATAATACTTTTTTATCATCTACATACAATGATATTAATACATAATCATTACGTAAATAGCTATCTATTTTTTCTAATGGCCATACATGTTCTTCCATTTTTCTACAGTTTACACAGCCATAACCAGTAAAATCTATCATTATTGGTTTGTTTACGTTTTGTGCGTGTTCTAACCCCGATTTTAAATCTTTAAAGCAATCTAAATTGTTGGGGCATTCTTTAGGGTAGATAAAACTATAGCCTACAGGAGGTGATAAACCACTTAATAGTGTTAAGGACTGAAACGTATTGGTGTCTTTATTTACTCTAAATCCTGAAATTAGATATATAGTAAAAGCAGCAACAAGAACCCCAAATGATAGCCTTGGAAATGATAACTTTTTAATTGGCGAATCATGTGGAAATTTGATTTTTCCAAAAAGATATAATGCTAAGCCTGCAAATAAAATAATCCATATAATTAAAAAGGGTTCTATTTTTAAAATACCCCAGTGTTGAACTAAATCGGCAACCGATAAGAATTTAAAAGCCAAGGCTAGTTCTAAAAACCCAAGAACTACTTTTGTGGTATTTAACCAACCTCCAGATTTTGGTAAAGAATTTAACCAACCCGGAAACATTGCAAATAACGCAAAAGGTAAACCTAATGCTATACCAAAGCCCCCCATACCAGCGGTTAATTGCCACGCGCCACCATCTGATGTTAAAGACCCTGCTAATAAAGATCCTAAAATAGGTCCTGTACATGAAAATGATACGATTGCTAGGGTTAACGCCATAAAAAACACACCTAATAAACCGCCCGTGTTTTCTCCTTGGGTTGTTTTGTTTGTCCAACTAGAAGGCAAAGTTAATTCGTAATAGCCAAAGAAAGAGAATGCAAAAAAGATAAAAATGACAAAGAAAATAACATTTAGCCACACATTGGTAGAAATGTTATTTAGAATATCGGGATTTATAGAATCTAATAAGTGAAATGGAATACTTAATACTAAATACACTGCCAAGATAAAAAAGCCGTATAAAATTGCTTTAGAAACTCCAGAAGCACCTGCGCTTTCTTGTCCTCCTTTTTTAGTAAAAAAGCTTACTGTTAAAGGAATCATAGGAAAAACACAAGGCGTTAATAAGGCTAACAAACCACCTAAAAAACCTAGTCCAAAAATACTCCATAACGACTTTCCTTGTTCTTGTGCCGCAGAAGCATTTGATACAACTTCATTATCGCATTTAATTTCAGATTTTTGGAATTTACTTTCAGAGTGTCCATATAATAATGTATTAACTGCTGCTTCATCAACTTCTATCTCTTTGCCCAAATCACCTTTAGAAGCATTTGCGCCTTCAGCGGAAAAAGTAAATTCAAAAGAAACATCTGTAGGTGCTAAACAACGCTCATCATCACAGGTCATAAAGGTTAAAAAGCCTTTAATAACAGTGGAAGTATTTTTAAGTTTTATTTTTTGTTTAAAAGTCGCTTTTTTATAAAATTTTGTAACAAGAATATTGTCAAATAACGGGTCTTTTTTAGATACTTTATTCTCGTCGCTTTCTTCAACATTGCCAATAAATTCTACAGCAGTATTTTCTTCGAAACTAAAAGAGGTTGGAATAGGGCCATCTCCATCTATATGCTGTGAATACAAAGCCCAATGCTCATCAATAGTCGCTGTAAATATTAATTCATACGTTTGTTCATCTATATTTTTAGATTCAAAATCCCATTTTACAGGTTCAAATATTTGAGCTTGGGTAAATAAGCTAAAAAGAAATAATACGATTAAGGGTAGTTTTTTCATTTTTATTATTTTATAAATTGAAAGTACAAATGATTTTTTTCGTTATAATTTAAATACAGTTTGTACAAATGTCCTTTTTGCCGATTTGCTTCACTAATTTTTGAATACTGTTTTAAACATTCTATTTAATTCTTGACTACATTTTTGTGTATTCAATAATAATAAACGCAAATCATTTGATTTTTTTCATAAAAAAGCGAAATTAAATAAAAATATTGTTTATTCCTTAATTTATAAATAGTGTTTTAATATGCTTTATGTTTATTTTAACATAAAACAAAGGTTTCATATTGTAATTCATTGATAAACAACTTTTGTTTACTCGATAATAGAGATTTATAGCTAAACCATCATAATATGTCATAGTCTATAATTATATTTAAGTAAAATTAAAGAGACCTGTTAGGATTTAAAAACATAAGTGTTCGGAAGACACAAGTTCAATGACATATTTCCATAAATT
>CANKVS010000115.1 GCA_947487155.1 uncultured Flaviramulus sp.
GCTTTGTTTGCGAACTTCCGATTTTCCTTCGGAAAATCGCCGTTCGCAAACCCGTACTTTCCTTACACGCACCGTTATGCATTATTTGAAAAACCGTGTCAAAAAATAAAATTATTAATACATTATGAAAAATTTATTTACCCTTTTAGCAATTCTACTTGTTTCTTTTACTTCTTGCAAAGAGCATTCAGAGAAAAAATCTGAAAATGAAAAAACAGAAATAATAAAACCACTAATGGATTTTGAAGATTTAATATCCGACTATAATAAATGGTGGTCTTATCATTATCATAAAATATCGTTATCATCAGAGTTTGATGCATTAAATGAAAAATCGGAAAAAATAACAAAAGACGAATTTTTGAAAAAATTAACATCTGGAAACTTTATTACAATAGAAATGCAGTCTAATGATATTTCTAAAACTTATAAATTATTTGAGTTACCAAAAGATTTGGATAATCCAATTTCAAGTACTATCAAAAATGTATCCTACCAAGATTACAAATTCTTTAAGATGGAAGGAACAGAATTTCCTGATTTTAATGTTGTTGACATAAATGGCATTGTATACAATAATGAAAAGCTAAAAGGAAAAACAACTGTAATTAAAACTTGGTTTATTGCTTGCAAACCTTGTGTCGCTGAAATGCCTGAATTGAATGAATTTGTGAAGAAATATAAAAATGAAGAGCGAATTCAATTTGTTAGTTTAGCATTAGATACTAAACCCTTATTGTTAGATTTTTTACAAAAACAAGAATTTGAATATGCAGTTATTGGAGAACAAAAGGAACTAATACAAGATAAATTAAATTTAACAGCATATCCTACACATCTTGTTGTAAATGAACAAGGAGATATATCAAAAGTTTTTAATAAAGCTTCTGAACTGATTTCCTATATTGAAAAGGACGCAACCTTAAAGAAAAGTGAGCAGAAAAAGCTTTCGCCACCACCACCTCTTCCACCTGCACCAATAGAAAAGTAGAAAAAACAATGCATAACAAAGTATATAATTTATTACTAGTTCGAGGTTGCTTACGAAAATCCTCGCGGATTTTCTATTCGGTTTGTACTTACTAAATTTGTTACCTTAACACGCAACAAACCATATACAAGCCCGTTACCTGCAAGCTGAAAACGAACCCGATTTGAAATTTAAATAAACATGAGAATTAAAACTATATTAATATTAAGTATATGTTTATGTATAATGACAGGTTGCAAAAAAGACAACATTTTAGAACTACCTATCACTTATCACAAAGGATTTGGGCCTTTCGAAGCATCTACAAGTGGTGCAAATCTTTATAATGATGATAAATATTTTAAAGAAAAAGCAAACCCGTGGAGAAAAACATATTTGAAAGTTTCTGGAGTACCACAAAATTGGACAGATGCAAAAGTTGGACACATTCAATCAGATATGGAACAATATGTCTATCAAAACTACCATTTGGGAGATATATCAAAAGAATGGTATGAACAGTTACAAAAAATGTGGGATTGGAAACCAGATACATTGAATTTGTCAAAAGAGCAAATAAAAACAAGAGTTGCTTTCGCTGTTGGAAATGATTCCGTTGGAAATACAATGGTCGTTGTAGACACCAATAATAATTATGATTTCAGTGATGACGTGCCTTTTGAACTAGTTCAGAATTACAACGAATTAGATTGGGATTCTTGGTTAAATAATGAAGCAATATATGTTACTTTTGAACGCCTATTAAATGACAAAAAGATCCAGATTGAAGTTCCTCTTGTGATTTCCGATGGCAATATAGATCTATATTACTTAAATTGTAATTTCGCTCAGTACCGCACTGCAAAATTAGAGAATCACTTAATAAACATCTATTCTAGAAATATCTTTCCATTTAGCAATGTAGGGATAACCAATAGCCAAAGTCTCAACGGAGAAAAAATAGATTTGGATAAAGTAGCTTTTAACAATGAATATATTGAAATCGGAAATAATCTATACAAAAATTTAGGAGTAAAGAGGAATAAAGATGTTTTACTTTTAGAAAAAATAGACTTACCTAAAAATGAAATACGCTCTACTCAAATTGGATTTAAAGCAATTGATTTTTCAGGAAGTCAGTTTGAACGGCAAAATACTATTTCATTAGATAGTTTAAAGGGGAAATATGTACTTCTCGACTTTTGGGGCACTTGGTGTGGTCCTTGTATCCTAGAAATCCCAAATCTCAAGACCTTATATAATAAAACTGATCGATCAAAATTTGAAATCATTAGTATTGTTGTAGACAGTCCAATAGAGGATTTGGAGCGATTGATGAATGAACATGAAATAACATGGCCTCAAATTAAATCAGATGACTATAACAAAATCAAAGAAAATTACGAGATACAAAAATATCCTTCAACATTTCTAATTAACCCAGAGGGAATAATTATTGCGAAAGATTTGAGAGGAAAGGAATTGGAAACCAAAATAGAAAGTTTGCTAAAGAAATAAAGCCAGCAGGTAACAACGTGTATAATTAATTGCTTTGGTCGTTGTTTATTTGGAAAATTCCTTCGGAATTTTCTCGCGTTCGTTTTTGTTTACTAAATTAGTTGCTCAAACACGCAACTAACCATACACAAACACGTTGTGGTGCAATTAAAGCGAACATAAATCAATTGCTAAATAATGAACAAAAAAATGATGACAGGAATAATTTATATTGCTATTGGAATAATTCTAATGGCCATTTTTGGTGCAATTGGTAACTATCATATACAAAAAGCAAGAACTGAATCTGCGAACTCGAATAAGGATGAAATTTTATCAAACCAAGATTCAATTAAAACTACTGTCTTGGAAGAGCAAACTAAATCTAAAAACGAAATAATTGATAGTGTTATTTCTAATAAAGAAGAAGTCATAGCAAACACGAATGAATTGAAAGAAGGTCAAAAGAATCTTGAAAAACAAATCAAGGCTACAAGCAAAAGTAAAAAGCCCGACATAAAAGTTGAAAATTCACCAAATACTGTAATTCAAGTTAATGAGTCAGGTGATAATGTTATTGATAATAGCACTAAAATATACACATCGCCACAAAGAAAAGTAACAGAACAATTGGGTGAGCAACTATTAAAAATGCTTGATGAAAGATTAGATAAATATGGTTTGGGCAGAAACGGAAAAATTGTTGTCACAACTACCTCTGATGCAGAATCAAGAAATTTTGGTAATGACATCGTTAAATTTTTAATAAAAAATAATTACAATGTATATAATGGATTAAACACCTACATTGGAAGTGATAGCGGATTTAAAAATTTAGATGTAGCGTTTAAACACGACGAAGCAAATGAAAGATTGGAACTATGGATTAATACATTGAAAAAAACAAATTAAACTGCATACAACAATGGCTCCTATGAAAAGCACTAGCCAAGTTCCTCAAAGTTAATATTTTATTTTTTACTTAAACCACTTTTTTCTTTTTTGATATAACTTGCTCGGCATCCTATTTGTGATCAACCGTTCTTGTTGTCACCAGCATCTGTATGATTATAAGTTATAATAACCTGGTCACTTGCTAAAAAATGTGATACTAATCCTTTAGTTCACCTACATTGTTTTGTGATACAGGTCTCTCTACTTTTATTGTGAGCTTTGTTATTTGTTATTATCTATTCCAATACACCGATGGCATAAGGTGTCTCCGTTTTTATCACTGCTAAGGTTCTACTAAGCAACTTTCTGGCCACTTTTATTATGATACTCTTTACATTCTTTCCTTGATGCTTGCGATAATATGCTTGCATCACTGGATCTGCTCGTATGGCCTGCCAAGAGGCTTCCACAAAGTAGGAACGTATTAGGCGATGGGCGC
>CANKVS010000116.1 GCA_947487155.1 uncultured Flaviramulus sp.
ATTTTGTGACATCGAGTCACAAAATACTAATAATTAACGAGGCAAGCCTCGAGGTATTAAACCTAAAAGAGAATAAATTATGGTACAGCAAATTTTTTATTATTACTATCCTGTAAAGCTAATTTATTTGTTCCATTACCTAAAAGACCTTTTATCTGTTTTAACCCCTTTCATATTTACAAAGTTTTCGCAACTCTACCAATAGCTTCAATGGTAAAATCTAAATCGTCATAGGTTAAAGCATCGGTAATAAACCAAGTTTCAAAAGCACTTGGCGCAATATAAATGCCTTCGTTAAGCAATCCGTGGAAGAATGTTTTAAAGGTCTCATTGTTTCCTTTTGCAGCAGTTTCAAAATCTACAACCTCAGCTTCATCAAAATGCACAGAAATCATAGATCCCATTCTATTTATAGTATGCGTAACATTATTATCATTTAAAACTTGAGTTATACCTTCGTGTAAATATGCTGTTTTTTCAGCTAAACGATTAAAAATTTCGGCATCATTATTTAACTCATTTAACATAGCTAATCCAGCAGCCATAGCTAATGGATTTCCACTTAAAGTTCCTGCTTGGTACACAGGTCCCAAAGGCGCTAAATGATTCATAATTTCGTTTCTTGCAGCAAAAGCACCAACTGGCAAACCGCCACCAATTACTTTTCCAAAACATACAATGTCTGCATTAATATTAAACAGGTCTTGTGCGCCTCCTTTTGCTAAACGGAAACCCGTCATCACTTCATCAAAAATCAATAAAATATTATGCTTATCACATAAGTTCCTTAAGGCCTTTAAAAAGTTTTTCTTTGGCGGAATACATCCCATATTACCAGCTACTGGTTCAATAATAATACAAGCTATTTGGTTGGTATTAGCCTCAATTAACTGGGTAACATTATCAATATCGTTATAACGCGCTAACAAGGTGTCTTTAGCTGTGCCAGCAGTTACACCAGGACTGTTAGGCGACCCAAAAGTAACCGCACCACTACCCGCTTGTATTAAAAACGAATCACTGTGCCCGTGGTAACATCCTGCAAATTTTATAATTTTATCTTTCCCTGTAAACCCTCTAGCTAACCTAACGGCACTCATACAGGCCTCTGTTCCAGAATTTACAAAACGAATTTTATCAATATTTGGCACCATAGAAACTGCTAATTGAGCAATTTTAGTTTCAATTTCTGTGGGCATTCCAAACGATGTTCCTTTTTTAGCTTTATCTACAACAGCATCAACAACGGGTTGGTATGCATGACCAAGAATCATTGGCCCCCAAGAATTTATGTAATCGATTAATCGATTATCATCCTCGTCATATAAATACGCACCTTTCGCTTCTTTTACAAAAATTGGTGTGCCGCCAACTGCTTTAAATGCTCGTACTGGCGAATTTACGCCTCCAGGAATAACGATTTCAGCTTCTGCAAACAATGCACTGCTACGTTTGTAATTCATAATGTTTTTATTATTTTTTTGATGATGGCTTAACAATTAACGCTTGCCCTATGCTAATAGTGTTATCGCTTAAACCATTTATATTTTGAAGTTCTTTTACAGTAATATTATATTTTCTTGAAATAGAATACAAAGTGTCCCCTTTTACAACCATATAAGTTATAGTATCATTTATAATTGGTGCTTCATATTTTACATAAGATTCTCCTAAGACTTCCTTATCAAATTCATATAATTTGTAGCGTTCGATTAAGCTAATTAACTTTTGCGGATATTTTTTATCGGTTGCATAACCTGCAACCTTTAACCCTCTTGCCCAACCTTTGTAATCTTCTTTTTTAAGTTTAAAAAGTTTAGCATATCGTTTTCTGTCTTTTAAAAATAGTGAATGATCTCTAAACGAATATTTTGCGTCTTTATATTTTCTGAAACATTCTTGGGCTTTATCATCATCGTGGTAAATCTCGGCACCTGTCCAACCATGACATTTAATTCCGAAGTGATTATTAGCTTTAACAGAAAGTGTGCCCTTTCCTGAACCTGATTCTAAAATTCCTTGAGCCAAAGTAATACTCGCAGGAATATTATAGAGTTTCATTTCATTTTGTGCAATTGCTTTATACGTGTCAATGTATTCTTCAGTTTTATTAGCGTATACTTTGGGTTTGCTAACTTCAGTTTGCGTTTCAACCTGTTCTGTATTGGTTTTTGGCTTTTTAGTTACAATCGCTTTTTTAGAACGGCAGCTAAAAACTACACTCACTAAACAACATATTAATAGTAATCGCTTCATTTTATTATTGAATAATCTGTAAATTTTTCTTTTTTAATATGGTATTCATACCAGAAATACCTTGTAAACCTCCCGTATGAATTGCTAAAATTTTTGACCCTTTTGAAAAAAAACCTTTTTCGATTAAATCGAAAATTCCAAACATCATTTTCCCTGTATAAACAGGGTCTAAAGGAATTTTATACCCATTCTTAAATTCATTAATAAAATTTACTAATGCCTCATTTATTTTAGCATACCCTCCAAAGTGGTAATTGGTAATTAATTCCCAATTGGTATTGGTTACAAATTTACTAATATCTTGGTGTAAAAAATCACCTTTTAAGGCAGGAAAACCAAAAACTTGTTGACTAGATTTTGAACAATTAATAAGCCCAGAAATAGTACCTCCAGTTCCTACTGCCGTACATACATAATCAAAATTAAAATCTTCATCATCTAAAATCTCTGCACAACCTTTAATTGCTAAGGCATTAGTTCCGCCTTCTGGAATTAGGTAAAAGCGTCCAAATTCTTCCTTTAAACTATTCAAAAACGAGTCTGATGTTTTATTACGATATTCGTCTCTAGAAACAAATTTAAAATTCATTCCAGATTGTTTTGCGAAACTCAAGGTAGGGTTAGCCTCTATTTTATACTCTAATTCCTCTCCTCTAATTATTCCAAAGGTTTTAAACCCAAATTCATGGCCTGCTGAAGCAACTGCAGCTATATGATTAGAAAAAGCACCACCAAAAGTAAGCAGTATTTTGAAGTTTTTTTTTTGAGCTTCAATTAAGTTATATTTTAACTTTCTATATTTATTTCCAGATACAAACGGATGAATTAAATCTTCCCGTTTCAAATACAACTCAACACCTTTGTCTTCAGCTAAAAAAACTTTTTGATTGATGCTATATTCTGGCTTAAAAATCATTAGTGCAAAGATACTTTAAAAATCCCCAAAAAGGTTGGTGTTTTATGTAATCCAAATTCTTTTCATTGCAATAAGCTTCTTTTTCAAAAGAGATATTTCTATAGGCTGCTTCCCATTTTCTAAATTGAATTAATCGTATTAAAAATTCAAAAGCATAAATTAAATAAAAAAGAATTATCAACATGTCTAACTGCTGCTTTAAATGAATTTTTTCATGATTAATTAATACATAATCGGTTTTAAACCGATTAAATTTTAAAAACACAAAAGGAAAAATAGTTAATCCAGCATACCCTCTAGGGACTATATATTTTGAAATTACAATCATGTTTTACAACATTCAACAATCAAGCCATTTTGCATTATATTTGCATTAATTATGAAAAAAATCATCCCCATTGAAGACGGCGATTATTACTTAACACCAGAGGGTTATCGTTGTTTTACAGAGCAATACCATTTAAGACGCGGCTACTGTTGCGAAAGCGGATGCAGGCATTGCCCGTATGGTTATAACCCTGCGACTGCGCTTAAAACAAGACAGTAAACAACCTCCGTTAAAAACGGAGGCTTTGGATTTCAGATTAGCCCCATAGGGGCATAACACTCATTTCTAAT
>CANKVS010000117.1 GCA_947487155.1 uncultured Flaviramulus sp.
ATAGTTGTGATTTGCGATGGAGATCCTAGCAAATCACAACTATTTAGTTCTGCTTAGAACTCTTCCGAACACTTATGACTTAGAAACCAAGCTTCTTTTTCCGTTGTCTTTTTGGGAAAGTGTCCTAATTTTTCCAGTGCTTTTTCCACTGGAAAATTACGGGCTATTTCACAATTTATTTTTCTTTTCATAAGCCAATGTGTTTTTAGGTGTGTTTTTGATATTTTGATGATTTCACTTGTTATACCCTATAAATACTACGGTTTCTTAGTCATCAATTTTTCATCGTTTCATCATTCTTGATTTTTAAGAGCCTTATCTTGTCATCATTATATTTTTTGATGACAAAATGATGAATATATGATGACGGCTTTAGCCCCAGTAAATACAGCAGCTTTTTTAGGCTGTCATCGATTCATCAAAATTTTGGATTAAAAATGTTTTTTGTATGGTAAAATAGCGCCCTTTTGAGTTGACAAAATTGATATCTCCATTGCCCCAAATCTCAAACTTTTCATAACTGTTTGAATTTTTCTGATTCTCTAATTTCCAATCCTTTTTTAGCAACCGTCTGAGTTGTGTTAAATCTGTTTTTACTCGGGTTCTATTGAGTGCTAATAAAGCATCTAATGGACATAAGTTTACGGCTTCAAGATCGAACCTTTCAATAACACTCAACAGAATACTAGCAAGTTCCTTTTCAACGCGATTGCGGTTGTTCTGCACAAGCTTTAAGAGTGCCTTGGTTTTTATTTGTTGTGGCGTAAACCACATCCTAGTCAAGTGTTTTAAACTTAATTTCCTGTTTGCTAAAAAATGAATAAATGCGGGGATTTCTTTAATCAAATTCTCTAGAAAATGGGTGTTTTCTTTTTCTATCACAGGTACTTTAATGACCCAGAATCTGGTTTCATTAGAATCTATTTTTATAAAGCTTTCTTCGTTATTGCTACAAAGAATAAACTTACCAAAGAATTCGACTTCCCGTTTATCTTTGCCTTTGGCTTCCAACTTATTAATATTAGTAGTGCTTAAATATTTTATGCGCTCCGTGAGTTCTTCCTTATTGAACAACACTTCATCTATGCATATTAAAAGCTTGTTTGCCCAATCGGCATTAAACTGACTGCTAAAGCTGTCATTAGTCAAATAGGTCAGGTTATTGTCAAAGATTTCCTTAAGCCATTTTAAGAAAGTGCTTTTTCCTGTAGAACGTTCTTTGGAGACCAAGCATAGAATGGGTAGTACCTGGATGGGTTTCAGGTATAGTAATTGAAGATAGTCTAAGCCCAATTCGTAGTGTTTTTCGAAAATATGTTTTACAAATTTTAAGGATAATGATACATCACCTGCTTTGGGCTGTTTTCCTAAAGGTGAATAAATATTGTAAAAGCCAAGATGTTCTTGTTTGAAGTTTATATGGTTAGGCATACAGGTAAAGCCATCATATTTTGGAATCTTGCTTAAATGATCCTTTCCATGGTCTTGCTTGATAGTCTCCATATTCCAATGTACTAGAATGTCATTAAAGTGACCTGCAATTGTTGGGGCTTTAACCTGTTTGTAATAAGATGTACCCACACGTATATAGGGTGTCTTTTTCATAAAATAAATACAATAAGAAATGAATGTAAAGTGTTAAAACAGCTATTTTTTTTGCAAGCTGTTCATTAAATTTCGCTTCCAATTGATCGTCCGTTAAGACTGGATTGCTCATTAACCATTCTTCAATTTGAGTACGGTCAAAATAGAGGCTTCGTCCAACTTTGGAAAATGGAATTTTTTTAGCCGAAGTCAATTTATAAAGTCGAGATTCTGACATGCCTGTAAGTAGAAGCATATCTGAAAAGTTTAATACTTGCTTTTGAAAAGATAAAAGTCCTTCTATCCTTTCTAGTTTTTTAATTACTTGTTCTATCATAATTTTAGTATTTGATGAACAAATGGCCATTTGTGCAATTATTTATGTAGACAAATCTAGATAGATGAAGATAGCTTGTAAAACAAAAAGAGCCTTATTAGTCTTTAACAGTCTGTTTAGGAATGCCAAACTCCTTTAAAAATTCATTTTCAAAACTTTTATGAAATTTATAAGTCAACCAATCATTGTAATTCTGATTAAGTGTTTTCAGGTCAATACTTTTGTCGCCCTTTTTAAAATGTGTTGAGATATATGTTAGGAGTTCCTTTTTTTCAGAATTGTTTAAATCACTAATACCTTTTTTCAGTATATAATGAAAGGTAAAGAAGATATTATGATAGCTTAGTCGCCCATTAGCCCCAACATAGATTATTAAAATTTGATTTGATGGTGCTTTATTTGTCAATACCCTAATTAAATCTTGGGTATCACATTTAAATGCTCTTTTTAGTAGTAAGTTTTTAGTTAGATTATCATAATCGATACCCTTTTTGAATTCTAGGCTGATACGTATTTCTTTCTTTAATAGATAATTAGCTTTTTTATTAAATCTCAATTTTGCATCATAAAAAGCACTACTAAATAATATGAGTATACTGAAAACAAATAAAAAGCAAAGCGACCATTTCAATTTAACTAATAAAGGATACGGATAATAAACTATTATGAGAGGCAAAATGACTGCGAATAGTAGTACTGATATTAAGAGTAAAAACATTTTATTTTTATCCTTTTTAATTTCATTTTCTAATATTGAATTTATGGCATTAACAATTTTCACCCTTGGTTTTAAGTAAACAAAGATTATCAGGTGACTTATTAATTTGATTAACCTTTCCATATAATTAGATATAGAGTTTAACAAGTTATAAGTTACAGATAAATAAAAGCAAATGCAAGGGATATTTATTGTGTCATTTGGCATCAAAATCAATTAAAATAGTACAAATAGATGCAAATACTATTTTCATTTTTTCTAAAAAAATTTAGCAAACGCATAAATTTAAAAATTTTGCTTCTCAATTTACATCATAAAGTTGCTAATTCCATAAAAGTAAACGAACAATATTGGCTAAATTAATCATGTTAGAACTGGAAATTATCGAATAGAATA
>CANKVS010000118.1 GCA_947487155.1 uncultured Flaviramulus sp.
AATGCAAGGTCTTGTCTTTTTTATGCAAAAATAGCATTCCTCATCAAATTTACACACAACTTTTGAGATTGATCCTTATTCAGCACTCTACCATTGTTTATTATATGGGTTATTAATTGAAATCAGTTTATTAAAGCAATCAATATTTTCTTATCTGCAAATACATTTTTTACGTAATCGTTTTGTCGTAAATATTTGTTTTTTACACTGTAAAACTCATTTTTATATTTAGCTTTGCGCGAAAAAAAAAATCAGTTATGATTTGGAAAAAAGCTATAAAATTATTTTGTGTAATCCCATTGTGTTTAATTATTTCTTGTTCAGAAGATAGCACAAACGAACCAGTTGAAGATCTTTACTTAAATATTTCAGATGCCAATTTTGAAGCTAAATTGATAAGCCTAGGTATCGATTCTGATAATACAGTAAACCAACAAATGTTAAAAACAGATGCCAAAAACATTCAGAATCTTAATGTAGATAATTTAGATATTAATGATTTAACTGGTATTGAAGGGTTTGTAGATTTAAAGAAATTATCAGCAGCACAAAATAATATAGAACAAATAGATTTAAAGTTCAACACGATGCTTGATACTTTAATTTTATTCGCTAATACTATTAAGAGTATCGACCTTAGTTATAATACAGAATTACTTACGGTAAATATAGAATCTAATCAACTTACTTCACTTACGGGCATGTCAAATGCTACAAAACTAAAAAGGTTGGATGCCTCATTTAATTACTTAAAGGCATTTAGTATTCATCATGAGGCTATAGAAACCTTGTACATAAGTGATAACGATTTAGAGTTTTTTGATGTTGAAGGTACGGTAAATTTGAAAAACATTTTTTTAAAAACAAATAAGCTTACAGCTATAGATGTTTCATCTAATAACCTTGTTAGAAACTCTGGTGCTTTCAGATAATAAAATTGAAGAGCTTAATTTAGAAAAGAACAGCAATTTAACTGTATTATGGATATCTAGCAATTTACTTGTTAATCTTGATGTAAGCAATCTTAATGCGTTAAGTTTTTTATCGGTGTATAATAACCCAGATTTATCCTGTATCAAAATTTATAATGGGCAAGAGGTCCCAAACCTCACAATGTCCGATTTTCAAGAATTGAATGTGCTTTGTGATTAGATTGGAGTTAAAGAGGTTAATCAAATTTTAAAAGTGTACTATAATGTTCTGCGTTATGAACTAAATAAGCCCTATTTTTTTTGCACCTTTTACTAAGTTAAAACTGGCATCATTACCAGTATCTAAAAGTGTTTTTAATTTAGTTTTTCGCACTTCTATAGCTCTAGTTGATAACGGAATATGCTTTGTTAAATCTTTGGTTTTTTCGCCCATAGATAGATGATATAATATTTGTCTATCAAAATCATCTATTGTTATACCATTTAAAGTGGTTCTGTTGGAGTAGCCTTCAATAGTTTTACTGTAATATTTTTGGTCGTTTAAAACGTGTTTTACAGCAGTTTTTAAATCGGTTGAATCAATATCCGATTTTATCATAAAACCTTCAGGGTTAATTTCTTCTATAATGCTAAGCACTCTGGCTTGATCTGTTATAGATGTTAAAATTAGTATTTTGGCACTAGGTATTTTTTTTCTAATTAAAACCCCTAAATCTTCACCACAAATAAAACGTTCGTTTTTTGAAATTGGTAATTGTAAATCTAAGAGTACGACTTGAATTTTTAAGCGTTGTATTTTTGAAAAAGCTTCATCACAATTTTTAGCAAATTCAATATTAAAGTTAATATTTGGTAAGTCGCTTAAAATTCGTTTATAGGCCTGTGCAATTATATTGTGGTCTTCAATGATTAGAAGTTTAATGCCATTTTTGTTCATTAATAACTTATTTTGTCAGTTAGGTCATTAAATTTTCAACAGTTGGGAGTACAAAAATATAGATTGTTTTTTGGTTTACTGATGATGTAAGAAAAATATGTGGGAAAACCACAATAAAAAAATTGAAAAAACCTATTATTTTGTGTCTGATTAAAAACTATTAATAAGTACTTCTAAATTGCTGTTATTTTTTAGTAATAAAAAATTGAGGGAAAATAAATTACTATCTAAAAATAACGGCTTCATTTTTTAAATACACATGTAAATGGCATTAAAATATAAATATCATAAAAGAATTGAAGAGGGGGTTTACGATATATTCAAAACCAAAGTATTAAAGGGTATGGATAATAATCATTATTCGGGGATAGATGGTGTAGTTACTATAATTGATGAGCCATTAGTTAGACAGCAAATTATTCAATTAGCGAAACTTTGTGAAGATATTTCTGTTAAAGTAGTGCTTAAAGCTATTGGGAATAAAACAATTATTGAATTTTGGTAAGCGTTTGTCTTTACAAGCTTAAAAAGTATTTACTTTCGTTGCATTTATTATAGCCTTTTTTTCGTAACAAACTCTTTTAATTTGATAAAAATGTAACAATTTATAAAAATACGCTACATATATATGAGGCTACTGAAAAAGTAAGTCTCTTTTCAAAAAGAGAGCTTCATATAAGAGATTTCACGAGTTAATTTTGTGA
>CANKVS010000119.1 GCA_947487155.1 uncultured Flaviramulus sp.
AATGCAAGGTCTTGTCTTTTTTATGCAAAAATAGCATTCCTCATCAAATTTACACACAACTTTTGAGATTGATCCGTTTTTCTTTTTTGCAGTTGTCTCTATCAAGAATTGATACCGTATTTTTTGGTTTTGACAGTAATGATGTTGAGAACCTTCTTAGACTCGTTAATGGACTACCTACAGAGCAAAAAATAGTAATCAGAGAAACTCCGAAGAACAAACAATCAGGAAATATTCGTTTTTTATTTACTTTATTGGATTTGATTGTTCGTGGAGGTATCTTTAGGATGGAAACCAAACCTAAAGAGTCTTTAAATATGCTTATATCGGAACGTTTTACGTTTCAAAACTCTGAAATCAATCCAAGGACACTTCCTTCAAGTTATTCCAAGTGGTGTTCCGCGACACATGCAGGTATTTATGATGATGTGCGAAAGGACATTTCTAAAGCATTAGGCATTGCCTAATGGTTACACTTCTTAAATTTTTATAAAGAAAACTTAGAGCAACTCTAAAGCAATCGTTATTTCTCTATTGTTTTTATTGCATCTACCGTCATATGTTTGTCCTGTACAATTAAAGTAAAGGGCCTTTTACTCATTATTAATTCTTAAATATAAAGATTATGAATGAGCAAGAAAATGTTGTGGACTTATTACAGGATATTAAAGGCCTGCTTTCCCATACTAAAAAAGTATTTAACATTGATGACCTTGTGAAATACACCGGGCTATCTAAGAGCAAAATTTACAAACTCTCCCAATTAAAGCTGATACCGACAGGAAATAACAAGCATATCCGTCAATTGTTCTTCAACAAGGAAGATATTGATGCTTGGCTTTTGGGAAAACCTAACCTGTCTGATGAATTTTTAGAAAGGCAATTCAATGAGCAACTGCTGCAGAATAAAAAATAGGGATCATGAAAAAGACACCCTATATACGAGTTGGCACTTCCTATTACAAGCAGGTCAAAGCCCCAACCATAGCTGGTCATTTTAATGACATCTTGGTGCATTGGAATATGGAGACCATTAAACAAGACCATGGTAAAGATCATTTAAGTAAAATCTCTAAGTATGATGGCTTTACCTGTATGCCAAGTCATGTTGATTTTCAGCAGGAATATCTTGGGTTTTATAATACCTATTCGCCTTTAGGAAAGTTACCAAAAGAGGGAAGTATTTCAAAATCCATAGCCTTTGTAAAACATATTTTTGGAAAACATTATGAACTAGGTCTGGATTATCTGCAATTGCTTTATCTAAAACCGATTCAAGTGTTACCCATACTTTGTTTAGTCTCCAAAGAACGCTCTACAGGTAAGAGCACCTTTTTAAAATGGCTCAAGGAGATCTTTGACAACAACCTAACCTATTTAACGAATGACAGCTTTAGCAGTCAGTTCAATGCCGATTGGGCCAATAAACTTTTAATATGTATAGATGAAGTATTGTTCAATAAAGAGGAGCTCACAGAGCGTATCAAATATCTGAGCACCACCAATATCAATAAATTAGAAGCTAAGGGTAAGGATAAACGCGAAGTAGAATTTTTTGGAAAATTCATTTTGTGTAGTAATAACGAAGATAGTTTTATTAAGATTGATATTAATGAAACCCGATTTTGGGTAAAAAAAATTCCTGTATTAGAACAGGAAGAGACTAACTTTTTGGAAAACCTAATTCAAGAAATTCCTGGATTTATGTATTTCCTAGCTAACCGAAAACTCAGTTCAGAACATGCTACCCGGATGTGGTTTACAGCACAACAAATAAAAACAAAAGCCCTGTTTAAGCTCGTACAGAATAATCGTAATCGAGTGGAAAAGGAATTGGCGAGTATTTTATTGAGTGTGATGGAAAAGTTTGATTTAGAGACCATAAACCTCTGCCCAACGGATGCTTTGGCAGCACTCAATAAAACGCGGGTAAAAACAGACTTAACACAACTGAGAGATGTGCTGAAAATGAATTGGAAGTTAGAGAATCAAAAAACTCAAATAGCTATCAGAAGTTTGAGATTTGGAGTAATGGCGATATCGCTTTTACTAATTCAAAAGGACGCTATTATACCATAGAAAAAACATTTTTGACCCAAAATTTTGATGAAACGATGACCGAATGATGAAACTGCTGTATTTACAAAGGTTAAGGCCGTCATCATTTATTCATCATTTTGTCATCAAAAAATATAATGATGACAGAATAACACTGTAATAAATAAATAGTGATGAAACGATGAAAAAGTGATGACTTGGTAATTGTAATATATATAAGGGTTTAGAGATATATTCATCAAATCATCGAAAAAACACACTAAAATATTCTGGCTAATGAAAAGAAAAATAAATTGTGAAACAGCCCGTAATTTTTCAGTGGAAAAGGCACTGGAAAAATTAGGACACTTTCCCAAAAGGTCAACGGAAAAAGAAGCTTGGTTTCTAAGTCATAAGTGTTCGGAAGAGTTCTAAGCAGAACTAAATAGTTGTGATTTG
>CANKVS010000120.1 GCA_947487155.1 uncultured Flaviramulus sp.
AACTATCTCGCTTTCTTAGTTATAGCTATTAAAAAAATTAAGAAAAGAAAAATTATAAAAGTTTAAATCACTTCACTAATATTAAAAATAAAAACACAATGATATTAACAACAACAAATTCAATAGAAGGTCATTCTATTCAAGATTATTTAGGAATTGTAACAGGTATAAGTATGAGTTATAAAAAAGGTAAAATAACTTTTAATATGGCTAAGTATTACGATTCTTTAGAAGCTCAAGTGGAAGAACTTAAAGAAAGTGCCTTTCAAAAACTTCAATCTAATGCCATAAAATTAAAAGCTAATGCCGTAGTTGGGATAAATACAGATATTGAAATTGATGGCACAACAGGTGGAATATCTATATCTATTACAGGAACTGCAGTAAAAGTAATTTAATCGAATTTAACCTGCTTGTTGGTAAGTAAAATTATCTTTTCTGTTTATAGATATTTAAAAATTTAATTTTAAGTTATTAAAAAAGGGAATAATTATTGATAATTTTGCGTTAAGTAATAAAAACAGACACATGAAACAGATAGTATTAATATTAGCAATCGTTATATCTTCAACAATTTTTGCTCAAGAACCCATAGAAAAAACAATTGGAGAATTTACAAAACTTAAAGTTTACGATTTAATTGAAGTAGAATTAATTAAATCTAAAAAAAATAAAGTAATTATTTCTGGAAAGAATAACAATGAAGTGCTTGTAAATAATAAAAACGGAAAGCTTAAAATAAAAATGAATTTAGAGCGCATTTTTAATGGAGACAAAACAAAAGTTAAGTTGTATTATACTACTGTTGATATTATTGATGTAAATGAAGGAGCTAAAGTATATTCTAATGATGTTATTAAGCAATTTGAAATAGATTTAAAATCGCAAGAGGGTGGTAAAATAGATGTAAAATTAAATACAACCTATGCTAATATTAAATCTGTAACAGGCGGAAATATTAAAACCTCAGGAAAATCTAAAAGTCAAGAAGTGTCATTATTAACAGGAGGTGTTTATAAAGGCGGTGAATTAAAAACCGATAAAACAGAAGTCGCTATTCGCGCTGCTGGTGAAGCTCATGTTAATGCATCTAATTTAGTCGATATAAAAATTAGAGCAGGAGGCGATGTGTTTATTTATGGAAATCCAGAGACTGTAAATGAAAGTAAAGTTTTTGGTGGTCGTGTAAAAAGAATGGAATAAAATATTAGAGTTAGTTAAAAGCATTAACTTTCAAGACACTTTAAAACAATACACCTTGCTTTTACAAAGTTTATTAATGTGAAGGTATAAAAAAATGAGTTTTATACTGTTTTTCAATTAGTTACAATTAAGTCTTTGGTCTTGATTCTAAAAGCGAAGCGATCTGTATTCTTTTGTTAAACATTAATGTTTAAATTATATAAATTCCCCCTTTCTATTTATAACAGCATTAAAATATTTCTTTACTTTGTATAGTAGATTTATACTTTTATGTTTGATGATATATTAACCGCTATACCGTTTGGTGTTGTACTAGCTTTTACCATAGGTCCCGTTTTTTTTGTACTTATAGAAACCAGTGCTACTAAAGGGTTTAGAAGCGCTTTAATATTCGATTTAGGTGTTGTATTTGCCGACATTGTTTTTATACTAATCGCTTTTTATAGTACAAACAGCCTTAGAGGAAAAATAAAAGACGATCCTAGTTTTTTAATTTTAGGCGGTGTTTTGCTAATTGTTTATGGCTTTATTTCCTTTATTAAAACATCAAAATCTTTTCGTGCCATAGTAAAAGAATACCATAAGGTTGAAATTCAAAAAGATTATGGCAAACTTTTTATAAAAGGGTTTTTATTAAACTTTATAAATATAGGGGTGCTTTTAGGTTGGTTAGCATTTATAGTGCTGGGAGACTCTTTAACAACATCAGAGAATGGCGAAATAATTTTTGTTGTAACCATGTTAATCGCTTATTTTATTACAGATTTAATTAAAATATTGATAGCAAAACGATTAAAAGATAAGCTAACCCCGCGGTTAATATTTAAAACGAAAAAAATAATTACACTTGTTATTTTAGGTTTTGGTGTGCTGTTATTAGTACAAGGGTTGTTTCCAGAAACTTACGAAAAAAACAAAGAAAAATTTGAAAAAATAAGCCCGATAAAAGAAAAGCTTCCAGAGTAAACGGAAGGTTTTTTGTTTTGAGGCATCGAATTGATTCGAACAAAAACAGCATTTGAAGGTTTTGCCTCTCTTTAATTAATTTTTTATAGGCACTTTCAGGAGTAGTTCAACCTATTGGCTTTCAGTTATTTAATTTGTATTTTAGATAAAACAAAACCCCGA
>CANKVS010000121.1 GCA_947487155.1 uncultured Flaviramulus sp.
ATTCGGGGTTTTGTTTTATCTAAAATACAAATTAAATAACTGAAAGTCAATAGGTTGAACTACTCCTGAAAGTGCCTTTTTATATAAAGAAACAACAACAGAAACCTTTTAATGATAAGATTTCTGCGTTCGTAGAAATGTATTAATACCCAACCCGCTCTCTAACTCTACCTAAAACCTCATCAGCAACTTCCTTAGCTTTAGATGCTCCTATTGCTAAAGCTTCATCAACTTTTTCAAGCTTATCCATATAATAGTTGTAGCGTTCGCGTTGGGTTGCATATTTTTCTATAACCAATTCAAACAAAGCTTGTTTCGCATGCCCATATCCATAACCGCCTTTTTCATAATTAGCTTTCATGGTATTAATTTCATCTTCTGAAGCTAATAGCTTATAAATAGCAAAACAATTACAAGTACTCCAATCTTTAGGATCTTCAAGAGGTGTACTATCAGTTTTTATAGACATAATTTGCTTACGCAATTTTTTTTCTGGTAAGAAAATATTAATAATATTATCTTTACTCTTACTCATTTTTGCACCGTCGGTTCCTGGAATGAGCATTGTAGACTCTTGTACTTTTCCTTCAGGTAATACAAACGTTTCTCCCACTTTAGCATGAAAACGAGAAGCCACATCGCGTGTCATTTCAATATGTTGCAGCTGGTCTTTTCCAACAGGAATAATATTAGCATCGTACAACAAAATATCGGCAGCCATAAGCATAGGGTAAGTAAATAATCCAGAATTTACATCTTCTAACCTATCGGCTTTATCTTTAAAACTATGTGCTAATGTTAATCGTTGATACGGAAAAAAGCAGCTTAAATACCACGATAGTTCGGTTACTTGAGGCACATCACTTTGTCTGTAAAAAACAGTTTTTTTAAAATCTAAGCCAAATGCCAACCATGTCGCAGCTGTAGAGTAGGTATTATAACGCAATGTTTCTGCATCTTTAATTTGTGTTAACGAATGCATATCAGCAATAAATAAAAATGATTCGTTTTTATCATCATTAGACATTTTAATTGCAGGTATAATTGCGCCTAAAATATTTCCTAAATGTGGTGTTCCTGTACTTTGTATGCCTGTAAGTATTCTTGCCATATTGTTATTCCCTCGAAGGAGGGAATCTTGTTAAAGTTAAACTCTAGTTTTCTTTGGTAAGCAAAGGTAATTTTTTTAATAGAATTGCTCAATACAATTATGTATTTTTGGGTTTCATGATTGTTTTCAAATACATTTTCTGGATTTTATACCGTATTTGGTTCTATATGCTTGTAGCACTACCAATTCTTATTATGTTCCCCATTCTTTTTATTTCTATTTTAAAAGAATCGTGGTATCCTTTCTTTTTTAAAATAGCACGTTTTTGGGCAAAAATTATTTTAATAGGTATGGGTTTTGCTTATCGTATAGCGCGTGAACAAACCCCCAAAAAAGATAAGAGTTATATGTTTATAGCCAACCATACCTCTATGGCAGATATAATGCTTATGCTGGTTACAGTTAAAAATCCGTTTGTTTTTGTTGGAAAAAAAGAACTCGCTAAAATTCCGCTTTTCGGGTTTTTCTATAAGCGTACTTGTATTTTGGTTGATAGAAGTTCTGCTAAAAGTAGACAAGCTGTTTTTTTAAGAGCTCAAAAACGATTAAAATCTGGTTTAAGTATTTGTATTTTTCCTGAAGGTGGCGTACCCGAAGAACATATTGATTTAGATGCGTTTAAAGATGGCGCATTTAGATTAGCCATTAATCATAAAATACCAATTGTGCCTTTAACATTTGCTGATAATAAAAAGCGTTTTTCGTATACCTTTTTTAGCGGAGGCCCAGGAAAGATGCGTGTTAAAATACATGAATTTTTACCAACAGAACATTTAACGATTGATGACACAAGGGCTTTAAACGAAAAGGCAAGGGCTCTTATTTTAAAGCAATTACACCGTTTTAATAAATAAAAAGGCACTTTCAGGAGTAGTTCAACCTATTGGCTTTCAGTTATTTAATTTGTATTTTAGATAAAACAAAACCCCGAAT
>CANKVS010000122.1 GCA_947487155.1 uncultured Flaviramulus sp.
ATTCAATTATTATACTAATTTATGGAAATATGTCATTGAACTTGTGTCTTCCGAACACTTATGTTTTTAAAACCTGATAGGTCTCTTTAATTTCACTTAATTATAGATTATAACAACTTATAAATATTGAGTTTGAATAAATTCGGTATTTTCGCTTTTTACATTTTCCAATTACAATACTTTGACCTATTTAGAAATACTTCAATCGTATAATTTATCTGTATTACAATGGGTTGCCATTTGTTTTGCAGCTTTTTTATTAGGCTTGTCAAAGTCTGGTATAAAAGGAATAGGTATTATCCTTGTTATTATATTAGCTTTTGTTTTTGGAGAAAAAGCATCTACAGGAATTTTGCTTCCCATGTTAATTGTAGCCGATATATTGGCGGTTATTTATTATAACCAGCATGCACAATGGAAATATATAAAAAAACTAATACCGTGGATGATTGCAGGTGTTTTAGTTGGCGTATGGATAGGAAATGATATTTCCGAAGTTATTTTTAAAAAAATGATGGCCATCATTATAATAGTGTCTGTATGTATTATGTTTTATACCGAAAACAAAAAATCTACTTCTGTTCCCAATAATCTGTTTTTTTCTAGTAGTACAGGATTTTTGGCAGGTTTTGCAACTATGATAGGTAATTTGGCAGGACCAATAGCCAACATTTATTTTTTAGCCATGCGTTTTCCTAAAAATGAATTTATAGGAACCGCTGCGTGGCTTTTCTTTATTATTAATGTTTTTAAATTACCGTTTCACTTTTTTGTTTGGAAAACAGTAACAAAAGAGACCTTAATTTTAAACACAGTATTAATTCCAACTGTTTTTCTTGGGTTTTTTATAGGAGCTTATTTGGTTAAGCTAATATCTAACGTCAATTATAGGCGATTTATATTAATTGTAACTGCAATTGGTGGAGTTGTTATGCTTTTTAGATGATTTAGAATGCGTTTCAAATTTTTGTAACAATAACTATCTTTTTAAGACTTATAGTTTGAATATCAATTTAAAAGCGAATAGAATTTCGGTTTTTATTTAATCATTTTTATTAATTTTATAGTCTAACCAAAAAATAGAGAAATATGTCTGATGAAAAAAATTTAAGCGATGACCTAAACGATATGTTAGGAGACGCTAAAGAAGGCGCAAAAAAAGCTGCAGATAAAGCAGGAGAGTTTGCCGAGGAAGCAAAGGAAAAAGCAAAAGAATTTGCAGAAGAAGCTAAAGAAACAGCTTCAGAGTTTGCTGAAAGTGCTAAGGAAACATTTGAAAATGCGACTGGTGAGAATAAAAAACTATTAGCTGGAGTATTGGGCATACTTTTGGGCTGGTTAGGCATTCATAAATTTATTCTTGGCTATAATAAAGAAGGAGGGATTTTATTGGGAATTACCATAGTAGGGTTTATTCTTTCATGTGTAGGAATTGGAATTTTAGTAGTCTGGATTACTAGTTTAATAGGCATAATAGAAGGAATCATCTATTTAACAAAATCTGATGCTGAATTTTATAACACTTATCAAGCTGGTAAAAAACCTTGGTTTTAAAAAATAATAAAAGCCAGAAATTTTATCTGGCTTTTATATATAGATTTTTTATAAGGGAAATTATTCTTTCCCTATTTCGTTTATTTCATCATTAGGAGACTTTGGATTTGCTCCCCATTTATTTGAACCAGCCTCACTATCGGTTACTAACAAAACCAATAACCAAATACCTTCAATAAGAGGTATAAGACTAATTAGAATCCACCAACCACTTTTACCAATATCATGTAACCTTCGTACAGCAACTGCTAAACCTGGTATCAACACAGCTAAAGCATATAACATATAAATAAATCCGTAAGGAACCATTTCTCCAAAAGTTATTCCAAGTACATTATCTAATACAGCAGCAACGATTAGAAAAATTAAATTGAATAATGAATAGGCTTGATCCATCCTTTGTTGGGATCAAGACCAATTGTTGTGTGTTAAGCAAAAATAGTAGTTAGTCTGAAGAGGAAGAATTCTACATTTTTGAC
>CANKVS010000123.1 GCA_947487155.1 uncultured Flaviramulus sp.
GTCAAAAATGTAGAATTCTTCCTCTTCAGACTAACTACTATTTTTGCTTAACACACAACAATTGGTCTTGATCCCAAATCAATTCAAATTAAATGATAGTCCTAAAACCACAAAAACTTGATAATCATACGATTATCAAGCTTTTGTTACTATTTGATTTCTTAAAAAGTCGGGGTGGCAGAGTTAAAACCCTATCCACATTCCCTTATATACCAGTACTTTATATCTTAATTCCCAAAAAAGGACATCAATTAAGACATCAATGTGAGCGTTTTACGCTTTCTATATGACAAATTTAACCAAATGAATATAAATAACACCATTCTGAAACAAATAAAATTAGACTTTATTAATAGATGTTTTATCAATATTACACTAACCGTTCCTCCAAAGCATTCTTCCATTTATAGAACCCTTTTTTATCTTCATTATAGTCGTGAATGATTTTACTGAAATTTTCTTTTTCAGTTTCTAAAAACGATTGACGTCCATTATTGCGAATCCAATTTAATTTCTGATTTATTAGCTCCAATTCTTTTTTAAATTGAGTAGACTCTTTGGAAAGATGCCAAACATAGGTAGCTTCCTTAGTATCTAATGTTTCTAAAACGATATGATATTTCTGTATGCCTTCCAATAAGAATACAAATGAAAACGGATATAAGACAAACCTGATTTTCAATTTTTCATATTGATGATTCTTTGCTAAGTACAAAAGCTGTCCTTGGTGAACATAACTGTTATTTTTCAATAGAATTTCCAAGATATTGCCTTCCGAACCGAAGAAAGTTCCAACTGTTTTAGAAATTTCATCTGAACTTTCTACATTTTTAGGTTTCTGGTTTTTGATAAAATGTTGTTCAACAAATTGAAATTTCACACTATCCACTATTTCTTTATTAATACGGTCAATGCCTTCTGAAGTAGCAATCTGCGAAACAATTACACCATTTTCATATCCAACCTGAATGTGAACACGAATCGATTTAGAATTTAAAATTTTTGAGAAATATGGCTTCAATACTTCAAATTCAGGTAGCATTTCTTCATTTTCGATTTCAAATTCAAGCGAGATATGGTTTGATAATTTATATGAAAAACAGACCATTCCATAATGAAAATCTAAGTCGTTAATTGCAATTTTTATGACTTTATTAATATCGCTTAGCCTTGGTTTGTCTTCAGTGAATTCTTTTAAATCATCAAATAACGTAGCCTGTCTGTCTAGATTTCGATAATAAGCGTTTCTTTTTAAAAAAAGCTTGTTCAAATACAGAATTTGTTTATCTCGATAATCATAAATAATAGGTGTTAATTCAGAGCGTTGTACTCTTCCAATATACTGGATTAGTTTACCTTTAAAGGTAAAAGGATAAACTAAAAACAAGCAGGATATGCTTTGGATATCTACCCCTTCTCCAAAGAATTGCCCCGTAGTGATAATGGCTTGATAATTACCCTGTTCAATGCTTTTCCATTTTATGGTACGTGAAGTAGCATTGTCATCTCCGGAAATTGGAATAATTTCAAAATGGTTCTTCAGATATTGATACAATGTTTGAATATGTTCTTTTCGTTCCGTGATGATTACTGCTTTTCTACCATTATTTATTTCATTTTCAACATCGTTTAAAATCAATCCATTCCTTTCCGAATCGTGAATTAATATTTTGGAAAGTGTTTCAAAATGGTCAGTTTTGGAGTTAAAGGGAACATTAAGATTGGTTTCTCGAATTACTATTCTTGCTTTTTTGTAATGTTCTATTTCTTGAGGTGTGATTTCAGAAATGATATTTCCCAAGTAAACAACCTCCGTTAAAAACGGAGGCTTTGGATTTCAGATTAGCCCCATAGGGGCATAACACTCATTTCTAAT
>CANKVS010000124.1 GCA_947487155.1 uncultured Flaviramulus sp.
CTTTTTTATTCTAAATTTAATTTAGAATTTTTAATCCTCAACATTATTTGTTGAGGATTTTTTTGTTTAAAAGGTTTGGGAATTAGTGATTAGAGAGGATTCGTTTTGGATCAAGACTAAAAGTTGTGTTTAAGCAAAAATTCTGGTTAATCTAAAAAGGAAGAACTTTAAATACTTACCAAAAATAATTTTTAAGTTCAATTTAATTTGGTTAATTTAGTTTTTATGGATATAATCATTCAATCTACTTTAAATACCCTTAGAAAATCTAAATTTTTATTGGAGAGTTTACAAGATGAAGCACTATGTGATTCCTCGATAGCTCCATACCATTCTAGTATTGGCACTCATATAAGACATATTTTAGATTTTTATGATTGTATATTTAATTTAGATTCAAACATTATAGATTTAACTGCTAGGAGTAGAAATAAGGACGTGGAATCTAGATGTTGCAGTGCAGAAAATTATTTAAACTCTATTGTTGAGAAATTAAAATCTGTTGATTTTAATATGAATGATATAGTAGATGTAATTGATGATTTGGGGCTAGGAAAAACCAAAATAAAATATACTTTGGGCGCTGTATTTTCGCAAGCAAATAGTCATACGATACATCACTATGCAATAATAAATTATATACTTCAAGGTTTAAACATTCCTTTTGAAGATTCAGAGTTTGGCTATAACCCAACCACGCCTAAGGAGCCAATAGTAAATTAAGAAGATTTTTTTTTAAACATGCTGTCTAAAATTATATTAATACCTCTAAAAGCAAAAAACACAGCAAAAATACAAATAATAATCGCAATTATTAATATAGGAATGTAAAGCGGTTTTTCTTTATTTGTTAAAGCAATATAATATAGAGTAGGACCTAAAAACATGCAACCTAAAGACAACCCCATTGTCTTTAAACCTTTAACAAGAATATCTTTGTTTGTTTTTTCAGTTTCCATTATTGTAATTATTAATAGCTAACCGTACGGAACCAAATTTATTCAATAGATTTTGCGCTTCTTTTTGTTCTATATTCAGTTCATTCATAACCATTTTAACAGCGCGATTAACAAGTTTGTCGTTACTTAATTGCATGTCTATCATTTTATTTCCTTTAACATGACCTAGTTGAATCATAGTCGCCGTGGTAATCATATTTAACACAAGCTTTTGTGCTGTACCTGCTTTCATTCTGGAACTTCCGGTAACGAATTCTGAACCTACAATAACTTCAATAGGGTATTTAGAGGCATTAGATAAGGGACTATTAGCATTACAGGTAATACAGCCTGTAATAATATTGTTAGTGTTGCATGTTTTTAAAGCGTTAATAACATATGGTGTTGTGCCAGACGCTGCAATACCTACAACAACGTCTTTTTGGCTAATATTATGGTTTTTTAAATCTTTCCAACCTTGAGTTGTTGAATCTTCAGCGTATTCTACAGACTTGCGAATTGCAATATCACCTCCAGCTATTAAGCCTATGACCAACTCGTGAGAAACACCAAATGTTGGAGGACATTCAGAAGCATCTAAAATACCTAAACGACCGCTTGTACCTGCGCCTAAATAAAATAATCGCCCACCGTTTTTTAATTTTAATACAATTTGTTTTACTAATAATTCTATTTGCGGAAGTGATTTTTCAACAGCCAAAGGCACTGTTTTGTCTTCGTTATTAATATTGGAAATTAATTCTTGAACACTCATCTTTTCTAGATGAGTGTAATTTGAATCTTTCTCGGTTGTTTTTATAAAGCTCATAATGAAGTGATTTAAACTTATTAATCAAATAAAAAGGGTTGCCGATATTTGCGTTGTGAAGCGTAAATTAATCAAAA
>CANKVS010000125.1 GCA_947487155.1 uncultured Flaviramulus sp.
CAACACTTTAATTTACTAAATATTCTACTTTTTCTATACTAAAAAAACACTTTTTTTACGTCGAACTCAGGTTTTCAATATTCCCATATATTCTGAAATGGAAACTTTTGGAGGAATTGAACAAACCAAATGAATATGATCTTTTTGAACATTCAATTCAATCACTTGAACCTCTTTCCAGCTACTGATTAATTGTAAATCATGTTCAACTAATGATTTGACCATTCCTTCAAGGATCTGAAAACGATACTTGGGTGTGAATACAATGTGATAGTCACATTTGTAAAACGCATGTGTTAATTTTCTATATTTACTCATCTTTAAAAGTTTTAGATGGGCAAAACTAAAAAATGGCAGAGCCTTTAAAACATGACCACCGTCAAAGACGGTGGTTTTTCAATGGGAAATAAAATATGAAGTTAAAGATATATATTTAAATAAAAATTATTTTGTCAGATAAATGAAAAAATAAACGATTATAATTTTCAATGAGCACATTACCGATACTCCAACATGTTTCTTATAGTTTAGTTTTTATTATAAATGAGTAAATTCCAAGAACGAATCGTTAATAAAGTACAAAATTTGAGTAGTTGATAATCGAATTGTTGCATTTGTTTCTTGCAAAATGCGTTAATTAAAAATTAAATAGATGAATAAAACTAATCTGCCAATTATACAATCCTTATGGATTGGTACTGAATTATCTTTATTAGAAAAACTTTCTATAACATCGTTTATTAAGAATAATCATAAATATATCTTATATACCTATGATAAAATAATAAATCTTCCTGAAGGTGTTATTATAAAGGATGCTAATGAAATTATTGCGGAGAAACATATTTTCAAAGAAAACAAAAGAGGAAGCTATGCTATTTTTGCAGATTGGTTTAGATGGGAACTGCTATATAAAAAAGGAGGTTTTTGGGTAGACACAGATGTAATTTGTGTTAAGCCTTTTATATTTGATACAGACGTAGTTTTTGGCTTAGAAAGTTTTGAACAAGCTGGTACAGCAGTTTTAGGTTTTCCTCCAAATCATTTTTTAACAGATTTTTTTCGAAATATTTGTAAAAAACCTAATACAATTTTACCTTATGATAATTCTTTAGTAAAAAGTATGAAAATATTTAGAAAGTATACTAACAATAGTAAAGGTAATGTTAGATGGGGAGAGGCTGGTGGCCCAAAGGGCTTTTCTAAAGCTTTAAAACATTTTAATTTATTTGATACAGCAAAGCCATTTACCTTTTTTTACCCAATTGCATATGCTAATTATGATAGTATTTTTGACAGAACTTTGGGTAATGACTTAAATTTATTTTCAAATACTTATAGCTTACATTTATGGAATGAGATGTTTCGTAGAAATAAAAACTTTGATAAAAATGGTAATTTTGATAAGAATTCGTTAATAGAACGGTTGAAAGTAAAGTATTCGTAATACTTAGAGAAAACTTTAGTTATTTATTCTCTTTTAGGTTTAATACCTCGAGGCTTGCCTCGTTAATTATTAGTATTTTGTGACTCGATGTCACAAAA
>CANKVS010000126.1 GCA_947487155.1 uncultured Flaviramulus sp.
ATAAATAAACATCAATTTAAAAATAAGAAAATGAAAAAAATAGTAATATTTGTTTTACTTATGACTATGATTTTTGTGGCATGTAAAATGGCAAAACAAACGGTTCAAATACCAAGTATAAACAATTTGTACTTAGTTGGTGATGCCGAATCTCGTTCTATAAGTGGGGAAAATTTAACAGGAAAAAAAGGTCAAGGAGGACGTGTAAATCCTGACGAAGGAAACGCTAAACGGGCAGCAAATAAATATGGTTGGAAAGCTAACCCATATGTATTTATAGAACCTGGAGAAGAAAAATTATTAGCAGAAATTGATGGATCTGGAATTATCAATCATATTTGGATGACAGCAGGCAGAGATGAAAACGATCGCCTTCAAATAATTCGTATGTATTGGGATAATGAAACTGAACCTTCGGTTGAAGTTCCCTTGGGCGATTTTTTCTGTAATGCTTGGGGCAGTAAAAACCAAACTAATATCGTGTCCTTGCCAATTTGTGTAAATCCATTGAATGGTTTCAATAGTTTTTGGCAGATGCCTTTCCGTAAAAAGTGCAAAATAACTATGGAAAATCTTACAGAAAAGAGAACAACACTGTATTATCAAGTAGATTATGTATTAACCGATGTTCCTAAAAACGCTGCTTATTTTCATGCGCAATTCCGTAGGGTAAAAAAAGTACCGTTTAAAGAAGAATACGTGATTGTTGATAATATTAAAGGTCGTGGTCATTATATTGGCACGTTTTTATCTAGAGGCACTTTTAGTGATAAATGGTGGGGCGAAGGTGAAGTACAAATGTTTATATAGATGGCGACGATAAATACCCAACGATAAACGGAACTGGAGAAGAAGATTATTTTTTGGGAACTTATGGCTATAAAAAATATTTGGATTCTGGTTGGTCAAATTTTGAATATGTCGATTATAATACACCTTATGCAGGGTTTTATCAAGTAGAACATAAAGGAGAGCATTTAGGGAGATTTGGGCAGTATCGTTGGCATATTTACGATCCTATTAGGTTTAAAACAGATTTTAAAATTCAAGTGCAATGCTTAGGTTGGGATAATGACGGTAATTATTTGCCTTTAGAAGATGATATGTCTTCGGTAGCTTATTGGTATCAGCAGGAACCACATCAAAAATTTCCTGAGTTACCTTCTAAAGCTGTTTTAGATATTCAATATTAGTATGCTAGATTTAGATTTAAAAAATTTGTTTTCAAAATTCAATAGTTTTAACACAACATGCTATTTTCAAAATAGAGTATTTAATAAAAA
>CANKVS010000127.1 GCA_947487155.1 uncultured Flaviramulus sp.
GCTTTGTTTGCGAACTTCCGATTTTCCTTCGGAAAATCGCCGTTCGCAAACCCGTACTTTCCTTACACGCACCGTTACCCAACATATGGAAATCATTAAACCGTCAAGGACGAAAAAATATTTGAAAAAGGAAATAGGTAAGGTTCAGAATCCAAATGAGGCTTTGGACGGATTTATCTCTTTTTTCAAAAAATATAAGGTAAAAGAAGAATTGGAACACGAAGAGGAAGATATGCTCTTGTACCAATACGGAACCTATGATTGGACGGGAAAGGGTGGGAATTATGAATTCAATCTCACTAGACAGTTCGAGATTCCAAATGATGACGAATTTTTGCAGTTAAGTCTGACTCTATTTTATAAACCAGAAATAGTCGGAGAAATAGATGCCGATAATTCTTGGTCGACCGATTTCAAAGACGTTGATGAATGGACTGACCACATAAAATCGACAATTGGATTTAAAAAAGTGGACGGAATCAAGCCTGACAAAATAAAAATAGAATTACAGCGGACATAAAAATACGTTGGGTAACAATGGCTATAATTCATTGTGGTTTTGTGCCACACCAAAATAAAAGTATAAATCAAACGGCTGGATTTCGGCGGAATAATCCTGCGGATGATTCCACAACGAAATCATAGCCGAGACCGTTGGCAACAAGCTTGAAAAATCCGAACTGAAACGAAAATATGACAAATAAAATAAAATGGATTTTTAAGAATTTACACCTTCTGATTTCTTTGTCGATTGTAATTCCAACAGGAATAATTTATGGTTCACCATCAATTCTACCAAAACAATTGAATATTCAAGTAAATACAATTGACCTTTCAAATATGCTGAAAGCTAATATGTGTCTATATCTTGGAATTTCATTTATATGGATTTTAGGAGTTTGGAAAACCAAATATTGGAAACTTGCTACCGAACTGAACATATTATTTATGCTGACTCTTGCGACTGGACGCGCATTGAGTATGGTAATAGACGGATTACCAACAGTCGGTTATGTTTTCGGAATCATAGCGGAATTTATTCTCGGACTTTACTCGATTTATCAACTGAAAAAATATAGTACGGAATGAATAGAAACGTGAAAAAAGCCAGTTGCCAACAATGTATCCTATGAAAAGCACTAGCCAAGTTCCTCAAAGTTAATATTTTATTTTTTACTTAAACCACTTTTTTCTTTTTTGAT
>CANKVS010000128.1 GCA_947487155.1 uncultured Flaviramulus sp.
TCACTCATATTTTCAAAAATACATATCTTTACGCTACACCCGACGCAGAGCGTCGGGGAATTCTATTGATTAAACTAGAGCCTTAGTTTTTAATAAACTACCTAGAAACAAGCATATAACATCTTTTAAAAATAAAAAAAATGAATATCAAATCCCGTATATGTCTTCTATGTATCCTTGTTTTAAGTATCACATCTTTTAATACAAGAGCAAATACTACTTATTCTAAAAAAATTTCTGTTTTAATAATCGACGGATATAGTAACCACGACTGGAAACAAACAACTCAAATTGTTACACAAATACTAGAAAAAACGACACTGTTTTCTGTTGATGTCTCTACAGCTCCCAATACAAAAGAAGCATCAGGATGGGATACTTGGCAACCCCATTTTAAAAATTACGATGTTATCATACAAAATACTAATAGCTATGGTGGTAGACCCACATGGCCCAAACACGTTAAATTAGCTTTAGAAGCTTATGTAAAATCTGGTGGTGGTTTATATATATTACATTCTGCCAACAATGCCTTTCCTGAATGGGAAGCTTATAATGATATGATTGGATTGGGTTGGAGAAATAAAAACTTTGGATCGAGTTTTATTATTGATGATGCAAAAAACCTAATACGTATTCCTAAAGGAGAAGGTTATAATACTAGCCACGGCAAACGTATTGATGCGCTAATAAAACGTTTCACTAAACATCCTATTAATAAAGGGTATCCAAAAGAATGGAAGGCTTCCGATTTAGAAATTTATAGTTACCCTAGAGGGTCTGCTAAAAACTTAACCGTGCTCTCCTACTCTAAAGAACCCAAAACTAAATTAAATTTTCCTACCGAATGGGTTGTAAACTATGGCAAGGGTAGAGTTTATAATTCTACTTTTGGTCATGTTTGGACAAACAGCGAATATCCTAACAGTATGCGGTGTGTTGCATTTCAAACAACTTTAATTAGAGCTATGCAATGGTTGGCAACAAAACAAGTAACTTGGAAAATCCCTAGTAATTTCCCCGATAAGGATACAATTTCTTTAGAACAGATTTAATATAGTTGAATCAAAGTAAACTATCATAGTATGTGCAGACCTGTTAGGTTTTAAAAACATAAGTGTTCGGAAGACACAAGTTCAATGACATATTTCCATAAATTAGTATAATAATTGAATTA
>CANKVS010000129.1 GCA_947487155.1 uncultured Flaviramulus sp.
TCAAAAATGTAGAATTCTTCCTCTTCAGACTAACTACTATTTTTGCTTAACACACAACAATTGGTCTTGATCCGAGAAATTGGGGATATGTTTGGCTCAGTGAATGCTCTTTTTTCTGGATTGGCTCTATTTGGAATAATAATTTCAATACTAATTCAACAATCAGAGTTAAATCTTCAAAGAAAAGAGTTGATTGAAACTAGAGAAGAATTTAAAACTACTAGACTAACTAACATTTTATTTAAGCAAGTTGAATATTTAAATACAATTATAAATAATGTCAATTTATCTGGGCAAAGTAGTTTGACAAATTTTGTTGCTTACTTGGAAATTTATGATCAAAGAAATGAATCATATAAAGTAAACAGAGTGTTAAATGAAAACTCTAGAGTTATTTCTGGACTTATATCAAAAGTAATTCCAATTTTAGAAAATTTTGACAATGTTCTTTTAGAATCAGGAATTAAAAATTCTGAAACTAGTCAATTAAAAAGCATTTTTGCAAGTAATATTAATCCTCACTTTCGTAGTTTATTAAGTTTTGAAATTCAAAATATTGCAGAGAAACTTAAAAAAAAGAATAAGATAACAGACATTGAAATTGAATTACTCAAAATCACTTTAAAAAGAATTGAGTACATAATATCATATTAATACTTCATTAAGAAACAGCGTACAACAACATGTCTACAGCTCATTGCTGCTGAATTGCTAATCGGAATTCATTGCAATTTGCTATCTTTCGGTTACGGCGGAAAAGTCCGTTCTACATTTTCCGCAACGAGCCATACACAAAACCATTAAACGAACCTTTCCTAAAGAAACCCGCGTTAAGGATTGTAGTGGCATCCTTTTTAAAATAAAGAAACCATAACCTTTTAGGTAACTAGAATTTAACAGATTGCTTCGTCGTACACTCCTCGCAATGACGTTTAAAAAGATATAACGGAAAGCCTGACCCTACTTGTCCTAAGCGGAGTCGAAGGGTAGGGTAACGCCCAACTTCTCGGTACAATTCTGATAAGACATCAAAATCACTCGAAATAGCATCTTATGTAAACAACCTCCGTTAAAAACGGAGGCTTTGGGTTTCAGATTACCCCATAGGGGCATAACACTCATTTCTAATTAT
>CANKVS010000130.1 GCA_947487155.1 uncultured Flaviramulus sp.
GGTCACCGTCCAAATTAGTTGATAGCCAAAACTAGGTATTCAACTATCTGGTAATCAGTTTAAATAAATAATTCAATCATAAAAAAACAGGTATATTTAGGTATGCCTGTTTTGGTTTAAAGTGTTTAAACGCTTTAATAATAACTAGTTTATAACCCTCTAGGGTTAAATTAGTTGGTATATTTTACAAAAATAGCTTACTAAAAGTAAGGTTTTAGCTTACCGCAAATTTTATTAAAACCAATACTTTTATAAATCAGATAAGATTTAAGTATGGTTAAATGTAAAGTATGTAAAAACAAGTGTGTAAAAAATGGTTTTCAAACTAATGGTAAGCAGCGTTATTATTGTAAATCCTGTAAATTAAGTCATCAAAAATTATATACTTATAAGGCTTGCAAGCACACAACAAACTATAAAATTTATACACTGTTAATAAACAGTTGTGGTATAAGTGATATTTCAAGAGTATTAAAAATATCGAGACATACCGTAAAAAAACGATTAATTTACATTAACAATCAAATTAAACCTCCAATTATAAATGAAACCCATCAGCATTACGAGGTAGATGAAATGCAAGTTAAAGTGTTAGGTATGGGCGATTACTTTTATTTAACCTATGCTATTAATAGAGAAACAAAACAAGTCATTAATTTCTGTATAGGAAACCGTACCGCAGTCCATTTATCTAAAGTGGTAAATACAGTATTGTTATTAAAACCAAAACGTATTTATACCGATAAATGGCGTTCGTATAAAAAAATAATTCCCAATACTATTCACACAATAGGCAAACCATTTACTAATCGAATAGAGCGTTTTCATCTTAATTTAAGAACCCACTTAAAATGCTTGTCCAGAAAAACGATATGCTATTCAAAACAATTAAAAACAATGGAAACAATGGTTCGTATTTACTTTTGGGGGCATACATTAAATCTAAAAACCTTATAAAAACAATGCTATACTTATTCAGTTTTTTTAAAAATAATCTGTTATTAAAATCAAGACACGTTGTTTTATGGTGTGT
>CANKVS010000131.1 GCA_947487155.1 uncultured Flaviramulus sp.
ACCTGAGTTCGACGTAAAAAAAGTGTTTTTTTAGTATAGAAAAAGTAGAATATTTAGTAAATTAAAGTGTTGAATTTCAATTAATTAAAAAACATTCTACTTATGATATCTAAAGATAAAATTACTGAAATTTTCTGTTCTATCGATGATTTTTGCCTTGTATTTGAACCAGCTTTAGTAAAAAGACAGCTTTCTACAGGAAAAAAGCTAAGAAAACGTCAATTTAAAATGTCAACTAGTGAAATAGTAACTATTATCGTCTTATTTCATTTGAGTGGGGTAAGAACCTTTAAGCATTTTTACATTAATTATGTTCAAAAACAGCTTCAAGAAGAATTTCCAAATACAGTTTCTTACAATCGTTTTGTTGAATTAATGCAATCCAATGTATTACCCTTAACATTATATATGAAGACTTGTTGTTTGGGGAAATGCACAGGGATTTCTTTTATAGACTCAACCCCAATACGTGCTTGTAATAAAAAGAGGATAAAGCAAAACAAAGTGTTTAAAGGTATTGCTACCATAGGCAAATCTACTATGGGGTGGTTTTATGGATTCAAACTTCATATCATAATAAATGATAAAGGGGAATTACTTGATTTTATTATTACTCAAGCAAATGTAGATGACAGAACACCTTTAAAACAAGATAACTTTTTGAAGAAAATATTCGGCAGTTTATATGCTGATAAAGGTTACATTTCCAAAGAACTCTCAGCACTATTATTCGACCAAGGATTGCATCTAGTCACTGGTATTAGGAATAATATGAAAAACGTAATGATGACTATGAAAGATAAAATATTGCTTAGAAAACGTTCAGTTATAGAAACTATAAATGACCAGCTAAAAAATATAGCACAAGCAGAGCATTCTAGACATAGAAGTTTTGGGAATTTTATAACCAATTTAGTGGCCAGTCTTATAGCTTATTCTTTTCAAGAAAAGAAACCAGCAATTAAATTTGAAACGCAAAATACAACGCAATTAGCTTTGTTTTTATAAATCCTTACATCGAACTCAGGTT
>CANKVS010000132.1 GCA_947487155.1 uncultured Flaviramulus sp.
CATAGTAATTCCCATAGTCTTATAGTTACCCCCACTTTGATAAACCCCAGGGGCTAGACCTACATAGCCTGCCAAATGCTTTACATTATTAAAACGACGTAAATCTCCCAATTCACTTATAATACCACAGGCAACTATACCTCCTATTCCCGGAATGCTCCGTAGTAAGTAATAATCTTTCTTATGGTACTTTCTACAATAGGCACGGATTTGCGTGGATACATCTCGGAGCTCTTTATCTACAAACCTAAAAAATCGCATTCTACTAGCAAGAGTCGCCTTGGCCGTTGGGTGTTTAAATATCATAGCATCCAACCATTTTCTATACGCATGACTCCAATGGTCGTTATCAAAATGAGCAGGCTCCTTGATTCCAAAATACAAAAGTTGCATCTTGATATAACTCTTAATTCTTCTAAAGTCCTTTACTAAATCATTGCGTCTACGAAACAAACTACGTAGCTCCTCCCGTTCTACTGAGGGAACATGAATGCTTTCTAATCGCCCATCTTTAAGTTCTCTGCTTATCAATTGCGCATCAATTCGGTCGGTCTTTGTATGTTTCTCTTTGCCTTTGCGATGAATATCTGCTGGATTCACTACCAAAGAGTACCATCCGTAACTTTTAAAACAACGATGCGCATAATAACCACAACAGCCAGCCTCATAAGCTGTTGATACTGCATGTCCTGCAAAATGTTTCGAAACATAATCTCTTAATTGTTCTGGATCTGGATTCATACTAAAGGATTTGCCCGAAAACAATTCTGTAGAACAATGAACTTTACAACTTCGCTTGTGTATGTCAATTCCTATATATAACTTTGGTAAGGCAGTAATTTGAGTTTCCATATCTTAATCGTTTTTGGTGAACTTTAAAGATACTCGACTTACTGCTTTTTCATCGATGCTAAAAAAAATACTATTTTTATTACCAAATCAAAGGTCAGTGCTTTGTTTGCGAACTTCCGATTTTCCTTCGGAAAATCGCCGTTCGCAAACCCG
>CANKVS010000133.1 GCA_947487155.1 uncultured Flaviramulus sp.
ATACACTCAACTTAAAGCAAATCATCAATTAAAGTTGTTTTAATGCCTCGTATGCTTGCATCGAGGTAGTTTACTAGTATTACAAGGCCGTTTTATAAAACCCTAACTTATTTGAAAAAAAATAGCTTTTGAGTGCTTTTTTTTTACATATTTGTTGCAGAATTAATTTTTAATGGAACATAACTTTCTAGATAATGAAATATTAGTGCGTAACCTTGTTAAAGGAAACGAAAAAGCTTATGTTTTTATGATAAACACGTTTCATCAAGCACTGTTCATATATGCATTGAGCTTAACAGATAATACAGCTATGGCAAAAGATATTGTTCAAAATGTATTTATTAAAACTTGGGAGTATAGGGCTAACCTTAAAACTCATTTTCCTATAAAGAACTTTCTATATAAATCAGTTTATAATGAGTTTATTAACCATTACCATAGAAATCAATCTATTTCAAATCTAGAAAAGGCTTATGTTGAAGCCTTAAGTGAAGTTGTTGAAAATACTAATGAAGAGTCTTTTAAACGGAAATTGGCTTTGGTTACCAATGTTATTGAAACTTTGCCTCCTAAATGTAAACAGACTTTTGTTTTAAGTAAAAAAGAGGGTTTAACAAATATTGAAATAGCCGAATATCTAAATGTTTCTATTAAATCTGTTGAAGCACATATAACAAAAGCGTATTCTATAATTAGAGAAGAAGCAAAGTCAAAATTAACACAAATATATTTTTCTCTTTTTAGAATAAATAAAAGATTGAATCATTGATGTTAATAGACGATTATAAGAGCCAGAGTTCGATTAATAATCCATATAACCTGAGTTCGATGTAAGGATTTATAAAAACAAAGCTAATTGCGTTGTATTTTGCGTTTCAAATTTAATTGCTG
>CANKVS010000134.1 GCA_947487155.1 uncultured Flaviramulus sp.
TATTGTATATCCGCAAACACTAATAGTTATAAAATTATCACTATCTTTAATAAAAGTCAATGTATGAATATTTTTAGTTTTACAGCAGAATTTGATAGTGAAGAATCATGTCGGATGCATTTTAAAGAAGAGCGAGATAAGATTGGTGTTACTTGTAAACGTTGTTCACATACAGCCCATTATTGGATAAAAAGTCAATGGAGTTACGAATGTAAAAAATGTAGAAGCCGCACCTCTCTTCGCAGCGGAACGATAATGCAGAGTTCTAACCTATCATTCTTGATATGGTATAAAGCCATGTTCTTGTTAACGGCGACAAAGAAAGGGTTTTCCTCAAAAGAAATACAACGTCAATTAGGATTAAAACGTTATGAGCCCGTTTGGGCCATGGTTCATAAATTAAGAAAAGCCATGGGAAATAGAGATGACAGATATACCCTAGAAGGCATGATAGAAATGGACGAAGGTTATTTTACTATAGAAGCCTCTGAAAATAATCATAAGACACAAAAATCAGGACGAGGAAGTAAAACAAAATCCAACGTGATGGTTATGGCAGAAAGTACAGTTCTTGAAGATTTGGACACGGGAAAAGTAGAACGTCAATGTGGTTATTTTAAGGCTAAAGTATTAGAAGATCATAAAGCATGTGGTATTGATGAAACCTTTAAAAATACAATTGACCAAGAGCAAACCATTGTTTTTACAGACCAGAGCACATCCTATGTCAATATTGCTGATTATGTAGAAATGCATCTTAGCGAAAAATCGAGTGAGACAACAACAAAAGAAACCCTTAAATGGGTGCATATTGCAATTAGCAATGCTAAGCGTAATTTTGTAGGCAA
>CANKVS010000135.1 GCA_947487155.1 uncultured Flaviramulus sp.
CCAACTAAAGGCAATTTGCAAGACCTTGGGCATAAAGACTCCCCGTACCAAATATTTGAAATGGGAAAGACGCAATATATCCTATAACAAAATGCGACGTAAGACAAAGTCAAAACGCACAAGGCTCGATCGCAGCCTGTTACTGCTACTTGATAAAATCGATGGCGAACTCGGTAAGTTGGAAAAACAATATAAACTTCAAATGCCCGAACACTACCACCGAAGAAGGGCAACAATCAAAAAGATATATGCCCAACAACATCAAATCTTCCATACAGGTGAAAAACCAAAAGGACGTATCGTAAGTATCGACAAGGATTACCTGCGCCCCATTGTCCGTGGCAAAGAGATCAAAGCTGTTGAGTTCGGTGCCAAGGTCAACAAATACCAGATAGACGGTATCAATTTCATTGAACATTTAAGTTTTAGCACTTTCCACGAAGGCAATCGTTTTCAAGATACCATCTTCAAGGCACAACGTCTTACAAAGACAAAAACTAGATTGGCCGGGGCGGATGCCATCTATGCTACCAACAAAAACAGAAGTTTCGCCACCAAATACAATATCGGGACTGATTTCAAACGAAAGGGAAGAGCCGGAAAGCACGAAAAACAGCGTAAACAAATGGCCGCTATCATTACCAAGGAGAGGGCGACACGTTTAGAAGGGAGTTTTGGAAAGGAAAAAGAACATTACCATCTCAAAAAAATAAAGGCCAGGACCAAGGCAACGGAAACATTATGGATATTCTTTGGCATACATACTGCCAATGCCCTTGAAAT
>CANKVS010000136.1 GCA_947487155.1 uncultured Flaviramulus sp.
TTGCCTAAAAAACCATCCATTAAATATCAAACCATTAACTCTAATCAACTAACTGTTTTTTAAATCGAGTTCAGGTTATTAGGTTTTTAATCGATTTTTAGCTATTATTATTATTATTATTATTATTATCCAATTTTAATAAGTGAGTTTTTTGTGAATGTAGTTCTATTATTCTTCTTTAAAATAATTGAAATGGTCTTTGGGTCGTTATTCCGTAACAATACTAGAAGGAAATATTATATACCCAATAGGAACTATAAAAACTTATCTAAAACTGAACAAGTTAAATTATTAGAGCGTGTACGACAAAAAAAAGGCTATAAAAAACACTGGCTTTACTTTCGTTGCAAAGAAGAAAGTTTATTACGGGAATATTACAAATTATTTCCTGATAGACATTCAATCAAGCAAATGAATGAAGATTCTGGTTATACTGAATTTATACGTTTTTCCTTTGGTAAATATCACGATGAACCCATAGATACCATTTGGGCAAAAGATAAACAATACATAACGTTGGAGTTGTTACCTTTACTCGGACAAAAAAAATTTATGACACTTTTTTTCATAAGATTAAATTAATTGTTCATAACTTATAAAGAGCATTTGTTTAAAAATGACATCAATAAAATTAATTTTTTTTAAGGCTCTAGTTTAAAACAGCTATTATTTGTATTTTTATATGATGAATTTATCACAAATAAAAAACAGTTTAGGTTCA
>CANKVS010000137.1 GCA_947487155.1 uncultured Flaviramulus sp.
AACTATCTCGCTTTCTTAGTTATAGCTATTAAAAAAATTAAGAAAAGAAAAATTATAAAAGTTTAAATCACTTCATAGTAATAATAAACTAATTGAAACTATTGGTAAATAAAACACATCGAAAAATAATGTGCCTTCATCTGGATTTAATTTAAATCCGAAAACAACAGCATGAACTCCAAAAAAGATTATAATTCCAAGGCTGAAAAGTGATTTTCTAAATCGCTTCCATATACTATTAAAGTTATTCGCAAAAAACGCTGCAAGAAACCCATAGTATATACTATCTATTCTATAAATTACAACTTTTCTAATTTCCTTACTCCATACATACTCTTGGTGTAATACATTATTTAAATGACTATAATATCTAAAAAAAGCTACTGTAAAAATAATGCCAATTGTTACTACCAAAAATAATTTGTACTTGTTACTATTTTTAAAACTCCAAATACCAAAAAACAATAGCAACGGCCCTATAAGGTATGCATATTCTTCGATTGAAAGACTCCAAGCTTCGGTAAAAAAATCTGGATGTGGTCTTGAAAAATTTTGAATAAAAGTAAACAACCTCCGTTAAAAACGGAGGCTTTGGATTTCAGATTAGCCCCATAGGGGCATAACACTCATTTCTA
>CANKVS010000138.1 GCA_947487155.1 uncultured Flaviramulus sp.
TGGATCAAGACTAAAAGTTGTGTTTAAGCAAAAATTCTGGTTAATCTAAAAAGGAAGAATTCTACATTTTTGACACCTCTAAACTGTGCCCTAAAAGCCTTTATTTTGGCATTAAAGGATTCCGCTGCAGCATTGGTGCTCCTGTTTATAAAGTAATTTAATATCGACCTATAGTTTAAGGTTATTGTTTTAGCAATGGTGTTGAATGCTTTAAATCCAGTTTGCTCTACATCCTTATACCAATGCGCTAATTTAGTATATGCTGTTTGTATAGAAGTTGCAGTATTGAATATATTTCTTAAGCCTTGTACCAGGTTATAGGCTTTTTTAATATCAGGATATTGTTTAAAAAGTATTTTAGCTCTCAAGTATTGACTTTGCGTCCAATTGCTAGGGGCTTTGTAGAGTAGATATCTACTTCGGGCCAAGAGCTGTTTTCTTGTATCACCATTGTCAAAGGTTTCTGGTTTATATTCTATTTGTTTGATTTTGGTTTGCTTAACCTGTTCATTCTCCCGATCTATAGCCTCCCAACGATGTTTTATCCTGATATCCTGTAGGGCTTCTAAGGCTAGTTTTTGGACATGAAAACGATCTGTAACCTGTATGG
>CANKVS010000139.1 GCA_947487155.1 uncultured Flaviramulus sp.
AGTAAAAATCACACCTTCTAAGAAGGTGGCTTTGAGATAGCCCCTATAAGGGGCTTCAATGGTTTTGGTTAAAATTCAAACTTTTGCTGATTTGCTTCAATTTTCTTCTCCTCCTTTTCTTGGTATTTTACATACTTTCTTATCATGTCTTCATCCAAACCAACTGTACTAACAAAATATCCCCGTGCCCAAAAATGATTACCCCAATATGGCTTCTTCTTTAATTTTGGATAACTTTTAAACAACTTAATAGCTGTCTTCCCTTTCAATATTCCCATCAGCTTTGAAACGGATACTTTTGGAGCAATGGACACTAACAAATGAACATGGTCTTCCTGAATATTTAATTCTTGAACCTCACAACTTTTCCACTCACAAAGCATCCGAATATCATCTGTTAACAAATCTTTTATAGTACCTTTTAGAATTCTTAAACGATACTTTGGAACCCAAACTATATGATAGTCACATTTATAAATGACATGACTAAGTTTCTTATATTTACTCATAAAACAAATATAGGCATAGCCTTAAGAACATGACCACCTGCAAAGCAGGTGGTTTTTCAAGTTAAAATAAAAAA
>CANKVS010000140.1 GCA_947487155.1 uncultured Flaviramulus sp.
TTAGAAGTTAGAAGTTAGAAGTTAGAAGTTAGAAGTTAGAAGTTAGAAGTTAGAAGTTAGAAGTTAGAAGTTAGAAGTTAGAAGAAAAATAAAACATTCTCGCGAAGACGCTAAGGTGCTAAGACGAAATTTTCGCAAAGATGCTCAGAGTTTTTCGCAGAGGTTCACAAAGAAAATATTGGATGAATTAAATGGTAACTACTACTAAATATAGATTATTAAAAATAGTATTCTTTTTAAAATTAAAAAAAGAAAATAACCTGTTGTGATAGGTCAATGATTTACAGATTGCCACGTCCTTTGTCCTCGCAATGACGTTTTAAAAAAGATATAATGGATAACCCGACCCAAGGGTACGAGGTATCAAAGTAGGGATTCCTTTTTTATTTCGACGTAAACGTCGGGGAATTAAATCCAAAAAACAATTAAAAGAACCAGCTATTGAAAAGTGGTTTATACATGTTATATAACACTCTATTCGCGGATAAAGCGCGTTAGGGATAGAACGGCTTGTTTGAAATCCTTTTTGCCTTTTTCCAAAAAGATTGAGTAGAGATAGCCCGACCCTCAAGGGGAACGC
>CANKVS010000141.1 GCA_947487155.1 uncultured Flaviramulus sp.
GGGAAGATTAGCCACTCCCTAGCATGTTCTTTGTCTTCCCAATCCTTAAACTCACTTAGATAATCCCGATATTGCCTGCCGAGTTTTTTACCATCAACACCATAGAAACTACCAATGGTATGGCAATCATTGGCTTTAGTACTGACCAAGTACTTTTAAAAAAGCAGCGAACTCTACCGTCATTCGAGTTCCCTGTGCTACTAAACTCCAATCTCTTTGCACAACTTCTTTACTGGGTTTATCCAGCCATCTACGACGTTTAATATGCAGGAACACCTTTTTGCCACGCAAAGGAAAATCCTGAATGGTTACTTCTTTATGAAAACCATGAGCTATTAGAGTACGATGTTTTTCTTCTTTAGGAGTATCCTTTTTTTCCTCAAAATGCAGATGAACAGTATCTTTTTCTATACGGATGGCTAACAATATCAAAATGTGTGATTAATAATTCCGGTAATAATAACTTGAGTAGGTCTACAGATAAATGCAAGGTCTTGTCTTTTTTATGCAAAAATATCATTCCTTATCTAATTCACACACAACTTTTGAGATTGATCC
>CANKVS010000142.1 GCA_947487155.1 uncultured Flaviramulus sp.
CCAATAAGAGTTTGTAAATCAAAAAGAATTAGGAATAATAAAGTCTTTAAAGGCATTGCTACTACAGGAAAATCTACGATGGGATGGTTCCATGGGTTTAAACTTCACATTGTCATCAATGACAAAGGAGAGGTATTAAATTTCACCATTACTCAGGCAAATGTAGATGACAGAACACCATTAAAAAAGAAAAGCTTTCTTGACAAAATATATGGAAAACTATTTGCTGATAAAGGCTATGTTGGCAAAGAACTCATGCAAATGCTTTTTGTGGATGGTCTACATTTGATTACCCATATTAAAAATAATATGAAGAATTCGTTAATGACTATGAGCGACAAAATATTATTAAGAAAACGCTCGGTAATTGAAACTGTTAACGATGAACTTAAAAACATTTGTCAAGTGGAGCATTCAAGACATAGAAGCTTCACTAATTTTCTTTCAAATATTATTGCAGGGCTTATTGCTTATAGTTTTTTGCCTAAAAAACCATCCATTAAATATCAAACCATTAACTCTAATCAACTAACTGTTTTTTAAATCGAGTTCAGGTT
>CANKVS010000143.1 GCA_947487155.1 uncultured Flaviramulus sp.
GGCAAAACTAAAAAATGGCAGAGCCTTTAAAACATGACCACCGTCAAAGACGGTGGTTTTTCAATGGGAAATAAAATCATGAATTGGTATTTAAAAGTTTTAAAACAATACGCTGACTTTAAAGGAAGAGCTAGACGAAAAGAATATTGGATGTATTCATGGCACTTCTTGGCAAGTTTAAAGCGTCACTTTGTGGCTCAGCTACTTCTAGAAGTAAAGGAACCCCGCCATATGTATCTACTAAAGACCAATATATTCTAGCTCTAAAAAATAAAGCCTGACCTATCATAGGGTTTTTTACATCGTCTTCTATAGTACCAGAATTAACACCTTCTAAAAATACATTTATCTCTCGTATTATAGTATAAAGACCAGAGTAGGAATTATTAGAATTAAGAATGTATTAGTGAAATTCAGTTTTTTAATTTTAAAATAATTATGTGTACGTGCACATAATTAAGAATATGCTTAAAATAACCACCTTTTATACTATAAAAGTCCATATAAATTTTAAGAACGAGAACGT
>CANKVS010000144.1 GCA_947487155.1 uncultured Flaviramulus sp.
ATAGAGTTCTCCTTTGGAGAGTGCCGTCTCATCAATGGATAAGTATTCACCCATATTTTTGGGAAAGATTAGCCACTTCTTAGCATGTGGTTTTTGCTCCCAATCTTTAAACTCACTCAAATAATCACGGTATTGTCGCCCAAGTTTTTTACCATCAACACCATAAAAGCTACCAATGGTATGGCAATCATTAGCCTTAGTACTTACTAAGTACTTTTAAAAAAGCAGCGAACTCTACCGTCATACGAGTTCCCTGTGCTACTAAATTCCAATCCCTTTGAACAATTTCTTTGGAGGATTTATCTAACCACCGACGGCGTTTAATATGCAGAAACACTTTTTTACCTCGCAAAGGAAAGTCTTGAATGGTTACTTCTTTATGAAAACCATGTGCTATTAGAGTACGTCCCTTTTCTTCTTTAGGGGTGTCTTTTTTCTCTTCAAAATATAAATGGATATCACTAGATTCTGTTTTATGGTTTATGATATCAAAGTGCGTAATT
>CANKVS010000145.1 GCA_947487155.1 uncultured Flaviramulus sp.
TGTGACCACCTCAAACTGTACCTCAATATTATGAAGGTCGTTATGGTTGCCTGATATGGGTTCAGACATCGCTAGAGCTAACCCTTGTCTATCACTCAAGTAAAGTGCATTAGTGGTCTTACGCTTTTTTCTGCCCTGATATTCCACTGCTACACCACCTCGTATCGCTGGTGTATGGCTACCATCTATATCTACACTTGAAAGATCAAGTTCTTTCTTATGGTTCTTGAGGAATTTTATCCAACCATCTTTTAATGTGCCAGAGAGACACCATTTTCTATAATGATAATACACCGTATTCCAAGTTAAAGGATGGTATTCGAATAGAGCCTTAACTGGTAGTTGATTCCACTGAACACCTGTCTTGAGCTTATAAAGCACAGCATTAACAATCTCAACCAACGGAACTGTTGGTGGAAAGCCTCGTTTTGTTTTTGGTATAAGTGGAACTATTTCCATTTCTATTGTATCTTTGTC
>CANKVS010000146.1 GCA_947487155.1 uncultured Flaviramulus sp.
TTTATTCTCTTTTAGGTTTAATACCTCGAGGCTTGCCTCGTTAATTATTAGTATTTTGTGACTCGATGTCACAAAATAGTAAATACCTTCATAAGAGTCATAATGTTAGTGTTTTGCTCTATCATTTTGTAAGTAGTGCAAAATATAGACGTGTTGTTTTCTTAGAAGAAGTCGATTTGATATTAGTAGAAGTTTGTGAAGCAATCGAGAAGCGTTATGAGGTTCGATTTTTAGAAATAGGAACAGATGAAGACCATGTACATTTTTTAATTCAAAGCGTACCGATGTATAGTGCAACAAAAATAGTTAAGATGATCAAAAGTATTATAGCAAGAGAGATATTTCAGCGTTGTCCAGAAGTAAAGAAACAATTATGGGGAGGAGAATTTTGGGGTAAAGGTTACTTTGTAAATACAGTCGGTCAAGATGGTACAGAAAAGCTAATAGCAAAATATGTAAAAAATCAAG
>CANKVS010000147.1 GCA_947487155.1 uncultured Flaviramulus sp.
CTCTTATTGGTGTGGAATCTACAAAGGATATTCCTGTACAATCACCTAAACAACATGTTTTTAAAAACAAGGTCATTGCCATTAGATTTTGTTGCATAAGTTCAGTAAATCTATTATATGAAACTGTGTATGGAAAATCATCTTTCATATGCTTTTGAACATAATAAATATAAAAATGTTTGAAGGTTCTAAAACCACTTAATTGAAATAGGATAGTAATAGTTATTACTTCACTTTTTGACATAATTGATGGACGTTTTGATGGATTACCAAGCATATGTTTTTCAACAACTTGGTCATATTCTTTACAAAATTCATCAACTAAACAGAAAATATCAGTAACTTTAGAGGAGATTATCATAGGTAGATTTTTAGATTAATAAATTGAAATTCAGTACTTTAATTTACTGAAAATCTATCTTTTTTACTACTAAAATCTTATCTAATATTAATCGAACTCAGGTT
>CANKVS010000148.1 GCA_947487155.1 uncultured Flaviramulus sp.
ATGTGGCTATTATGGCAGAAAGTACTGCTTTAGAAAATGAAAAGGGAGATATACAACGCCAATGTCGCTATTTTAAAGCTAAAGTATTACCCAGTCATAAAGCAGAACATATCAATCAAACCATAACAGACTCTATTGAAGAAAAAAGTATTGTTTTTACAGATAAAAGCACCTCATATATAGATATCGCTGACTTTGTTGAATTACATATTACTGAAAAGTCCAATAAAGAAACCACAAAACAAACCCTTAAATGGGTACATATAACCATTAGTAATGCCAAACGAAATTTACTAGGTAATTATCATAAAATTAAAGGTAAATATCTACAGCTTTATCTTAATGAATTTGTTTACAAACTTAATAGAAGATATTTTGGTGATAAACTATTTGATAGGCTTGTAATTGCTAATATTACTGGAATATGATTGAAAACGGATATT
>CANKVS010000149.1 GCA_947487155.1 uncultured Flaviramulus sp.
CATTTCCCTAAACCGAAGAGTTTTAAATAGACTGCTAAAGGTTGTATAACTTGTTTTTGTAGTTCTACAAATCGATTGTAAGAAACTGTATCAGGAAAAAAATCATCCATATGCTTGCAAACATAATAAAGGTAAAAATGTTTTAGATTACGATATGATTTTAGATGAAAGATGACCATAATAGTCATTACCTCACTTTTACTCATTTTCGATTTTCGCTTTCGTTTTTTAGGTAGAGAAGTATCTGAAATACTATGTTTTGTTAAAACAGCATCAAATTCTTTCATGAAATCGTCTAGATTACAGAAAATTTCAATAATTTTAGTGTCAGAAATCATAAGCAGAATAAATTTTAGTTAATTGAAATTCAGTACTTTAATTTACTAAATATTCTGCTTTTTTCTATCAAAAAAATTAACTTTTTATATCGAA
>CANKVS010000150.1 GCA_947487155.1 uncultured Flaviramulus sp.
AACTCTATACTATTATTACCAATAAAAAGGCAAAAGGCAAGAAAGGTGCTATTGTAGCTATTATAGCTGGAACCAAAGTAGAACCTATTATAGAACAACTCCTTAAAATCTCTAAAACTAAAAGAGATAAGGTTAAAGAAATCACCCTAGATATGGCTAACTCCATGAAGCTCATAGCTAAGAAATGTTTCCCTAAAGCCATACAGGTTACCGACCGCTTTCATGTACAAAAACTAGCATTGGAAGCCCTTCAAGATATCAGAATAAAACACCGTTGGGAAGCTATAGACCTAGAAAACGAACACATCAAACAAGCTAAGGTTAAACAAGCTGAGTATAAACCAGAACTATTTGAAAATGGAGATACTAGAAAACAACTCTTGGCTAGAAGTAGATACTTACTCTACAAGGCGCCTAA
>CANKVS010000151.1 GCA_947487155.1 uncultured Flaviramulus sp.
TAAATGCAAGGTCTTGTCTTTTTTATGCAAAAATAGCATTCCTCATCAAATTTACACACAACAATTGGTCTTGATCCCCTGTATGGCTTTGGGAAAACATTTTTTAGCAATCATTTTCATGGAATTGGCCATGTCAAGAGTAATCTCTTTGACTTTACCTCTAAGTGATTTGGGAATTTTAAGTAACTGTTCTATGATAGGCTCTACCCTGGTTCCTTCCAGTATAGCTACTATGGCACCTTTCTTTCCTTTAGCTTTTTTATTGGTGATTATGGTATAGAGTTCCCCTTTGGAGAGTGCCGTCTCATCAATGGATAGGTACTTGCCCATATTCTCGGGGAAGATTAGCCACTCCCTAGCATGTTCTTTGTCTTCCCAATCCTTAAACTCACTTAGATAATCCCGATATTGCCT
>CANKVS010000152.1 GCA_947487155.1 uncultured Flaviramulus sp.
GGGCTGTCCTGTGATTTGTGGCCAATCTTTGCATCCTTATCTTTTGAAACAACATCTTGAGCCGCATGTTCAATATCATCAACAGATTCTTTAAGTAAGTTCAATTTTTCTTTTATTGCTGGAACTTCGCTAAGTGTAGGAGTGCCATCTAATAAGGTTCCTAATTCCTTGCAGTAAGCTAGTTCTTTTTCTAAATCATTGCCCTGATTCTTGACCGGCATCTTACCGACCCAATCTTCTTGGTAAGCATAAACTGATTTGCGAAGTTGTTTTGAACGTTCCCGTAAAACGTCTATAGCTAAAATGGGGTTCGATTTTGATAAACTATGTGTAGCATCTACAATAATTGATTTGGATTTTATGATGCCTTGTTCAACAGCAATGCTAACTGTTCTATT
>CANKVS010000153.1 GCA_947487155.1 uncultured Flaviramulus sp.
TATTCGGGGTTTTGTTTTATCTAAAATACAAATTAAACAACTGAAAGTCAATAGGTTGAACTACTCCTGAAAGTGCCAAGATACTTTAAAACAATATGCCTTACTTTTTTATAAAGCTTAAAAATGTTAAAATTAAAAAATAAACCACTATGGATTTGAAATCTGTAGTTTTGACAAAAGAATAAAATTCTTTTTAAAGAATGGTTTGTCATTTCGAATGAAGCACGAAGAGAAATCTCATCTTTATAAGATTTCTCATTACTCGTTCCTCGCTCTATCGAAATGACAATATAGTTGAATCAAAATAAAATATCATAGTATGTGCAGACCTGTTAGGATTTAAAAACATAAGTGTTCGGAAGACACAAGTTCAATGACATATTTCCAT
>CANKVS010000154.1 GCA_947487155.1 uncultured Flaviramulus sp.
TATATTTCCAAGAGACATATTACGATGCACTTCACTACCTTTTAGATTGTGTCCATCAAACTCAAACCTAAAGCCTTATAATTTGTTTTGGTTGTTTATTGTTGGAATCACATTAACGCCATTTGCTTCCATCGCTTTTAAATAGGCATCAAAGGACTTGGGCTGAAATTGTTTCATAGTTAGATCATGCCTTCGTTTGATTTCTGTTCTTATTTCCTTTAGATTGAATTCTTTTTCAAATTGTACTTGCTTTACAGTAGTCAACCCCATATGTTCAGCTACTTTAGATTTAAAAAGTGACAGTAAAGTATATCTCTATCACAAAAGCAAAATACTATTCAAAGAATCATTT
>CANKVS010000155.1 GCA_947487155.1 uncultured Flaviramulus sp.
ATAAGCCCTATTTCTACATTCACTTTGTCGATACCTCTTAGCATAAATCGTTTAAATTTCATGTTTTGTTTGATATTGCCAAAAACAGCTTCTACATCCCAGCAGCGCTGTTTGCGTTTTTCAATGCCCTGTTCACTTGTAAGCCTTGTTTTGGCTTTAGATTTTAAGCGTATTAGGTTGAAGTTTCGTTCTATGATTCGGTTATGTTCTGATTTATGACATAGGCTTCTTAAAGGACAGCCATTGCAGTTTTGTGCTTGATATCGTGTTAGCGTTTGTTCAAAGCCTGTTTTGGTTTTCTTTTTATAGCTGCCAATATTGGTCATTACTTGTCCCATAGGGCAG
>CANKVS010000156.1 GCA_947487155.1 uncultured Flaviramulus sp.
ATTCAATTATTATACTAATTTATGGAAATATGTCATTGAACTTGTGTCTTCCGAACACTTATGTTTTAAAAACCTGACAGATTTCTTTAATTTCACTTAAACATAATTATAGATTATGACAAATTATGATGGTTTAGCTATATGTGTTTAATCTAATTAATGTCTAATATCATTTCTCATCTGAAATAACTGGAATAATGTTATTTTCAAGACAGGGTATTTTAGAAATATAAAAAACCACCTCAAAAAAGGAGGCTACTGAAAAAGTCACGAACTTAAATAAAAGCGGTAAGTATTTTAGATACTTGCCGTTTTTTGTATTTTGTA
>CANKVS010000157.1 GCA_947487155.1 uncultured Flaviramulus sp.
GTTTGAAATTACTGTAAAAGAAATTGATGATTTTTTTCTTTATAGAAAACAGAAAAATAAAGCATAGCCTAAGTTACAGTTTCTTTTTATGTTGAAATAGAAAGGAAAAAAGGGTGATTTATTACGGTTATTTCAGATGAGAAATGGTATTAATAAGAAGGTCTTAACGTTAATTTGTTACATTAGCTAAAAAACGCCATCAATTTAAGATGGCGTTTTTAAGAAGTTAAAGTTTTATTTCCCATTGAAAAACCACCGTCTTTGACGGTGGTCATGTTTTAAAGGCTCTGCCATTTTTTAGTTTTGCCC
>CANKVS010000158.1 GCA_947487155.1 uncultured Flaviramulus sp.
CCTTTTTTCTTAACTCTGAAAAAGGAAAAGCGGTAACCCATCGTAAACCCAGAAAGCGTGGAGGGAAGTCCAAAACCAGAGGAATAAGTAATGACCAAGTTGCTGTTATAGTGACACAAGACAGAAAACAAACCTTAGACCTTACCGTAGCAACAATGGGAAGGCTTAAGAAAATAGATGTCGAAAACGCTATTGGAGCAAGAATAAAAGCAAATCAAACCGTTCTATGCAGTGATGCCCATGTAAGTTATAAAGGTTTTGCAATAGATAACAAAATAGAGCATCATCCATTAAAGGCAATCATAAAG
>CANKVS010000159.1 GCA_947487155.1 uncultured Flaviramulus sp.
ATTCAATTATTATACTAATTTATGGAAATATGTCATTGAACTTGTGTCTTCCGAACACTTATGTTTTTTAAACCTGATAGGTCTGCACATACTATAATATTTTATTTTGATTCAATTATATGTAATTAAGCATATTACTTATACTATGTCTTGTTTGAAATTATTGTAAAAGAAATTGATATTTTTTTTCTTTATAGAAAACAAAAAAATAATGCATAGCCTAAGTTACGGTTTCTTTTTATGTTGAAATAGAAAGGGAAAAAGGGCGATTTATTACGGTCATTTCAGAT
>CANKVS010000160.1 GCA_947487155.1 uncultured Flaviramulus sp.
GTAAAGTATATCTCTATCACAAAAGCAAAATACTATTCAAAGAATCATTTAGACTTATAAAAGCAGAATCAAAACAAACTAAAGAACCACTATATTTTTTGACCAATATTGAAAATTTAGAAGCAGAAGAGATTACAGAAATTTATAAAAAACGTTGGGATATAGAAGTGTTTTTTAAGTTCATAAAACAACATTTACATTTCAAGCATTTTTTAAATTATAGTGAAAATGGCATCAAAGTTATGATGTATATGACTATGACTGTAGCTATTCTTATTCTACTTTA
>CANKVS010000161.1 GCA_947487155.1 uncultured Flaviramulus sp.
GGTAGCTCCACGCTATAGATTCCCATAATAGCTTTTCATTGGTAGGGTACCGCACTTCACTCTCGTAACAAGTAGCATCCATAACAACACTGTGCTTATCTGAAATATGTGACCCCCAAGAATCGAAGAGTACTTGCTGGACTTTGTCCATATTCAACTTTTTGGCAAGTTCGCAACGAATCTCGCTGATAATCTTATAATTGGTCAGACGATCATTACCAAGATGTATGCCGCAAAAGAACTGATAATCGATATTGCCGTTGAGCTGCTCTACCAAACG
>CANKVS010000162.1 GCA_947487155.1 uncultured Flaviramulus sp.
GGGTGTAGCGTAGCCCGGTTATCGCGCCGCGTTTGGGACGCGGAGGTCGCAGGTTCGAATCCTGCCACCCCGACAAATAGGGTATTAAAATTAAGTTTTTAATACGCAAATGAATGAAAACCAGTAAAATACATTTTTACTGGTTTTTTTGTTTCCATTTGAGAGCATATCGGATCAATCTCAAAAGGAATCAATCTCAAAATGGATCAATCTCAAAAGTTGTGTGTAAATTTGATGAGGAATGCTATTTTTGCATAAAAAAGACAAGACCTTGC
>CANKVS010000163.1 GCA_947487155.1 uncultured Flaviramulus sp.
TTCATCACTTTCTGTAATACCCATAAAATCATTGCTATCAGTATTATCTAATGAAGTTAATATCTTATGACGCCAATCAAAAGCAGTCTTTTTGTTTATAGATAAAGCTTCCTTTATTTTATCCAAACTCTTCTCTTGATGCATTAAAACAAGATAATCATCAATCTTATCCTTCCTTTGTAAACCTGCCATCCATGTTCCTGTGTATTCAGTAAAACTTCGATGGCAAGACTTACATTTGTAGCGCTGTGAACCTTTATCAATACCAAATTT
>CANKVS010000164.1 GCA_947487155.1 uncultured Flaviramulus sp.
CTCTAGCGATGTCTGAACCCATATCAGGCAACCATAACGACCTTCATAATATTGAGGTACAGTTTGAGGTGGTCACAGGCACACTAGAACAGGCAGATATTCCAGTAGAAGGGTTGTTCTTAAATGCAGATGCAGGTTTTGACTCAAAAAACTTCAGAGAATCCTGTGATAAAAAAGAAATTTATGCTAATGTTTGTTTCAATAAGCGTAATGGAAACACAGTAGATAGAGAGGACTATTTTGACCAAGATTTATATAATGA
>CANKVS010000165.1 GCA_947487155.1 uncultured Flaviramulus sp.
ATATTCTATTCGATAATTTCCAGTTCTAACATGATTAATTTAGCCAATATTGTTCGTTTACTTTTATGGAATTAGCAAGGATCAAGACCAATTGTTGTGTGTTAAGCAAAAATAGTAGTTAGTCTGAAGAGGAAGAATTCTACATTTTTAACACCTCTAAACTGTGCTCTAAAGGAATCAAGACCAATTGTTGTGTGTTAAGCAAAAATAGTAGTTAGTCTGAAGAGGAAGAATTCTACATTTTTGACACC
>CANKVS010000166.1 GCA_947487155.1 uncultured Flaviramulus sp.
ACTTTTTAAATCTAAAGTAGCTGTGCAAGAATTCTTTTTTAAATTATACTGTTCTAATATTTTTACACTTTTTGTCGGGTTTATACGAGTTACGAAAGAAATATTCTGGTCGTTAAACTCCTTGAAAGTCCTTCTTTTCTTTAAACCCCTATCAAAAACAACTACTTCATTGTCTGCTATAGCTGTAGATAAAATACTTTCTTTTAAAGTAATATCTTCTGCAAGATGTTTCTGTTGATTGTAAAATTG
>CANKVS010000167.1 GCA_947487155.1 uncultured Flaviramulus sp.
AAAACTTACCATCAAGACCATCTAAGTTTATTGCCCCCAAGTTATGATGATTTGGTTCCTGAAAACCATCCTGTACGAGTAGTTAATACCATTATCAACCACCTATATCACAGCATTAGAAAAGAGCAATAAAGGCGGTGGTACTTCCAGTACCATCCCCGTATGTTGCTCAAGGTCATTGTTTATGCTTACTTGCGCAATCTTTATTCTTCACGTAAAATAGAACA
>CANKVS010000168.1 GCA_947487155.1 uncultured Flaviramulus sp.
TCCTTTCTATTTCAACATAAAAAGAAACCGTAACTTAGGCTATGCTTTATTTTTCTGTTTTCTATAAAGAAAAAAATAATCAATTTCTTTTATAGTAATTTCAAACAAGAAATGGTATAAAAATTCCTGCGAAAGCAGAAACCGAATCAATCTCAAAAGTTGTGTGTAAATTTGATGAGGAATGCTATTTTTGCATAAAAAAGACAAGACCTTGCATTTATC
>CANKVS010000169.1 GCA_947487155.1 uncultured Flaviramulus sp.
TGTATATCCGCAATTATTCATACTCCTGTAATATTATCAATCACCAGTCTTTCAAAGATTCGTTCTCCAAAATACCTACGATTGAGCTTGTAAACAAACTCATTTAGATATAATTGCAAATATTTTCTTTTGATTTTATGATAATTGCCTACAAAATTACGCTTAGCATTGCTAATTGCAATATGCACCCATTTAAGGGTTTCTTTTGTTGTTGTCTCACT
>CANKVS010000170.1 GCA_947487155.1 uncultured Flaviramulus sp.
ATTGTTGATGATACAACTGATCCAGATACTCCTACATTAGCAAATCTTACTGGACAATGTTCGGTAACAGCTACTGCACCTACTATTGCTGATAACTGTAGTGGAACTCCAATCACTGGTACAACGTCTGATCCATTAACTTATAATACACAAGGCACTTTTACTATAACTTGGACATTTGATGATGGTAACGGAAACTCTATTGATGTAGA
>CANKVS010000171.1 GCA_947487155.1 uncultured Flaviramulus sp.
GAGAATCAAGATTTAGAAGATAAGGACGGAGACTTTAAAATTTCCGAGTAACAACTTTAGCTGCCTTATAGGCGGAATTCAAATCTACCAGCTGTAAGCTGGTAGATTTGAATATCCGTAATTTGACACAATGGTAAAAAAGATGTAAATTGTAAAGAAAATAAAAGGTATGAATTTATTTAGTTTTACTGCAAATTTTGATAGTGAAGCG
>CANKVS010000172.1 GCA_947487155.1 uncultured Flaviramulus sp.
AATTTTAACCAAAACCATTGAAGCCCCTTATAGGGGCTATCTCAAAGCCACCTTCTTAGAAGGTGTGATTTTTACTTTATGTATGTTTAAAATTAAGTGATATTTATATTCTTTAAAGAATATAAAGGCTTTAGTTTAAAACAGCTATTATTTGTATTTTTATATGATGAATTTATCACAAATAAAAAACAGTTTAGGTTCACTTTCG
>CANKVS010000173.1 GCA_947487155.1 uncultured Flaviramulus sp.
ATGGAAATATGTCATTGAACTTGTGTCTTCCGAACACTTATGTTTTTAAATCCTAACAGGTCTGCACATACTATGATGTTTTATTTTGATTCAACTATATTAAAAAGATAAAAAAACGTATTTAACGTGAGTTCGACATAAGAAATTCCCTTATTAGGTAAAAATCTTTGAATTTTAATACTTGGTTTAGCATCAAGAA
>CANKVS010000174.1 GCA_947487155.1 uncultured Flaviramulus sp.
CTTCTTAGTGAGATTCTGCTTCTACAACTTTTACATTCATAACTCCATCGGCTTTTTATCCAATAATGTTCTTTATGGCCACATTTACATACAACACCTACTTTGTCTCGCTGTTCTTTTAAAATGTAATCGACAAGCCGCTTCACTATCAAAATTTGCAGTAAAACTAAATAAATTCATACCTTTTATTTTCT
>CANKVS010000175.1 GCA_947487155.1 uncultured Flaviramulus sp.
GATTTGCGATGGAGATCCTAGCAAATCACAACTATTTAGTTCTGCTTAGAACTCTTCCGAACACTTATGTTTTTAAATCCTAACAGGTCTGCAATACTATGATGTTTTATTTTGATTCAACTATACAAAAGGGGTATGGCTTACCCTTTAAATTACAGGTAGCTCAAGAATAAACCAAGATTAAACCAGAAGG
>CANKVS010000176.1 GCA_947487155.1 uncultured Flaviramulus sp.
TGTCAAAAATGTAGAATTCTTCCTCTTCAGACTAACTACTATTTTTGCTTAACACACAACAATTGGTCTTGATTCTTAGTAAACGAGAAATAAGCAAACGCTTAGGCGTTTCAAGGAACACCGTAAAGAAATATATACATCTACTATCAAGTAGTGGATTTACAAGTGAAGAACTTAATGAGCTATTATTAG
>CANKVS010000177.1 GCA_947487155.1 uncultured Flaviramulus sp.
AAAGTCCATATAAATTTTAAGAACGAGAACGTTTGCGCAGATAGTATACTATTTCACACAATTCATTTTTAACGTAAGATTAACATGTTATCGCAAAAAAATACAGAACTATTTATACAAATATTGATACTTTTTTTGCAAAAGAGAGGTTATTTCAATTTAACACTTAAGGTTTAAGCAC
>CANKVS010000178.1 GCA_947487155.1 uncultured Flaviramulus sp.
ACTCAATTTGTTCTTTATGAATGTCTGATTTAGTAGTAACCGAGTAAGATTTTGATTTAGCCCCTTCTTTATAACAGCCTTCCCTTAAAGGACAGGTCTTACATTTTTCAACATCAAAGTAATAGGTAATAACTTGATTTGTGGCGACATTCTTTTTCCCTTGCTTTGCTTTTCTTATGG
>CANKVS010000179.1 GCA_947487155.1 uncultured Flaviramulus sp.
ATCAAGACCAATTGTTGTGTGTTAAGCAAAAATAGTAGTTAGTCTGAAGAGGAAGAATTCTACATTTTTGACACCTCTAAACTGTGCTCTAAAGGCTTTAATTTTGGCATTAAAAGATTCTGCTGATGCGTTAGTACTTCTGTTTATAAAATAGTTTAGGATTGATCTATAATTGATA
>CANKVS010000180.1 GCA_947487155.1 uncultured Flaviramulus sp.
AATGCAAGGTCTTGTCTTTTTTATGCAAAAATAGCATTCCTCATCAAATTTACACACAACTTTTGAGATTGATCCTTTACTAATACCCTCGGTATATAAATGGAATATCTGTTTTATTTTTCGCATATCTAATTGTGTATTTGCCATGGTTGTTTTTTATTCAAAAAAATAACCATCT
>CANKVS010000181.1 GCA_947487155.1 uncultured Flaviramulus sp.
GAAGATATTTTGGTGATAAACTATTTGATAGGCTTGTAATTGCTAATATTACTGGAATATGATTGAAAACGGATATTCAAAATTTAAATAAGTTGTTGGATAGGCACTTTCAGGAGTAGTTCAACCTATTGACTTTCAGTTATTTAATTTGTATTTTAGATAAAACAAAACCCCG
>CANKVS010000182.1 GCA_947487155.1 uncultured Flaviramulus sp.
TTCAACACTTTAATTTACTAAATATTCTACTTTTTCTATACTAAAAAAACACTTTTTTTACGTCGAACTCAGGTTATTACCAAATCAAAGGTCAGTGCTTTGTTTGCGAACTTCCGATTTTCCTTCGGAAAATCGCCGTTCGCAAACCCGTACTTTCCTTACACGCACCGTTA
>CANKVS010000183.1 GCA_947487155.1 uncultured Flaviramulus sp.
TGACCCTAAAATATTCATCAAGGAAAGTCCTAAAAACATTATGTTTCTAAAAATTAACCTTACTCCTGAAAGTGCCTCCATATTTAATTCTTCTGTAAAATCATATTTGGCCATTTTATAACTTTTAATACTATTTAATTTTTTGTAAAGTAGAATAAGAATAGCTACAGT
>CANKVS010000184.1 GCA_947487155.1 uncultured Flaviramulus sp.
TTTAAAATAGCGACATTGGCGTTGTATATCTCCCTTTTCATTTTCTAAAGCAGTACTTTCTGCCATAATAGCCACATTTTGTTTTCCTGCTGAACCACGCCCCCTAATACCTTTATCTTGTTCTATTTCTGAAGATTCTACTGTAAAGTACCCTTCATCCATTTCTATCA
>CANKVS010000185.1 GCA_947487155.1 uncultured Flaviramulus sp.
CCTTTCCAACTTTCTATTGTTGTATCGAATCGGTTGAGTACCGACCGAAAGCTATCCATCCAAGCATTAGTGCGCTCTACCGCATACCGCTCATTATATAAATCTTGGTCAAAATAGTCCTCTCTATCTACTGTGTTTCCATTACGCTTATTGAAACAAACATTAGC
>CANKVS010000186.1 GCA_947487155.1 uncultured Flaviramulus sp.
CTTGATGGTAAGTTTTGAAGACTACTTTTTTATTCATCCCTAAAGTTAAAAACTAACTCTAAAATTCGCAAAAAAAAGACTGTCTTTTCAGAGAGGCTACTGAAAAAGTCACGAACTTAAATAAAAGCGGTAAGTATTTTAGATACTTGCCGTTTTTTGTATTTTG
>CANKVS010000187.1 GCA_947487155.1 uncultured Flaviramulus sp.
TGTTTTTGATTAATTTACGCTTCACAACGCAAATATCGGCAACCCTTTTTATTTGATTAATAAGTTTAAATCACTTCGATATTTAATTTTACGGATCAATCTCAAAAGTTGTGTGTAAATTTGATGAGGAATGCTATTTTTGCATAAAAAAGACAAGACCTTGCA
>CANKVS010000188.1 GCA_947487155.1 uncultured Flaviramulus sp.
ACCCTTTAAGGCGTTTACCCCCTAAAATCGTTGATTGTATTGTGGTCTGGCTTGTTTTGCCCACTAAGCCACATAAAATGAATGGTTTCTCTTAAAGCCTGTTCTATTTTACGTGAAGAATAAAGATTGCGCAAGTAAGCATAAACAATGACCTTGAGCAACA
>CANKVS010000189.1 GCA_947487155.1 uncultured Flaviramulus sp.
CGACAAAAAGTGTAAAAATATTAGAACAGTATAATTTAAAAAAGAATTCTTGCACAGCTACTTTAGATTTAAAAAGTGACTGTAAAGTATATCTCTATCACAAAAGCAAAATACTATTCAAAGAATCATTTAGACTTATAAAAGCAGAATCAAAACAA
>CANKVS010000190.1 GCA_947487155.1 uncultured Flaviramulus sp.
TGTGACCACCTCAAACTGTACCTCAATATTATGAAGGTCGTTATGGTTGCCTGATATGGGTTCAGACATCGCTAGAGGTACCCCTTGTCTATCACTCAAGTAAAGTGCATTAGTGGTCTTACGCTTTTTTCTGCCCTGATATTCCACTGCTACACCAC
>CANKVS010000191.1 GCA_947487155.1 uncultured Flaviramulus sp.
TTTTAATACTTGGTTTAGCATCAAGAAAAGAATAGGCAGTTAATCCAGCTATTAAATTTCCAATGAAGTTGTCAAAGGACCGATGTCTAGAATGTTCTATTTGACAAGTGTTTTTTAACACGTCATTTACAGACTCAATAATAGCTCTTTTTCTTAA
>CANKVS010000192.1 GCA_947487155.1 uncultured Flaviramulus sp.
TGAAGTGATTTAAACTTTTATAATTTTTCTTTTCTTAATTTTTTTAATAGCTATAACTAAGAAAGCGAGATAGTTAAAGCCTTTCCAACTTTCTATTGTTGTATCGAATCGGTTGAGTACCGACCGAAAGCTATCCATCCAAGCATTAGTGCGCTC
>CANKVS010000193.1 GCA_947487155.1 uncultured Flaviramulus sp.
TTTTAAGCAATATCCTGATATTAAGAAAGCTTACAACCTAGTACAAGGCTTAAGAAACATATTTAATACGGCAACTTCTATACAAACAGCATATACTAAATTAGCGCATTGGCATAAGGATGTAGAACAAACTGGATATAAAGCTTTTAATACTA
>CANKVS010000194.1 GCA_947487155.1 uncultured Flaviramulus sp.
TGCTACTTGTTACGAGAGTGAAGTGCGGTACCCTACCAATGAAAAGCTATTATGGGAATCTATAGCGTGGAGCTACCTCCAACTAAAGGCAATTTGCAAGACCTTGGGCATAAAGACTCCCCGTACCAAATATTTGAAATGGGAAAGACGCAATA
>CANKVS010000195.1 GCA_947487155.1 uncultured Flaviramulus sp.
TGCTACTTGTTACGAGAGTGAAGTGCGGTACCCTACCAATGAAAAGCTATTATGGGAATCTATAGCGTGGAGCTACCGCCAACTAAAGGCAATTTGCAAGACCTTGGGCATAAAGACTCCCCGTACCAAATATTTGAAATGGGAAAGACGCAATA
>CANKVS010000196.1 GCA_947487155.1 uncultured Flaviramulus sp.
AAAATAAAGGCCAGGACCAAGGCAACGGAAACATTATGGATATTCTTTGGCATACATACTGCCAATGCCCTTGAAATTGGAAGACGAAAGGCCAAAACACTGCTACAACAGGTAGTTTAACCCAAGTCAAGAAAAGTAATTGTATAGGGATACCT
>CANKVS010000197.1 GCA_947487155.1 uncultured Flaviramulus sp.
TGTCTTTTTTCTCTTCAAAATATAAATGGATATCACTAGATTCTGTTTTATGGTTTATGATATCAAAGTGCGTAATTAATAATTCTGGTAATAATAACTTGAGTAGGTCTACAGATAAATGCAAGGTCTTGTCTTTTTTATGCAAAAATAGCATT
>CANKVS010000198.1 GCA_947487155.1 uncultured Flaviramulus sp.
TTTTCTCCCGAAGTAACAACGGCTCCTGTTATGATTCTTTCCTCGGTCATTGCTAAATGGGTTTTGTAACCGAAAAACGGGCTGTCCTGTGATTTGTGGCCAATCTTTGCATCCTTATCTTTTGAAACAACATCTTGAGCCGCATGTTCAATATC
>CANKVS010000199.1 GCA_947487155.1 uncultured Flaviramulus sp.
TTTTCTCCCGAAGTAACAACGGCTCCTGTTATGATTCTTTCCTCGGTCATTGCTAAATGGGTTTTGTAACCGAAAAATGGGCTGTCCTGTGATTTGTGGCCAATCTTTGCATCCTTATCTTTTGAAACAACATCTTGAGCCGCATGTTCAATATC
>CANKVS010000200.1 GCA_947487155.1 uncultured Flaviramulus sp.
TTTTAAGCAATATCCTGATATTAAGAAAGCTTACAACCTAGTACAAGGCTTAAGAAACATATTTAATACGGCAACTTTTATACAAACAGCATATACTAAATTAGCGCATTGGCATAAGGATGTAGAACAAACTGGATATAAAGCTTTTAATACTA
>CANKVS010000201.1 GCA_947487155.1 uncultured Flaviramulus sp.
GCGCCTACTACTAATGATAATTGTACAGGAACCTTAACTGGTACAACGTCTGATCCGTTAACTTATAATACACAAGGTACTTTTACTATAACTTGGACATTTGATGATGGTAACGGAAACTCTATTGATGTAGACCAAACAGTTATTGTTGATGA
>CANKVS010000202.1 GCA_947487155.1 uncultured Flaviramulus sp.
GGTTTTGGACTTCCCTCCACGCTTTCTGGGTTTACGATGGGTTACCGCTTTTCCTTTTTCAGAGTTAAGAAAAAAGGGTTCATCACTTTCTGTAATACCCATAAAATCATTGCTATCAGTATTATCTAATGAAGTTAATATCTTATGACGCCAAT
>CANKVS010000203.1 GCA_947487155.1 uncultured Flaviramulus sp.
GGTTTTGGACTTCCCTCCACGCTTTCTGGGTTTACGATGGGTTACCGCTTTTCCTTTTTCAGAGTTAAGAAAAAAGGTTTCATCACTTTCTGTAATACCCATAAAATCATTGCTATCAGTATTATCTAATGAAGCTAATATCTTATGACGCCAAT
>CANKVS010000204.1 GCA_947487155.1 uncultured Flaviramulus sp.
TGCTTGCATCACTGGATCTGCTCGTATGGCCTGCCAAGAGGCTTCCACAAAGTAGGAACGTATTAGGCGATGGGCGCGCATAGTAATTCCCATAGTCTTATAGTTACCCCCACTTTGATAAACCCCAGGGGCTAGACCTACATAGCCTGCCAAAT
>CANKVS010000205.1 GCA_947487155.1 uncultured Flaviramulus sp.
AACTTGCTCGGCATCCTATTTGTGATCAACCGTTCTTGTTGTCACCAGCATCTGTATGATTATAAGTTATAATAACCTGGTCACTTGCTAAAAAATGTGATACTAATCCTTTAGTTCACCTACATTGTTTTGTGATACAGGTCTCTCTACTTTTA
>CANKVS010000206.1 GCA_947487155.1 uncultured Flaviramulus sp.
ACATAAGACCAGAGCTCTTTGAGCTGCTTCTGGATACGAACCCTATTGTTAGCATTAGATTTGCCCCAAACAAAAGTGTAGCGGTTGGCATTGGCCTCTATCTTGGTGCCATCTACATAAAGGTCTTTTAAGCTAACTACACCTTGGTCTACTAA
>CANKVS010000207.1 GCA_947487155.1 uncultured Flaviramulus sp.
AATCGATTTGTAGAACTACAAAAACAAGTTATACAACCTTTAGCAGTCTATTTAAAACTCTTCGGTTTAGGGAAATGTTCAGGTATTTCTTTTATAGATTCTACCGCAATTAAAGTCTCTCATTACAAAAGAGAAAAACAACACAAAGTATTTAA
>CANKVS010000208.1 GCA_947487155.1 uncultured Flaviramulus sp.
AGGTTGGTTTTATGGGTTTAAATTACATTTAGTCTGTAATGACAAAGGACAAATTGTTGATTTCCTGATTACTAAAGCTAATGTAGATGACAGAAGCCCATTAAAAAATAAAAACTTTCACGACAAAATATTTGGAAAAATATATGGAGATAAAG
>CANKVS010000209.1 GCA_947487155.1 uncultured Flaviramulus sp.
TTATTCGATAAATTATTTGTAGATGGAATTCATTTAGTTACCAAATTGAGAAAGAATATGAAAAAGAAAGCACTTGAATTTATGGATAAAGTTTACTTAAGAAAAAGAGCTATTATTGAGTCTGTAAATGACGTGTTAAAAAACACTTGTCAAAT
>CANKVS010000210.1 GCA_947487155.1 uncultured Flaviramulus sp.
TTATTGGTGATTATGGTATAGAGTTCCCCTTTGGAGAGTGCCGTCTCATCAATGGATAGGTACTTGCCCATATTCTCAGGGAAGATTAGCCACTCCCTAGCATGTTCTTTGTCTTCCCAATCCTTAAACTCACTTAGATAATCCCGATATTGCCT
>CANKVS010000211.1 GCA_947487155.1 uncultured Flaviramulus sp.
CAGGATGGTTTTCAGGAACCAAATCATCATAACTTGGGGGCAATAAACTTAGATGGTCTTGATGGTAAGTTTTGAAGGCTACTTTTTTATTCATCCCTAAAGTTAAAAACTAACTCTAAAATTCGCAAAAAAAAAGACTGTCTTTTCAGACAGCC
>CANKVS010000212.1 GCA_947487155.1 uncultured Flaviramulus sp.
TTTCAATTTAACACTTAAGGTTTAAGCACCCTTTTAGAATAAAAAGAAGAAACCACATACGTAACTCCATGAAAACAATTTTTATTAAATACTCTATTTTGAAAATAGCATGTTGTGTTAAAACTATTGAATTTTGAAAACAAATTTTTTAAATC
>CANKVS010000213.1 GCA_947487155.1 uncultured Flaviramulus sp.
TGCTTGCATCACTGGATCTGCTCGTATGGCCTGCCAAGAGGCTTCCACAAAGTAGGAACGTATTAGGCGATGGGCGCCATAGTAATTCCCATAGTCTTATAGTTACCCCCACTTTGATAAACCCCAGGGGCTAGACCTACATAGCCTGCCAAAT
>CANKVS010000214.1 GCA_947487155.1 uncultured Flaviramulus sp.
TACATCTACTATCAAGTAGTGGATTTACAAGTGAAGAACTTAATGAGCTATTATTAGAGGATTTACGATTACTTATCCTCCTGATGAAGAAATAGATCATACCCGTCACAAGTACCTCTATGATTTATTTCCAGAGGTCAGTAAATCGCTTAAG
>CANKVS010000215.1 GCA_947487155.1 uncultured Flaviramulus sp.
TAAATGCAAGGTCTTGTCTTTTTTATGCAAAAATATCATTCCTTATCTAATTCACACACAACTTTTGAGATTGATCCAACTCTATACTATTATTACCAATAAAAAGGCAAAAGGCAAGAAAGGTGCTATTGTAGCTATTATAGCTGGAACCAAA
>CANKVS010000216.1 GCA_947487155.1 uncultured Flaviramulus sp.
AAACTATGTGTAGCATCTACAATAATTGATTTGGATTTTATGATGCCTTGTTCAACAGCAATGCTAACTGTTCTATTTGATAAGCATATCCAGCAAATTGCTGTCCTTTAAACGTTGCCTACGAAACTTAGTTAAAGTACTTGGGGCAATAAC
>CANKVS010000217.1 GCA_947487155.1 uncultured Flaviramulus sp.
AGTGGCTAATCTTTCCCAAAAATATGGGTGAATACTTATCCATTGATGAGACGGCACTCTCCAAAGGAGAACTCTATGGATCAAGACTAAAAGTTGTGTTTAAGCAAAAATTCTGGTTAATCTAAAAAGGAAGAATTCTACATTTTTGACACC
>CANKVS010000218.1 GCA_947487155.1 uncultured Flaviramulus sp.
TTATACGCCTTAACAAATTAGTGTTAGGAACAATTAAATCATATAAAGAACTGTACTCGCTTAATCGAAGAGATTCCGGATCAATCTCAAAAGTTGTGTGTAAATTTGATGAGGAATGCTATTTTTGCATAAAAAAGACAAGACCTTGCATTT
>CANKVS010000219.1 GCA_947487155.1 uncultured Flaviramulus sp.
TTAGGCGCCTTGTAGAGTAAGTATCTACTTCTAGCCAAGAGTTGTTTTCTAGTATCTCCATTTTCAAATAGTTCTGGGATCAAGACCAATTGTTGTGTGTTAAGCAAAAATAGTAGTTAGTCTGAAGAGGAAGAATTCTACATTTTTGACGGA
>CANKVS010000220.1 GCA_947487155.1 uncultured Flaviramulus sp.
GTGATTTAAACTTTTATAATTTTTCTTTTCTTAATTTTTTTAATAGCTATAACTAAGAAAGCGAGATAGTTAAAACCTTTCCAACTTTCTATTGTTGTATCGAATCGGTTGAGTACCGACCGAAAGCTATCCATCCAAGCATTAGTGCGCTC
>CANKVS010000221.1 GCA_947487155.1 uncultured Flaviramulus sp.
AAACTATGTGTAGCATCTACAATAATTGATTTGGATTTTATGATGCCTTGTTCAACAGCAATGCTAACTGTTCTATTGATAAGCATATCCAGCAAATTGCTGTCCTTTAAACGTTGCCTACGAAACTTAGTTAAAGTACTTGGGGCAATAAC
>CANKVS010000222.1 GCA_947487155.1 uncultured Flaviramulus sp.
AGGCAGAAAAGCAGAAAGTCCGATAAGACTATTCAAATATCTTCTGCTAAAAGTAATTTATACCATTTCAGATGTAGATGTAGTGGAGCGTTCACGCTATGACATGTCTTTCAAATACTTTTTAGAGATGTTACCAGAAGAAGATGTTATTG
>CANKVS010000223.1 GCA_947487155.1 uncultured Flaviramulus sp.
TAACACAATGTACACAACCTACTGGATATGTCCTCGATAATACCGATTGTGATGATACCGATGAAAACATCAACTCAACTACTATATGGTATGCAGATACAGATACCGATGGCTATGGTGATGCTTCCGATAGCTTAACACAATGTACACAA
>CANKVS010000224.1 GCA_947487155.1 uncultured Flaviramulus sp.
TAACTATCTCGCTTTCTTAGTTATAGCTATTAAAAAAATTAAGAAAAGAAAAATTATAAAAGTTTAAATCACTTCATAAATAAACATCAATTTAAAAATAAGAAAATGAAAAAAATAGTAATATTTGTTTTACTTATGACTATGATTTTTGT
>CANKVS010000225.1 GCA_947487155.1 uncultured Flaviramulus sp.
GCATTAGTGCGCTCTACCGCATACCGTTCATTATATAAATCTTGGTCAAAATAGTCCTCTCTATCTACTGTGTTTCCTTGTCTATCACTCAAGTAAAGTGCATTAGTGGTCTTACGCTTTTTTCTGCCCTGATATTCCACTGCTACACCACC
>CANKVS010000226.1 GCA_947487155.1 uncultured Flaviramulus sp.
GTAGCTGAAGATATTACAGCATACCAAAAATATCAAACTATAGAAATCAGGTATGAAAAATTAATATCAACGCAATAATGAACTACCTCGACGCAGAGCGTACGAGGTATCAAAACAAACGTAGTTGATTCTTGTGAACAATTTTGTACTTA
>CANKVS010000227.1 GCA_947487155.1 uncultured Flaviramulus sp.
TGTCAAAAATGTAGAATTCTTCCTCTTCAGACTAACTACTATTTTTGCTTAACACACAACAATTGGTCTTGATCCCTCTTATTGGTGTGGAATCTACAAAGGATATTCCTGTACAATCACCTAAACAACATGTTTTTAAAAACAAGGTCATT
>CANKVS010000228.1 GCA_947487155.1 uncultured Flaviramulus sp.
TGTCAAAAATGTAGAATTCTTCCTCTTCAGACTAACTACTATTTTTGCTTAACACACAACAATTGGTCTTGATCCGTTTGGTAGAGCAGCTCAACGGCAATATCGATTATCAGTTCTTTTGCGGCATACATCTTGGTAATGATCGTCTGAC
>CANKVS010000229.1 GCA_947487155.1 uncultured Flaviramulus sp.
TTTTGATTAATTTACGCTTCACAACGCAAATATCGGCAACCCTTTTTATTTGATTAATAAGTTTAAATCACTTCAATATTAAACACTCCTAAACTTCCTTCTGGTTTAATCTTGGTTTATTCTTGAGCTACCTGTAATTTAAAGGGTAAGC
>CANKVS010000230.1 GCA_947487155.1 uncultured Flaviramulus sp.
TGCTAATTCCATAAAAGTAAACGAACAATATTGGCTAAATTAATCATGTTAGAACTGGAAATTATCGAATAGAATATGGATCAATCTCAAAAGTTGTGTGTAAATTTGATGAGGAATGCTATTTTTGCATAAAAAAGACAAGACCTTGCAT
>CANKVS010000231.1 GCA_947487155.1 uncultured Flaviramulus sp.
GTCAAAAATGTAGAATTCTTCCTCTTCAGACTAACTACTATTTTTGCTTAACACACAACAATTGGTCTTGATCCAATTTTACTCTGAAGTTCATTTTTAAGTTAAAAAGCGTGAAGTAAAAAGTTGTCAGGTTTTCTTATATAGCTAAACT
>CANKVS010000232.1 GCA_947487155.1 uncultured Flaviramulus sp.
TGTCAAAAATGTAGAATTCTTCCTCTTCAGACTAACTACTATTTTTGCTTAACACACAACAATTGGTCTTGATCCCATACAGGTTACAGATCGTTTTCATGTCCAAAAACTAGCCTTAGAAGCCCTACAGGATATCAGGATAAAACATCGT
>CANKVS010000233.1 GCA_947487155.1 uncultured Flaviramulus sp.
TATACTAAATTAGCGCATTGGCATAAGGATGTAGAACAAACTGGATATAAAGCTTTTAATACTATAGCCAATACAATGGATCAATCTCAAAAGTTGTGTGTAAATTTGATGAGGAATGCTATTTTTGCATAAAAAAGACAAGACCTTGCAT
>CANKVS010000234.1 GCA_947487155.1 uncultured Flaviramulus sp.
TGTTTTATCTAAAATACAAATTAAACAACTGAAAGTCAATAGGTTGAACTACTCCTGAAAGTGCCTTTATAAAGCTTGATTTTTTACATATTTTGCTATTAGCTTTTCTGTACCATCTTGACCGACTGTATTTACAAAGTAACCTTTACCC
>CANKVS010000235.1 GCA_947487155.1 uncultured Flaviramulus sp.
TTTTGGCATTAAAAGATTCTGCTGATGCGTTAGTACTTCTGTTTATAAAATAGTTTAGGATTGATCTATAATTGATAACCTGAGTTCGACGTAAAAAAAGTGTTTTTTTAGTATAGAAAAAGTAGAATATTTAGTAAATTAAAGTGTTGAA
>CANKVS010000236.1 GCA_947487155.1 uncultured Flaviramulus sp.
AATTTATAAAAAACGTTGGGATATAGAAGTGTTTTTTAAGTTCATAAAACAACATTTACATTTCAAGCATTTTTTAACCTGAGTTCGACGTAAAAAAAGTGTTTTTTTAGTATAGAAAAAGTAGAATATTTAGTAAATTAAAGTGTTGAAT
>CANKVS010000237.1 GCA_947487155.1 uncultured Flaviramulus sp.
CAGCAATTAAATTTGAAACGCAAAATACAACGCAATTAGCTTTGTTTTTATAAATCCTTACATCGAACTCAGGTTGATAGTTATTGTATTGGCTATAGTATTAAAAGCTTTATATCCAGTTTGTTCTACATCCTTATGCCAATGCGCTAA
>CANKVS010000238.1 GCA_947487155.1 uncultured Flaviramulus sp.
CCAGAACTATTTGAAAATGGAGATACTAGAAAACAACTCTTGGCTAGAAGTAGATACTTACTCTACAAGGCGCCTAATAACTGGACGCAAAACCAATATATAAGAGCTAGAATACTTTTTAAGCAATATCCTGATATTAAGAAAGCTTA
>CANKVS010000239.1 GCA_947487155.1 uncultured Flaviramulus sp.
AAACTAGCAGGTAAGTTGTTCAGTAAACCTACCGTAAATTTTATCTGGTTTTTACGGGTTTTATCTTTTTTGCTTTTTAACCCATTAACCATACCTTTTTTTAAAAGTTTACTAGATAGTGATAAACTTGTAGAATCATATTGGCGAAT
>CANKVS010000240.1 GCA_947487155.1 uncultured Flaviramulus sp.
ATGCAAGGTCTTGTCTTTTTTATGCAAAAATAGCATTCCTCATCAAATTTACACACAACTTTTGAGATTGATCCAATAAGAGTTTGTAAATCAAAAAGAATTAGGAATAATAAAGTCTTTAAAGGCATTGCTACTACAGGAAAATCTAC
>CANKVS010000241.1 GCA_947487155.1 uncultured Flaviramulus sp.
AGATTCTGCTGATGCGTTAGTACTTCTGTTTATAAAATAGTTTAGGATTGATCTATAATTGATAGTTATTGTATTGGATCAAGACCAATTGTTGTGTGTTAAGCAAAAATAGTAGTTAGTCTGAAGAGGAAGAATTCTACATTTTTGAC
>CANKVS010000242.1 GCA_947487155.1 uncultured Flaviramulus sp.
AAAAAGATAAAACCCGTAAAAACCAGATAAAATTTACGGTAGGTTTACTGAACAACTTACCTGCTAGTTTACAATTTTACAATCAACAGAAACATCTTGCAGAAGATATTACTTTAAAAGAAAGTATTTTATCTACAGCTATAGCAGA
>CANKVS010000243.1 GCA_947487155.1 uncultured Flaviramulus sp.
ACCTCGATGCAAGCATACGAGGCATTAAAACAACTTTAATTGATGATTTGCTTTAAGTTGAGTGTATTGCTTCTCTAGGCACTTTCAGGAGTAAGGTTAATTTTTAGAAACATAATGTTTTTAGGACTTTCCTTGATGAATATTTTAG
>CANKVS010000244.1 GCA_947487155.1 uncultured Flaviramulus sp.
AGTGGCTAATCTTTCCCAAAAATATGGGTGAATACTTATCCATTGATGAGACGGCACTCTCCAAAGGAGAACTCTATACTATTATTACCAATAAAAAGGCAAAAGGCAAGAAAGGTGCTATTGTAGCTATTATAGCTGGAACCAAA
>CANKVS010000245.1 GCA_947487155.1 uncultured Flaviramulus sp.
TTGTGACATCGAGTCACAAAATACTAATAATTAACGAGGCAAGCCTCGAGGTATTAAACCTAAAAGAGAATAAAAAGGGTTGCCGATATTTGCGTTGTGAAGCGTAAATTAATCAAAAACAACCCATTATGTACAGTGTACTGGA
>CANKVS010000246.1 GCA_947487155.1 uncultured Flaviramulus sp.
ATCTAATGCTAACAATAGGGTTCGTATCCAGAAGCAGCTCAAAGAGCTCTGGTCTTATGTAGAGAAGGTTTATAAAGGCACTTTCAGGAGTAAGGTTAATTTTTAGAAACATAATGTTTTTAGGACTTTCCTTGATGAATATTTT
>CANKVS010000247.1 GCA_947487155.1 uncultured Flaviramulus sp.
ACGATGTTTTATCCTGATATCCTGTAGGGCTTCTAAGGCTAGTTTTTGGACATGAAAACGATCTGTAACCTGTATGGCTTTGGGAAAACATTTTTTAGCAATCATTTTCATGGAATTGGCCATGTCAAGAGTAATCTCTTTGACT
>CANKVS010000248.1 GCA_947487155.1 uncultured Flaviramulus sp.
GATCTTTGGTCCCCAGGGCAAATTGGCATTGATGTTCCTTAAACATTATGCGGCCTGCTCTGACAAGCGTTTGGTAGAGCAGCTCAACGGCAATATCGATTATCAGTTCTTTTGCGGCATACATCTTGGTAATGATCGTCTGAC
>CANKVS010000249.1 GCA_947487155.1 uncultured Flaviramulus sp.
TAAAAAGTATTTCCATAAATTAGTATAATAATTGAATTATTATGAGTAAAAAAGTTACTGTAAAGTCCCTATTACAAGTAATAGACGATGATGTTTTAAAAAGATTAGCTATTGATACTAATGTAAATTTTAAAACAAAAAAGC
>CANKVS010000250.1 GCA_947487155.1 uncultured Flaviramulus sp.
GCTTTTTTGTTTTAAAATTTACATTAGTATCAATAGCTAATCTTTTTAAAACATCATCGTCTATTACTTGTAATAGGAACTTTACAGTAACTTTTTTACTCATAATAATTCAATTATTATACTAATTTATGGAAATATGTCATT
>CANKVS010000251.1 GCA_947487155.1 uncultured Flaviramulus sp.
GTAGATTTTCCTGTAGTAGCAATGCCTTTAAAGACTTTATTATTCCTAATTCTTTTTGATTTACAAACTCTTATTGGTGTGGAATCTACAAAGGATATTCCTGTACAATCACCTAAACAACATGTTTTTAAAAACAAGGTCATT
>CANKVS010000252.1 GCA_947487155.1 uncultured Flaviramulus sp.
AATGACATATTTCCATAAATTAGTATAATAATTGAATTATTATGAGTAAAAAAGTTACTGTAAAGTTCCTATTACAACTAATAGACGATGATGTTTTAAAAAGATTAGCTATTGATACTAATGTAAATTTTAAAACAAAAAAGC
>CANKVS010000253.1 GCA_947487155.1 uncultured Flaviramulus sp.
GCAGAGTGCTTTAACCATATTTACTGTGAATTTGAAAAGAATTTTAAAATTAAGCTAGTCCAAAAAGAGACAAAACAATACCGCTTTGATTATAATACCATTTAAACTAAAATAAGCCTTTTTAAGAGAGTCCAAACAACTTT
>CANKVS010000254.1 GCA_947487155.1 uncultured Flaviramulus sp.
AACGTTTATCAGTTATTAATTGTGATTATTTTGAGTGCATATTTAATCATGTTTTTCAGATGTTCAAAAGCTATTTTGACAAAGAACTAGATGCTTATGATATTCGCCAATATGATTCTACAAGTTTATCACTATCTAGTA
>CANKVS010000255.1 GCA_947487155.1 uncultured Flaviramulus sp.
TCTTTGGATTTCAGATTAGCCCCATAGGGGCATAACACTCATTTCTATTTATGATGTTCTTGATATTTGACATATCGACTTATCATTGCTTCATCTAATCCAACTGTAATTACAAAATAACCTCTTGACCAAAAGTGGTTG
>CANKVS010000256.1 GCA_947487155.1 uncultured Flaviramulus sp.
TATGGGAATATTGAAAGGAAAGATGGCAATCAAACTTTTCAAGACCTACCCAAATTTAAAACGGAAACCATATTGGGGCAACCACTTTTGGTCAAGAGGTTATTTTGTAAGTACAGTTGGATTAGATGAAGCAATGATAAG
>CANKVS010000257.1 GCA_947487155.1 uncultured Flaviramulus sp.
AACGTTTATCAGTTATTAATTGTGATTATTTTGAGTGCATATTTAATCATGTTTTTCAGATGTTCAAAAGCTATTTTAACAAAGAACTAGATGCCTATGATATTCGCCAATATGATTCTACAAGTTTATCACTATCTAGTA
>CANKVS010000258.1 GCA_947487155.1 uncultured Flaviramulus sp.
TACTAGATAGTGATAAACTTGTAGAATCATATTGGCGAATATCATAAGCATCTAGTTCTTTGTCAAAATAGCTTTTGGACATCTGAAAAACATGATTAAATATGCGCTCAAAATAATCACAATTAATAACTGATAAACGTT
>CANKVS010000259.1 GCA_947487155.1 uncultured Flaviramulus sp.
CCTTGTGTATTATAAGTTAACGGATCAGACGTTGTACCAGTTAAGGTTCCTGTACAATTATCATTAGTAGTAGGCGCAGTAGCTGTTACCGAACATTGTCCAGTAAGATTTGCTAATGTAGGAGTATCTGGATCAGTTGT
>CANKVS010000260.1 GCA_947487155.1 uncultured Flaviramulus sp.
TTTTGGACTAGCTTAATTTTAAAATTCTTTTCAAATTCACAGTAAATATGGTTAAAGCACTCTGCTTTTCCATAGCCATGGACATTTTTTAATTCTCCATTTTTAGCTTCTATTTTATAACGATGTTTTGATTTCTCTTT
>CANKVS010000261.1 GCA_947487155.1 uncultured Flaviramulus sp.
CCCAATATGGTTTCCGTTTTAAATTTGGGTAGGTCTTGAAAAGTTTGATTGCCATCTTTCCTTTCAATATTCCCATATATTCTGAAATGGAAACTTTTGGAGGAATTGAACAAACCAAATGAATATGATCTTTTTGAA
>CANKVS010000262.1 GCA_947487155.1 uncultured Flaviramulus sp.
CGATATTTGCGTTGTGAAGCGTAAATTAATCAAAAACAACCCATTATGTACAGTGTACTAGACAAAGATACAATAGAAATGGAAATAGTTCCACTTATACCAAAAACAAAACGAGGCTTTCCACCAACAGTTCCGTT
>CANKVS010000263.1 GCA_947487155.1 uncultured Flaviramulus sp.
AGATTCTGCTGATGCGTTAGTACTTCTGTTTATAAAATAGTTTAGGATTGATCTATAATTGATAGTTATTGTATTGGCTATAGTATTAAAAGCTTTATATCCAGTTTGTTCTACATCCTTATGCCAATGCGCTAA
>CANKVS010000264.1 GCA_947487155.1 uncultured Flaviramulus sp.
TTTCAGTAAAGAAAATATCGAACACTGTTAAAAGTATAACAGCAAAAGAGATTTTTCGGTTTCATCCAGAAGTCAAACAGAAATTATGGGGAGGCAAGTTTTGGTCAAGTGGTTATTATGTTAATACAGTAGG
>CANKVS010000265.1 GCA_947487155.1 uncultured Flaviramulus sp.
CTTGGACATTTGATGATGGTAACGGAAACTCTATTGATGTAGACCAAACAGTTATTGTTGATGATACAACTGATCCAGATACTCCTACATTAGCAAATCTTACTGGACAATGTTCGGTAACAGCTACTGC
>CANKVS010000266.1 GCA_947487155.1 uncultured Flaviramulus sp.
TCTATTGTTGTATCGAATCGGTTGAGTACCGACCGAAAGCTATCCATCCAAGCATTAGTGCGCTCTACCGCATACCGTTCATTATATAAATCTTGGTCAAAATAGTCCTCTCTATCTACTGTGTTTCC
>CANKVS010000267.1 GCA_947487155.1 uncultured Flaviramulus sp.
AAATGATTCTTTGAATAGTATTTTGCTTTTGTGATAGAGATATACTTTACTGTCACTTTTTAAATCTAAAGTAGCTGTGCAAGAATTCTTTTTTAAATTATACTGTTCTAATATTTTTACACTTTTTG
>CANKVS010000268.1 GCA_947487155.1 uncultured Flaviramulus sp.
AATTGTGATTATTTTGAGCGCATATTTAATCATGTTTTTCAGATGTCCAAAAGCTATTTTAACAAAGAACTAGATGCTTATGATATTCGCCAATATGATTCTACAAGTTTATCACTATCTAGTAAAC
>CANKVS010000269.1 GCA_947487155.1 uncultured Flaviramulus sp.
TATGATATTCGCCAATATGATTCTACAAGTTTATCACTATCTAGTAAACCTTTAAAAAAAGGTATGGTTAATGGGTTAAAAAGATAAAACCCGTAAAAACCAGATAAAATTTACGGTAGGTTTACTG
>CANKVS010000270.1 GCA_947487155.1 uncultured Flaviramulus sp.
CCTAATAACTGGACGCAAAACCAATATATAAGAGCTAGAATACTTTTTAAGCAATATCCTGATATTAAGAAAGCTTACAACCTAGTACAAGGCTTAAGAAACATATTTAATACGGCAACTT
>CANKVS010000271.1 GCA_947487155.1 uncultured Flaviramulus sp.
AAAATAGCTTTTGGACATCTGAAAAACATGATTAAATATGCGCTCAAAATAATCACAATTAATAACTGATAAACGTTCTGAAATACTGCTATATCTAACGGTTTGCTCTTTGTCAACAC
>CANKVS010000272.1 GCA_947487155.1 uncultured Flaviramulus sp.
AAGCTATTTTAACAAAGAACTAGATGCTTATGATATTCGCCAATATGATTCTACAAGTTTATCACTATCTAGTAAACCTTTAAAAAAAGGTATGGTTAATGGGTT
>CANKVS010000273.1 GCA_947487155.1 uncultured Flaviramulus sp.
AAGCTATTTTAACAAAGAACTAGATGCCTATGATATTCGCCAATATGATTCTACAAGTTTATCACTATCTAGTAAACCTTTAAAAAAAGGTATGGTTAATGGGTT
>CANKVS010000274.1 GCA_947487155.1 uncultured Flaviramulus sp.
CAGCTACTTTAGATTTAAAAAGTGACAGTAAAGTATATCTCTATCACAAAAGCAAAATACTATTCAAAGAATCATTTAGACTTATAAAAGCAGAATCAAAACAA
>CANKVS010000275.1 GCA_947487155.1 uncultured Flaviramulus sp.
GCATTAGTGCGCTCTACCGCATACCGTTCATTATATAAATCTTGGTCAAAATAGTCCTCTCTATCTACTGTGTTTCCATTACGCTTATTGAAACAAACATTAGC
>CANKVS010000276.1 GCA_947487155.1 uncultured Flaviramulus sp.
ATATTGGCGAATATCATAGGCATCTAGTTCTTTGTTAAAATAGCTTTTGGACATCTGAAAAACATGATTAAATATGCGCTCAAAATAATCACAATT
>CANKVS010000277.1 GCA_947487155.1 uncultured Flaviramulus sp.
TCAAATAAAAAGGGTTGCCGATATTTGCGTTGTGAAGCGTAAATTAATCAAAAACAACCCATTATGTACAGTGTACTAGACAAAGATACAATAGA
>CANKVS010000278.1 GCA_947487155.1 uncultured Flaviramulus sp.
AACGTTTATCAGTTATTAATTGTGATTATTTTGAGCGCATATTTAATCATGTTTTTCAGATGTCCAAAAGCTATTTTAACAAAGAACTAGATGC
>CANKVS010000279.1 GCA_947487155.1 uncultured Flaviramulus sp.
AACCCATTAACCATACCTTTTTTTAAAAGTTTACTAGATAGTGATAAACTTGTAGAATCATATTGGCGAATATCATAAGCATCTAGTTCTTTGT
>CANKVS010000280.1 GCA_947487155.1 uncultured Flaviramulus sp.
AAAATAGCTTTTGAACATCTGAAAAACATGATTAAATATGCACTCAAAATAATCACAATTAATAACTGATAAACGTTCTGAAATACTGCTA
>CANKVS010000281.1 GCA_947487155.1 uncultured Flaviramulus sp.
TTTTTTTAAAAGTTTACTAGATAGTGATAAACTTGTAGAATCATATTGGCGAATATCATAAGCATCTAGTTCTTTGTCAAAATAGCTTTTG
>CANKVS010000282.1 GCA_947487155.1 uncultured Flaviramulus sp.
ATTTGACATATCGACTTATCATTGCTTCATCTAATCCAACTGTACTTACAAAATAACCTCTTGACCAAAAGTGGTTGCCCCAATATGGTTT
>CANKVS010000283.1 GCA_947487155.1 uncultured Flaviramulus sp.
AAACCATATTGGGTCAACCACTTTTGGTCAAGAGGTTATTTTGTAAGTACAGTTGGATTAGATGAAGCAATGATAAGGCGATATGTCAAAT
>CANKVS010000284.1 GCA_947487155.1 uncultured Flaviramulus sp.
TATTATACTAATTTATGGAAATATGTCATTGAACTTGTGTCTTCCGAACACTTATGTTTTTAAATCCTAACAGGTCTGCACATACTATGAT
>CANKVS010000285.1 GCA_947487155.1 uncultured Flaviramulus sp.
ATTTGACATATCGACTTATCATTGCTTCATCTAATCCAACTGTACTTACAAAATAACCTCTTGACCAAAAGTGGTTGACCCAATATGGTTT
>CANKVS010000286.1 GCA_947487155.1 uncultured Flaviramulus sp.
TATACAAACAGCATATACTAAATTAGCGCATTGGCATAAGGATGTAGAACAAACTGGATATAAAGCTTTTAATACTATAGCCAATACAAT
>CANKVS010000287.1 GCA_947487155.1 uncultured Flaviramulus sp.
CCAATACAATAACTATCAATTATAGATCAATCCTAAACTATTTTATAAACAGAAGTACTAACGCATCAGCAGAATCTTTTAATGCCAAAA
>CANKVS010000288.1 GCA_947487155.1 uncultured Flaviramulus sp.
AAATATAATTAAAAAGGCTCTAGTTTAATATTGCGTTGATATTAATTTTTCATACCTGATTTCTATAGTTTGATATTTTTGGTATGCTGT
>CANKVS010000289.1 GCA_947487155.1 uncultured Flaviramulus sp.
TTAGTAGTAGGCGCAGTAGCTGTTACCGAACATTGTCCAGTAAGATTTGCTAATGTAGGAGTATCTGGATCAGTTGTATCATCAACAAT
>CANKVS010000290.1 GCA_947487155.1 uncultured Flaviramulus sp.
TGTTTTGTCTCATTTTGGACTAGCTTAATTTTAAAATTCTTTTCAAATTCACAGTAAATATGGTTAAAGCACTCTGCTTTTCCATAGCC
>CANKVS010000291.1 GCA_947487155.1 uncultured Flaviramulus sp.
TGTTTTGTCTCTTTTTGGACTAGCTTAATTTTAAAATTCTTTTCAAATTCACAGTAAATATGGTTAAAGCACTCTGCATTTCCATATTT
>CANKVS010000292.1 GCA_947487155.1 uncultured Flaviramulus sp.
ATTCTTGCGTCTGCAATGATTGGTCTAGGCTTTTTGTCGATTCTTGCGTCTGCAATGATTGGTCTAGGCTTTTTGTCGATTCTTGCGTC
>CANKVS010000293.1 GCA_947487155.1 uncultured Flaviramulus sp.
TGTTTTGTCTCTTTTTGGACTAGCTTAATTTTAAAATTCTTTTCAACTTCACAGTAAATATGGTTAAAGCACTCTGCTTTTCCATAGCC
>CANKVS010000294.1 GCA_947487155.1 uncultured Flaviramulus sp.
CTCTCCTGAAAGCTTTTTTGTTTTAAAATTTACATTAGTATCAATAGCTAATCTTTTTAAAACATCATCGTCTATTACTTGTAATAGG
>CANKVS010000295.1 GCA_947487155.1 uncultured Flaviramulus sp.
TTGTAATAGGGACTTTACAGTAACTTTTTTACTCATAATAATTCAATTATTATACTAATTTATGGAAATATGTCATTGAACTTGTGTC
>CANKVS010000296.1 GCA_947487155.1 uncultured Flaviramulus sp.
AAGCTATTTTAACAAAGAACTAGATGCTTATGATATTCGCCAATATGATTCTACAAGTTTATCACTATCTAGTAAACTTTTAAAAAAA
>CANKVS010000297.1 GCA_947487155.1 uncultured Flaviramulus sp.
TATGGGAATATTGAAAGGAAAGATGGCAATCAAACTTTTCAAGACCTACCCAAATTTAAAACGGAAACCATATTGGGGCAACCACTT
>CANKVS010000298.1 GCA_947487155.1 uncultured Flaviramulus sp.
TTGATAGTTATTGTATTGGCTATAGTATTAAAAGCTTTATATCCAGTTTGTTCTACATCCTTATGCCAATGCGCTAATTTAGTATA
>CANKVS010000299.1 GCA_947487155.1 uncultured Flaviramulus sp.
TTTATTTCCCATTGAAAAACCACCGTCTTTGACGGTGGTCATGTTTTAAAGGCTCTGCCATTTTTTAGTTTTGCCCATCTAAAACT
>CANKVS010000300.1 GCA_947487155.1 uncultured Flaviramulus sp.
AAATTGTAAACTAGCAGGTAAGTTGTTCAGTAAACCTACCGTAAATTTTATCTGGTTTTTACGGGTTTTATCTTTTTAACCCAT
>CANKVS010000301.1 GCA_947487155.1 uncultured Flaviramulus sp.
AAATTGAAAACTAGCAGGTAAGTTGTTCAGTAAACCTACCGTAAATTTTATCTGGTTTTTACGGGTTTTATCTTTTTTGCTTTT
>CANKVS010000302.1 GCA_947487155.1 uncultured Flaviramulus sp.
AAATTGTAAACTAGCAGGTAAGTTGTTCAGTAAACCTACCGTAAATTTTATCTGGTTTTTACGGGTTTTATCTTTTTTGCTTTT
>CANKVS010000303.1 GCA_947487155.1 uncultured Flaviramulus sp.
AGGCTACTGAAAAAGTCACGAACTTAAATAAAAGCGGTAAGTATTTTAGATACTTGCCGTTTTTTGTATTTTGTATTGAT
>CANKVS010000304.1 GCA_947487155.1 uncultured Flaviramulus sp.
TTTAAAAACATAAGTGTTCGGAAGACACAAGTTCAATGACATATTTCCATAAATTAGTATAATAATTGAATTATTATGAG
>CANKVS010000305.1 GCA_947487155.1 uncultured Flaviramulus sp.
GGTTTTAACTATCTCGCTTTCTTAGTTATAGCTATTAAAAAAATTAAGAAAAGAAAAATTATAAAAGTTTAAATCACTTC
>CANKVS010000306.1 GCA_947487155.1 uncultured Flaviramulus sp.
GAGGTGTCAAAAATGTAGAATTCTTCCTCTTCAGACTAACTACTATTTTTGCTTAACACACAACAATTGGTCTTGATTC
>CANKVS010000307.1 GCA_947487155.1 uncultured Flaviramulus sp.
TCTCTAGGCACTTTCAGGAGTAAGGTTAATTTTTAGAAACATAATGTTTTTAGGACTTTCCTTGATGAATATTTTAGGG
>CANKVS010000308.1 GCA_947487155.1 uncultured Flaviramulus sp.
GGTGTCAAAAATGTAGAATTCTTCCTCTTCAGACTAACTACTATTTTTGCTTAACACACAACAATTGGTCTTGATTCTT
>CANKVS010000309.1 GCA_947487155.1 uncultured Flaviramulus sp.
AGAGAGGCTACTGAAAAAGTCACGAACTTAAATAAAAGCGGTAAGTATTTTAGATACTTGCCGTTTTTTGTATTTTGTA
>CANKVS010000310.1 GCA_947487155.1 uncultured Flaviramulus sp.
TAGTTAGTTAGTTAGTTAGTTAGTTAGTTAGTTAGTTAGTTAGTTAGTTAGTTAGTTAGTTAGTTAGTTAGTTAGTTAG
>CANKVS010000311.1 GCA_947487155.1 uncultured Flaviramulus sp.
TTTTTTTTTTTTTTTTTTTTTTTTTTTTTTTTTTTTTTTTTTTTTTTTTTTTTTTTTTTTTTTTTTTTTTTTTTTTTT
>CANKVS010000312.1 GCA_947487155.1 uncultured Flaviramulus sp.
GGGGGGGGGGGGGGGGGGGGGGGGGGGGGGGGGGGGGGGGGGGGGGGGGGGGGGGGGGGGGGGGGGGGGGGGGGGGGG
>CANKVS010000313.1 GCA_947487155.1 uncultured Flaviramulus sp.
TTTTATTTCCCATTGAAAAACCACCGTCTTTGACGGTGGTCATGTTTTAAAGGCTCTGCCATTTTTTAGTTTTGCCCA
>CANKVS010000314.1 GCA_947487155.1 uncultured Flaviramulus sp.
AGAGGCTACTGAAAAAGTCACGAACTTAAATAAAAGCGGTAAGTATTTTAGATACTTGCCGTTTTTTGTATTTTGTAT
>CANKVS010000315.1 GCA_947487155.1 uncultured Flaviramulus sp.
TAAATGCAAGGTCTTGTCTTTTTTATGCAAAAATAGCATTCCTCATCAAATTTACACACAACTTTTGAGATTGATCCT
>CANKVS010000316.1 GCA_947487155.1 uncultured Flaviramulus sp.
GACCCTAAAATATTCATCAAGGAAAGTCCTAAAAACATTATGTTTCTAAAAATTAACCTTACTCCTGAAAGTGCCTAG
>CANKVS010000317.1 GCA_947487155.1 uncultured Flaviramulus sp.
TCTAGGCACTTTCAGGAGTAAGGTTAATTTTTAGAAACATAATGTTTTTAGGACTTTCCTTGATGAATATTTTAGGGT
>CANKVS010000318.1 GCA_947487155.1 uncultured Flaviramulus sp.
AAGGATCAATCTCAAAAGTTGTGTGTAAATTTGATGAGGAATGCTATTTTTGCATAAAAAAGACAAGACCTTGCATTT
>CANKVS010000319.1 GCA_947487155.1 uncultured Flaviramulus sp.
ATTGGATCAAGACCAATTGTTGTGTGTTAAGCAAAAATAGTAGTTAGTCTGAAGAGGAAGAATTCTACATTTTTGACA